>JAZNAE010000001.1:0-5080 GCA_045586385.1 Lachnospiraceae bacterium
GGTTGATGAAATAACAATCCATTTGTTCGCTGTCGGTTGGATAAAAGAGATGCTACACTGAATTCATCAAAAGCAGAAAGGAGTCATATCTATGACGATGAATGAAAACATTAAAGCGCTTCGTTTGCAGAAGCGTTTATCCCAGGAAGCACTTGGTGAATTGTTAGGTGTATCGGCGCAGGCGGTGTCTAAATGGGAGCAGGGTGGTTCCCTTAGTTAAAGATACTACACCACAACTCACGCTTACACGGTATTGCAGAAAACAACTTTTGGATAAATATAAAGAAGCACTGTCAACATCCCCTTTGAAGATGGCGACGGAGCTTCTTTACTTTTCGGGACAAGGATAGCAAACCGGCAAGGTCGGTTTGTGTGTCTACGGACCAGAAAATGAGGGGAAATCCAAAGGGGGCAACGCCCCTCTTTGGCACACGGACTTTGCTTGCAAAGTCTAGTGTGTTATACCCTATATCTGCGGGGCTGCGAAAAGTTGGGGTCGGAATTTGGGTCATCGGTTCTGAAGCAGACAAAAAGAGCTTTGTTTCTGTGCCCGTGTCAGTCACAGAAGTAAAGCTCTTTGATTAGCAGATAGAGGGGATATAAAATGTGACTAATCTTGCCGAATATCTTCTTCGATGATTCTGTCAACTAAACGCTTTAATTCATCCCTGTTTGGCAAATACAACTCATATTTTGATACAAATAGGTTGCTGTCCATACCATAGGTGGCATATTCTACGAGCAATTCATCTTTTTCTTTGCTAAGAATAATTCCAATCGGCGGATTATCATCCGGCATATTTTCTTCCGTGGCAATGTATCCCATGTACATGTTCATTTGACCGATATCACGATGCTTTACGGCATTTGTTTTGAGGTCAATCAGTACGAAGCACTTTAGAATTCTGTGATAGAATACCAAATCGCAATGGTATGTGACATTGCTTATTGTCATTGGATATTGCCTGCCGACAAAGGTAAAGCCCTTACCAAGTTCCATAAGAAATTGTTGCAGATTATCAATGATTTTCTGCTCAAGCTCAGCTTCACTGTATATAGCCATTTGAGGAATATTTAAGAAATCAAGGGTATAAGTACTTTTAATAACATCTTCCGGTGTTTGGTAGGTAATGCCGTTTTGAGCAAGCGCTAAGATGCCCTCTTTATCTTTGCTTGAAGCCAGTCTGAGAAATAGAGCTGCATCTTTTTCTCGTCTTAAAGTTCGGACATCCCATTTTTCCTTTATGCACTCGTTTTCATAAAACTGTCGCTCTAAATCATCATCAATGGTAATTAATTCACATATATGTGACCAGCTCAAATTGTCAGACACGGTCTGACAATTTGGATACCGAAGATAAAACTTTCTCATGTTATTCAGGTTTGGACGGCTGTAACCTTTTCCCATTCTGAGTGTAAGTTCATGGGATAGGTTGGTTAAGAGCTTTGAACCGTATATGGCGGTTGCTTTTCCATCCTGTTCAACCTCAACAATATATTTTCCGATGTTCCAGTAGGTTTCGGTCATTATGGAATTGACAGAGGTTGCTAAATGTGCCTTGGCATTCTGTACTAATTTTACAATGTTGTCTGCGATTTCATTCATGTAATTAGTATTTGCAATTTCGTTCATTTTATTCCTTTCTCAATTTGTCAGACAGTGTCTGACAAATTAACGTTAGTCAATAACAGGTGTCAGCTTGCGAGTCTGTCGACATGGCGAATGCAGGTGAAAGCTGAACGTTTCAAATACTCCAATCATTATCGATATGCTTTTATAAAACAAACATAAACAATATCCAAATGTACGCTTTTTTGATATCACGATTTACTAATAAATAAGTAAGACCATATCCTATGCTTATTAAGGACAATGATACACCTGTTGAAAGGTCACCTTTCGTAAGTATATGTACCATTCCCCAAGTAAGTCCTGTCAAAATACCTCCATAAGGAACCCACACGGAAGAATCCTTATGAAACCATTTCTCAAATGTTTTCTGGCCAAATGCAACAATCAACACAACCAGTCCTACTTCAAAAGCATAATAAATATACTGAAATATAAATTTAAGCCAGCCATTGTATTGAAATTCCTTTAATACTTTAGAACCATTCCAATCAATATAAGAAAAGCCAATCATTATTATAAATATAGCAGCCACTGAAACCCACTGCCATATTTTCATAGGTTTTGTTTTCTCAAATAAATTAAAAGTATATTTACTTTTTGCTGTATTAATCAGAAAAATACACATTATCCCCCAGCAAGTACATGTAATCATCCAATGGCTTATATGTTGTGCTGTGGACCATTCACCCATAGAACATCCATAAATTAGCGGTTCCAAAAAGAAAGCAAGCAATACTTCTATGCCTAATCCAGCAAACGCATATAGAGCATATGCAAAAAAATCCCATCCTTTAGTTGCTTTTGTTTGTGTATTCATGACTAATAATCTCCTTTATAAACTTCAAATCTTCGCGTGCCTTCAAACTCACCAGAAGCCTGAAAGTTCTAAGTACATTACCTATTCCAATGTTTTCCGCAAATCTTTGACTTTTCCACCATTTGCTTTAATCATCTGGCGCCATCCAATTTGTGCACCTATTTTATATAGGAAACGTGGAAATGCAACGGACACATAATTATTATCCTGTACTTGCTCCTTTAGAATAACATCCGAAAGTTCTGCCAATGCTTTATCAATGGGAGCTTTGGGGCCTTGTTCAGGTTCCAGTTTAGGCATCATGGCAAGTCCGCCTCCACCACCGACACCAATACCACCACTCCAAATAAAGCCCGTCTTTATACACCAATTTTGTAGAAGTTTTAGAGCATATTCAGCTTGTATCCCCTCGTAAAAGCCACAATTCACAATACCATAAACATGTATCCTAGAATTGCTTATACCCGCTTCTTCTAACTGAATTAAACAAGATAAAAGATGTCCGGGAATACCATCCACATAAAGGGGATACGCAAATACCCATGCATCTGTTTTCATCAATTTTTCAATTACCTCTTTAGAAATTGTAGGCGTATGGAATCCAAAATTTTCAACCTCTATATTCTCACCTAAGTATCTTTTTACATCTTCCAGGAGCGTACCACTAGCACTGTTATTTACCTTTGGACTTCCATTGATTAGCGCTATTCTCATAAAGCAATGCCCTCCAATTCTTCTACAGATTTATAAAAATAAATATCCTTTACCAATCCATCATAATTGTCCGCATTTGCTTCTATTAGATTTCTGGCGGTTTCGTTTTCTACATCAGTTATATTTTCTCCATAAAAGTGTGCTGACAAGGTAATAACATTCTTATATCTGCGTTTATGGTGCATCTCCCCTTTTCGAATCACAAAATCCGCTTGGATATAGGAAATCGCACGGTCCTGTACCATTTTTACAAAAGGACTTACACTGCCGTAACAACAGCGGCTAATCAAAATCAACTCGGTACATTTACCCATATCAATCCCAGTTCCTTCATATCCATCACGAAGTACACACATACCTGGCGTTTTTACCCAGCACCCAAAACATCCAATACAATGTCGAATATCTCCCCGAGGCTTAATGATTTTATATTCTCCGACTATCGGAACACTAAAATTTTCAATATCGGTTATGATAAGTTTCATTATCATTTACTCCTTCAAATTCAAGTTTTCGCTCTCATTATACCATATAAATACGTCCCTGTGTATACGTATTTTATTTCTTTCTACCCCTCTGTGAAATAGCACTTTTCATCAACTCCGACTTCTGCATGATCCGTATTAGTGCCTGTTTTTCGTCCTCCGTCAGCTTATTGTAACGGAGCTTGGTCTGCTTACAGAACACCATCAGAAGCTGTTCTGCCCGGCTTCCTTCAAAGGCAGCCACTTCTTCCAAATCCTGCCGCAGTTCTTCTGCCACAGAAGTCTTCGGTGCCCCGTCATTTCTTCCAACGTGGGCCTTTCTGATATCTTCCAAGATTCCATCCATGTCCTTATGTACCCGGCTTCGGAAATAGTCGCCTTCTTCCACGTGGGCTGACTGCAACAGATACATGGTTTTGTCCTGTTCCTTTGGCTGATGCTTTTCCATGATTTCTGCCCTTGCCACATCCACCCATGCATTCAGGTTCTGTATCTGCATGGATGCGATTCCCTCCACATAGATCTGTATGTCGGCAAGAAGCTTTGTGAAATCCGGGTGGGTTGCCAGTTCACAAAGCAGTGCAGTATCCACCCGTTTACTCTTTAATAGCTCTATCATTTCGTCACTCAAATGCAGGTCAACAAGTGCTGCATTCGGGTGATGTTTTGTTTCTGTCCGGGCAAGCAGATAATCGGCAGTTACTCCGTAAAAGTCAGCCAGCCGGTTGATGGCATGATGGCTGATATCCTTATAATCTTCCGATTCATAGCTTCCGAGGGCAGATTTTGACAGCCCGGTTTCACCGGCAAGCTGTTCCAGGGTCAGTCCCCGTTCTACCCGTAGGTCTTTTAATCGTTCCTGTATGGTTAATGCCACAGTATCATCTCCTCATAATCATATTTCTTCTACATTCTACCACATTTCCGTAAAAGCGGAAAGTCCTGTCGAATGTCCTATATTTCCTGCCTTTCGGATATACGGCACAACATGAGAAATAAGTGTAGACTTTCCTTAGTTCATCGATGAGCTGTACCTTGAAAATAAAGAAATGTCCACTCTTTTGTGGACAGGAAGGAGTTATATGCCACAATACGCTATTTTGCGATTTGCGAAGCACAAGGGCTGTCCGTCCGGGGCTTTGGAAGCCCACCACGAACGGAAAAAAGAACGGTATGCCAGTAATCCCGACATTGATACGGAATGCAGTAAATACAACTTCCACATTGTTAAGCCAAGGGAGCGGTATTCACGCTTTATCAAGCACCGAATCGAGGAGTCCGGCTGTCGTACAAGAAAGGACAGCACAAGGTTTGTGGATACGTTAGTTACCGCTAGCCCGGAGTTCTTCAAAGGGAAATCCACACAGGAAACGGCAGCCTACTTTAAACGAGCAACGGAGTTTCTTGCGGACCGGGTCGGCAGGGAAAACA
>JAZNAE010000002.1:0-1810 GCA_045586385.1 Lachnospiraceae bacterium
ACCACGGTATTTTTCAAGGGCTGTCCTTTGCGTTGCCTTTGGTGCCACAACCCGGAGTCCTATATCGCTGATACACAAGTGATGTTCCATGAAGAACATTGTGTGCAGTGTGGCATGTGCAAAACCGATATTTCCCTCTGCCCTACAGGCGCAAAGAAACTTGTTGGGCGCAATGTGACGGTTGATGAAGTGTTGTCCGAAATCCTTGAGGATACCCATTTCTACGAAACCTCAGGGGGCGGTATGACTTTGTCTGGTGGTGAGCCAATGGCACAGCCTACCTTTGCCCTTTCCTTAGCCAAAGCCGCAAAAGAAAAAGGCCTCCATGTCTGTATGGAAACCTCAGGTTTTTGTAATGCCGAATCCTTGAAGGAGATTCAGCCATACATTGATTTGTTTTTATATGATTATAAGGCCACCGGTGATAAAGACCATCTTGCTTTTACCGGTGTAACACAGGAGCGCATCCTGCAAAATCTTTTTACGCTGGATAAGCTTGGTGCTGATATTATCCTGCGTTGTCCGATGATACCGGAGCATAATATTACAGAGGCGCATGTGAAAGGGATTATAGATGTTGTTTCTACTCTAAAACACCTTTTGGAGATTCATTTAGAACCGTATCATAATATTGGTGTGTCGAAGAGGATTGGACTCGGTATGAGCGAAGGAATCGAGATGATTACACCGCCGGATAGGGATGAGATGGTAGGGATTGCTGAGAGGATACGAAAAAAAACTAATATTAATACATTCGTTATGTAAGGGGCTATGCGCATGCATAGCCCCCTTTATTACAACAGAATAATCCTCTAATTCCCCGAACTCTTATAATATTTCAGACTGTATTTCCAAAACCAATAGGCGAGCAGATACATTCCTATCCCGATTGCCGGAGTCAGATACATAAAAATACCCGGGTACTGCGCCATGTCCGGTTTCTGCAAAAGATATTGCGCCGGAAAATAGTTTACAAAGGCAAACGGCACCACAAAAATCATGCACGCCTGTATCCCTTTATTAAAAATGCTGATTGGGTATCCTGCAAACTTACGCATATTAAAGTAGAATAATTCTTTTAAACTTCCCGTTTCCAAAAGATAAATATTTAACGTAGCCAAAAATAAGAATATCGCTCCCTGTATCAAAACACCACCCAGAACCGTAAACAGATAATAAATTACATTCCACAGATTCCATACGATTCCGACTTTATTTGCAGATATGATAAACAATGTAATTCCGAGTCCGCCGTGTCCAACCGCTGCAAACCAGTCTGCATTAGTGAAAATAAGCTGAAAAAGCAATCCTCTGGGTCTTAAAATGAACCTGTCGAATTCACCGTTTCTTACAATTTTCCAAAAATCACGCAGTCCCGTGAAAAAGATAATCATGATTCCGTAAGTCAGAAACAACAGACTGTACAAAAATAGCATCTCATAAATATCCCATCCACCTAAGGTTCCGAACTTTAAAAGCGTAAAGTAAATAACAATGATTCCCGTAGCCTCTCTAAGAAACACTGTCAGGGAACTTAAAAGGGCATCTGAGCGATACTGGAACCACGCTTTTATAATTGTCTTGGTATACACACCCATTACATGTAATGTATCATTTTTCATCTTCCTAACCTCCCTGCACTACCAGTTTCTTCTGACCTTTTTTCCATAGAAAAGTCCCCAGAAGATGAATCAATAATATCCATATCAACTGTATCCCACACTGTCTTGCAATTTCCTGATAGGAAAGCTGTCCCAGATAAATCTGTATCGGCGTAAAATAGATGCATGGGAATGGTGTAAACTGCAAA
>JAZNAE010000003.1:0-54345 GCA_045586385.1 Lachnospiraceae bacterium
ACATGATCGGGAAAAGATTGCTGTGGTAGGAAGAAATGGTTGTGGTAAAACCACCCTACTAAAGTTGATTGCCGGGGATATACATATGAGTAATCTGGACAGTGACGAAGAGTGCGGTATCGTGATGGCGGGAAAGCAGGACATTGCGTTCCTGCGACAAATCAGTTTTCCGGATGGTGAAGTGACGGTGGAGGAAGAAATAAAGAAAACCTTTGCGCCGGTGTTTGCTTGTGAAAAGCGCATGGCAGAGTTAGAGGAACTGATGCAGGAAGAGGGAGAAAGTTCGGCTCTGTTTGGAGAGTATGATTTTTTACAGAAGAAGATGGAAGCATTGCAGGGATATACTTGGAAAAGGGATATGGAGGTCATGTTCCAACAGTTTGGGTTTGTGTTAGAGGATTTGCAAAGACCTATCGGAAGCTTTTCGGGCGGACAACAGACCAAGGTAGCGTTTATTAAACTTTTGCTAAGTAGGCCTGATATTATGCTTCTGGATGAGCCCACCAACCACTTGGATTTGCCTACCATTGAATGGCTGGAAAATTATCTGAGAAGTTATGATAAAGCGGTTGTGATTGTTTCTCATGACAGAATGTTTTTGGACCGGATTATTGATGTGACTTATGAAATTGAGTATCATCGCATGAAAAGATATCCGGGGAATTATTCCGCATTTCTCAAGCGTAAGGAAGAGGATTTGTTGAAGCAGGAAAAGGATTATGAACTTCAGCAGAAGGAAATACAAAGGCTGACGGAGTGGATAGAAATGTGGAAAAACACGCCTACCAAGGTGGCGGCAACCCGCTCCAAGAGAATGGCTATTGAGCATATGGTAAAGATTGAAAAGCCCAGACGTTTTGATACCAAAACATTCCACATAATGTTTAAGCCAAGGATGGAGAGCTATTCGGATGTATTGATTGCAAAAAATTTGAATATTGGTTATGACAGTGTGCTCAGTCAGGTCAATTTTCATTTGCGTAAGAAGGAACGCTTGGCGATTTTGGGTGAAAATGGCAAGGGAAAGTCCACTTTGTTGAAAACATTGGTAGAAATCGTACCTCCTTTGGGAGGAAGTTTTGTTATAGGTCAGAATGTGGAATATGGATATTTTGACCAGCAAAAAGCAGTAGTGGATGATGCAGATCCCAATCAGACCGTGTTGGAGAATTTTTGGGAAGTGTATCCGGATTTAAAAAGAGAAGAAGTGCGTAGTGCCCTGGGAAACTTCTTGTTTTCCGGTGAGGAAGTGGGGAAACTGATGGGGCAGCTTTCCGGTGGGGAAAAAGTACGTTTGGCTCTTTGTAAGATGATGCAGACCAAACCTAATCTGCTGATATTGGATGAGCCTACCAATCATATGGATATTATGGGCAAGCAGGCATTGGAACAAATGTTGCAGGTATTTGAAGGCACGGTTCTTTTTGTGTCTCACGACCGGTATTTTATCAAGCAGGTAGCTACGGGGATTTTGGAGTTTGGCAAGGATAAGGTAACCCAATATGACTGCGGTTATGAGGAGTATTTGGCAGAAAAACAGAAACGGGAGAATCTGAACAGAACAGATTCGGGGAAGGGAAATGCAACATCTTCCGGTTTGAATAAAAATGACGGTGAGAAAGAAAAGAAGAATTCGGGACCTACACTTCAGGATGTATTTAACAAAAAAGAATATTACAATCCCGGCAAGGTGAAATCCCGTCTGCTTAAACAGTTGGAAAAGTATTACAAGCAATTGGCAGAAAGCGAAGAGAAAGTAAATGAACTGAAGCTTCGGTTGATGGATTCGGCATTGGCATCAGATTATCAGACGCTTATGGAATTGCAAACTGAATTGGATGCAGAGGAGCATCTTCAGGAGAGTCTTTTGGAGAGAATGCTGGAAACGGAGACTGAACTGGAAGAGTTGTAAGAAGCGTTTTGATTATTTTTGCCGGTCTTTATTTTATTGCTTAAGTGTGATATAGTTAAAAAAATTACTTTTATTATTATAATTGTAATAAAAATCTATGGGGTCAAATTTCATACAAAAAATATGGGAGGTCTACAATGAATAATTTTAAGTATTACACACCAACAAAAGTAGTATTTGGAAAAGGAACAGAAAAACAGGTAGCGGAATTAATTAAGGAATTCGGCGGGAAAAAAGTATTGATTCATTATGGCGGCGGAAGCGTAATCCGCTCGGGATTACTGCAGACAGTGACAGATATTCTTGATGATGCCGGAATTTCTTATATTTTACTCGGAGGTGCAGTTCCGAATCCTCGTTTGGGCTTGGTTTATGAAGGTATAGATTTATGCAAGAAGGAAGGAATTGATTTCATTCTTGCTGTAGGCGGAGGAAGTGCCATCGATTCTGCCAAGGCTATTGGTTATGGCGTTGCTAATGAAGGAGATGTGTGGGATTTCTATGATTACAAGAGAGAAGCCACAGGATGTCTTCCGCTGGGAGTTATCCTGACTTTATCTGCAACAGGCAGTGAAATGAGTGATTCATCAGTAATTACAAAGGAAGAAGGACTGGTAAAGCGTGGATACAGCAGTGATTTCAGCCGACCGAAATTTGCTATTATGAATCCGGAGCTTACAATGACACTTCCCGATTATCAGACAGCCTGCGGTTGTACGGACATTATGATGCACACGATGGAAAGATATTTTACACAGGGGGCCAATTTAGAAATCACAGATGCAATAGCGGAAGGCTTGCTTCGTACTGTTATGAATAATGCGAAGATTCTTGTAAAGGATCCGAAGAACTATGAAGCCAGAGCAGAAGTAATGTGGGCAGGAAGCCTTGCTCATAATGATTTGACAGGCTGCGGTAATGACGGTGGAGATTGGATGGCTCACAAATTAGAGCATGAATTGGGAGGATTGTTTGATGTGGCGCATGGCGCAGGTCTTGCAGCAGTGTGGGGAAGCTGGGCGAGATATGTATATTTGAATTGTCTTCCGAGATTCAAAAAGTTTGCAATTAATGTTATGGGCGTTGAAAACAATGGCTCTGATGAAGAAATTGCATTAAAAGGAATTGAGGCAATGGAAGATTTCTATCGCGAAATTCATATGCCTACTAATCTGCGCGAATTGGGGGTTGATGCAACAGATGAGCAGTTAGTAGAAATGGCGCATAAATGTGCTGTAGGCGTAGGCGGAGCAATGGGTTCTGCCAAATTATTGGATGAGCAGGATATGCTTGCTATTTTCAGGGCTTGCAGATAGAACAATCATTATGCTTAGAAAAAATGCCTAGAATAGGAGGGGACTTATGGGAAAAGCGACAATTAAAGGAAGAATTATTTTGTATGTTGCATTAAGTACCATTCTGATCATTGTAGTGACGGCAGTAATTAACAGTATTGTACTTAATACTGCGCTGAAAACAAGCGAACATAATGTGCTGATCACAGAAGCAGAAAACACCGGTGATGTCATTGACGAGTGGATGACCAGACAGGGCGATATTATAGAAACAATGAAGTGCGCACTGGAAAGAATGGATAAAGATGACACAGAAGCGATTATGGATTTTCTGGAAGTAAACCTTGCAAATAATAGTGATGCTCTTATGTATTACTGCTGTTTCGGATATCATGGCGGTGCATTTCCGGCAGATCATTCAACGATTGATCTTGATCCAACAACACGAGGCTGGTGGTCAGAAGCAATTTCAAAAGGCTCATTGATTTATACTGCGCCATACACGGATTTGGTTACAAAACAGATGATTGTGTCTATAGCAGTACCTTGTGAAATCGAGGGAGAGCAGGCAGTTGTTCTGGCAGATGTTACAATTGATGCCTTAATTGAAATGGTAAAGAATGTCAGCGCAGACGAAAGTGTGCAGACGTTTCTTTTGGGAAAAGATAACAGTGTCATCACACATGAAAATGAAGAATTTCTGCCCAAAGAACAAGGAAGCACTATTTTAAGTGATGTTGTGCCGATAAATCTTGAAAGTGGGGGTATTACCTCCTTTAAGGACTATGATGGTAAAGAAAAATATTGTGTAGTTAAGACAATTGATGCAACGGGATGGAAATTGGGAATTACACAGAATCATTCAGTTATTGATAACAAAATAAGAAATAATCTGGTGATTCCTCTCATTGCAGATGTGTTATTATTGGCTGCGTCGATTATTGTTTTAAATATAGTGGTTTCCATTATGCTAAAGCCGCTGAGCGAATTGAAAAAATTTATTAAAGAAAAAGTAATAGGCAAACAGAATTGCAAAGATGAAAAATCTGAAGTAAAAGAAATCAGTTATCTGTTGGATGAATTGGAAAATAGAATTATATCAACAATCCGTAAAACCAAGGATGAGACTGCAAATATTAAGAAAATGGTATTCGGAACAAATGAAAATGTTTCTAAAATGAGCGGGAATATCATGGAAATCAGTTCTATCATGGAAGAGACCGGAGCGAGTGTAGCAGTACAGACGCAGAGCATAGGAGATATAGACAGTACTTGTAAAGATGTTACCGTTGCTATTGATGAACTGGCTGAAAAAGCAGAAAATATTACTTTACGGGCTGATGAAATTATTGAACGTGTGGAACATATGGTTCCGGAGGTCTTAGAGGATAAGGCAAGTGCGATTAAAGTGACCATGGACAGTAGGGAAAAACTAAAAACTGCCATTGAGGAAACGAAAGTGATTACACAGATTGTAGAGGTGTCACAAGCAATTAGTGAAATTGCAAGCCAGACCAATCTGCTTTCCTTAAATGCATCCATTGAAGCTGCAAGAGCCGGTGAGGCAGGCAGAGGGTTTGCAGTAGTTGCGGAAGAAATTAAGAAACTGAGTGAAACCACGGGAAGTGAAATCGGAAAGGTAAATGCACTGACGGAGAAAGTGTTAGGAAGTGTAGGTGCGCTTTCAGAAGCAAGCAACCATATTATTTCTTTCCTTGATGAAGTGGTGCTAAAGGATTATGACAAGCTGGAAACGCTTGCGGATAATTATAAAGAGGATGCCACTTATTATGCGCAGGTTAGTAATGTGGTAAGTGAAAGCACAAAGGAATTACGAAGTGCCATTGTCAGTATCAATGAAATTTTGGATACCATTAATCTGTCACAGAAGGAATTGGATAGTGCAGTACAGTCTGTAAATGGAAATTTACAGGAAATAACATATGCAAGTGAAACGGTTTCAACAGAAACACAGAATGTACTGGAGAGCGTTGATCTGCTACAAGAGACAATTCAACAATTTCAAGTATAATTGATAAGAAAAAGTGGACATAAAAGTCCACTTTTTCTGTGAGAAAATTTGTAACAAAATTGTATTTTGGTACTCTTATTGACAGAAACAGGAAATTGATTACCAAGAGAAAAGGAGTCTGTAATGAAGACGGATTGCAATGTAATAAGGGATTTATTGCCGCTATATTATGACGGTTATACCAGAGACGGCAGTACACTGCTTGTACAAAATCATTTGAAGGAATGTACGAAGTGCCGTAAACTGTATGAAGAACTGCTTGCATCAGATGTGGTGGAGCAGGTTATATTTGATGAGGAAAAGGAATCAGAAAAGCAGGAGGTACTTAGGAAAAAGGCAAAGAAAATCCGCTGCGGCATTACCGCTTTCCTTAGTGCGGTTACAGTGGGGTTGCTTATCCCGATTCTGTATTACATAGTAATATTTGTTTATAGTATTCTCCAAGGATAAAACATGTTAAAGAGAGGAGTATGAAAGTGAACGATTTCGAAGAAATCTTCGCAAAGAACTATGACATTGTGTATGGTTATCTCTTTAAACAATGCGGAGAACACCATTTGACTGAGGAAATTACCCAGCAGACCTTTTACAATGCCTTTTTACATATCGGAAAGTTTAGGAATGACTGTAAAATCAGTGTGTGGTTATGTCAGATTGCGAAGAATGAATTATATGCACATTATAAAAAAACAAAAAGAATTACAGAATTGCCGGAAGATTTGCCGGGAAGCGAAGATGAAATTTTAACGCGCCTGGAAAATGATGAAATGAAGCAGCTTATACTTGAGAAAATCCATTGCCTCAAAGAGCCTTACCGAGAGGTATTCTACCTGCGGATTTTGGGGGATTTATCCTTTCGGGAGATTGCCAGAATTATGGGGAAGACTGAGAGCTTTGTGCGGGTTATCTATTACCGTGCCAGAATGCAGATTAAGGAGGAAATCACATGAACGAAAAGAGAATAATTTGTGATGCAGTAATGGATTTGCTGCCTCTTTATGTAGAAAATGCATGTAGTCCGGAATCAGAAAAAATGATTTCTGAACATTTAGAAGAATGCCCGCTTTGCAAATCCTGTTTGAAAGAGTGGAAAGAAAAGGGAGAAATCAGTGAAAAGCAGGAAAAGCGGATTGCACGCAAACGTGTGAGACGGGAATTGCAGGGTGTCTTTTCCGACGTTCTTTTACGAATCAGCAGAGTGGTACGATTTGTTCCTCTTGTGATGTATGTGGTAATTGCATTTGTTCTTATCAAAATGGAGTTTTCCGGTGTGAAATATCCACATATCAGATGGGAAAACAAGGAGGGCTTTTTGTTTGTCGGATTGTATGAAGTACTGATACCATGCATTTGTCTTTTCTTTTGCTTTATAAAAGGAAAAAAGGTCTGGAAGTCACTGGGAACCATACTGGTGTCCATAGGATGTTCATGGTATCTGATTTTTATAAGTATAGTCGGTATGCTGGGGGCAGGCATGCTGGTATCTGATTACACTTGTGATGTGTTGTGCTATGAAGAAGTGCTTGCAGAAAGACAAAGTGACGGAGAGTTTGCCATTTTTCCTGAAAAGATACCTGCAGGGGTGTCCGATGTGGAATTTGTTTATGAAAGGCTGAACGAATGGGATCCGGAGTACCGTATAGAGCTTAAACTCCGATTTTTGGAACGTACAGATTACGAAACGGAAATGGAGCGTTTAAATACTTCAAAGTATAAGAAAAATCTGTACGGAGAAGAGAAAGAAGGAGAAATCTGTTTTGTATGTCATCACGGAAGTGATGAGGCGGTTTGTTATTATGATGAAGATACTTTGGAGATGTATTATGGGGTAAGGTTGGGGCGTTTTTGCACCCCGTAAAATTCGGAAAAAAAGAAACGATTTCAGTACCATTAAAGACAGAATGTGCTATAATAGGAAATGTAAAAATTTGAAAAGAAGGTTACGAGATGCTTTTTAGTTCTATGATATTCGTTTGGGTATTTTTACCCATAGTATTAATCGGTAATTTCTGTTTATCCCTGATAAAGTATAAAAATGAAGAAACCGGAATTAAGGTGAAAAATTTATTTTTACTTGTTGCCAGCCTTGTATTTTATGCATGGGGGGAAATAAATTATCTCTTTATTATTCTGAGTTCCATTTTGCTTAATTATGTGGGGGGAATACTCGTCAGCAGAGCAGAAAGGTATCGGAAATGTAAGCTGGCATTGGTTATTGCCCTGAATATCGGTATTTTGTTTGTGTTTAAATATTTTAATATGCTGGTAATCATTCTTGAGTCCATGATAAATTTTGAAGGCAATGTAGGAACGCTACTTCAAAATATGCTCAGCATGAAAGGCACAGGAGAATTAGGACTTCCTTACATAGTGCTTCCCATAGGCATTTCATTTTTTACCTTTCAGGCAATGTCCTATGTCATTGATGTGTATCAAAAGAAGGCAGAGGTACAGAAAAACTTTGGAGACTATGCATTATACGTATCCTTTTTTCCGCAGCTGGTGGCAGGACCCATTGTAAAATACAGCGATATAGCAGAGCAGCTTAAAAAGAGAAAAGAAACTATTGCATTGTTTGTAAGCGGACAGAAACGGTTTTGTTACGGGATAGCCAAAAAAGTTTTGCTTGCCAATACCTTTGGCGAGGTAGCAGACAATATATGGGCAATGGATACAGCAGGGATTGGGCCGGCAGTGGCATGGCTTGGGATTCTTGCATATACATTGCAGATTTATTATGATTTTTCGGGATATTCCGATATGGCAATCGGTATAGGCAGAATGTTGGGCTTTGAGTTTAAGGAGAACTTTCATTATCCGTACACTTCATTGTCTGTACAGGAATTTTGGAGAAGATGGCATATATCATTATCTACCTGGTTTAGGGAATATGTGTACATACCTCTTGGCGGCAACAGAAAAGGAATGGCAAGGACCTGTCTCAATGTGTTTATTGTTTTTCTTTTGACGGGTATTTGGCATGGAGCAAACTTTACGTTTTTGATTTGGGGAATTATGTATGCATTCCTTTTGATTTTAGAAAGACTTTTTTGGGGAAAGATATTGGAGAAAAATCCCGTAAAAATTTTTAATTGGATTTATTGCATGATGGCGGTAATCATCGGATGGGTATTTTTCCGCGCAGATAATGTGTTTCAGGCAGTTACATATTTGCAACAGATGTTTTCGATTGGTGGGGCAGAATCCTATTATTCCGTATTTTCCTATTTATCAATGAAAGTGTTGGTTGCTTTTGTAGTGGGAATTTTATTTGCCGGTTTCGTTCAAAGACCCTTAGCATCTGTGTATGAAAAAATTAAGAATACTATGCCTGTTATGGCTGTAGACTTATGTATTCAAACGGTTGCACTTATTCTTTGTATTTTTATGATGGTAAGCGGAACATATAATCCGTTTATTTATTTCCAATTTTAGGAGATGCCTGATATGACAGAAGATAATAACATGCAAGTTCAATCAAACAAAAACAAAACGTTTCTATTGATATCTGTAGGGGTGTTTATGGCAACCCTTGCATTGCCTGCCATTTTGTGGGGAGTTGTCACGCTGTTGCCTGGGAATGTATTAAAGACGCTTGACTATGATTTGGGAGAAAAGCGTAATAAGGCAGAGTTTCCGAAGCAGTTTACCTCAGCGTATGGTGCCGGTTTAGAAGCATATTATAATGACAGGCTTCCATTTCGTTCGATTATTATTTCTGCGAACCGCAAGCTGACTGCTATTATAGAAAAACCCTATGATGAGACCATTAGTCCGTATTTAGTGAAGATGGTTTATCAGCAAACAAGTAATGAGCAACAGGAAGAAGTACCTGCACCGGAGATGATAGAAGAGGAAAAAACTGTTACAGTAGAAAATGCAGTAGAAGAAAGTACAATAAATGAGGACGCACTTGTAGCGGAAAACGTGGTTACAGAAAGCGTGCCGGAGAAAGAAGAGAATACGCCGAAAAATCAGACACCAAGTGAGAGTGCTGCGCCGGAAAGTCAGACTCCAAGTGAGGAGGCTACGCCGGAAAGTCAGATGCCGGTAGAAAGCGCTACGCCGGAAAATCCGGAAGCAGAAGAAAATGTGGCAGAAAATAGTGTAGAAGAGACAAAGGTGGAGGAGGATTTAGAAGAAGAAACGGATTTGGTGAAAAAATATAAAAACGAACCGGTTCCAAACTATCCGCTTAACACAAATGATCCAAGTTTCCTGCCACCTAAAATTTATAATAATCTCACCATTATAGGCAAAGAAGGATGGCTGTTTTTCGCAAAGGAAAATGCTTTAGAGGATTATATAGCCAATAATATCCTCAGCCAAAATCAGATGCAAGAATATTTAAACGGCATGCTAAAACTGCAAGGAATATGTACGTCCCAAGGGAAGAGACTGTACTTTATTATCCCGCCCAATAAGGAACAGGTATATGCTGAAAAGATGCCCAGTTATGCTGTAGGGGATGAGAATAAAAGAGCACAGCGCTTGGTGGATTACATACATGCAAATTCCGATATTCAAATTGTTTATCCGATTAATGAAATGAAAGCAGCGAAAGCGTCGTGCCAGCCTTATTTTAAAACAGACACACATTGGACGGAAGCCGGTGCCTATGTGGGGGTGCAAGCTTTGTATGCTTTGATGGGTATGCAAATGCAGGATATCGAAAATGTAAGTAAAACGACAAGTCAGTATCTGGGTGGTGATTTGGTCCTTTTAGGGAATTTGGATCAGGGAAATTATGCAGATGATATCAGATATCATGTTAATTATAAAACGGATATTAATGTCACCAATGTAGATGGAACGAAAGTGTCGGATAATCTGTTTAAAGCAGCTTCTTCATCCGCCAATCAGGCCAAAATCGTAGTGGTAGGAGATTCATTCCGAATATTTATGGCACAATATTTGACCAAGGATTTTTCTAACTATACACATGTCCATTGGAAGCATATGAAGGATCCGGGGGTGGCAGAGGCAATTATTGAGGCAGATATCATTGTTGTGGAATCAGTGGAGAGGATTAGTAATTATGTACCAAGGACTATGGAAACTATTTGTGGAATTTTACAGCCGTAATAGAAACTATATGGTGAATAAAGGGACAAAAAAAGTGAAATATTTTTGTTTCATATTTATGTTGTCTGCGTTATTAACCGGATGTGGTAAAGAAGAAATGAAAAAAATAGAAAACATCGTACAGGAACAGGACAATCAGTTTTCCTGCACCTTTGATGGTGTAAACCATGACTTTATTCTGGATTTACCGGATCAAACTGATGGAGCGCCTTTGGTTGTGATGTTGCATGGTTATGGAAACACAGCAGAAAGCTTTCGCAGTACGGTTCATTTCGAGGAGGAAGCAAATGCACTTGGATATGCGGTTGTGTATGTGACAGGGGCAGCAAGTCCTAATGATTCCACATCGTCAATCGGATGGAATTCCGGGATGGGTATCGAAGGAAATGATGATGTAGGCTTTCTTGTTTCTCTGGCAAAATATTTGCAAAAGGAGTATTCTCTTGATAAAAAGCGTGTTTATGCGGTGGGATTTAGTAATGGAGCTTTTATGACACATCGTCTTGCCATGGAGGCTGCTGATACCTACGCGGCAGTTGTCAGTGTTGCCGGAATGATGCCGGAGGGCGTATGGGATGAACGCAATGAATTAAATGAAGTGAGTTTCTTCCAGATTACCGGAGAAAAGGATGATGTTGTTCCTAAAAACAGTGATGGAAGTGCAAAATATTCTAAGGCTCCGGCAATCGAGGATGTGATGGAGTATTGGGCAGAATCAAATGGACTGGAACCTTCGGAAACCTGTGAGGTAGGGAAAGGCTCCGTTTTGTCAAAATACACAAGCAAAGGGAAACAAAAGCAGGTTTGGAATTTGTTTGTAAAAGACGGGCGTCATTCCTGGCCGGATGAAAGCATAAGTGGAATCGATACAAATGCAATGATACTTGAATTTCTTGAACAGGCTTAGCATTATCAGAAAGAATGATACTGTCAGACCTAAAATTATCTAGATAATACCCGAAGAATTCGTAGACTTCTTCGGGTGTTTTTTATGTCCAATTTTTGTAATAATATACATTGTGTTAAAAAGAAGTGTGTGTGATAAGGCATGTTAAAGAATAATTATGCAATAGGGGAATAAGAACATGAAGAAATGGATAGCAATCATTCTTAGCATAGTGTGTGCATTAAATCTTTTAGCGTGTTCTGCAAAGGCAGAAACGGCAGAAGTGACAGAAAAAGCGAAGCTTGCAGGAACTGTAGAAATGGAAAAAGCAAAGGAAAGAGCCGAAAACAAAGAAAATGCACCCAAAAAGAAAAAGATATTCAGACTTGAAAGCGAAAATGTTCTATCGGAATCGGCTGATAATCCAAATGCAGATTTTATAAAAGAATATAGTTATTTGTTTGCAAATGGTTCTTTTGATGAAAATCTGGTGTGGACGACTGACGATGCGGAGTATAGTGATTTGGTAGAAGCATTAAGTGCTTATTGTGAAAAATCGGCAATCGGAAGTATGATGCTGGCAACTGACGAGGAAATTATTTTTGCAGGCGGTTTTCAGGCATTGGAAGCAGATGGCGAAACAACGGTAAATCCATGCACGACTTATGAAATTGGTTCTATCACCCAACAGTTTATGGCGGCCGCTATTTTGCAGCAGATTCAGGAAGGAAATCTAAAAAAAACTGATACCATAGATAAATTTTTTCCGGAATATACACATGGTTCTAAAATTACGATTGAACATTTGCTGTTTATGGAGTCAGGGATTCCTGATTTTCTCAATGAATCCATGAAATTTTTTACCGGACGTACGGCAGAAGAGTATGATGCCTTTATGAACGGACAAATGACAGATGAGCAAATGCTGGGTTATTTATATAAAGCCCAGCTGAACTTTGAACCGGGGAAAAAAGCGAGCTATTCCAATACCAATTACTATTTGCTGGCACTCATTCTAGAGCAGGTGACAGGAGAGAGTTATGAGGAATATTTAAGGAAACATCTTTTTGAACCATACAAATTACAGCATACAACCTGTGTGGAAATAGGGAATCTGACATCTGTACCAAGTGGAAACGGAGAGTATATGGGGATTGCCGGTGCCTGCAGAGGTGCCGGGGATATGCATTCCAATGTGTGTGATATATTGTTGTGGAACAGAGCACTGCTTACAGGAAAAGTTCTGGATGAAGCACAGTTAAAGGATATAACAGAAATGCAGAACGGATACGCCTGCGGCTTCGAAGATATGGGAGAGGGTGCTATTGGTTCCATCGGCGGCACTTTATCTTATGGATATCTCAATCTTGTTTATCAAAGTCAGGACGGGAACGTTTATTTTATTATGATGATTCCGAAAGCAAACGCGTGGGGGATTATAAGAGACATGATGGAAACCATGGAAGAATATTTTGCAAATTAGAAGGGACAGTACATGAAAAGAATTGCAGGAATATTACTTAGTCTATTATTGATGACTGGATGTGCGCAGGCACCGGTAGAAGAAGTGAAAGTGATAACGCAGGAAGCGGGAGAAGCCATCTCCTATACTTTTGTTGCCGTAAAAAGAGGGACAGTTACCAATGAGATTGCAATCAATTGCAAGTATGCACCGAAGGAAAATATAGATTGCTTTTTTACAGGGCAGGAAAGAGAAATTGTAGAGGTGCTGGTAGAAAAGGGAGACCTTGTAAAAAAAGGGCAGGTGATTGCCCGCCAGAATGTAGAAGAATTTGAAGAACTGATTTTAGAAGAACAACATGCAATTGAGATGGCAGAACTGACAATCAGCCAACTTCAGGAAATGAAGACCTTGGATTTGGAGATGATGAAGAAAGCCTATGAATTTCAGGATGAAGATACCAGGGATGCAGATGAATACCAAAAAAACGTTGAAAAGGCCACAAGGCAGTATGACGATCAGATGGTAGACTGTCAGGATGATATTACGGTGCGCACTTTAAGAGTTCAGGAATACCAAGACTATATCCGTGAAGGAACGCTGACAGCACCGGCTACAGGCATTGTGACAGTTAGCAATTCAGACCTGGTGGGAGAAATATCAAAACCTTCTGAGGAGATAATCACCATGATCCGGAATGAAGATTTAGTATTTGAATCCACGGAACTTGAAAAAGAAACTCATCTGGAAGAAGGAAAGACTTACCATGTAGTGGTACAGAAAGGTGAGAAGCAAAGAAGTGTGGAAGTGGTTTTTGCACCGGATGATGAAGATCCGGAGAAACTGTTTTTTAAAGTGCAGACACCAAACTTACATATTACGGTAGGAGATGAGGGTGTTATCTGGATAGAGAAGGAAAAGAAGGAAAATGTGTTATATCTGCCCAGTGATGTTCTTTATGTCGGTGCAGGCAAAACCTATGTGTATATCATGGGCGAAAACGGAATCCGGAAGATCCGTTATGTAAAGACAGGA
Organism: Lachnospiraceae bacterium; assembly: GCA_045586385.1. GTDB lineage: Bacteria > Bacillota > Clostridia > Lachnospirales > Lachnospiraceae > Suilimivivens. The sequence continues at coordinate 13,708 of JAZNAE010000003.1, forward strand.
ATCAGCGACCGTGAAAATACGGAAATATTGGAAGGACTGGAAGAAGGAGATTATGTATTACGTGGATAGAGTGAAAAAAATAAGTATCATAGCACTTACCTTAGTCCTTTTGCTCGTTGTGGGATGCCGCAAGGTGCAGGAAGAGCCGGTGCCGGAAAAAGAACTGGTAGAAACTACAACGGATATGCCACAGCTTATCACAGTAACTGCGGGCGATATTAAGGTGGCTGAGTATTATGATGGAGAGATTAATCCGGCTATGCAGGTGCTACAGTTCCCGCGAAAAGGTAACTTTCTGGAATATAAAGTGATGCTCGGTGATACGGTAAAGAAGGGCCAGGTAGTGGCAGTGACTAAACCGGAATGTGAACAGGAAATAGAAGATTTAAGCGAGCAACTTGAAGAACTGCGAAACGATTACAATAATCATGTGACGAGTTATGACCTTCAGTTTGCAACGAATGGGTGGCAGGCAGGCCAGTTTAGAAAAATAATTGAATCTATGACTCCTGATATGAAAGGCTTTGATGATATCTGTATTTCCTATGAACTTTTTTTAGCTGAAGGAGAAAAAATTAAGGTAGAGAAAAAGCAATATATGGAAAGAACAGAAAAAGAAATTGCTTTTCAAGAAGCAAAATTAGCCAGGCTGGAGGCAAAAAACGAGTCGAATATCATTGTGGCACCACAGGACGGAATCATTACATATTTGGCAGATTTGAAGGTTGGTGACCCGGTGGGTGTGAACTCTTATCCCATTGTACTTGCAGATACAAAACGCAGCTTAGTGCAGTGTGAATATATTTCTGCGCCGGATATGGAAGATGTGAAAATTGTTTACGGAGTAAAAGATGGAAAAGAATATGAAATGAAGTATCTCCCTGATGAGAAAGGCGCAGATACATATACTTTCTTTGAGGTGGTAAGTCCGGATGAGAGTATCTGTTTTGGTGAAGATATCAAGGTCATCATGGTAACGGAAAGCAAGGAAAACGTACTGATTCTACCTAGCGGATGCATCAGAAATGATAGTGGAGAAGACTATGTTTATTGTGATGTGAACGGAGAAAAAGAAGCGGTAACCATTGAGATAGGTATGTCAGATGAAATCAATACCGAAATTCTTTCGGGACTTGCGGAAGGAGATATCGTTTATGCGTCAAATTAATAGAAAAATCGTAAGTTACCTTCTTGCGGTTGTGTTTTTTGCCATTGGTCTTACGGGATGTAAAAAGGAAGCAGTGCATGAACAGGCAGTTGTTTCAGACTATCTGAAAGAAGAAGCATTAACGGTAGGAAAAGAACATCAATTAGCATCTTATCAGATAGAGGAAGCATTTAAAGGAACCTTTAGAGTGAGTGCCAGCTCCAGCGCCCAGTTTTACGTGCAAGATTCCGTGGCAGCATACGCACAGTATGAGTACGGAACCATGATCTTTGATGAACTTATCGCTTCTACAGGAAAATATGTGGAGGCGGGAGATGTCATTGCAAAAGTACATATTGATGTAAAAGAATCCGATTTGACGCAGGTACGCCTGTCGCTGCAGAGAATGGAGGAGCGTCTTGAAGCTGATAAGCTTCTTTATGAAGAGGAAGACCGCAAGCAGGAAATAGAGGCTTATGAAATAGAAGACCAGCAACAAAGGGGAATTGCCCTTCGAAAGTATGAAGAGTCTAAGGAGTATCACAGACAGGATATCGAAAGCCGTAGTACAACAATTGAAAAAACAAAAGAGCAATTAGCGAAAATGGAAACTGCTGCAGCACTTACAGAAATTACGGCTCCCATTTCAGGATATATACGGGACGTGGAGGTGCTTGTAGAGGGCAGGACAATACCAAATGAGAGCATCGTTGCAGTATTAGAGCCAAAGAAGAGTGAAATCTTGTGGGTCAGCAACGAAAAAAATGCATTTAGGTACGGAAAAGAAGTGGTGATAACCTGTGCAAATACAACAGAGGAAGTAGACTTTACAGGGACGGTTATAACACCTTCCCAAAAATCTGTTGCTGAGCAGGCTGCCGATTGGAAGGCCTATATAAAACTGGATGAAGAGGGAGCAGCCTATCTGGAAACAGCGATTGTAAATACCATCACTGCAAAAGTAAATACCATAGAACAGGAAAATGCAATCATGGTAAAGATTAGTGCACTTGAGATAGACGAAGAAGATGTATATGCAACAGTGATACAGGAAAATGGAAGTTTTTTGAAAAAGAAAGTAATTTTGGGCGGAATGAGTGAAGAGTACTACTGGGTACTGGAAGGCCTTAATGAAGGGGACCGCGTGGTAGTGCCGTAAAAATTCATTTTGATGTGGAGATAAGATATGTTTCGATTTATGCTTGCAAAGTTAAAACATAAAAAATGGATGCTGCTTTGTCTGTTAATCGGTAATATTTTACTGGTTGCAGTTTCCTCCGGATATTTAGTATACCAGTCGGCATCTTTTGAGCGCATGTTTGTCAAAGAGTTTGACAGGAAGTGGGAAAAGACCGGAAAGTGGCCATTTTTGCTGCGGACAAGTGCATGGACGGTAACACCGGAGGCTACGGAAAATTTGTATTTACAGACAGAAAAAATGATTATGGAATTAAACCTGCCTGTGAAAGAAAGCCATATTAACCGGAGTATCCGGAGCGATGTAGCAAAACCGGTGATGGCACGAAAAGGGGCAGACCAGATGCGCCTCGGTGTAGGATACATGACGGACTTAGAAGATCATATCACCATCATAGAAGGAAGAATGTATGAAGAAACAGAGTACGAAAATTACATAGAGGTGATAGTGAATCAGGAAACCTTAAATCAGACAGGTGTTTTGCTGGACGAAGAACTGGTTTTTGAGCAGATGATTAATGACAATAAGGACCCTTTGTATATAAAGATTGTAGGAATTTTCATTCCCAATGATGAGAAGGATTTTTACTGGACAGATTATCAAGGTGCTTATGCCGGTGAATGCTTTATGATGGCGGAATTATTTGATGAGACTTTTGCCGGCAGAGAGCATGAAGGGTATGAAATACAATATGATACGTTGTTTGATTACCGGTGCATGGATTCCGGGCAGGCAGATAAAATTACGACAGTCACAAATGCCTGGCTTGGTAAGCGCTTAGAAGGGGTGAAAATACATGAGCCTGCGTACCTGGAGGTGCTGAATTCTTATACGGTAAAAGTGGAGAGGATTTCTTCTACACTTTTCATTTTAAGTATACCCTGCATGGTGCTGCTTTGTGCGTTTTTGTTTATGATATCCGAGCAGATGCTGCGTATGGAACAAAATGAAATTTCCATGCTAAAAAGCCGTGGAGCAAGGAGACATCAGATTCTCCGCCTGTACTTTATGCAGAGTATATTGGTTTCCCTGATAGGGCTGATAACCGGCATTCCCTTTGGCATGTTCCTTTGCTCATTACTGGGGTCAGCAGGTGCCTTCCTTCAGTTTGATTTTCAAAATTTGTTACAGGCCTCACTTACAAAAGATGCGTTTATAGCTGCACTTGTTGCAATGGGAGTGTCAGTTATGGTGACAGTAGTCCCTGTAATTAAATACAGTACTGTGACGATTGTGAATTTAAAGCAAAAGAGTCAAAGAGCAAAAAAACCATTATGGCAGAAGACATATCTGGATATTATTTTGCTTGTTGGAGCAGGTTATGCATATTATTCCTTTTCAAGGTCGCAGGAGGCGATTAGGGAGCAGATTCTGCTTGGACAAACATTGGATCCGTTTTTGTATTTTGGAGCTACGTTTTTTATTTTGGGATGCGGTCTCTTGTTTTTGCGGTTACATCCTGTTTTCATTCACTTAATTTATAAGATACGGAAAAAATGGCTATCGTCGGCGTCATATATGTCTTTCCTGGGAACTATCCGCAGTGCGTCAAAGCAACAGTTTATTATGCTGTTTATGATATTAACGGTGTCTTTTGGTATTTTTTATGCGACTATTGCAAGGACGATTCTGGAAAATGCAGATCAGAATATTTCGTATTTGAACGCAGTGGATATGCAGGTGCAGGAAAAATGGAGAGACAACGCCGGTGCGGCAATGCCGGGTGATAGTTTGAAAGTAGAGTATTACGAGCCGGAAGTTGACAGATATGAATTCATAGAAGGTGCAAATGACGTTACCAAAGTCTTACAGGATAAAGTAAAGGTTGTGGGCGGAAGACGGCCCGTGAAAGAAGAATGTGCCATTATGGGAATCCAGACCAAGGAGTTTGGAGAAATGGTATCAATGCCGGAGAATCTTTTGCCGCTGGATTTCTATGATTATCTGAATGCACTTGCCAATACATCAAATGGTGTGCTTTTGTCAGAGAACATGCGCGTAGAGTATGGATATTCGATTGGCGATACGCTGATTGTAGATTTGAAGAACAGGACATTTAGTCTGAAAGTGATTGGTTTTTTTAATTATTGGCCGACCTATCAGCCTAAAGAGTATAGCGTGGGAGAAAAAGGCGAACTGCTTGTTAAAAGCAAATACATGATGGTAACAAATCTCTCTTATGTCCAATGGAAGGCAGATGTGACCCCGTACTATGTATGGATGAACTTTGAGGACAACACAGATGGATTTTATGATTTTGTGGAAGAAAACAATATAAAAGTAAAATCTTACGCTGATATGGTAGTGGCAAAAGATGATTTGCGAAAGGATGCCTTATTCCAAGGTACAAACGGTGTCTTATCACTTAGTTTTATCGTAATTCTTTTATTGTGCGGTGTGGGATATCTGATTTACTGGATTTTATCCATCAGGTCAAGAGAATTACTGTTTGGTGTTCTAAGAGCCATGGGTATGAGTAAAAGAGAAGTGTTCCATATCCTGTTTAACGAGCAGATTTTTTGCGGTATATTGTCTATTTTGGTAGGCATTGCCATTGGCGCAGCCGCTGCAGGCTTATATGTGCCGATTATACAAAATGCTTATGCGGCGACAGACCAGATATTGCCGCTTCGACTTGTTTGCCGAAAAGAGGATTTGGTAAAATTATTCGGAACAATTATTGCAGTACTCATTATTTGCATAACAGTGCTACTTCGAATTGTTTCAAAGAGTAATATTACCGGTGCTTTGAAATTGGGAGAAGATTAATGAATCAAAATCATATTATAGAAATAGAAAATATAGTGAAAGCCTTTCCTGTTGAAGGTTCGGAACCTTTCCTTGCATTAAAGGGAGTAAGTGCCTATATTCCGCGGGGGGAATTTACAGTGTTAAAAGGCCGTTCCGGCTCAGGGAAAACGACACTGATTAATATGTTGGGAGCACTTGATAAGCCAAATGAGGGGAAGGTGTTTTTTGACGGTCAGGAAATTACTGCTCTGCCGGAGAGTGCAAGAGAGAAGATGCGCAGGACAAAGATGGGATTTGTTTTTCAGTCGGTATCTTTGATTCCTATGCTAAATGCATATGAAAATGTAGAGTTTGCATTGCGGCTTGCCGGGATAAAGGAAAACCGCGCAGAGCGTGTAAAAGAATGTCTGCGTATGGTAGGGCTTGAGAAAAGGATGAATCACATGCCACAGGAACTTTCCGGTGGAGAGCAGCAGCGCGTTGCGATTGCCCGCGCCATTGTACATAAGCCGCAGATTCTGTTTGCGGATGAACCAACGGCAGAGCTAGATTCCCACTCATCAAAGGTGGTAGCCGGTCTGTTCAGGGATTTGGTGGAAAAAGAAGGAATCACAATATTAATGACAACACATGATAGTTCCCTCATGAATGCGGGGAGTCATCTAATTGAACTTGCAGATGGAGAAGTGGTTAAATGAGTGAAGTGATGGTTCAGGCAGATAACCTGATGAAGATATACAAAACAAAGGATATTGAAGTGGTAGCCCTACAGGGCCTTGACCTTACAGTGGAAAGCGGGGAATTGATGGCCATTATCGGAAACAGCGGAAGCGGTAAGTCTACTTTCCTAAATATGCTTGGTGGGCTGGATAAGCCGAGTGCGGGGAAACTTTTTGTAGATGGAAAAAATCTTTTTACCATGACAGAAAAACAATTAGTGGATTATAAGAGAAAGACAGTTGGGTTTGTCTGGCAAAACAATGCCCGGAATCTGTTTCCGTTTTTGACGGCACTGGAGAATGTAATGGTGCCTATGCAAATAAGTTCACAGAGGAAATGCCGCGAAAGAGCACTTGAACTTTTGGATATGGTGGGCCTTGCACACAAGAAGGGAAATAAACTTTCCCAGTTATCAGGTGGTGAACAACAGAGAATTGCCATAGCAATAGCCGTTGCCAATGCACCGAAACTTTTGCTTGCAGATGAGCCTACGGGATCTGTTGACAGTAAAACATCGGATTATATCCTAGACTTGTTCAGACGGCTTAATAAAGAGTGGGGGCAAACCATTATTCTGGTAACCCATGATGTGATGTTGTCCAAAAAAGTGCAGCGTGTGGCGGCTATCAGGGATGGAAAAATCAGTAGTGAGAGGATTTTAAAGGAAAGCTACACTGATGTGCTTAGCGGCGCTACGGCAGGCTGGGAGGATGAAACCCAGGATGAGTTTGCAATTATTGACAGGGCCGGACGTGTACAGATTCCGAGGGAATTTTTGGAAACCATGGATTTGGAAGGAAATAAAGTGCGCATGTCCGTCCGGGACGGGAAGATTACATTAGAAAAGTAAAGGACCCGGAATCGGGTCCTTTTCATTTTGTTATTTTGCCTGTTCAAGAGCAAGTGTTACAGTTGTGATATCACAAACCTCTGTGGGTCCGTAGTACTGGATAGCACCGGGATATTTGAAGCATGTTTCAAGTGCCCACTGGTCACGATGAGCTTCGAAGTATTTAAACGGTGCACCGTCAAGTTCAACGAGTGCTTTTTTGATAACCGGCTTATCTTCGCCGTGTCTTCTTTCGATGTTCATCATCTTGGTAATCGGCATACCGCCTGCAACCCATTCATTTGCGGGAGCAGAGAGGTTGGAAACCTTTGATAAGTATCCGTTGTAGCCGTACTGGATCAGCATAAATGCATTGTATCCTAAAGAGTAGCAGTAGTCTGAATCAAAGTTGGAAGGGAAAGCACATCTTCCTTCATATCCTAAGAAGTGATGAAGTGTACCAAATTTGCCCTTATATGTTCCTGCTGCTTTTCTTGCTGCTAACTTATCAGCTACAAGTGCAGAGAATAATTTTTCGGATTCAATTAAGGATACCTGTACGTTTCCGTGAGGATCTCTTTCTAAGAATAACTGCTGCTGGATTGCTTCAGGAAGGATTGCAAATACTTCCATGGATTCTTTGGTTAAACCTTTTTCGATGAATGCATATTTGTCTGCCCATGTTGCAAGTGCATTAAATTCATCAGCCTTGCTTCCTGCAAGAAGTTCATTGATTTCCTGAATTAATACAGAGAACTCAGGAACAAACTCTACAACACCTTCAGGGATAACAACGATACCGAAGTTCATTCCCTTGTTAGCTCTTGCTTCTACGGAATCAGCAATGTAATCAGCAATTGCGGAAAGAGACATCTTCTTAGCAGCAACTTCTTCTGAAATTAAGCAGATGTTAGGCTGGGTTTCAAGCGCACACTCTAAAGCAACGTGGGAAGCGCTGCGTCCCATAACTTTAATGAAGTGCCAGTATTTCTTAGCAGAGTTACAGTCTCTTGCAATGTTACCGATGATTTCGCTGTATGTCTTTGTTGCTGTATCGAAACCGAAAGAACATTCAATGTCTTCGTTCTTTAAGTCGCCGTCGATGGTCTTAGGACATCCGATTACCTGAACGCCTGTGTTATGTGCGGCAAAGTATTCAGCAAGGATACCTGCATTAGTATTGGAATCATCACCACCGATGATAACGATAGCTGTGATACCATGTTTTTTACATACTTCAGCAGCGATAGCAAACTGTTCGTTTGTTTCCAGTTTGGTTCTACCGGAACCGATGATGTCAAAACCACCTGTATTTCTGAACTGGTCAACATATTCGTCTGTTAAAACAATGTAATCATCTTCGATAAGTCCGCTGGGACCGCCCTTGAAGCCGTAAAGTTCGTTTTCTTTGTTAGTTGCTTTTAATGCATCGTATAAACCACAAACAACGTTGTGTCCGCCGGGAGCCTGTCCACCGGAAAGGATAACACCTACAATCTGCTTTTTCGCTTCAGATGTGTTCTGGCCTTTCTGGAAAGTGATTTCCTTTTTGCCGTAAGTGTTAGGGAAAAGTGCTTTGATTTTTTCCTGGTCAGCTACGCTCTGAGTTTCCGCACCTTCCTTTACGCAGATATCTGCAATGCCGTTTCTAAGCATTCCGGGAAGCTTGGGAGTATACTCATATCTGGCTTTTTGTAATGGTGAAATGTTCATATATATATCTCCTTTATAAATTTTATCCAGACATAATTTTAGTATATTTTAGCAGTAAAGTAAACCCCAAATCAACTCTCTAGTCTTTTGAAGTTATATATGCTATGATAAATATTGTGTGAGCAAAACTTAAAAATCAATTTTTGAATGAATCAGGTGTAAATGATAATGAAAAATTTATTAGTAAAAAAACGTTTTTTCAGTTGGATAGCAATCGGTGCTTTGAGCATCACATTGACAGGCTGTGGGCAGACAAAAAACACAGAAGAAGTTCCGGTAGTTGTTATTTCGGATGAAGAGCAGGGTATTGAATACAGCATGGACACGGTAAAGAGGGGAAATGTAACTTTAACAAAAAAGTTTGCCTGTAAGTATGTTCAGACAAAGGAGCAGGCAGTTTCCTTTCCTGAAGGCGGAAAGACAATCGAAAAGATTTACGTGCGTGAAGGCGATTATGTGAAGCCGGGGGATGTTCTGGCAGAAGTATCTTCCGGTTCTTTGGAGGAAGAGATTGCGGCGCTGGAATACAAAATAAAAAGGGATGCGCTGGAAAAACAGTATTTGGATGTCCACGAAGAATTTGATTTGCGTTCTTCTTACTTTTCCTTTGTTTATGGTACTAAGTGTGAAGAGGAGGACCTGGAAGAATATGAAGAGAGAGATGAAGAAATCGTGGATTCCTATAAGAATAAAAGGGAAGATTACAGTGATGAAGCTGAATTTGATGTAAGAGAGCTTGAAGAACTGAAAAAGAAACTCGCTGACAGCAGGATTTATGCGACTATGTCAGGTATGGTATATTCTGTGGAGTTTAATCTGGAAGGAACCGTTTCTAAGAAAGACGAAGTGATTATGACCATAATTGATGGAACAGAAGGTGTATTTGCCATAGAAGAGCCTGATTATACAGACTATTTTTCAGCAGAGGATGTGCTGAAATTGGAAATTTACTATGGGACAGCAAAAGGTGTTTACGATGTGATTCCCTTTGAAATGGATACATGGGGAGAGAAGCAGTACTTCAGTATTTATGACGGACCGGAAAATGACGGAATAGAAGTGGACACCACAGGAGATATTTATCTGGAATTAGATACTAGGGAAAATGTATTGATACTTCCCAATACCTGCATTTTTAGTGCAGATGATAAGTCATATGTTTATATGCTTGATGAAAATAATATGAAAACCGTGTGCTTTATAGAGACCGGACTTAAGGGTGATGAGTGTACGGAAATTTTAAGTGGATTAAATGAAGGGGATATGGTAGTAAGAAGATAGCATGAAAAAGGTATTAAACAGACGAAAAAAATACATAGGAATCATGATGTCTGCAGTGCTTATTTGTAATATTTGCGGATGCGTGGCAAAAGATGGCAAAGCACAAGCAAACAGTGTCTCTTCGGAGGAAATAGAGCTTTTGGAGCCGGTGGGCAGCATGGCATTTTATGATGTTGTACAATATAGGGACATTTGCAAGGCGAAGGTGTATTCCTCTGTCTGTGTGCCTGCCGTAACAGAATTTGCTTATGCAACAGAGGCTCCGTTTGATACATATGGAAAATTACCCGGTGATTCTGTAAATAGCGGTGATGTAGTTGTGTATGGAAATACGGGAAGTGTAGATGAGGAAATAGAAAATCTGACTGATGAGATTAATAAAAAAATCAGGGATTACGAGGATGCAGTAACGGATCTGCAGGAAGATATTTATGACGCCCGCAAGGTGGAATACGAGGCAAGCGTCCCATATATGGAGAATATCAGTAATAAGCCTGATGCCTCATCTCCTTTTTATGATACTTGGACAAAATTCAGTATGCCCATAGAAGGTACTTATAAGTCTGCAGTTTTGTCCAGAGAGCAGATAGAACAGGCACTGAAAGAAAAACAGGAGCTTTTTGCGTTGGAACTGGAATACGACCAGGGACGCCTTTTGCGTATGGCGGAAAATGTAAATGAAGCGCAGATTACAACAAATAAGGATGGAACGGTTGTTGCAATAGGTACCTATACATCCGGTGATTATATTCCGAAAAATACAAATGTAATTGCAATCGGTGATATGCAGACCAAAGTATTACATACAGAATATATCAGCAAAGCAGATGCAGATAGGGCAGCGGATATCTATGCAGTGGTTGATGGCAAACGGTACGAAGTGACTTACAAGGTCATGGAAGATGGCGAGTATGCGGCGCTGATAAAGCAAAATGGTGTGGTGTATTCTACGTTCTTTCTTCATGATCCGGAGGGTGAAGTTCCCATTGGGAAATTAGTAAGTCTGATTGTGGTTGAAGATTCTCGTGAAAATGTTCTGGCAGTTTCATCGGATGTTCTGCGCAGAAACGGCACAGATTATTATTGCTACTTGTACGATGGAACAGGCAATGTGGTGCAGTCTGTTTCGGCAGGACTATCTGACGGTGTGTATACGGAAATTTTATCCGGGCTTGCCGAAGGTGATAAGGTGCTGATGGATGAAGAAATTACAGCAAAGGGTAAGATGACTGTTTTGGAAACAGGTTCTGTAGAGGATGAATATACGGGCTATGGTATGCTGTATTATCCCACAACAAACTGGATTTCTAATCCTGCAAAATATGGGACGTTTTATGTGCATGAAATTTGTGTGGAAAAATATGAGCAGGTAACGAAGGGACAGGAACTTGCCAAGATTGAAGTGGTGCCTGATACTGTCAGCGTGGAAAGATTGGAGAGAAAAATCCAAAGGCAGCAGGAGCGTTTGGATAAACTGCTGGAAAAGAAGAGTAAAATATACCATGACGAAATTGACAGAAGCTTAGATAGAGCAATAGAAGCCCGCAGGAAAGCAATAGAGGATTATGGAGAAGAACTGGCCAAGATGAATGAATACACCGGTGTTATTAGTTTAAAAGCACCTTATGACGGTATTGTTATGAGTCTGGCAGAGCATAAGGTGGGGGATGCACTATCTTATAACGAGGACGTGGTAAAGGTAGCGGACAAATCCCAGTGCTATATCATCGCAGATAATAAAGAGGGACAGTTAAGTTATGGAAATGAAGCGACCATAATGTATGATACGGAAAGCGGAGCAAAAAAGGAAATTCAGGGCATGGTGGTATCTGTATACGGTATGGCACTTTCCGGGCAGTTAAATACGGGAACTGCATTAATCCGTATTCCGGAAAGCGATGTCAGTGAAGTGGCAAGTTACGGAAGTTCATTAGGAGCAGGCGGTGACTGGAGCAGCACTTCATTTGAAATATATGCTAAAGTACATCACGTAGACAATGTGGTGCTGGTTCCGAAGAGTGCAGTTACCTTGGAAGGAGAAAATGCTTTTGTTAAGGTGAAAGACGAGACAGGAAACGTTTCTTATCATGCTTTCCTTTTGGGTGGTTCTTATCAGACTTATTATTGGGCAGTGTATGGCCTGAGCGAAGGAATGGAAATATGTTTAAATTAATGTTACAAAAAATGTGGCACAAAAAATGGATGGCGTTAAGCTTGCTGGTTGGATGTATCTTGCTTGTTGCAACAGCAGTCAGTTTTCCGTTATATCAAAAAGCGGCTTACGACAGAATGCTACAGGATGAATTTAATAAAAATATATCAGAGGATGGTCGTTTTCCAACCGTTCTGGCAATGTCAACCATCTCAAAAAAAGACGAATCAGGTATGGTCTCCAAAATGGAAGACTTTATAGAGTCTGTCTATGAGAAAATAGGCGCAAGTAAACTGCAGACAGTCTTTTATTATATTTTACAGAAGACACCGCTTTACTCGGACATGAACCGTGAAGATGCAGGGGACATTGGTGTTACCCTCGCAGGTATCACGGATTTTGAAAATCACGTAAACATCATTAACGGGGAATGTTTTTCAGATGCGGGCATTAATGATGAGGGTGTGATTGAAGTTTTGGTTTCCGAGGACTGTTTTATTGAAGAGGGACTTCTTCTCGGTGAAACGCTTACCTACGAAGCTGTGAGTGATGTAAATGGAAATCCCATCCGAATCGAGATTAAGGGTATTTTCCGTCTGCCGGAGGATGATTTGTTTTGGCAGGAAGGTGCAGAAAAAATACGTCACAGAGCCTATATGAATATGGATTTGTTCCGGGAAATGTTCGCAGGGGAAAATATCAGTAAATATACCATTGACTGCAGACAGTATGCATTTATAGACTATAAAAACATTGCCTTTGAAGATGTTAAAGGGATTGTTGCACAGACAAAGTACTGTTATGAGGAAGGTGAATATAAGCACGTAATGGAAGAGCCTTTCTACATGGATACCATGGAGTTGTATTTGCTTAAAATCAACAGGATTTCTGCAACCCTTTTAATATTACAGGTTCCGGTTATGATTATGCTTTGTTCATTCTTATTAATGATTTCCGGACAGATGTATGAAATGGAAAAAAATGAAATTTCCGTCATTAAGAGTAGGGGAAGCTACCGCTCACAGATTTTCAGGTTATACCTGTATCAGGGTATTGTGCTTGCACTGACAGGAGCAGTTTTTGGCACTTTGCTTGGAGTGTTTTTTAGTAAAATGCTGGCATCCACCAGAAATTTTTTGGAGATAGAACCGTCCTTTTCGTTGGAGATAGTTTTTACGCAAAATACAGTGTTATATGCGGCAGCAGCAATCCTTCTTACCCTGATGAGTGTTACGTTACCGGCCATTAAGCACAGCAAGGTTTCCATTGTTGACGTAAAGAGACAGAAAGCGCTTATCAAAAAGAGTTTATGGAAAAAGCTGTATCTGGACATTATTTTAATCGGCCTTTCTGCTTATGGCTACTACAGTTTCCACAAGAATATGACGAATCTTTCCGTGAATGTATTGCAGGGAGAGAGTCTGGATCCTTTGTTGTATATCAGCTCATCTTTGTTTATTTTAGGAGTCGGCTTATTATTTATCAGAATACAGCCCACACTTGTTCTTCTTATTTATAAGATGGGTAAGCGGTTCTGGAAGAGTGCGAGTTATATTTCTTTTTTGGAAAATATGCGAAATGCAGGAAAGCAACAACTGATTATGTTGTTTTTGATTATGACGGTATCATTAGGAATTTATCATGCCACGGTTGCCAGAACTATTTTGTCGAATGCCATAGAAAATACGCAGTACTTAAACGGCAGTGAGATTGTAATCAAAGAGGTATGGCCCATAAACCAGTTTGATGGTACTTATATGGAACCCGATTATACCAAATATATGACGCTGCCTATGGCAGATCTTTGTACCAAGGTATTCTATGATGATGCAGGCTATGTATCCTTTGAGCAGTCAGAGCGTCAGATAGTGACGATTATGGGAATCCATACAAAAGAATTCGGGACAGTAACCCAAATTCCGGAAGGGCTTTTGGAAAAGCCTTATTATGAGTATTTAAATGAGCTTGCCGTGGCGGCAGATGGTGTGATTGTTTCTTCTAATTTCCAAAGCCGGTATGGATATAAAATCGGTGACAGTATTTATTTTAGAAATGAAGATGGGGCAGAAACCTTTGGCAGAATTATAGATTTTGTTGATTACTGGCCGGGTTATACACCAACGATAAATGTGACCGATGCTGACGGAACCATTAAAAGACAGGAAAACTTTCTTTTAGTAACCCATTATGATGCTTTGGCACAGAATTTTGGAACTTATCCCTATGAGATTTGGATAGATTTAAAAGAAGAATATTCTGCTGCGGATTTCCTTGACTGGATAGACGATAATCATATGGTGGTTGCAAAGTATGCCAACAGGGATACCAATTTAAAAAATACGATGGAGGACCCTCTTTTACAAGGAACCAACGGTATTTTAACACTGGGGTTTATGGTAACGATTCTGCTTTGTGCAATCGGTTATCTGATTTATTGGATTATGGCAATCAGGGAGCGGGAGCTTATGTTTGGTGTACTTCGTGCTTGTGGTTTCCACAAGGGTGAACTGGTGCAGATGCTTATCAATGAACAGATTTTTTGCGGTGTATTTTCCGTGCTTGCAGGTATCGGTATCGGTACTCTTGCTTCAAAGATGTTTGTGCCGATTTTGCAGCAGGCTTACGCATCGGAAAATCAGGTATTGCCTATGAAACTGATCACAAATGCAGCAGATATGTACCGTTTATATGGTGTGATAGCATTTGTAATGTTATTAGCATTGGGTGTCTTAATCGCTATTTTATTTAAGATGAATGTAACAAAAGCATTGAAATTGGGTGAAGAATAATGAATGATGTATTAATTAAAATAGAAGACGTGAGCAGAATTTTTCCTGTGCCGGGTGGTGAATTTACAGCCCTTAAGAATATCAATGCAACGATCCGTAAAGGGAGTTTTACGATTTTAAAAGGGCGTTCCGGTTCCGGAAAGACTACGCTGATGAATATTGTGGGATGTCTGGATTATCCCACGAAAGGAAAAGTATTTCTTGAGGATAGGGAAGTGAGTGATCTCTCCGAAAGAGAAAGAGAAAATTTAAGAAGAAAAGATTTCGGCTTTGTTTTTCAGTCCGTATCGCTAATGCCCTCCTTAAACGCTTATCAGAATGTGGAGTTTTCCTTAAGACTTGCAGGACATAAGATTGATGCAAGTACAGAAAAGAGAGTGAAAGAATGCTTAAAAATGGTAGGGCTTGGTAACAGAATGACCCACATGTCGGCAGAACTTTCCGGCGGTGAACAACAGAGAGTTGCCATTGCCAGAGCCATTGCACACAGACCCCAAGTGATTTTTGCAGATGAGCCAACGGCTGAACTGGATTCTGCCATGGCTGCCAATGTGACACAGTTATTTAAGACTATGGCGCAAAAAGAAGGAATTACTGTGCTTATGACAACCCATGACATGGGGCTTATGGATGCGGCAGATAGTATCATTGAACTGGAAAGCGGAGAGAGGATTAATGTCTGAGAAAGAAATAATGGTCAGGTCAGAAGGCCTGGTAAAAATTTATAAAACAAAAGAAACTGAAGTGTTGGCGCTTCAGGGACTTGATATGGAAGTTGAAAAAGGTGAACTGACCGCACTGATCGGAAACAGCGGTAGCGGAAAAAGTACATTTCTGAATATGATTGGCGGTATTGACAGACCCAGTGCCGGCTCTCTTTGGGTAGATGGGAAAAATCTTTTTACCATGACGGAAAAGGAACTTGTACGTTATAAAAGAGATACCGTAGGTTTCGTGTGGCAGAATAACGCAAGAAACATGTTGCCTTTTTTATCGGTACTTGAAAATATCATGATGCCAATGAATATTTCCGGTTCCAAGGCTAAAAAGGACAAGGCGCTTGAACTGCTTGAAAGAGTAGGCCTTTCCTCTAAAAGAAACAGCCGCATGAACATGCTCTCCGGAGGAGAACAGCAGAGGATCGCCATAGCGATAGCACTTGCAAATTCTCCAAAACTTCTTTTGGCAGATGAACCTACAGGTTCCGTGGATACGAAGACGGCGAACTATATCTTTGACCTTTTTTCTGAATTAAACGCAGAAGGACAGACAATTTTGATTGTTACCCACGACGTACAGCTGTCTAAGAAAGTAAAACGCGTGGTGGCAATCCGTGACGGAAAAATCAGTTCCGAGCGTGTGCTAAAGGAAGGCTATAAAGACAGAGTGCGAGAGAGCGGAATCGACTGGATGACAGAGGACTCCCAGGATGAGTATGCAGTGCTTGATAAGGCACATAGAGTACAGCTTCCGGCGGAACTCTTGGCAGAACTTGGAATTGCGGACAATAAAGTAAAGATTTCCTCCAGAGATGGAGAAATTATTATCAGTAAGCCTAAGTAAGAGAGTCCGTATTATGATAGTAAATTTAATACACCGCTATTGCTTTGATTGGCCTGTGCCATCATAGCCTGGCCGGCCTGAAGTAAAATATTGTTATTAGAATGTTCTACCATAAGTGTAGCCATATCAGCATCACGGATGATAGACTCTGATGCCTGTGTATTTTCTGCGATATTATCCAAATTCAGGATGGTATGTTCCAAGCGGTTTTGATAAGCACCCAGTTTACTGCGTTCCGTGCTGACATATTCCAATGCACGCTTAAAGGCGTTGATGGCCATATCGGCATTTTCCTGTGTGGTTACACTCGTATCCCTAAGCCCCAGCATCAGCGTTGAAATAGAAGGCAAATCGACCATTAAATGTTGACTGGCTTCCGCACCTATTTGCAAGGGAATTGATTTGTACTCAAGAACTTTTAAAGCGTCAAATAAGTCCATGGCAACACCGGGACCAAAAGAACCGAGGCTACTACCGGGAGAAGAATTGGCAGTGCTTCCTGCATGAGTCCAATCAGGCCAATTGGTAGAACTATTGTTAGTGGGCACACCGGTATTATTGTTATTGCGTCTTTGATCATAAATAACCAGCGTATCTCCGTCTTTCACAAGTTTGGTATAATGGTTACGGGGAATACCGTTATTGGTTCCGGCAATGATTCGATCTATTAATTCTGAAGCATTGGCAGTTCCACTAATTCCTATACTATAAATATAGTGATTGCCACTGTTTGTTACTTCTGATGAGGTTCCCTCTGTAAATTTAATACTATAATGATTTTCACAAGTACAGCATGTGCTGTAAAATCCCCCTTTCGCCAGTTCCTTTATTTGTGCATCTGTACCGGTGTAACTACTAAAATCTAATGTGGCGGATTCATGATTGACTGAGAAATATTGCTCAGTATTGGGTGTGACAGAGGTATCAATATATCTTTCCTGTGTTGTATATTCTTCGGAAAGGGATTTGGATGAGAGTGAAGGACTGCTGACCCAGGCGGGTAAGGAACCTACCACGGCAAGGTCATCTTTTTCGCTGATAAGAGGGGGAATCTCTTTTCCTTTTAACACAGGAATTTCATTAAATGTAGTCTTTTCAGAGATGCTGTCTATTTCTGTTTTCAAGTGATCAATTTCCTGCTGGATATAGGACCTGTCAGTGTCAGTGAGAGTGCCGTTTGCGGCTTTTATGGAAAGTTCAGTGCCACGATGAAGCATTTCGTGCACTTCAGAGAGTGCTCCGTCAGCAATCATTATCATGGAAATGCCATCTTGGGCATTGGCAGATGCTTGTGTAAGACCACGGATTTGTCTTCGCATTTTTTCTGAGATGGATAGACCTGCCGCGTCATCGGCCGCACGATTAATTTTATATCCGGAAGATAATTTTTCCATGGTTTTAGAGGTTTTCCGGGATGTAATATTAAATTGACGCTGTGCATTCATGGCTAATAGATTATGTGCTACGATATTCATAAAATCTCTCCTGAAAAATCAACTAATAATAATATCGGCAGCAAAGGAAAAAAAATAAGAGAAAAAATACAAAAGTTGTAACGAATACCATGTTAAGATGGACTAATTTATGAAAGAGGAAAAAACCCACTATATGGGGAGGAATACCAGATTGGAAATAAAGGAAGTATACGAATAATATTTTAATACAGTATATGGTTATCTTTGCACGTTGACAGGGGGGATTACGACTTGGCGGAAGAACTGGCACAGGAAACCTTTTACCGTGCAAAGCAGATTTTGGGGGAGGAGCTGAAAAGAGATGAACAATAGATACGATTGTAATATTATTTTAGATTTGCTCCCACTCTCCATTGAGCAGTTAGTAAGCAAGGAGACAGAAAGCAGTGATTACAAATCCTTATGCCCAAACAGCTTATATTGTTTTCCCGGAGGAGATTCCGAAAGACGTTGAAAAACAGATTGTGGATGAGTATGAAATAAACGAAAAAGTGTATGATGATCTGAATGGCACGGAGTATAAAAATATGGAACTGGACAGAGAAAGAGAGATAGTCATGGTTACATACATAGAGAACGGAGAGGAAAGAACAAAGGAATTTCCGATGCAACATCATGCACAAAAGGAGTGAAAATAAGTCAAATAACATCAAGCGTTCTTGACAAATATTGTGAATTTGCTATAATTGTAAGAAAATAACAAAAATATTCAGAACTTTATAGGTGAGAAAAAATAACATCAAACTATTTGATGTTATTTTTCGATGCAAAATAATAATTTTATTAAGAAAGTTGATGGAAATTGTGATGAAAAAAATAGTGTCTGTGTTATTATGTTTTACATTGCTTGTTGGTATGACAGCGTGCAATCAGCAGAAAAAAATTGAAGAACCAAATGAAGTTGTAGAAGTGGATACCGTTCCGAAGGAAAAGGATTTGGAACAGGAGATAGAATCCGAGATAAAAGAAACTGCTGCGGATAACATGATCCAAAATCCGAATTTCACCGAAGGAGTAGGAAAGTGGATGACTTATCTGAATGATGGTGAGGCATCTCTGAAGGTCAACGAAGAAGGACAGCTTGTTATAGACATTGCTGACACAGGTACTTTAGATTACAGTGTACAAGCATACTATGACGGAATTGTGCTTGAACAAGGTGTAGTTTATAAATTTGCTTTTGACATGGCAGTATCCACACCAAGAACTGTTATATGGCGTATTCAGTTAAATGGTGGTGATTACAGTTCTTATTTTTTTGAAGAAATTGCAGCAACTGCAGAAATGCAACATTACGAGTATGAATTTAAGATGGAACAACCTTCTGACCCGGCACCTCGCCTATGCTTTAATGTAGGTTACTATGAAGCTGACGGTAAACTTAGTCCCCATGCGATTATGTTAGATAATTTTGAGTACTATATACTTGATGAATCCGGCAAAGTAAGTGGGCAGGAAGGGGATGGCAAACCGGACATTAATGTAAATCAGGTGGGTTATCTTCCTACACAGTCTAAGAAGGCAACCTTCAGAGGTGAAAACATTGGAACAGAGTTTGAGGTGATCAATGTAGAGAGTGGTGAAAGTGTATTTTCCGGCAAAATCCAAGAGGAAGGAGAGAATGCATCTTCACAGGAAAACTGTGCTGTGGGCGATTTTTCAGCACTGGCAACAGAAGGAACTTATAAGATTGTAAATGAAAATTGCGGAGAGTCTTATGAGTTCAAGATTGCGTCAAATGTATATGATACTTTGTTGCAGGATACGCTACGCATGCTGTATATGCAAAGATGTGGTCAGGACCTTTCTGATGAATTTGCAGGTGATTTTGCACATGTGGCATGTCATACCGGTGAAGCAGTTGTATATGGAACAGATACGATGAAAGAGGTGTCCGGTGGATGGCATGATGCCGGTGATTACGGAAGGTATGTGGTATCCGGAGCCAAAGCAGTAGCAGATTTGCTGCTTGCCTATGAGGCGTATCCGGAAGTTTTTGGAGATGATTTGAACATTCCGGAAAGTGGGAACGGAATTCCGGATATTTTAGATGAAGTAAGATATGAACTTGAATGGATGCTTAAAATGCAGGAGGAAAACGGCGGTGTTTATCATAAGGTAACCTGCAATAATTTCCCGGGAACAATATGGCCGCAGGACGAAACTGATCAGCTTGTAATTGCGCCGATTTCTAATACGGCGACGGCCGATTTTGCAGCGGTTATGGCTATGGCATCAAGAACTTACATGGAAATAGATAATGTGTTTGCTGCCACATGTATGTATGCGGCACAGGATGCTATGGAATATCTGTATGAAAATCAAGATGCCGGCGCTTTCAAAAATCCTACAGATATAGTGACAGGTGAATATCCGGATGAAACATGGACAGATGAGTATTTTTGGGCACTTGCGGAAATGTATAAATCTACGGGAGAGGTCTCTTATGAAGATGAGATAAAGAAATGTGACTTGCAGAAAGTTACGGAAGGCCTTGGATGGCAAGGGGTAGGATACTACGGAATGACAACCTATCTTTCCAATGAAGATGCAGACGGAACTTTCCAAAGCAAGGTTGCTACGGTTCTGGAAAATGCTGTAAATGCTATGGACGCAAAGAAAGATGTTGATGCTTATAATGCCACATTGGGTGCAGAGTATCCATGGGGATCTAATATGACAATCGCTAATAATGGTATGCTATATCTGATGACAGGGCATCTTTCGGAAGCGGAAAGCCAGTTGACATATTTATTGGGAAATAATACAAACAGTTATTGCTTTGTGACAGGATACGGGACTCTGTCGCCACAAGGGACACATCACAGGCCGTCACAGGTATTAAAAAGGAGTATGGTTGGTATGCTTGTAGGCGGACCTAACAGTAATTTGGAGGATCCTTATGCACAAGCTACTTTGAAAGATAAGCCGGCAGCAAAATGCTATGTAGACAACGAACAGAGTTATTCTTGCAATGAAGTGGCAATTTATTGGAATTCACCGCTTATTTATTTGGTTGCCGGCATATGTGAGGGTAACAGATAGATTGGCACGGGGGTGGGAATATGATTTGCTCAAAGGAATTTATGACATATATTAATGGATTGATGGTTTCCAGAGGAGGCTTCTCTGATTTTGCAACAGCGTTTGATAAAATCGGAAAAAAGTATGGAATTGCCAAGTTGGTATACAGGTCATTTTTTCTCACGAATGTTTATTTCAGTGAAGAGGAGAAAGACGGTCACATAGCATACGAGCAAAAAGATATGGTGCCTGCCGATGCCCCTTGTTACGTTAAAAATATTGTATCCGGTGAAAAGGAAACGATACGGGTTGAAGTATATAGAGCAGCAGGAGAGTGCAATTTCTCTGAAGAAGAGAAGCAAGATATTGATGTTGTGTTAAAGGTTATGTCATTTCATGTTGCAGGATGGCAAATGAATAATATTATCCGTAACTTGAAATATTATGACGGCTTAACAGGGCTTGTGAATGCAGGCGGTTTTCTTTTGTATTTTGATTCTTTAGTGGTTAAAAAACAACACACAAAATACAATGCATACTATTTTAATCTGTCAAGGTTTAGCCTGGTAAATAAGCGCTTTGGGTCAGCTGAAACAGATAAAATTATCGTACGATATACCAATGCTGTTCAGGATTTTTTGTTGCCGGGAGAAATGCTGGGACGTTTGGGGGGAGATAATTTTACAGCACTTATCTTAAAAGAGCGTACGGAAAAGTTTTTGCAATTGCTCTCCGGTTTGACGACATATGGCATGGTAGGAGATATAAAATTACCCGTAAGAGTATCTGCAATTGCAGGGGTACTGGAGATAGATGATTCCATAACAAGTAATGAGCGTGTACTGAATGACTCCGCTATGGCAATGAATGTAGCAAAGCATGTTTTAAAAAAACCGTATGTTTTTGCTTCCGAGCAGATGCGGGAAAAAGAGTTTATGAATAAGCAAATTGCGGCATGTTTTAAGGAAGCACTTGCAAATAGGGAGTTTGAAGTTTACTATCAACCGAAAGTTTCCGGTAAGGATTGCCGGGTTGTGGGAGGAGAAGCTCTTTCCCGATGGGTTCGGGATGGTGTTATAATGCAACCGCTGGAATTTATTCCGATTATTGAACAAAATGAGATGATTTGCCTGCTTGATTTTTATGTGTTGGAACAGGTTTGTAAGGATATACAAAGTTGGTGTGCAAAAGGCCTGAATGTAGGTCGTATGTCGGTAAATTTCTCCAGAAAGCATCTTACAGACCCCGAACTGGTTGATAAAATAACGGGTATATTGCAGAAATATGATATGGACAGCAGATATATTGAAATTGAATTGACAGAAACAGTAAATGATGCGGAAGCGGGGTTGATGAGTAATTTCATTGGACAAATGAAAAAGCATAATATTGTGATATCAATTGATGATTTCGGAACAGGTTACTCTTCCCTGAATATGCTACGCTCGTTGTCCGTTGATGTGTTGAAGATAGATAAATCTTTTATCGGTAACTTGGATGACCGAAATAAAATAGTACTGTCCAATATTATCCGCATGGCACAGGAACTATGTATGGAAGTTGTGGCAGAAGGTGTAGAAACAAAAGAACAGGCAAGGTATTTAAGGGAAATTGGTTGCCATATTTTGCAGGGATTTTTGTTTGACAAACCAATTCCGAAAGCGAAATTTGAAGAAAGAATGCATGAAGGAGAGTACAGTATTTGCCTTTGATAGATGATGCAATTGGCATAAGTGAGGGGTGCAATGGAGAAAAAAGCAAAAAGCAATTTAAAAGCAGTGCGGATTATGTTGGGGTGTCTGACTATAAGTGCATATCTGTTTTTTGTTATTGCACAAGGGATAATGCCCAATGAAAACAAGGTCGACAAATCCACATTTCATGTATTACAGGCGGATTGGGTGCAGGAATTGCCGGATGGAAAGACAATGCCGGTAGAAATTCCGGGAACCTGCGATGTGAACTATGGTGAGTGGGGAGCCATTTCCACCCAACTTCCCAAAGAACAGACGGACACATGGGTATGTGCACGTAGTATGCAACAGGAATTGAGGATTTATGTAGGAGATGAACTACGCAAAGAATACACCACGCTAGATACACAAATATACGGAAAAACAAGTACTATGACTTATGTGATGTTTCCGCTCTATGAGGAAGACGCATGTAAGAGTTTACGTATAGAATTTATGAGCAAATCCAATTATGCGAATTTTGTGAGTGAGATATATGCGGGAGATAGGTCGGATATTAAACAACATTTTTACGATTTGTATGCTCCGGGATTGCTTGTGGCAATTTTGATGTTTCTAATCAGCCTGGTTGTTGTAGTTGGAAGTCAGGTAGTATGCTTCCTACATAAGCGGGAAGTGGATTTGCTGCATTTGGGGAATGTATTGTTAATTACGTCAACATGGCTTGTTGTTGAGTCGAAACTTAGACAATTTATTTTTCCGAACAGTACGGTTGCCATGTGGATGGGCTTTTTGATGATAGCATTATTACCCTATCCGTTTTCAACTTACATAAACAGTGTACAAAAGGGGCGCTACCGCAAAGCATATGGTTTGATATGGATAGCCACAGCGGTCAACTATGTGGTAGTAGTTTTGCTTCAGATATTTAATATAAAAGATTTCTTTGAAATCATGATATCTTCGCATGCTGTTATTATTGCGTTGATTTTAGTGATGATAACAACAATTGTCCGTGACATCGCAAAAGGATATATTAAAGAATACAAAGAAGTTGCAATCGGATTTGTTCTGGCAATCATTGGAGGTATATGTGAACTGAGTCTGGTATATATTGTTGATACACAGATTAACGGAATTGCACTGTGTCTGGGACTGGTGGCATTACTGCTTATGGCAAGTTTAAAAACGGTCCGTGATTTTCTGAATGTAGAAAAGGAGAAGCAACTTGCTATTGCATCAGGAGAATCCAAAGCCAATTTTCTGGCAAATATGTCCCATGAAATCCGCACACCCATTAATGTTGTTATCGGCATGAACGAGATGATTTTGCGGGAAAATAAGGATAAGGCAATCGATGAGTATGCAAACAATATTAAAAGCGCAAGTCATATGCTGCTTGGGCTAATTAACGACGTTTTGGATTTTTCAAAGATTGAGGCGGGTAAACTGCAGATTGTCAAAAGCGAGTATTTGCTTGGGGCAATGTTGAATGACGTTATTTTAGGTGCTGATGTCAGGGCAAGGCAGAAGCAGCTGGAGGTAAAACTTGACATAGATGAAGCCATGCCGGCTGTTTTATATGGTGACGAAATCCGCATTAAGCAGGTTTTAAATAATTTGCTTTCCAATGCAGTAAAATACACGGAAAAAGGAAGTGTCACTTTTTCTGCAAAAGGGATGCAAAAAGACGGGGATTTCATCTTAGTCCTTTCGGTAAAAGATACCGGAATTGGAATTGAAAAAGCAGATATGGAAAAGCTGTTTGGCAGTTTTGAACGTTTGGAATTGTCTAAGAACCGTTACATACAGGGGACAGGCTTAGGACTTAATATAGCAAAGCAATTGGTGGATTCCATGGGTGGTACAATTGAGGTGCAAAGTGAATATGGAGTCGGTAGCTGCTTTACAGTGCAAATTCCTCAACAAGTGATAGATGAAAAACCCATGGGAAAACCACAGCGAAAATCCACGGATAAGAAGGAATCGGAAGTATCTGTAATGCATTTGCATGCGCCGGATGCCAAGATTCTTGTAGTCGATGACAACCAAATGAATCTTTTGGTTGTAAAGGGACTTCTAAAGCATACACAAATGCAGATTGATATCGCGATAAGTGGAACAGAATGTCTGCAGATGACAAAGGATAAAAAGTATGATCTGATTTTAATGGACCATATGATGCCGGAGCCGGATGGTGTACAAACACTTCATTTACTTCAGAAGGATGAAGAAAATGCAAATAGAGAAACACAGGTGATTGTGTTGACAGCCAATGCCATTGAAGGAATGAAGGAGCAGTATTTGAGAGAAGGTTTTGCTGATTATCTGTCCAAACCGATTGAGGCAGAGCAATTGGAAAAAACAATTGAAAAATATTTAAATAATTAGTAAAAAAGAAAGTTTCCGTAGAGAAACTTTCTTTTTAGGCATGGATATTTGTTTGCGGAGTACAGGGAAAAGCCGGCGATGCAGGAATGTGGTATGAGAATGGATGCAAAATGGGTTGAAATTATTAGAAAAACAAGTCATGATAGAGACAGAAAAGATGGACCATGGCTAAGAAGGGAATAGAAGGAAATGAATACGCAACAAATTGTTAATAAAATTCAAACGGGAGAATTCAATCAGGCATTACTGGACGTATATGCAGATGAAAAGATGCTTAACTATCAGAAAGCCAGATACATAGATGCCATAGCAGCATTTGAAAAGCAATATGGAGACGGTGAGGTATCCATTTTCAGTGCGCCCGGAAGAAGTGAAGTAGGTGGTAATCATACGGATCATCAGTGCGGAGAAGTATTAGCGGCATCTATTAATCTGGATACAATCGGTATTGTAAAGATAACAGAGGATGATGTGGTCAGGGTTCTTTCGGATGCTTATGCAGAGGTAGTGATAACCTTGGATGATGTTTCCGCAAAAGAGGAAGAAAAGGGAACAACAGCCGCATTGGTGAGAGGTGTGCTTGCAGGCTTTGCGGAAAGAGGATATGCAATCGGTGGCTTTTGTGCCTATGTGACCAGTGATGTTTTGGTGGGTGCGGGTCTTTCCTCTTCTGCAGCATTCGAAACGTTAATCGGGACAATTTTATCAGGTCTATATAACGGTGGAAATGTTTCTGCAATAGAGATAGCAATGATTGGACAATATGCGGAAAATGTGTATTTTGGAAAGCCCTGCGGACTAATGGACCAGATGGCTTGCTCGGTTGGAAGTCTTGTATATATTGATTTTATAAATCCAAAAGAGCCGGTTGTGGAAAAGGTTACTTTTGATATGGCAAAGCACGGGTACAGCCTTTGTATTACCGATACGAAAGGATCTCATGCGGATTTGACCGATGAATATGCGGCAATACCGCATGAGATGAGGGCGGTTGCAAATTACTTTGGCAAAGAAGTATTGCGCGATGTGACAGAGCAAGATGTGATAGGCGAAATTGCTGTTCTCCGCAGTAGGCTGGGTGACAGATGTGTATTGCGAGCGCTTCATTTTATTGAAGAAAATAAAAGAGTGCAGGGGGAAGTAAACGCATTAAAACAGGAAGATATCGTGACATTTCTTGCGTATGTGAAAGAATCGGGCGATTCCTCCTATAAATATTTGCAAAATATCTACGCAAACAGTGATGTCCAAACACAGAATATTTCGCTGGCATTGGCACTTAGTGAAATGTTTTTAAAAGAAGCCGGTGTCTGCAGAGTGCACGGAGGCGGTTTTGCCGGAACCATACAGGCATTTGTGAAAAAGGACGAGGTGGCAGAGTATCAGAAATGCATGAATGGGATTTTCGGGGAAGGTTCGTGTAGTGAGCTGCAAATCAGGAAATACGGCGGTATGAAAATGCTATAGAAAATAGGTATTGTGAACGTAGCGGTTCATTCTATTTTAAAGGTTTCTTCCGGTATTGCCCCGGTGATACCCCTACATTTTTGCGGAACTGCCTGCAAAAGTGTTCCGTATTATTATAACCGCACAGTTCAGCAATCTCGGCAATACTTTGTGTAGTATATATCAAATAATCTCTTGCTTTCAGAAGACGGAAATTAATGACGTCATCCATGCAGGAGATATCAAATTGTTGTTTGTAAAGCAATTGAAGGTATCCGGTGCTTAGATGTAGTTCTTCCGCCATATCGGAAACGTTCCAAGGAAATTCGGGGGCAGAAGAAATGCGTCTGCGCAGTGCCAGAAGCTCATGGTTGTGATCAGAAATCTGAGTATTGGAAAGCCCTTCATGTAATTTGTTTAATAATATTCTCAGAAGCTGGGTGGTAATCAGGGAAGATTCCTCCCATGTCAAAAGTTCAAACAAACTACGGCAATATTCCGGGTCAGCTACGGAAAAAGGAATGCCCTGTTTAGGGAAATTAGCGACGAAGGATTCATCAGAGGAAAAGCGAAGCCAATGGTTGCCGTAGGTATCTTCCGAGGCACCATACCATATCTTCCGGTAAGGCGGATAAAGAGCCGCAGTATGTGCCGGAAATTCGATAATCTCTCCGTCTACATAAAAAACTGCCGGTGTGGTGGTGACAATCAATAAATAGTTCTCAATCCCGTCCGGAATATCATATGTGAAGTTGCTCTGGTGAAGGGCGTCGTATCCCGCATAATGAATTTCTGTCATATCAAAGTCCTATCATTTCCCCTAAAAACAAAATTAAATATGAGAATAAATCAATTTTATATTAGTATTGTTCATTGTAGGAAAAAAGTCAATAGGTTATTCTGAGGATAGTTTTACTGACATATTTATGAATCTGAAATGAGGGAGTAATAATGAAAGAAAACAGAACATATCAAATAAATCCTGATGCAAAAGTATTTTTCCATAATAATGTGGATTTTTGCGTAGGAACCGGAAGAATGGGCCTTGCGCTTCAGCAGGAATACCAGGAACAGTTAAAGTTTGTGCAGGAGGAAATCGGATTTAAACATATCAGAGGACATGGTTTGTTTTCAGATGATATGGCAATCTATCAAGAATATGTGGATGCTAAGGGGAATAAGAAGGCAGAGTATAATTTTACCTACCTGGATTTGGTGATGGATAGTTATAAGAAACAAAATTTACGCCCGTTTCTGGAGCTGGGATTTATGCCGGATAAATTGGCATCCGGGGAGCAGACTGTTTTCTATTGGAAAGGAAACGTGACTCCGCCGAAAAGTTATGAGGCATGGTGTGATTTGGTGACAGCTACTTTGACACATTTGATGGAGAGATATGGCGTAGATGAAGTGGTACAGTGGCCCATCGAGGTATGGAATGAACCCAATTTGCCCGGCTTTTGGAAAGATGCGGATATGGAAGAGTATTTTAAACTCTTTGAAACCACTTTTAAAGAAATTAAAGCCTTAGATAAGCGTTTCCGCGTTGGCGGTCCCGCAGTTTGCGGTGTCAGGGATGAATTTTGGATAAGAGAATTTTTGAATTTCTGCAAAAAGCAGAATTTGAAACCGGATTTTATCACCCGTCATCATTACACGACAGAACTGCCTGAGAAGCAAGGTCACTATGGTTATGCAGAGTTATCTGATGCGCAGGCCGGCTTTGACAACCTGCAGACCAGCAGGGATATTATTGACAGTTTTGAAGAATTCAAGGGTTTAGAAATACACATTACGGAGTTTAACACTTCTTATATTCCCAATTGCCCGCTGCATGATACCAATCAGAATGCGGCATATCTGGCACAGCAGTTGTCAAAGCTAGGAGATGTGAATGAATCCTATTCGTATTGGACATTTGGCGATATTTTTGAGGAGCAGGGAGTTCCCTTTACGCCATTCCATGGTGGTTTTGGGTTGGTGGCTAACGGATGTATTCCAAAACCCACATTCTGGACGTTTAAGTTTTACAAGGACTTAAGCGGTGAGTGTGTACATAAATCAGAGGATATGGTAGTACTTCGCACGAAGAATGGCAGTTATAAAGGGATTGCATGGAACGCGGGCAGAGAGCGTACAGGCAGAGAACTTGATTTGTCATTGGTGTTACCGGCTATGAGCGGGCAGGAGTATGTTTTGCTTACCAAGACGGTGGATGAGGATACCTGTAATCCGCTTAAGTTGTGGCATGACTTGGGAGAGCCTGCAAGCTTAAGTGAAGAACAACGCAAGCTTTTGCGTGACCATGGAAGGCCGATGATTGCAAGCAGACGCATGAGAGCAGAAGACGGCAAAGCCTCTCTTAATCTGAATGTGAAAGAACACGGAGTGATATATTTTGAACTGCGGCCGGTTTGTCAGAAGAGTGACAGAGGCTATGATTATGAAAGAGTAATGCAGTTTAAAGGATAATTTTCCCGGAAGGATAGTGAGTTAAAATGAAATCAAAGACATTAAATATGACGGAAGGTAGTCCTGTCCGGTTGTTAATCATTTTTGCAATTCCCATGCTGATCGGAAATGTATTTCAGCAAATGTACAATTTGGTGGACTCCGTGATTGTAGGAAGATATATCGGTGCAGACGCACTTGCAGCAGTAGGTGCAACCAATTCTGTCTCCTTCTTGTTTTTTGCACTTTGTAACGGAATCGGAAGCGGTGCAGGTATCATTACAGCACAGCAGTTTGGTGCAGGCAATCAGGATAATGTAAAAAAGTCCATTGTGAACGCAGCCTACATTATGCTGGTGGGGTCAGTGGCAATGGGAATCGTGGCGTATCTGGCAACAGGAGTTGCGCTTCGGGCCATGGCAACACCGGAGGAAATTATGGCAGATGCGATTGTTTATATGCACATGCAATGTCTGGGATTGCCACTGATAGCAGTGTATAATCATGCATCGTCTATGCTGCGGGCATTGGGGGATTCTAAAACACCTTTATATTTTTTGGTTTTTTCCTGCTTTTTAAATGTGGGATTGGACTTATTGTTTGTATGTGTATTTGGAATGGGTATTTTCGGTGCAGCGGTTGCCACCATGATTGCCCAGTTTATTGCAGGCGTAGGTTGTCTTCTTTATGCACTGAAATATAACAGTTATTTCCGATTGGAAAAGAAGCACTTTTCGCCGGATAAACAGATGATATGGGGATCTATAAGATTAGGCGTTCCCTTGTCTTTACAGTTTTCCATGATTGCCATATCCTGTATGGCACTTCAAAGAGTAGTAAACGGGTATGGGGCAGCAGTTGTGGCAGCTTTTACGGCTACCGGAAGAGTGGAACAGTTATTACATCAGCCTTACGGTACACTTTGTGCAGCCCTCTCTACTTATTCGGGACAGAATCTGGGAGCTAAAAATATGGAGAGGATCAAGCTTGGATTTAGGAAGAGCATGATGATGATGACTGTTTTTTCCCTGTTAATGCTTCCTCTCATGCAGTTTTTCGGAGAACCCATTATACAGTTATTTGTAGATGATGCACAGGTAATACGATACGGTGCGGTAGCCATGAAGATTACCAGTTGGTTTTATATATTCCTTGGAATGATTTATATGACCAGAGGTGTACTAAACGGAGTGGGTGATGCACTGTTTGCCCTTCAAAACGGTATTGTAGAGGTGGTTGGCCGTATTATTATTCCGGTTGGCCTTTGCATGATTCCGGCAATCGGTGTTTGGGGAATCTGGTGGGCTACGGGAGTGACATGGATGATAAGTGCACTATTCTGCGTTTTAAGATATTTTTCATGGAGAAAGAAACATATTTTTGAGGGATAATTCCCTTTACATTTATGAGAGTGCGATATATAATGTAGTAATGAAAACTACATTGGAAATGTAAGGGAGAAACAAAAATGGAAAATTTTGTGCTCAGTGGCTGTTCTACGGCAGACTTATCAAAGGAGCATTTTGAAAAAAGAAATATTAATTATATTTGTTTTCATTATGAACTTGACGGAAAACAATATGCAGATGATTTGGGTGTGTCCATGTCTTTTGAAGACTTTTATAAAGCAATGCAAAATGGCGCAGATACAAAGACATCTCAGATTAATGAAGTTGAATTTGAAGAATATTTCGAAAAGTTTTTGAAAAACGGACAGGATATCTTACATTTATGTTTGTCTTCCGGTATTACAGGAGTAATAAACTCTGCCAATATTGCAAAGCAGGTTTTGGAGGAAAAATATCCTGACAGAAAAATATATATTGTGGATTCAATGGCGGCATCTTCCGGCTTTGGACTGTTTCTCGATAAACTTGCCGATTTAAGAGATGAAGGAAAGACAATTGATGAATTGTACGAGTGGGCAGAAGCAAATAAAAAGAAAATGCATCACTGGTTCTTTACTTCGGACTTAACTTTTTTTGTGAAAGGTGGAAGAGTGTCCAAGGCAGCAGGCTTTTTTGGAGGAGTTTTAAGCATCTGTCCGCTTCTCAATGTAGACTTTGAGGGAAAACTGATTCCCCGTTTTAAAATCAGAACCAAAAAGAAAGTCATTGAAGCAGCTGTTGAGCAGATGAAGTTACATGCACAGGACGGACTTGATTACAGCGGCAAGTGCTATATCAGTCAGGCGGCATGCTACGAAGATGCGGAAGCAGTGGCAAAATTGGTAGAAGAAGCATTCCCCAAATTAGATGGCAAGGTATTGATTAACAGTATCGGCACTACCATCGGAAGCCATACAGGCCCGGGAACCGTTGCACTCTTTTTCTGGGGAGATGAGAGAGTAGATTGATATGTAAAATCCCTTTCTTGGCAGTATTGCAAAGGAAGGGATTTTTTTATAAAGTTTTGCTTGAGAAAGGAAGAATTATGGATAAGAATTTATTTGCAAAGACACCGCCCATGGGCTGGAACAGTTATGATTATTATGATACTACGGTAAATGAAGAGCAAGTGAAAGCAAACGCAGACTATATGGCGCTCAATTTGAAAAAGTATGGCTGGGAATATATTGTCGTAGATATTGAGTGGTATGCACATGAAGCCGGCTCGCAGAGAGATAAATTTCAATATATTCCGTTTTCCAAGTTGGAAATGGACGAGTATTCCAGACTTATGCCGGATCCGGAGAGATTTCCTTCATCGAAAGATGGGGCGGGGTTTGCTCCGCTTGCAGATTATATCCATCATTTAGGCCTTAAATTCGGAATACATATTATGAGAGGGGTGCCCAGAATAGCAGCGCACCTTCATACTCCGATAAAAGGAAGCGGGGCATCAGCGAATCAGATTGCAGATGCTTCTTCCATATGTCCATGGAATCCCGATATGTACGGTGTGGTGGATTCTGCTGACGGACAGGCGTATTATGACTCCCTGTTAGAACTTTATGCTTCATGGGGAGTGGATTTTATCAAATGTGATGATATATGCAGATATGACCAGCCTTCTTCTAAAAAGGAAATCGAAATGATAGCAAAAGCGATAAAGAAATGCGGACGTCCCATCGTGTTTTCTTTATCGCCGGGGCCTGCAATCATTGAAGAGGCTTGGTACTATGAAAAGCACGCAAATATGTGGCGTATCACAGATGATTTTTGGGATGAATTCAGGCTGCTTAAGGATATGTTCAGACGCTGTGAAATTTGGCAGGAGCATGTGAAAGAAGGCTGTTATCCGGACTGCGATATGCTCCCCGTGGGTATGCTTGGAAAAGGCTTTTGGAATGAACATAAGACACATTTTACTGAATCGGAGCAGCGTATCATGATGACACTTTGGTGCCTCTTCGGATCGCCGCTTATGATAGGTGGGGAGCTTACAATGCTGGATGACTTTACGGTAGCACTTCTTACGAACGAAAAAGTTCTTGCAATGCTTGGGCCGGATTGCAAGCCTTGTCAGATTGCAAGGGATGACAGAAAAGCAATTTGGATGGCAGAGAACAAGAATACAAAAGAAAAATATGTTGCACTGTTTAATCTGGGTGACGACAAGCAGAAAATAGAAGTCTCCTTCGAAGAACTGAATGTTGAAAAAGAAGAAGTGAGCTTGGAAGAACTTTGGAGTGGTGAAAAAAATTTACAAAAAAATAAAATTATGTCAGAAGTAGACATCCATGATTGTAAGGTATATCTTCTAAAATAAAAATTTCAGGTCTGCTCTAAAGTCTTTGAAAAAAAGTCCGATACTTATAGTAACAACGAGTTATCCATGGAAGGAGGAGAACTTATGCGTATCGAGGCTTATACACAAGTACAGCAGCTTTATAATACGAAAAAAGTAAATAAAGCAGAAGCAAAGTCAAAAGTAAGCTTTTCCGATCAACTGCAAATTTCCAGTATCGGTAAGGATATCCAGACAGCCAAAGCAGCAGTAGCAGGCAGCGCAGATATCAGGGAAGATATCACAGCTCCTATTAAAGCACAGATTCAGGCAGGCATCTATGAGGTGAGTGCAGAAAGTTTTGCTGACAAATTGCTTAAGAAATACGAAGAAATGAGGTAATTATCCGTGGCAAGTTTAATGGAAAACCTGATAGAAGTACTGGACCAAGAGAGCCGGGAATATGAAAGCTTGCTGGAATTATCAATGAAGAAAACGCCGGTGATTGTTACCGGTAATTTAGAAGAATTAGCCAAAATCACGGAAGAAGAACAAATCGTTGTCGGTAAAATTACGCACCTTGACCGTAAGAGGGAGGAACTATTTGCCGATATCGCCAACGTAATTAACAAGGATGTTAAAACGCTGATGCTTACAGATCTTATTTCCATGTTGGAACCCAGACCTGTAGAGCAACAGAAGCTGGCTAAAGTGCATGACAGATTAAAAGCAGCCGTTCACGAGGTAGAGCGTGTGAACGGACAGAACAGAACACTGATTCAGAATGCTCTGGAGATGGTGGAATTCGAGATGAATATTTTGCAGTCTGTGAAAACTGCGCCGGAGACCGCCAATTATGACAGGGGTGCCTATAATACAGGCAGCCAGATGGGAGTAGATGCCGGAGGATTCGATGCCAGACAGTAGTTCCTTGCAGATATAAGAGGTGAACACGATGAGTTTGATGGGTGCATTATATGTCGGAACTTCCGGATTACAAACAGGTCAAAATGCGTTAAATACTACAGCGCATAATATGTCTAACGTAGATACTGAAGGGTATACCAGGCAGCAGGTGCAGCTTGGTACCCGTTTTTATAATACTATTTCCAAGACCGGTTCTGCGAATGCTTATCAGCAGATTGGTCTTGGTGTCAATTATTCTAATGTAAAACAGGTCAGAGATTATTTCCTTGATAAAACTTACAGACGGGAAGCGGGAAGAGGTGCCTTTTACGACACATCCGTTGAAGCAGTGGAAGAGGTTGAAGATCTTTTCCAGGAACTTCAAGGGGAAACCTTTTCTGAAGCCCTTGATAATCTTTGGGTATCGGTGCAGGAGCTTGCAAAAGATCCTTCCAGTGCCGTTAACCAGGGTGTGTTTGTGCAACGCTGCTATGAATTTATAGAGCGTGCAGGTTCAGTTTATCAGGGACTTTGTGAATATCAGGACAACTTAAATTTTAAGATAAAAGAACAAGTGGAAACCATTAATAAATATGGTGAGAGAATCAAAGAGTTAAACGATGAAATCTTAATGATTGAATCAGCTAAATTCGAAAAGGCAAATGATCTTCGCGATGAGCGGAATCACTTGATAGATGAACTTTCCAAGATGGGTTACATTTCTGTGGATGAGGACCCGCAAGGTTATGTAACCATTCAGTTTGAAGGCAATGATTTTGTAAAGGACGACATGGTAAACCGAATCGAAGTCAAGGCAGATGAACTGACAGGTTTCTATACACCTTATTGGGATAAATTTGCTGATAAAGTGATGAAACCGGACGGCACCATTGATGTGAAGATAGAAGGTGCAGAAGTATACAATATGCAGCAGGTCATCTCTTCTGATATGAATACTGACATCGGAGCCTTAAAGGCAATGTTGTTTGCAAGAGGTACCGACAGGGCTACATACGAAGATTTGGCAGATGAGCAACATTACGAAACAAATATTTCCCAGTCGGTTATCATGAATGTCCAGGCGGAATTCGACCAGCTTGTAAATAAGATTGTAAATGCTATTAACGGCGTGCTGGCAGAGGCAGCTGATAGGGACAGTGGATACTTGGTAGATGCCAATGATGACCCGTATCAAGTATTTAAACTGATTGCCGATGTAGAGGATGGTAGTCATAATCCATACTTCACAGTAGAAAATATTATTATTAACGGTGAACTGAAGCAGGCCCCTTCGTTACTTGGCTTTATTAAAGAAGACGGTAAGGTAGACCAGGAAACCGTAGATAAATTAAAAGATCTTTTCACACAGGAATTATACACACTAAATCCGAAGGTGAAGACAAAAACAAATTTCCTAAATTATTATAATAACCTGATTTCCCAGGTGGCAAATACCGGTTCGGTTATGAAGGGAATCAGCGAGAACCAGCAGATTACCGTGGACAGCACGGCAGCAGCAAGAGAACAGATATTAGGTGTATCTTCAGATGAAGAATTAAGCAACATGATTATGTTCCAGAATGCGTTTAACGCATCCAGCAGATACATCAACGCAGTAAGCCAGATGCTGGAGCACATTATCATGACGTTAGGAAGATAAGAGAGGGGTGAGGTAATGCCTTCACAGTTTTTTGGACTTAATATAGCGGCTTCGGGACTTAGAGCTTCCAATGCAGCCTTAAATACTACAGCGAATAATATTGCAAATGCACAGACAGACGGTTATTCCAGACAGCAGGTAACCCAGCAGGCAGCGAACGCCATCAGGACATTTACTACTTACGGATGTGCCGGCGCCGGCGTTGATACCATTGCAATTGAACGTGTCAGAGATTCTTTCTATGATGTAAAATATTGGGACAATAACTGTAAATACGGTGAATATGAAGTGAAGTCCTATTATGCGGGAACGATAGAAGATTATTTCGAGGATGACGGTGTTACCGGATTTACTTCTGTATTTAATGATATGAGCAATGCACTCCAGTCATTGGTTTCCAATGCAAGTTTAGATACTTCCAAGGCAGAGTTTATTTCCAAAGCCAAAGCACTTACCGATTATTTTAACAATATGTACGGTAACCTTCAGGAATTGCAGGAAGATGTAAACCTTGAAATCAAGCAGAATGTAGATCAGATTAACTCGATTGCAGAGAAAATTGCTACATTAAATAAACAGGTGAATGTAATTGAACTTTCCGGTGCGGCAGCCAATGAACTTCGTGATCAGAGGGAAAAACTGGTTGATGAACTTTCCGAAATCGTAGATGTACAGATTACGGAACTTCCCATTTACGACAGCAACGATCCCACCAGAGAGACCGGCGGAACCAGATACATTGTACAGATTGCCGGCGGACAGACTTTGGTAGATGCCAACGATTACAATACCCTTTCCTATACAGCCAGAAGCTCCGAGGAAAAGGTAAACCAGACGGACATCGATGGACTTTATCAGATTATGTGGTCCAACGGAAATGAATTTAATCTTACCAATGCAGCAATGGAAGGTAAGTTAAAAGGGCTTGTACAGTTCAGGGATGGTAATAACGGGGCGAATTTCCATGGTAAAGTAGTGGATGGCAGTATCAGTAAAGTGGAGGTTGAAAAGCCGGATGGTACTAAAGTAGAAAAGCCGACCATTCAGATACAAGTGGAAGAGGATTATCTGAAAAATATGCAGGAATGTACCCTTTCCAATACCGGTGGTGTAATCAATATCGGAAATACAATTTTCTATTATGATGATTGGTCCTATGATCAGGGAACCGGAATTTACACGTTTACTATGAATGAAGATAAAAATGACGTAAGTCTTACGGAGAGTTTGTACGGAAAAGATGCCAAGACCGAAGATGCCATTAAGTATCAGGGCATTCCCTATTATATGGAGCAGATGAATGCATGGATCCGAGGATTTGTGGATAAGGTGAATTCCATTTTTACAAGCGGATATTATACGGGTTCTAAAAATCCGGATGATAAAGGGTGTATTTTCTTTACTGCAAACAAGGCAACTGAAGGACAGTATACGGCTGATGAATTGCGGGCAAATGAAGGCAACGGACTTTATGAAATTACAGCAGGTAATTTTGCGGTAAATGATGCATTGATAGCAAATGCCGGCTTGTTGGGAACCAGAGGGGAATTCGGCAACGGTCCCGAAGAATGTGAAAAAGTAAAGGAAATGATTGATCTTCTGACCAGCAAGGAAAAATTCAGTTTCCGTAACGGAAGTGCCGATGAACTTTTGGAATCCTTACTTGCGGACGTGGCATTAAATGCAAGTAATGCAAATACATTCTGTACCACATACAAAGGCTTGCAGACCTCCATTGACAACCAGAGAACTTCCGTGTCAGGTGTAGATGAAGATGAAGAAGCAGTAAGCCTGGTGAAATATCAGAATGCGTATACATTATCTTCCAAAATGGTTCAGACACTGACAGAAATTTATGACCAACTGATTTTACAGACAGGCGTATAATGAGAAAGGTGAGGAATTCGTATGAGAATGACCAACAAGATTATGCAGAATAACTCTCTGTATAACATTAACAATAATAAAGTATTGCAGGACAAATTAAGTACTCAGATGTCCACTCAGAAGAAACTCACAAGACCTTCTGATGACCCGGTAGTGGCAATTCGTGCGCTGCGTCTTCGCACCAGTGTTTCCGAGATTTCCCAGTTTTATGAAAAGAATGCACCGGACGCGGAAAGTTGGCTGAAGGTTACCGAAGAAGCTTTGGGAACCGGGGCAGCGGTGATTACTGACTTGGTAAAACAAGCTACCAAGGGTGCGAACAAGGATTTGACACCGGAAGATTTGGATATTCTGCTAACCCAGATGAAAAATTTGCGGGATGAGTATTATTCTACCGGTAATGTAGATTATGCAGGAAGATATGTATTTACAGGATACCGTACAGATACGACGTTATCTTTTACAGAGGAGATAGAAGACCAAGATCCTCAACCGGTATATTCCATTACGGAGCAGGTGACAATCGGAAAATTTGACAGTATTAATTATACAAACAGTACGGTACTTGATGGAATCAGCCAGAATAATTATACCCAAGGTGCTTATAATGATATAGTAGAACAGAACATTAGCAATGGTGATATTTACAGAATCAGACTGGCCTATGATAAACTTTCTGATGCAGTACCGACTTTTACAGATGCTAATGGAAATGCATTGGTTACTGTAAGTAAAGCCACAAAAGATCCCTATATACAAATGGCGGAGGCAAATGCGGACGGTCTTAATGTGGCGATTTATTCTCCGGAAACAGGTGAAATACTTTTGAGCAATAAGGCGTATGAAGGATTAGAGACGGTTGTTGCAAAAGAACAGGAGATTCGAATCACATATTCGAAAGACAGTTGGGTAAACGGAGATCTTCGACCGGAGCATTATTTTGCGTGTACCGCAACAACCCAAAAAGCCGGCGAAACGGTTACAGTAGATTATAATCAAGAGTACTTAAATGGAAAAGAAGAATCCCAGATAATAGAGTATGATGTTGGTTATAATCAGAGCATCCGTGTAAATACTACCGCCCGTGAAGCTTTTACACATGATTTGGACAGAGATATTGATGATATGGAAGTTCTCATGACATCGCTTTCCGAAATTACAGCGATCAAGGAACAACTTGAAAAAGTAAAGGAAGAAACATCAGAAGATGATAAGGATAAGTATGGATTAATTACCAGACAGCTTGATGCGGCAAATAAGGCATACGATTATGTGAGAGAAAGTGTTCACGCTTTATTTGAAAAAACAATAACCCGCATGCAGGGACATTTAAATGATGCCAATATTGCCGTGACAGATAATGGTACCAGGAGCAGCCGTCTTGAACTGATAAGCAACCGTCTCATGGAACAAAAAACGACTTTCCGGACGCTTCAGTCAGAAAATGAAGACGTAGATATTACCGAGGTGGCAATCCAGCTTACCAGTACAGAGCTTACTTATGAAGCAGCCCTTATGGCAACAGGCAAGATTATGCAGACTTCATTAATGAATTACATTTAAACATAAAACAACCGGCGCCTTAAGGCGCAGATAGGAGTGGCTATGATTATTCAAACTAAAGTATTTGGGGAAATCACAATTGCTGATGAGAAAATTATTCATTTTCCTGCAGGTATTATCGGATTTCCGGGGTTAACAGATTTTGCACTTGTGCATGATGAAGAAAAGGGAATTGGCTCCATTCATTGGCTTCAATCTGTGCAGGAGCCTGCTTTTGCACTTCCTGTAATGGACCCGCTTTTGGTTAAACCTGATTATAATCCGGAGGTGGACGATGAACTGCTTAAGCCCATTGGCAAGCTTGTTCCGGAAGAACTTCTTGTGATGGTGACAGTGACGGTTCCCAGTGACTTGACCAAAATGACTGTAAATTTAAAGGGGCCCATTATCATTAATGCGGCAGAAAAGAAAGCATGTCAGGTGATTGTTGAAGGGGATGGCTATGCCGTAAAATATCCCATTTATGACATTCTGAATGCAAAGAAAGCAGGTGAGTAGATGTTAGCTTTATCCAGAAAGAAAAACGAAGCCTTAGTGATTAACAACAATATAGAAATTACTGTTTTGGAAATTAAAGGAGAACAGGTGAAGCTTGGCATCAGTGCACCGAAGGATGTTCCTGTTTACCGTAAGGAAGTTTATGTACAGATTCAGGAAGCAAACAAAGAGGCTGTAGATGTCAGCGGCATGGAAGCACTCAAGAATCTGTTTGGATGATTTGTTTTAGCATTATGCCGATATTTTGACTTGGAAACATGCACGAAATATCGACAACTACCAGATGGAGTATAAAAAACAGATAAAAGACTTGCACAGATACAAAATGTTGTGTTTGTGCAAGTTTTTTTCTGCTTTTACATGGCATATTTTTGTACGTGACAAGGTCATTTGAGTGTGCTACGCTTGTTGCAGAAACGCGAAAGGGGATGACTAATATGACAGATAATGAGGTTTTGTTGTCATTATCAAATATGCTTGATCCAATTAGAAAGGATATATCAGAAATGAAAAGTGATATATCAGAAATGAAAAGTGATATGTCAGAAATGAATACCAGACTAAAAAAAGTAGAACTGATGCAGGAAAATGTTATATTGCCAAGGCTGGAAACGATAGAGGCCTGCTATACATCAACTTATGACAGATATAAAAGAAGTGTAGAGGATTACGATACAATCAAGCAGGATGTGGGCATTTTGAAAAGCGTTGTGGCGGAACATAGTATAAAACTGCAGAAGATTTCATGAAGTGCTAAGGCGGGAGGATTGTTCCTCCCGTTTTATAATTTATAAGATTTTTTATAATCCCCTCTAAATTTTCCACCAATTTATCCGATATAAAGGTAGAAGACAATACGACTCTAAGTAACAATAAATTATTTTCAACATCACACGGAGGTGATTACAATGGCAATTGAACCATTAAGCAGTGCAATGACTTATCAGGCACAGACGACACCGCAGGCTAAGCCTGTACAGAAAACCATCGTAGAGAACACGGAAGTTTCTACACCTGAAAAGATGAACGCTTATGACGCGACTACCGCGAAGGTGGTTGCGACGGAAAAACAGGATTCCCAAGGGGGACAGGATGGCTCTATGAGCAATGCCCAGCAGCAGGCGACTAACGAGCAGATTAAAAAGGCTGTTGAGAATTTAAATAAAAACATGTCCCATTCCGAAGCTGTTTTTGGAATTCATGAGCAGACCAACAGAGTGACCATCAAAATCGTTGATAAGGAAACAAAGGAAGTTATCAAAGAACTTCCTCCGGAGAAAACCTTGGATATGATAGCAAAAGCATGGGAACTTGCCGGCCTCTTGGTGGACGAAAAGAGATAGGAGGATATACCTATGGCAATGCGATTGACCGGTATTAATTCCGGACTTGATACAGAGAGCATTATCCAGGAACTGGTTGCTGTAAGGCAAACAAAAGTGGATAGTGCGAAAAAAGAACAGACAAAACTTGAATGGAAACAAAAAGCATGGAAGGATTTGAATTCCAAACTGAAAAGTTTTCAGAATAAGATCGTTTCCAACATGCGTCTGTCTTCCGATTATGCAAAAAAGAAAACAAACGTATCCAATAGCAGTGTGGCAAATGTAATAACAGGTGAAAATGCTGTTAATTGTGTACAGTCATTACGTGTAGAGCAACTGGCAAAAACAGCCTATCTGACCGGCGGCAAGCTGGCAGGTAGCAAAACAGGCAGCCTGAATGCACTGACTAAGCTTAGTGATATTACAGATAGCACCTTCGCAGGAGAAGGAACTATTACCCTGACAACCGGAAAAGGTGATAGTGCAAAGTCGGTAGATATTACGGT
>JAZNAE010000004.1:0-56923 GCA_045586385.1 Lachnospiraceae bacterium
GATATCCCAGTTAGTAAGACCCCTTGAAGACTACGAGGTAGATAGGAATGAGGTGTAAGCACAGTAATGTGTTCAGCTGACATTTACTAATCGGTCGAGGGCTTAACCAAGAGATAGGAAAAGTCAAACAGAGAACTTGGAGAATGAAATTTGATGTTCGGTTTTGAAGGTATGATGAATACTTTCTTTAATATCTGGAGAAGATATAAGAGAAGTAAGTGCTACCTCAAGGCATAAGCCTTTCGGTCGCGACTGCGTCGCTTATACATCAGTCGAAATAACGGTCAAAGAAAGCAAGCTTTCATGCCCGTATTCGTCAGATGTGCACTTACTAAAGTAACGCGAATAATCCTCGATAGCTCAATGGTAGAGCACTCGGCTGTTAACCGAGTTGTTGTAGGTTCGAGCCCTACTCGGGGAGTTAACGGCTCCGTGGTCAAGCGGTTAAGACATCGCCCTTTCACGGCGGTAACACGGGTTCGATTCCCGTCGGAGTCATTTTCAAGCGATTGATTACATATAATATATAAAGTAGTTTTTCGTATTGATAAATTAATATGTATGGCGCGATAGCCAAGTGGTAAGGCTCCGGTCTGCAACACCGTCATCACCGGTTCAAATCCGGTTCGCGCCTCTGAAAAGGAAATCTTGAGTATTCAAGGTTTCTTTTTTTGTGCTATGGCACTTTGGCCTTTAATTGAATTGTATATAGTTGTTTGATATAATTAATTAAACTAATTTTTGAGGTGATAAACTATGTATACTAATAGCCGTGATGAAGAAGTTGAGTTGCTAAAGAGACTTTGGACGTCGCAATCAACGATATGCCCTAAATGCGGAGGGGCGGAACTGGAACATTTACATAAGAAAGCAAAAAAAAGTGATTGTGATTGGAAATGTTCTGTATGTGGAGAAATATACAGAACAATCAGTATGTTGAAGGAACTTCCGGCCAAATAGATTTTTATTTATACATGCAGGAAAGTACGATATTGAAAAAGGAAAACACATATGAATATATATAAATCAAAAACGGGAAGAGACGAAATATTAAAATTGTATGATGAGCAACTAAAACGACTGAAGATGCCCTACTTTGATAAGTATGTTTCTACATCTTTTGGCGATACACATTTGATAGAAACAGGAAATATGCAAGGGATTCCCTTACTTGTTTTTCATGGTGGGAATGCTACAACAGCATATAATCTATTGTTCTGCGATTTTTTAATGAAGGATTTTCATATCTATGCAGTTGACTCAATAGGTCATCCGGGTAAGAGTGCAGAGGTGAGTTTATCGCCACGGAATTATGATTATGGAAAATGGGCAAGTGAAGTGATTACTGCTATTGGTTATGAAAGTATGTGTTGTTTTGGTGGTTCCTTTGGTGCCGGTATTTTAGCTAAAACAATGTGTGTTTCACCTGAAAAAGTCAGACGGGCAGTACTTTATGTACCATCAGGTATCAAAAATGCACCTGCAATAAATAGTATGAGTATGATGTTCCCGATGATTATGTATTGGATGACCCATAAGGGTAAATGGTTGAAGAAGTGTATGTTGCCAATGGCAGTCACAGAAGAAAATATAACAGAAGATATCTATCAGACTGCAAAATTAAGTATCAACCATTCAAAAGTAAAAACCGGAATGCCCGGTAATGTTTCAAAGAAGGCCATGGGAGAGTGTAAGGCGCCGACGTTGGTGATGGCAGCGGAAAAAGATTGCTTATTTCCGGCAAAAGGTGTAATTCCCAGGGCAAAGCAAATCATACCCAATTGTACGACTTATTTGCTGGAAAACAGAGGACATATGAGTAGTCTTATAGAAGAAGAGCAAAGAATGATTATAGAGTTTTTGAAACTATAATGCCATCACGTCGAAGTCAAACAACCGAAAGAAGTGACG
This sequence comes from Lachnospiraceae bacterium, assembly GCA_045586385.1. Lineage (GTDB taxonomy): Bacteria > Bacillota > Clostridia > Lachnospirales > Lachnospiraceae > Suilimivivens. The sequence goes on from JAZNAE010000004.1 coordinate 1,912, forward strand.
CCAAATAACCGAAAACAATGTAGCCAAATAACCGAAAAACGCTTGATTAAATTAGTATTAGTGGATATACTAATGTTCAAGAGGTGATATGTTTTGAAAGAATATAAGAAAAGAATTGCAGATGAATTGATAACCAAGAAATTAAAAGGAAAAGGTGCAGTTTTAGTAGAGGGGCCAAAGTGGTGTGGAAAAACAACAACGTCTGAAGTGTTATCCAAGAGTGTTTTGTATATGTCAAAGCCGGATAGCGTAAAACAGAATATGATGTTGGCGGATATTAATCCTTCTCTTTTGCTGGTAGGTGAAGTTCCCCGTTTGATAGATGAATGGCAAATTGCACCAAAACTGTGGGATGCTGTTCGGTATGAAGTGGATCACAGAAGTAAAGAAGGACAATTTATTTTGACCGGATCTGCTGTACCGATAAATTCTGAAGCAATACAGCATACAGGAACAGGAAGATTTGCATGGGTACGTATGCGTCCTATGAGTCTTTTTGAATCAGGAGAGTCAAATGGAAATATCAGTTTGGCAGAATTGTTTAAGACACCTGAGCAGATAGCAGCGATTAATATGTTGAGTTTGGAAAACGTAGCTTATTTGGTATGTAGGGGTGGCTGGCCACGTGCTACATTTATGGAAGGCGAAGTAGCCCTTGAACAAGCGTATGATTATTATGATGCAATTGTTAATCAAGATATATCCAGAGTAGATGGAGTTAAAAGAAATGCAGAGCGTGTTAAAACGCTTATGAGGTCTTATGCAAGAAATCAAGGGGCGCAAATTTCTAATTCCATGTTAAAAGCAGATATGCAGGCAAATGATGTTGATTCTTTAGACGAAGATACAGTAATGTCATATGTGAATGTCTTAAAGAAAATATTTGTTATAGAGGATATGCCTGCATGGAATCCAAATTTGAGATCTAAAACGGCTGTTCGTACATCGGATACCAGATACTATATTGATTCTTCTATTGCAGTGGCAGCATTGGGGCTTGGACCGAAAGACTTAATAAATGATTTAGAAACGTTTGGATTATTGTTTGAAACAATGTGTGTTAGAGATTTAAGAGTTTATGCTGATGCACTTGGTGGTTCAGTATATCATTATCGTGATAAATCAGGACTGGAATGTGATGCAGTGATTCACCTTAGAAATGGTAGCTATGGGCTTGTAGAAATTAAACTTGGCGGGGAAGATGCTATTGAACATGGAGCAAATACATTAAAAACATTAAGTGCCAAAATTGACATAGAAAAGATGAAGGCACCGGCTTTTTTAGCGGTATTAACTGCAGTGGGGGATTATGCATATCGTAGGGAAGATGGCGTCTACGTAGTTCCTGTTGGCTGTTTGAAGGATTAGAGAAAACGAAAATCAGAGAAAATGATGTAATTATATATTAGAATTTCAAAGAGAAATAGAGAGAGGTAGAGATGGTCAGACCGGAAAGCGGAGAAAGAATCTCAAAAATAGATACTTATTTAAATTGTGCAGAAGTGTTTGCCTATAGAAGTACTTGTATTAAGAGGAAGTACGGTGCTGTTATTGTGAAAGATGATGTAGTGATTTCAACAGGATATAACGGAGCCCCCAGAGGCTTTGATAATTGCTGCGACATGGGTAAGTGTCCAAGAATAGAAAGAAACATGCATCAGGGCGATGGATATGGAATCTGCCGTGCAATTCATGCTGAAGCAAATGCACTTTTAAATTGCTCCAGACAGCAAACCATTGGGGCAGATTTATATTTATCCGGGGTAAATCCGAAGGATAATTCTATTCACAAAGCAAAACCATGCCCGTTATGTGCGAGAATGATTATTCAAGCAGGGATAAACAATGTATATCTCAGAGTAGGCGATGGAGTGGGAAACTATGTAGTAGTTCCTGCGAAAGAGTTGGAATGGGTACAAAGTGCAGAGTAAAACTACGACAGAAGAAAAGGAACATATTTAAAAATATAAAAGTATGATATAAGAGGATAGGATATGAATTTACGGGAGATTTTACTGGCAATACAGTATATGTGTATTATAGGTTTTTTTGTAGAGAGTGTTGTCATTGTGAAAAGATGGAAGAACTTTCTGCATTTGTATCTGCTTTTAAGCTGTATTGCAGCATTATTGAATGAAGTAGGATATCTTTTGGAATTAACCTCCGGAACAAAAGAGGAACTCATTACTGCACTGAAATTCGCCTATCTAGGTCGGGTATGGTATGCTTTCTTTTTATTTCTGTTTGTAGCGGAGTTGACCAAAGCCGGAGTGACAAAGGTCTTAAAGAATTTATTGTTCCTTATACATGCAGTAACTTATGGGGTGATACTGACAATTCCAAACCACAGACTGTATTATACAGAAATAGAAATACAGACAGGCGGGATGTTTTTAAGGTTTGCTCATGAAAATGGGATCGTGCATCACCTGCATATGTCTTTGCAGATATTATATATCCTGAGTGGTATTTATTGGCTGGTCCGTGCGTATCGTAAAGAGCGCAGGGGACAGTCTCGAAAGCGCCTTTTAACCGTTCTTGTTGCGGTGTTGACAGAAAGCATCTTCTTTATCGTACAGATGGTGGGCATTCCGGGACTTACGGAGTATTATGATGTGACGATGGTGGGATATTTTATCGGTACAATTCTGATGCTTGTGGCAATCTTTTCTTTTGATCTTCTCGGAACAACTGATATAGCAAAGGAATTTGTGATAGACAGGATTTCGGAAGGGATCATAGCAGTGGACAATGACGGCATAGTTCAGTATTACAATGCTCCGGCGGCAAAACTTTATCCAATACTTGGGTCTGCGGAGGCGGATACAGCAGAACTACTTTCCGATATTACAAAAACTGTCCAAGAAGGAACAACCATCACTATCCAAGATCAGATTTATACACCGAAGGAAAACGCGCTCCTTTATAATGGAGAGAGTCTCGGGAAACTCTATGTACTGGTGGATGATACCGAGCATTATAGGTATATGGAGGAGTTAGAAAAACAAAAAGAGATTGCGGATAACGCAAGCGAAGCCAAGAGCAGATTCCTTGCAAATATGTCCCATGAGATCCGTACACCTATTAATGCGGTGCTTGGCTTTGATGAGATGATCCTGCGGGAGACGAAGGAAAAAACCATTCGTGCCTACGCAGCAGATATTATGTCTGCCGGAAGGACGTTACTTTCTCTTATTAATGACATTCTTGATCTTTCCAAAGTAGAGGCGGGGAAGATGGAAATCATACCGGCGCAATATGAGCTGTCGTCCCTTATCAATGATCTGAATAATATGATAAAAGACAGGGCAGATAAGAAAGGGCTGAAGCTTATTGTAGATGTAAATGCACATATACCGCATCTTCTTATCGGCGATGAGATTCGTATCAGGCAGTGCGTGATGAATCTACTTACAAATGCGGTCAAATATACGGAAAAAGGCTCTGTCGCTATGCGCGTTGATTTTTCAGAAGTTAAGGATGATGAGATTTTCCTGATTTTTTCGGTGGAGGATACCGGTATCGGTATGAAGCAGGAGGACATGGAAAAGCTCTTTTCTCCATATAAGCGCATTGAAGAGAAAAGAAACCGGCAGGTTGAGGGAACAGGACTTGGAATGGGTATCACAAGAGGGCTTCTTGAGCTCATGGGGAGCAGCCTTAAGGTGCAGAGTGAATATGGAAAAGGAACCACGGTTTCGTTTGCCGTGAGTCAGGAGGTCGTATCACATGATGAGATCGGCGATTATGCACACAGGCTTGATGAAGTAAACAGTGGTGAGAATGTTTACCGCGAACTGTTCCATGCACCGAATGCCCGCATCCTTGTAGTGGATGATACGGAGATAAATTTGACAGTCGTGAAAAATCTATTAAAGAAAACAAAAATTCGCATTGATATAGCTCTGTCCGGAAAAGATGCAATTGCTCTTGCTACATCAAACGAATACGACGTTGCCTTTATCGACCATATGATGCCGGATATGGACGGGATTGAGACATTAACGGCTTTCCGGAATACGGACAAAAACCGGAAAACTCCTGCCGTGGCACTTACGGCAAATGCGATATCGGGAGCGAGACAGGTGTATCTTGATGCGGGATTTACGGATTATCTGTCCAAGCCTGTGGATGGTACGAAACTGGAAAAAATGCTTTTGGGATTGCTCCCGAAAGAGAAGATAGAGAAAGATTCCGTGCCGGAAGCAGAACAACAACGGGAATTGCCGGATTTTATCTATGAACTTCCTGATATAGATGCAGAGGCGGGAATTAAAAACTGTGGGGCGGCACAAGGATATCTGTCTGTTTTGACTGTTTTTCATCAGACCGCAGATACAAAGGCAGAGGAGATTGATAAGCTATACCGGGAAGGCGAGATAGAAAATTATACAATTAAGGTTCATGCCTTAAAGAGCTCAGCAAGGATAATTGGGGCAGGGAAACTTTCGCGGCTTGCTGAGGAATTGGAAAATGCCGGTAAGAAAAACGATGTAGATTTTATCAAAGAACATACAAAGCAGCTTCTTACGATGTACCGTTCTTTAGATCGTGGACTTGCAGCACTTGACGGAGAGGACAGAGAACTGCCGGATATAGCTTCAGATGCACTGGAAGAAGCATATCAGACGATTATTGAGATAGCAAGGAGCATGGATTACGGACTGATGACGGGGATATTGGAGGATCTTAAGAATTACAATAAATCCGCGGCAGATAAGGAAAATATAAAGAAGATGGAGAAAATGCTTAATGCACTTGATTGGGAGGGAATCAGTGCGATAGCATCAAAAGCCATTCGAAACATGGAGGGTAGCAATGGAGAATAGTGCAGAAGTTGGAAAGGTAGTAGTCATAAGTGCAAAGGATAGCTTTCTGGCAAAAAGCCTTATGACAAATTTGGAGAAGATAAACATCAAAACTGTATTTGCACATGCAGACATAAAAGAAATTGCGGGCTGTGCAGATGGTGCGGAACTGATGATTCTTTTCATGAGCGAGGAATTGGGGGAAACGCCCGATGTGCTTGTTTTTCTGAAAGATATCATACAGAATAAGGAACTGGGACTGATACTTATTGGTGAGCAGTCACATTATGAGCTTGTAAAAAAGATGATTCCGGAACAGGCGGTAACGGAATGGTTTAAGAGACCGCTTGATATAAACCTGCTCATGAAAAGGATTGGCTTATATATAGACGAGAATACAGGGGAGAACCGAAAAAAGACCGTGTTGCTCGTGGATGATGATATTACTTATATGCGGACGGTTTATGAATGGCTGAAAGCGAAATATCATGTAGGAATGGCAGCAAACGGCGTACAGGCGATAAGTTATCTGAGCAGGAATAAAGTTGATCTGATACTTCTTGACTATGAAATGCCAATAGCAAACGGTCCGCAGGTGTTGTCCATGTTAAAAAACGATTCCGAGACCGGACAAATTCCTGTTATGTTCCTGACAGGCCATGGCGACAGAGACAGTGTTTTATCCGTTGTGGGATTGAGCCCTGTGGATTATCTGCTGAAAACGATAGATAGAGAAGCATTACTTGACAAACTGGAAGCTTTTTTTAGAAACCACTGATAGCATATAGAGGATGACTGTGAAATTTAGGGGACTTCCACCTTTAGGCGCTGAAGGAAACAGAAGAACTAAAAAAATAGAGTGCCGTAGTCAGATTTTAGTCTATCAGAGCACAGACTCAGAAAATTTCTCTATGAAGAAAATGTAAGAAAAACAAAGATTATTATGGGAGGCATATATATGGAAAATTACATAAAAGAAACTGCATATAGATTAGGAGCAGATGTTTGTGGAATAGGAGGCATTGATAGATTTGCAAATGCACCAAAAGGCTATTCGCCGCTAGATTTATTTGATAGGTGTAAAGCTGTTATTGCTGTCGGGATTGCATTGCCTAGAGGACTATATGAAATTACACCAAGATTGGTGTATGGTCATTTCAATGCTGAAATATGTACTGTTCTTGACCATATAGAGTTAATGCTTGCGAAAGAAATAGAAATGAAATATCATTGCCTTGCGGTTCCGATTCCTTGCGATGCTCCCAATGAGTATTGGGAAGCAGAAAGCATGACCGCAAAAGGACTTATTTCTATGAAACACACAGCAGTTCTGTGCGGACTTGGCTCTATCGGAAAAAGTTCGTTGCTCATTAATTCGGAATATGGGAATTGTTTGACAATCGGTGCTATACTTACTGATATGGAGTTAAAATCAGATCCTTTACAGCATGACCACTGTATTCCCGGTTGCAACAGATGTGTTGATAGCTGTCCTGTACAAGCAATTAAAAATGGAGAAGTCAATCAAAAGTTATGTCGTTTGAATACTTACGGAAAAACCGCCAGAAATTTTGAAACAGTTGATTGTAACAAATGCCGTACAGTCTGTCCCATGAGATTTGGAAAGTCAAGTTACCAAGATAACGACAAAATTTAAAAGCAAGAAAGGAAATAAAATGATACTTTGCATTGTAGTAGCTCCATGCAGAGTCTGAGGAGACTGCATGGAGGAACAGCCACGGCTGACATCCTCAGACTTTGCTTCTGTTTGAGAAATACGTAACATGAAAAGGAGCAAAGAAATGAAAAATATTAAGAAGAATGAATTATTAGAGTTGAGAGATTTTTTGATTCTTTGGAGTACCCAGAGTATATCTCAGCTCGGTAGCAGTATCACAGCATTTGCACTAACTTTATGGCTGTATGAGCAGACAGGCTCTTCGTTAAGTACAGCAGCACTTACTATATGCTCTTATGCACCATATGTGTTAATGAGCATATTTGCCGGCGCATTGACAGACCGATTTAATAAAAAGAAGACGATGATTGGTTGCGATGTGTTTGCGGTAATATGTACCATGATTGTATTTGTATTGTTTAGTACAAATCGTTTGATGGTATGGCATTTATATGTTTTAAATGCGATTTCAGGATTAATGAATACAGTACAACAGCCTGCGTCAGAAGTGGCTATGACACTTATCATTCCTGATAAGTATTATCAGAAGACAAGTGGTCTTCGTTCCTTGTCAAGATCGCTGATATCCATATTAAACCCTTTGATTGCTACAGCATTGTACACATTTGTAGGGCTTAATGGTGTAATAGCGGTTGACATTGGAAGCTTTGCAGTTGCATTTGTGGCGTTACTGTTTTTTATCAGAATTCCGGAAAATAAGAGCGAAAGTAATGAAAGTGTACTTAATCTTGCAAAAGAAGGGCTTGTGTTTTTGAAAGAAAATCCACTGATTATGACACTGATATTATTTATGTCAGGTGTTAATCTGGTAGCTTCAGCGTTTGATGCAACATTGCCCGGTTATGTGCTTCCCAATCCGAAGGGAGGTTCATCAGTTCTTGGAATTGTTACATCTTGTTCCGGTGTTGCTATGATTGTTGGTAGTCTGATGGTTTCGGTCTTACCAAAACCGAAGGACAGGATAAAGGTCATTTATCTGACAATGCTTTTTTCGCTGGGAACTGAAAATTTTTTATTGGCATTTTCCAGAGAGCCGGTGTTATGGTGTATTGGGCAGATTATCGGATGGGTTCTTGTACCGATTATGAGTGCAAACTTGGATGTGATTCTCAGGACTACCATTCCTGTGGAACTACAAGGGCGTGTTTATGCATGCCGCAATACGCTTCAATTTTTCACGATTCCTATAGGATTGTTTTTAGGTGGTTTTATGGTAGATAATGTATGCGAACCATTTATGAGCGTATATGGCAATTTATCAATTCTAAAAACACTCTTTGGCATGGGTAAAGGTTCCGGTGCTGCACTTATGATGTTTGTACTTGGTGTGAGCGGAAGTTTCATATGTGTCATTACAGGTAAGAAATTAAAGAAGTATCAATATAATGAAGAATAATTTTATTTATCGGGGGCGATTATCTCGCCCCCTTTACTTTTGTTTCAGTTTGAGGGAGTATGCTTTTCTTATCGGTCATTAAATCAATGGCCTTGATAAGCGGATGATGATAACGTTTACGTTTTTCCGGAAGGCATAATCTTTTTGAAATGACGGTGCCAAGTTGTTCATAAGCCGGAGGGGTTTTAAATTGAATGGCTTTCGTTGGACAGTAGGCTACACAAGCATTACAACCGTGGCAATGATGATGCCATACCGGATGTTTTTCTTGCAAACTAATATTTTGAGTAGGGCATACTTTTGCACAAATGCCACATCCTGTGCACCTGTTATCAGTAAAAAATCCCTTATCATATTCTTTTTCAACTTCCATATAGGGAGTCATTACCTTAGGATATAATTTTTGAGTCAAAAAAGACATATGTGGATAGGCTCTTTGTTTTTGGTCCCGAATTTCCTTTGCTGTCTTTTTTATATTTTTTTCCATGTAAGGTATCATAAGTTTTTCCGGAGGAAATGGTGGATATGCAATGCATTGACTGGCTACACAACGTATGGCCCGACTGTAGCTTAAATATGCTCCTTTCGCATTCAATAATTGTTCCATTGTTTCAAAGCTTTTTCCGTGAACTGCAATATAGGTAGCTATCATAAATATGTAAGCATTAGGATTAATTTTTAGGTTTGTCACGAAAGTTTTCATAGTGCCCGGAATGTCCCATTCGTAAACAGGACAAACAAATCCGATTACATCAGCATTTTCAGCGGAAACATTTTCAGGATTGGAGCGGACGGATACTATTTCAGCACCACCGATTTCTTCTGCAATTTTAGCTGTGGCATATAAGCTGTTTCCTGTTCCGGTAAAATAGTAAATGACTTTTTTCATGGAAGTATCCTTTCTATCATATATTTCTAATGTGTTACACTTGTTACCCTTGTTGAAATATTATATAATGGTTTAGTAATGAAAACAATGGTAGAAACTAATGTGTCACACATTCGCCATATATGTTACAGTGGGGAAAAGAAGGAACAAAGTGTTATGAATAAAACGAATGGAAAAATTGCAGAGCAGTCAAGGATGAGAATCGCAAAAGCGTTACTTGTTGTTATGGAACAATATCATTTCAAGGAAATAACAATCACTCAACTTGCACAAGAAGCCGGACTTTCCCGAAAAACATTTTATCGCCTGTTTACAGATAAGGAAGAAGTGTTATCCTATTTATTCCAAAATTTATACATGGAGTGTCTTGCACAAATCAAAACGCGAAAAGTTCAACATTACTGGGATGTTGTTCAATGTTATTTTGATTTTTGGGAAGAAAGAAAGCCAATGTTGCTTCTTATGAAACAAAACAATCTTTTGTCAGTTCTGTTTGAAGGTGCCTATAATTATTCTTTCAGGATTTTTGAATATATACGTTCTAAAGATGTTGCGGATAAGTTTTCTTTACCACTGCCGTATCTGTTGGCATATAGTGTGGGCGGAATGCACAGCATGTTATTAAAATGGGTAGAAAATGGTATGGTAATCCCTTCTCATATGCTAATTGAACAACTGGAAAATGGTTTTAAATCAGCAGAGATATAATCGCCATATGTATAGAGTACAAAAATGCCGGAATGCTACGGAAAGTAGCAGAAAAATAACTATATGACAACAAAAGTTTCTTGTTTTGCAAAGTGCATTTTACTATTCTGTGATGGAAGCAAAGAAACTGATAAAGCATTATAAATGGAGGATTAAAATGACTTTAGTAGAACAAATCAGAAATTACAGAAAACAGGCAGGAATGTCTCAAGAGAAGATGGCAGAGAAAATTGGGGTATCGAGGCAGGCTATCACAAAATGGGAAAATGGTACGGGAACACCGGATATTGCAAATTTAGTTGCAATTGCAGAGCTGTTTCAAGTTTCATTAGATGAGCTTTTGATGAATGCGAAAAGCGATAAGAAACAGTCGGAGTATTTATATGAAAGTATAACTGAATATGATATTGACGGCATGAAGAACTATGATATTAAACTAGGAGGTGCACATACTGTAATTCTTCGCTCTTATGAGGGAGAGAAAATAAAGGTTTCGTTATTATCCAACGTCATAAAAGAACTTCAAAGTGATTACAAAATTAAAATTGATGATATTAAAAACAGAATAGATATTGTTCTTCAAAGACTAAATGAGGCGACGGAAGCACAGGCAAAGGAGGGAATAATTATAAATGTTGCTATTCCCCAAAAATATATTGGAAAGATAGAAATTGCAGTTAATGCAAAGCGACTTGATCTGATAGGGATTGACAATGAAAGCATTGAATTTGATGGCAAGGTAACAGAGGTGTATCTTGAGGATGGAAAAGGAGATGTGGAGATTAATTGCAATCTTGACATGTCAGTGAATGTTCTTTCACATGAAGGTTCTATAGAGATTAATCAGATTTCAGCAACATCGAGAATAAGCATTCCTGATGATTATTCTTTCAGAGTAAAAAAGAAGGGCATTGGCACTGCTGTTTATTATGAAAGGCAGGGAAAACGTGTAGAAGATTTTTCTTCTGATGATGCAGAGAATTATATAGAACTGAATGGTATTAAGAGTGAATTGCTTATTACCAGTAAGGAGGCGTAAGATGGAACATTACACTTACAGACCTGTCCGGTTTTATATTACGGTATTTGCTATAACTTGGTTTTTCTGGTTATTGGCCATATTATTTGAAAAGAGCTCTTTGTTATTTCTGTTTATGTTTCTCGGGCTGGTAACTCCTGCAATAGTTGCAGTTGTTACAGTATTTACTTCGAAGAACGAATTGTTAAAGCAGGATTTCAAGAGAAAAATTGTAGGTTTCTACCGCATAAAACCTTTGTACATTATTATGGCAGTGTGTATATTTGCAGTAGTTGTGGTTGCATCTATAGGAACGTCAGTCTTATTTGGAGGCTCTCCATCCCAGTTTTCTTTTACAGAAGATTTTTCTTTTTCAATAGGAGGAACATCAGCGTTACTTACTATATTGCTTGCATCAACAATAGAAGAATTGGGATGGCGCGGATATGGTGAGGATGCAATTGGTTCATATTATAGCTGGTTTAAAGAATCTATTATATTTGGAGTAATATGGGCTTGCTGGCATATTCCATTGTTTTGGGTTCCGGGGACATATCAGTATGGTCTTAAAGAGATGGGAATCGTATATGTGTTGAATTTCCTGTTAAGTGTAATTCCGCTTGATTTTCTCCAAACATGGGTATATGTAAAAAATAATCGTAGTATGCTTGCAACTATTATTTTTCATCTGTTTATTAATATTATGCAGGAGAAAATAAACATGACGCCGGAAACCAAATGTATAGAAACTATTTTTATAGTCATCGCTGCTATAGTGATTGTTCTTACAAATAAAGAGATGTTTTTTGAAACCGGACATGTGGGAAAACTTTTGGAAGAACATTAAAGACAATACAGAAATGAGACATAGGAAACTACATTTAGAGAGGATAAAACTATGAGTTCTTTGCTAAAATCAACAAGAAATACACGTACGCTTCCTACAGGTACTATGCGATACATCAGAAGTGACGCACCTATCAACTTGACATATGAAGAGATTGAGTGGCTGCTAGACAATGATATAACCACCATAGTGGATTTGAGGTCAGAGGAAGAACTTATCAGAAAGCCATGCTGTCTTCAGGAGATGGAAGAATTTGTGTATTTTCATCTCCCGGTTACAGGTGGCGGTGATACGCCGAAATCCCGTGAACATTTGCATGAGGTATATTTTCATATGGTAGATAAACAGATGGAAAAAGTTATTGATACCATCATGAATGCCAAATCCAATGTGATGTATTTCTGTACAGCAGGCAAGGATAGAACGGGGGTAGTATCAGCTCTCATTTTAAAGAGGCTTGGATTCAGTGAAGAAGTGATTATTGATGATTATATGAAGTCGAAGGACAATTTAATGGATATGCTGACAGCATACGTGAAGGAGCACCCGGAAGTTGATATTGAAATCATAATTCCTCATCGGGAAAATATGGAAAGGCTTTTAGAGAACAAAAATGCAATAAAGGGGTTACTTTATGATTGAAAAAACATTTGAGACACGATGCGGTATCATTCATTATTGGATAAGTAAAAAAATAGAACAAGAAAAGAAGTCGCTTATTTTCTTGCCGGGTCTGACTGCCGATCACAGATTGTTTGACAAACAGATTGCGTATTTTGAAGATAAGTACAATGTCTTTGTGTGGGATGCACCTGGACATGCGGCATCATGGCCCTTTACATTTGACTTTACCCTTATGGATAAGGCGAAATGGTTGGATGATATCTTGCATAAAGAAGGGATCAGTAATCCCATTATTATCGGACAATCCATGGGTGGATATGTAGGACAGGCATATGCTGAAGCGTTCCCGGACAAGTTGAAAGGCTTTGTATCTGTTGATTCAGCACCTCTGCAGAGAAAATACTTGACTGCTGCAGAGCTGTGGCTACTAAAACGGATGGAGCCGGTATACCGTTACTATCCTTGGAGAGCATTACTTAAGTCAGGGTCAAACGGCGTAGCAACATCTGAGTACGGAAGACGCTTAATGTACGATATCATGATGACATATGACGGTGATCAAAAGCGATATGCCAAACTTGCCGGACATGGATATAAGATTCTGGCAGAGGCAATAGAAAAGGATTTACCCTATGAAATAAAATGTCCCGCACTTCTTATTTGCGGCGAAAAGGACAGGGCAGGCTCTTGTATCAGATATAGCAAAGCATGGCACAAAAATACGGGCATCTGTTTGGAATGGATAAAAGCTGCAGGGCATAATTCCAACACGGATAAACCGGAGATAGTAAATGGGTTGATTGAGGAATTTGTAGAAGCAATATAAGGAAATAAAAACAACCACACCGTGTGGTTGTTTTTACTTGTGTGATTAGGATTTCATGGAAGCCTCGCGTTCTGTCATAGATGGAAGATTTCCAAGGTTATTATTTTCGGTTCCGTCAGGAAGAGCTTTTAAATACTCGGAATCTTTGCGATGCGCAATGCCTACCCCCTGAATATCGCCTGCCTTTGCCATTGCTACGCCTTCTTCCTTCGTAACGGTTGCACCGTCAGAGAGCTGGTAGCCGGTAATACGTCCACTTGATTTTACTAACCCCACAATTTCTTTGGCATCTGCTTTGGGAGTGGGTACATCATCAAGAGCAGCGTAAGCAAGTTTGGAACCTAAATCTTTTTTATCTGTATCCATAGCATTTCTCCATTATTATTTAAGATTTGGAGATTAGTATTTGCAAATGTAAGCGAAATATGCAAGGTTGCAATATCCTAAAAACCATGCTATGATATTAAAAAAATTTGAGAGGAGAAATATTTTTATGACTACACCCGTTCATTTTGCATAGCACCGGCTATTGCAATAAAATATAGATTGTTATAGCCTGTGCGAATCCTAAAAGAATATTACATTAGGAGGCAAACATGAGCTATAGAAAAGCAGAAGAGATTCTGCCTATTGAAATTATTGAACTGATACAACAGTATGTTGACGGAGTAAATATCTATATCCCCAGAAAAGAAGAACATAAGAAAGAATGGGGAAGCAGTACAGCATACAAAAGTGAATTGCAAAGAAGAAACCGATTGATTTACAAAGATTATTTAAATGGAACGAAGGTTTGTGAACTTGCAGAACACTATTATTTATCCGAAAAAAGCATACAACGAATTATCAGACAAGAGAAACTGTTAAAGGTGAGCTGAAAAGGCTCACCTTTTTTTATAAAAAAGGTTGAGGTATTTTTAGTGGAATATGTTTGGTAGATTAAAAAAGAGCGAGTCGGTCTATAGAAAATTTTTGCCCGTTTAGAATCCATTATTCGAAGTTATGTAAACTCAAAAGGCTGTGTTTATGAGAAAGTAGTATCTATATAAAAAAAGAGTGTCTTGAGATTCCCCCAATGAATAAAAAGGGATTCTTTTTAGATAAAAATTGCGCATGGATACCGGAGACTGCGCCAGAGGAATAAACTATTCGTAAAAATGCTTGACTACGTTTAAGGCAATAACATTGCCTTGCTGTAGTACAGAATTATAAAAATGAAGGAGGCATGTATTATGACTACACCCTATTACTTTGCATAGCGTGGCTATTGCAAATAAAACAGAGGAGTAATAGCTTACGCATCAAAGCAAAGAAAAAGTATAGGAGATGCAAATGAGCTATTTAAAGAAAATTGAATATAAAATTATGCCAAGAAAATCATTTCGAGTGATAAGAAATTGTTCCGGCTGCGGTAAGAAAACACACTTTATAAACACCGAAAGATTTCGTGTGAATGCAAACGGAAACAAAATAGACGTGTGGCTTATCTATCAATGTGAAAATTGCAAGCACACCTGTAACCTGACTGTTTATGAAAGGCAGAAACCTTCATCCATTCCTCAGGAGGAATATCAGGCTTTTCTTAGGAACGATGAAGAGATGGCAGCAGCTTACGGAATGAATATGCAGTTTTTTAAAAAGAACAAAGCAGAGGTAGATGTGGCAGAGGCTGAATATGACTTCATCAGATTGTCTGAATGTGAGGACGAAGCAGAGACAGAAGTAATAGAGGGAAGCGGGGAAGAATTTAATGAGAACAAAGAAAGCAACGGAAAAGTACAAATTCAAATCCACAATCCTTACAATCTAAAACTCCGTCCGGAGCGGCAAATAGCGCAGGTTTTGGGAATTTCCGGCAGTCACGTGAAGAAACTCATAGAGCAGGAGCAAATAGAAACAGAAAGTGTTTCTTCGGGAATGATTTCCGTTTATGTAAATAAATGTATTTTTAGTGGTTGATTTTATATTTAGGTAGTGCTATACTGTAAAAAGTTTAGTGACTCGTAAACAAAATAAATAGAAGGATGGAGGTGACGATATGATGAAGAATAGAATAATTAACAGAAAGCATTTTACCACCGCGAATTTATTGTTTGCATTTCAGAAATCATGTTGTCAGGACTCCGTATTTAGCCGATGAAGAGGGCGCTGTTGTGTTTTCTTTTATTTGGCATAGGTAAACGTGGACGAATTTATGAGCAGGATTTCTGATAGTGTCAGAAGTCCTGTTTTTGTTTTTTAGAAAATTTCTACTCTGAGCAGAAAAGTTTGGTGGAGAGACAGAGAAAGGGAGGAGAGATTATGAAAGAAAATAAGTTGCCGGCACGTGTGCTGGAATTATTGAAACCACAAGGCATTACCCAGGAAGACATCCTGGATGTATGTCCCATGGATTTATCCGATGCCTGTGAGTACATCAGTGGTTATTTGTTCCTGACTGCTGATATGCTAGGGATTGTGACCAGCGAACCCATCGGAAACCGGGTCCGTTATTTTAAGGGAACCAAGACCAAGGATATGGAATATGGGGAAGATACCTTGGAGTATGCATATAAGTTGATTCCCATCAGTGAGACTGCACATATGCGAATAGAAAGACAGGTTGCCACGAACCGGGTAACAATATTTAAGGGAGATTTGCAGATGCAAATCGGAGCCCTTACAAATCTGTATTTAGAGCAGATGAATCTGTTCTTAAAGAGTTACAAAAAATTGAAGAAATATCCGGATGCGGCTGAGGAGATAGAGGCGGCGAAGGAAAACGAGGAGGATGAGGAAGCATATTGCCCCGTATGCGGAACGATGTATCCTGACCCGAAGAGAAAGATTTGTCCTAAGTGTATGAATAAAAGTTCTATTTTCATGCGGACAATGAAATATTTTCTGAAATATAAATGGCAGTTTATTATGCTGTTTATTGGTTACTTTGCGGCAGCAGGAATGAATCTGGTCTGGCCTTATCTTAGCGGTACGATTTTGTATGATAAGGTTCTTGCTAAGGACGACGTATTTCTTGCAAAGTTTGGTGTTGCAGGAGAGTATTTGCTGGCACTTAGTTTGTTGGTAGCTGTTATGGTATTATCGAAAATAGTGCAGCAAGGCGTTTCTCTTATGCAGCAAACTTTGATGGCAAGGATGGTTGCTGCGACTATCCGGGATATGAAACAGGATGTATTTTCTGCAATGGGAAATCTGTCCATTAATTTCTTTACAAGTAAACAGACAGGAAGTCTGATGACACGTGTACTCAGCGATGCGGACCGTGTGACAGAATTCTTCTTAGACGGATTTCCTTACATATTTATTCATGGGTTTACCATTATCGCATCCTTTACGGTAATGTTTACATTAAACTGGCAGATGGCTCTTGTAGCGTGTGTGCTTTTACCTCTTTTGGTAGTTATGAGCGTGAAGTTAAAACCCAAACTTTGGAGCCTTTTTGGAAGAAGACACCGTGCAGAGCGTGCGGTAAACAGCCGTGTCAATGATAACTTAACGGGTGCCCGTGTGGTAAAGGCATTTGGACAGCAGGAGCAGGAAAATCAGCGTTTTGAAAGTCCTAATGACTATCTGCGGGATGCGGAAGTACGAATTGTAAAGTATAATAACCGATTTACCATTTTATACAACCTGGTACAGGAAATTTCCAGTATCTGGGTGTGGATTTTAGGTGTTTTCTTAATTATGGGAACCGGTAAGTTGGAACTGGGTGTGCTGATTACCTTTGTGGGATATGTAGCACAGCTTAATGGTCCTATGAATTTCTTTTCCAGAGTATTTCATATGTGGACCAACAGTATCAACTCTGCCCAGCGTATGTTTGAAATTATG
The DNA here is from genome assembly GCA_045586385.1 of Lachnospiraceae bacterium. Classification (GTDB taxonomy): domain Bacteria; phylum Bacillota; class Clostridia; order Lachnospirales; family Lachnospiraceae; genus Suilimivivens. The sequence goes on from JAZNAE010000004.1 coordinate 18,558, forward strand.
GACGCAGTACCGGAGATTCAGGAAGCAGAAAAGCCTGTCCATATGCCTGAACCTAAAGGTGAAATTGTACTTGATCATGTGACCTTTGGTTATGACGTAAACAGTCCCGTATTAAAAGATATCAGCCTCCATGTAAAAGAAGGAGAAATGCTTGGTATTGTTGGGCGCTCCGGAGCAGGAAAAACTACACTCGTGAATTTGATTTCCCGTATGTATGATACGAATGAAGGTAAGATTACGCTTGATGGCGTGGATGTAAAAGACATAGCATTCCATGACCTTCGTAAAAATGTGGCTATGGTATCCCAGGATACTTATATCTTTATGGGAACCGTTGCAGACAACATCGCCTATGCAAATCCGAATGCTTCCCGTGAGGATGTTGTAAAGGCAGCAATGTTAGCAAGTGCCCATGAATTTATTTCCAATATGCCGGACGGCTATGATACCGTAATTGGTGCTTCCGGAAAGGATTTATCCGGCGGTGAGAAACAGAGAATTTCCATTGCCAGGGCAATTCTTGCAAATCCCAAGATTTTGATTTTGGATGAGGCTACAGCCAGTGTGGATACGGAAACAGAAAAGGCCATCCAGAGTTCCTTAAATTACTTGGTGAAAGGCCGTACTACCTTATCCATTGCACACAGATTGTCTACCCTTAGGGACGCAGACAGACTTGTGGTAATTGATGGCGGAAAAATTGTAGAAGAAGGGACTCATGAAGAATTAGAGGCATTAGGCGGTATTTACTTTAAGCTTATGGAACTTCAAACAAAATCTCTTGCACTGAAAGGAGAATTACAAAATGAGTAATGATTTTAAGATAGAACAGATGGAAGGGGAAGTGGAAGAAATGACTGCCCTCCGCTATTTAAACAAAGACAATGCGACTTTCGAGAGAACACCGGGCGGTTTTGTAAGTCTTACTTTTGAGGGGAAGAAGTGGGACCGTGTTCAGGTAATACGGTTATTCCCTTTTACGGAACCGAATAAATTTATTTCAATCAGAACAGTGGAAGAACGTTCCAAAGAGATTGGTGTAATCGAAGATATGAAAAACCTAACAAAGGATACAAGGGCTATGCTGGAAGAACAGCTGAATTTGTATTACTTTACCCCCATCATCGAGAAGGTAATCGATATTAAAGATGAGTATGGTTATGCGTATTTTCATGTAATGACAGACAGAGGAGAATGCAGATTTACCATTAATATGGGAGGAAATGCGGTAGTCCGTTTGACAGACAGCAGACTCTTAATTACAGATCTGGATGAAAACCGGTTTGAAATTCCGGACGTATTTAAGCTGTCACAGAAGGAACAGCGTAAATTGGATTTATTCCTCTAGAAGGAGGCTTTTATGATACTAAAATTTAATTTGCCAAAGGAGGCAGAAGCCTGCATTTTATTAGATGCTGGTGAAAAAATATATTACAGCGTTCCCTATGATGTGGCAGAGGGAACACGATGGCAGCCGGATTCCTATTTGGTAGTAAGTAAAAAAAATATATGGGTTATTGCCAAAGGAAATTTATTGGAAAAGATACCTTTAGCAGAATGTAAAAATGCCAAGGCAGAAGCAAAAATAGGTTGCGGACTGTTAGTACTTGAACAAAATGGTGTGCAGAGATATGTAGTACAGTATTCCTCAAAGCATCTGGCGAGATATGCATACATAGCAAGGGGAATCAACATTTTGATTTCCGGAAGATGCGAGGAAGTAGTCAGTAACGAATACGAAAAGATATGTCCCCAGTGCGGCAAGGCAATACCGGGAACCAAGTATTGTCCGCACTGTTCAGGTGAAGGCAGCTTTTGGAAAAACTTTCTTGGAATGACAGCACCCTATAAAAAGGATTTTGTGGGCATTATTTTCCTGATGATTATGGCAGCGGTGGTAACGCTTTTAAATCCGGAAATTCAAAAGCATTTGGTAGATGATGTGCTTACCGCCGGCAGCGGAAGGATGCAGACAGCATTTCTTTGCCTGGCAGGAATGTTTGCCTTGAGTGTGGGCATTGTAGTAATTAATATTTTAAAGAGTTATTATTGTACCGTTCTGGGTGCCAAGATAGCTAAGGATTTACGGGAAAAGTTATTTGCAAAGATACAGATTTTATCCTTGAGTTATATCAATGACAGAAGACCCGGGGAACTGATGAACAGAATCGTCTCAGATACAAGCAAGATCCGCATGTTCATGGAAAATACATTTTGTAACATGTTTACTGTGTGTTTTATCTTTGCTTGTGATATTATATTTATGCTGGCACTGAACGTGAAACTGGCGATTTTCAGTTTTATATTTGTGCCCATTGCATTAGGGATTACCACTGCGTTTTGGAAAAATATCCATCGTCGTTTTCATCTGCAGTGGAAAAAGGCAGATGATGTAAACAGTAACTTGCAGGATGTGATCTCCGGTATGCGCGTGGTAAAATCATACGGAAAAGAAGAAGCGGAAAAAAATAAGTTTAATCATCTGGCAGAAATATTATGTCAGGTACAGACCAGAAACGAAGTATTCTGGGCAATATTTCATCCCTTTGTGAATTTCATTATGGGAGCCGGTGTCTTCATTGTTATTTACGTGGGTGGTATGGATATTTTTGCCGGAAAGATGACAACCGGTGAGCTGTTGCAGTTTATTACTTACACCCAGCTGTTATATCAGTATTTAAACTGGATGACGCATATGCCCAGGGAAATTATGAATTTAATTGGCAGTATGGAACGAATTAATGATATTATGGCACAAGAGCCATTTATCGAAGATGTAGAAAATCCCATGGAACTGGATGTAGAAGGTGAGATTGAATTTCGTCATGCAACTTTTGGATACAAATCCTATCAACCTGTGCTTGAGGATTTAAATCTGAAGATTAAAAAAGGCGAAATGATAGGTATTGTAGGAGCTTCCGGAACAGGAAAGTCTACCCTGATTAATCTGCTGATGCGATTATATGAAGTGGATGACGGTGCACTTTTAATTGACGGACATGATATTAAGGAAATTAAGTCCGATAAGTTTCATTCTCAGATTGGTGTCGTGCTTCAAGAAACATTTTTGTTCTCCGGAACGATTTTAAACAATATCAGATTTTCCAAGCCCGATGCTACTTATGAAGAAGTAATCCGTGCAGCAAAGATGGCAAATGCACATGATTTTATATCAAAGACAGCAGACGGGTACAATACCTATGTGGGAGAAAAGGGACATAACTTATCCGGCGGCGAAAGACAGAGAATTGCCATTGCAAGAGCTATTTTAAATGAGCCAAGACTTCTTATTTTGGATGAGGCAACGGCAAGTCTCGATACGGAAAGTGAGTTTATGATTCAAAAGGCGTTAGAGCGTCTGACAGCAGGAAGAACCACCTTTGCCATTGCCCACAGATTATCTACATTGCAGAATGCAGACCGCTTAATCGTTATTGACGGTCATAAAATAGCAGAAGTGGGTACTCATGAAGAATTGATTAAGAAGGGCGGACTTTACAGCCGGCTTGTAAAAGCGCAATTGGAAATGCAGAAAGGTTAAAGGGAAATAATTATGACAATGGATGAAACCATTAAGAGAATCAATGAGCTTTATCATAAATCACAAAATGAAGGATTGACGGAAGAAGAAAAGGCGCAGCAACAAGAGCTGCGCCGGAAATATATTGAAAGTGTGAGGGGCAACTTACGAGGTCAGCTTGAGAATATGTCTATTCAAAGACCGGATGGAAGCATCGAAAAGGTGACCAAGAAAAAATAAAGTTAAGGATATAAGAAATATTTATAAGAAAGATTACATTATCTGAATTGACATTCTCACATATATAGTGATAAAATATTGCAGATGTAAAAAACTGTTAAGCTCAGGAGGACTTTTTTTATGCCTAAAAGAACAGATATTAACAAGGTTCTGATTATTGGTTCAGGCCCTATTATCATTGGTCAAGCATGCGAATTTGACTACTCAGGCACTCAGGCTTGTAAGGCACTTCGCAAATTGGGATATGAAATTGTTTTGGTGAATTCCAATCCCGCAACAATTATGACAGACCCGGAAACGGCTGACGTCACTTATATTGAACCGCTTAACGTAGAGAGACTGGAACAGATTATCGCAAAAGAGCGTCCGGATGCACTTCTTCCGAACCTTGGTGGACAATCCGGTCTTAATTTATGTGCAGAATTAAACAAGGCAGGAGTTCTCGATAAATATAATGTAAAAGTAATCGGTGTCCAGGTGGATGCCATTGAGCGAGGAGAAGACCGTATTGAGTTTAAAGCGGCAATGGACAAATTGGGAATTGAAATGGCACGTAGTGAAGTTGCTTACAGCGTAGAGGAAGGTTTGGAAATCGCCGACAAGTTAGGCTATCCCGTTGTTCTTCGTCCCGCATATACCATGGGCGGCGCTGGTGGCGGTCTTGTATATAATAAGGAAGAGTTAAAGACGGTCATGGCAAGAGGTCTGCAGGCTTCCTTAGTAGGACAGGTACTGGTAGAAGAATCCATTTTGGGCTGGGAAGAGCTGGAAGTAGAAGTAGTGCGTGATGCAGATAACAACATGATTACCGTCTGCTTCATCGAAAATATTGATCCTCTTGGTGTTCATACAGGTGACTCCTTCTGTTCTGCCCCCATGCTGACAATCTCTGAAGATTGCCAGAGAAGATTAAAAGAGCAGGCATTTAAAATTGTTGAATCTGTAGAGGTTATCGGCGGAACCAATGTACAGTTCGCACATGACCCTGTTACAGACAGAATTATTGTTATTGAAATTAACCCCCGTACATCCCGTTCTTCGGCACTTGCATCCAAAGCAACCGGTTTCCCGATTGCGCTTGTATCTGCAATGTTGGCAGCAGGCCTTACGTTAAAGGATATCCCTTGCGGTAAGTACGGAACATTGGATAAATACGAACCGGATGGAGATTATGTAGTAATTAAGTTTGCCCGTTGGGCATTTGAAAAGTTCAAAGGCGTAGAAGATAAGCTTGGCACACAGATGCGTGCGGTTGGCGAAGTTATGAGTATCGGTAAGACTTATAAGGAAGCCTTCCAGAAAGCAATCCGTTCCTTAGAGACAGGCCGCTATGGACTTGGACACGCAAAGAACTTTGATTCTCTTACCAAAGAAGATTTGCTCAGAATGTTAATCACACCTTCCAGCGAACGTCATTTCGTGATGTACGAAGCGCTTCGTAAGGGTGCATCAATAGAAGAAATTCATGAAATTACCAAAGTAAAAGCATACTTCATCGAACAGATGAAGGAGCTGGTTGAGGAAGAAGAAGCCATCTTAAAATACAAAGGAAGCATGATTTCCGATGAAATGCTGATTTCTGCAAAGAAGAATGGTTTTGCTGATAAATATTTAAGCCAGCTTTTGGAAATTCCTGAAGAAGATATCCGTAATAAGCGTATTTCTCTCGGTGTAGAAGAAGCATGGGAAGGTGTTCACGTAAGCGGAACAGAGGATAGTGCTTATTACTACTCCACCTACAATGCAGAAGATAAGAACCCTGTCAGTGACAAGCAGAAGATTATGATCTTAGGCGGTGGTCCCAACAGAATCGGTCAGGGTATTGAATTTGACTATTGTTGTGTGCATGCAGCAATGGCTCTTAAGAAATTAGGATTTGAGACAATTATCGTAAACTGTAATCCTGAAACGGTATCTACAGACTATGATACTTCCGATAAACTTTATTTTGAACCTCTTACACTGGAAGATGTTCTCAGTATTTATAAGAAAGAAAAGCCTCTTGGTGTGATTGCACAGTTTGGTGGACAGACACCTCTTAACCTGGCAGCAGACCTTGAAAAGAACGGTGTGAGAATTTTAGGAACAGCACCTTCTGTTATTGACCTGGCAGAGGACAGAGACTTATTCCGTGCCATGATGGAAAAATTGGAAATTCCCATGCCCGAATCAGGAATGGCAGTAAACGTAGAAGAAGCCACCCAAATTGCAAACAAAATCGGATATCCGGTTATGGTTCGTCCTTCCTATGTACTTGGCGGACGTGGTATGGAAGTCGTATATGATGAGAAGAGTCTTACAGAATATATGAATGCGGCAGTTGGTGTAACACCTGACAGACCCATTCTGATTGACAGATTCTTAAATCATGCACTTGAATGTGAAGCTGATGCTATCAGCGACGGAACGCATGCATTTGTTCCTGCAGTTATGGAACATATTGAACTTGCAGGTATTCACTCCGGTGACTCCGCATGTATTATTCCTTCTGTGCACATTACAGAAGAAAATGTAAAGACAATCAAGGAATATACAAGAAAGATTGCAGAGGAGATGCATGTGAAAGGTCTTATGAACATGCAGTACGCAATCGAAAACGGCAAGGTATTTGTTCTGGAGGCTAACCCCAGAGCATCCCGTACGGTACCCCTTGTATCCAAAGTATGTAACATCCGTATGGTGCCTATTGCAACAGATATTATTACTTCCGAAATCACAGGCCGTCCTTCACCGGTACCGGCTCTTAAGGAACAGGTAATTCCCAACTATGGTGTAAAAGAAGCGGTATTCCCCTTCAACATGTTCCAGGAAGTTGACCCTATCTTAGGACCTGAAATGCGTTCCACAGGTGAAGTACTTGGATTATCCCATTCTTACGGTGAAGCATTCTTCAAAGCACAGGAAGCATGCCAGTCCAAACTTCCTTTAGAAGGAACAGTACTTATCTCTGTAAATAACAAAGATAAGGAAGAAGTTGTGGAAGTTGCCAGAATGCTTGCAGATGACGGATTTAAACTGGTAGCAACTGAAGGTAACTACGACCTGATTTCTTCCAAGGGTATTCCCGTATCCAAGGTGAAGAAGCTATACGAAGGTCGTCCTAATGTAGCAGATATCATTACCAACGGAGATGTACAGCTTATCATCAACTCCCCCGTAGGTAAAGATAGTGTGAATGATGACAGCTACCTACGTAAAGCGGCTATCAAGGCAAAAGTACCTTACTTTACAACGGTTGTGGCTGCAAAGGCAACTGCAGAAGGTATTCACTATGTGAAGACCCATGCAAACAGCGAAGTGAAGTCCTTACAAGAATTACACAGTGAAATTCATGACAAATAAATATATGTAAAATATGAGGCTGTCACACGGATTGTGTGACAGCCTTTTAAAGTGCGTTTGCAATTTATGAATAGTTGATATATACTTTGTTTATATCTAAGAAAGCCCTTCTTGGCATGTCTTATATAGTTTACAGTGTGACTTCTGTCAGCACTGTATCATGCTTCCGTTGGAGGCTCCGGCAATATCGCCGTAATTACTCAATTATTTATTTTTTTATTGAAAGGAGTTTTTGCTTATGGAACAAAACTGCGCGAAAAACGTCTGCACGCTTGACGGAGCTTCTTATGAGGCTAAAACGCGTGAACAGAGAACACTGGATGAACTTAATGTAATCGATAATTTTCTTTTTCAAGAGATGATGGCTCAAGATGAGGATGGTGAACGGTTTGCCAGAATCCTCCTAAAGACTATTTTGAATAAGCCTATCCGTAATGTAAAAATTATTCCGCAAAAAGTGATTCCGGGAATAGATGTAGACAAACATGGTATCCGGTTGGATGCATATATTGAAGAGGTGATGGACGATCAAAACGGAGAAATGGCAGATGCTGAAATTTGCCCTAATATTTATGACATTGAACCGAATAACACATATGAAAGAAAAACGCTTCCAAGGCGTACCCGTTATTATCACGGACTAATTGATACTAAATTATTTTCGGCCGGCATTGGGTATGAAAAATTACCGAATGTGTTTATTATCTTTATATTGCCTTACGATCCGTTTGACAAGAACCGGATGGTCTATACTGTTCAGAACAGTTGCGTTGAAGATGATTCTATTCCATATGATGACGGAGCAAGAAAAATTTTTCTTTATACAAAGGGGACAGAAGGAAACCCTAGGCAAGAGTTGAAAGATATGCTAAAATACATAGAGAAATCTACGGTTGAAAATATCAAAAATCAGGATATTGAATCCGTCTCGGAGCTTGTTAACAAGGTGAAGAAGCGTAAGGAGGTTGGAATAAATTATATGAAATCCTGGGAAATGGAACAAATGGCGCGTGACAGAGGATATAGAGAAGGGCACGAAGAAGGTCTTCGGGCAGGCCATGCACAGGGCCATGCACAGGGGCTTGAAGAAATGCAGGAGAAAATAAATCGATTAAATGTTTTGCTTGCAAAAGAAGAACGAATGGATGACATTGTAAAGGCAGCAGAGGATAAGAACTATCAAAGTGTCTTATTAAAAGAATTTGACTTATAATGGAAAGAGGCTGTCGCACGGATTGTGTGGCAGCCTTGCTGATAAAGGGAACGGCATAAAAAAGGAGAAACAAATGAATATTTTGGTAATCGGCGGAACAAGGTTTTTTGGAATACCCATGGTAGAAGAACTGATAAGAAGCGGACATAGGGTTACTGTTGCTACCAGAGGAAACGCAAAAGATTCTTTTGGCGATACAGTAAAACGGATACTGTTTGACCGGACAGATGCTGAGAGCATTAAGGAAACCTTATCAGGAAAATATTATGATGTGATTATTGATAAAATAGGATATTGTTCCAATGATATTAAGAAGTTGCTGGATGTGATAAACTGCAAACGTTATATCTATATGTCCACTACAGCTGTTTATCAGCCAAAGCATATGGATACTGTAGAAGAGGATTACGATCCATCAAACAAAGAAGTGGTTTGGTGTGACAGGGCAGATTTTCCATACGATGAAATAAAAAGGCAGGCAGAAAATGCATTGTGGCAGATGTATGAAAAGCAGGAGATGGTGGCTGTCAGATATCCCTTTGTGGTAGGCAAGGATGACTATACCAAGCGGCTGCTTTTTTATGTAGAACATGTGATGAATCAGGTTCCTATGTTTATTGATAATGCAGATTGTCAGATGAGTTTTATCCGTTCTGATGAGGCAGGAAAGTTTATAGCATATTTGGCGGATAAGGAGTTCACCGGTGCAGTCAATGGAGCATCTTCCGGCACAATTTCCATAAAAGAGATTTTGGATTATGTGGAACAGAAAACAGGAAAGAAGGCAGTGCTAAGTACACACGGAGAGGCGGCGCCGTATAACGGAGAAGTGGCATACAGTATCAATACAGGAAAAGCACAGAAACTGGAATTTATCTTTACAAATGTAAGAGACTGGATCTTTGAGTTGATTGATTACTATATTGAAATTTTGAAATAAAATTTTATTATGTGAAAGCGAGGAATGAAAAAAATGAATCCGGCAATACTAATGAAAATTATGAGCGCAAAAAATACATTTACAGCCAATCATCCGAAATTTGTAGCATTTTTAAATGCTGTATTTAAAGATGGTATTGAAGAGGGGACGATTATTGAAATCAAGGTGCAAAAGCCCGGACAGGAGGCTGTGACGTCCAACATTAAAGTGCTGCAGTCAGACCTTGAACTGTTGCAGAGTCTACGGGAATTGGGACGCTAGAAGCATTTGAAGCATGATGTATGATAAAGAAAGAGGAACAAGAATATGGACAATCATTTAAATCAAACACAGGATATTGATCAGTTAATTAAACTGTTAGATGGTATGGCAGAAGCTGGTGTCAGCCGCGTAAAAGTAGAAACTTCGGAAGAAGTAAAAGAAGGCGAGACAAAGAAAGAGTATCATCACGGCAGATGCGACGTGGGTAGTCCTTTTGCAAGAGGAGAACTTTTTGATTTAGAAGATCCGGGATGTAAGTAATAGTGGAAAGGCGGGACATATGAAGTTTAGCATCAAAGAGGATGGAAAAAGAATATTGATAGTCGCTCTGGCAGCAGTTCTTATGGCAGTCAATATCAAGACTTTTGTGCGGACGGGTGGTTTGTATCCGGGAGGTGCAACCGGACTTACAATTTTGATACAAAGAGTAGGCGAAATGTTTTTTCATATAGAAGTACCATATACCATAGTTAACTTGGCTTTAAATGCATTTCCTGTATATATTGGTTTTAGATTTATCGGAAAAAAATTCACATTATATTCATGTCTGATGATTGTCCTTACAAGTGTGCTTACAGATATGATACCTGCCTATGTAATTACATATGATACATTGCTTATCAGCGTATTCGGCGGTATTATAAACGGCCTTGTTGTAAGTATGTGTCTTATGATGAGCGCTACCACCGGAGGAACAGATTTTATTGCGATTTATCTTTCGGATAAAAAGGGCGTAGATTCCTTTAACGTAGTGCTTGGTTTAAATGTAGTGATTTTGGGTATTGCAGGGCTTTTGTTTGGTTGGGATAAGGCACTCTATTCCATTATTTTTCAGTATGTTTCTACGCAAGTACTTCATATATTATATAAAAAATATCAGCAACAAACTTTGTTTATTGTTACCAATCGTGCGTCGCAGGTATGCACAGCTATTTATGAAGCCAGTCATCACGGAGCAACGGTGCTTGAGGGAAAAGGTTCCTACGAACACGAGGCGAGAGATGTAGTTTACTCGGTAGTTTCCAGCGCAGAGAGTAAGAAAGTAATCCGTGCAGTGAAATCGGTGGATAAGGAAGCCTTTGTAAATGCCATAAGGACCGAGCAATTGTATGGACGGTTTTATCAAAAACCGGTTGACTAAACCAGAATAGAAGAGGGGCACGCAGATTCTTTGTGAATCTGCGTTTTTTTGTGTACACATTGCAACCTTTTTTGAGCATAAAAGGTATTTCTAGTGAAAGATAAAAAGGGAAAAGGTGAGATGATGAAAGAGAAAATAAGAATCAGAGTAAAAAAAATCAAAGAAAAACTGATAGAGATATTTGCAGCTTACAGAATATCCTTAATTTTATTAGCTATGTGGACCATGATAAGTATTGCGACCGAACTATTTGCAGGTTGCCGGGAAATTGGGATGGATGCAATATGTCTTTTCCTTTTAGTGTTCGCAATATCTGTCTTTTGGGGAGAAATATGGTTGCAAGGGAGAAAGAATAAAAAAATAATATTTTGTATAGTTACAGGTATACTTTCTGGTTTGTTTGCATTGCATACATATGATTATATTGTGTTGACGGAAAGAATGGATGAATACTTAATCGGATACATTATTTTGTTGCTAATTCTGATTTTTTATTATAGCTATCGGAAATCGGGAGAATCATTTTCCGAGTATATTGGGAATACTTGGTTTAACGGAATTGTTGTGCTTTGCCTGTATTTAGGATTTTTGTTAGGATTTTTGTTTCTTTTTGGTATGATGGAAGCATTGTTTTTTATTAAAATTATAAATTACGCAATGATTGTACTTACAATTGTTCTTACAGGTATGTTTCTTTTTCCGGGGTGTATGTGGGCTGTTACCGATAAAAAACGGCCTATGGGAACAGTGGTACAGACGTTGGGATTTGGCTATATCATAACCATTTTTTATGTGCTTGCCTTAATAGTGGGATATGTTTATATGTTTCGCATTTTGCTACAAATGCAAATGCCGTCCAATGAGGTTTTTACAGTTGTTGCCGTGCTGTTTGTTATTTCCATACAACAATGGGTTACACAGGAGTCTTACAATGAACATCCTTCCTACATGAAATTTTTGTCATGCTTACCTTATTTTTTCGCACCGCTGATATGTTTGCAAATATATTCCGTGGGTCTTAGGATTGGCGAATATGGTCTGACACCTGACAGATATATGGGAATCATGCTAATTATTTTTGAAATAATTACAGTAATATTGTGGAAAATAAAGAGAGAGAAACTTGATATTTTGTTACCGGTTATGGCCGTAATGGTAATTGTATCGACGATAGTTCCTATAATTAACATGTATAGCATGTCAGCAAGAAGCCAGGAAAGTTTTTTAATAAAATACGGACCCAAAGCGATGGACGGAGAGGCACTTGGGGAATTGGAGTATAACAGGCTGCAAGGAGCATACAGATATCTTAAGAGAAATGAAGATATCAATGGGTTTGAAGATAAGTACGGATATTTGACAGAAATCATAGAAACGGAATCTCATGCGAACAAAAAAATACGGCATTCCGTTCATGGATGTCAGATGGTGGGAACATTGGATACTGTGGATTATGGGAAAATGCATATGCTCAATCAAAGCGATGAATATGATTTTTGGGGAGACGAGGATGGTAGTGAAGTCGATTTCTCGAAATTTAAGTTATATATCAGGGAGACAGGAGAAGAAGTAACTGTAAACTTAAGTGATTTTTTTGAAAAGGCAATGGAATACGACTTGGAAAATCCAGACGGAGATAGTGAAGAAGACTCCATGTATTTAAGAGAATTTAATTGTGTGACAGTAAATGAAACGAGAATATTTTATGTAAATCATTTTAGGGTTATTTATTATATGTTGGAGAATGATAGAGAAAATCAGGTTGAAATTACTGAAGTTGAAATCAGTGGTATGTTACTGGAAAAATAAAATGTATTTTTTGGAAGTTTAAGATTTGAGTTATTTCACATACTGATAGCGGAGGTGTGTGAAATGGATTATCAATATGGAAATTTACCTGTAGGATATGGTATAACAAGTTTTATAGACAGGGATCTTTTGCCGGAAGACGGACCCTTAAGCGAAACGGAGAAGGAGCATCTGATTTTAAAATATAAGGATGCTGAAAGTGAAAAAGAGCGGGAAAGAATCCGCGAGGCACTTGCAGAAACAGGTGACGTGCAGAATCTCTTTACCGGACCGAGCATTGGATGATTTATCAAACCTGACATCGGATAAATAACTGGCAATAAGACGCTAAGTAAGGTATAATTGAGTACGGATACATATGATTTGTGTCCGTACTTTTTGACTTCATAGGCATTTTCTATGAAGTCAAAAACTCCGCAGGATGCGCAATTTTTTTGATTTGGGGGAGTTATGCACAAGAAAGAAGCGAAGGTCTTGCTTTCCGCACAAAACGGAATGAATATTTACCGTGGATGTACCCACGGATGTATTTATTGTGATTCGAGAAGCAAATGTTATCAGATGGATTTTCCATTTGAAGACATAGAGGTGAAAATAAATGCACCGGATTTGTTAGAAAGAGCATTAAAAGGTAAGCGGAAACGATGCATGATAGGAACCGGTTCCATGAGCGATCCCTATATGCACTGTGAAGAGCAGCTTATGCATATGCGGAAATGTTTGGAAATCATTGACAGATATGATTTTGGCGTAACGGTGATAACCAAGTCAGACCGCATTTTGAGAGATCTTGATTTACTGAAAAGTATCAATAAAAAAACGAAAGCGGTGGTACAAATCACATTGACCACCTATGATGAAGATCTTTGTAAAATATTAGAGCCTAATGTGTGCACCACGAGGCGCAGAGCGGAAGTGCTAAAAATCATGCATGAAAACGGGATTCCTACAGTCGTATGGCTTGATCCAATACTGCCCTACATAAATGATACGGAGGAGAATTTACAAGGAATTTTAAATTATTGCAGGGAGGCAAAAGTAAAAGGAATCATATGTTTTGGTATGGGACTTACGCTGCGGGAAGGAAACAGGGAATATTTTTATCAGAAGCTGGATGAGCATTTCCCGGGGCTGAAAGAGAGATATAAACGGGAATATGGACCGGCATATGAGGTTTATTCAAAAAAGAGCAGAAAATTGATGAACATGTTTTACGCATTTTGTAGGGAACATGGAATTGAAAGTGACGTAAATAAAAATTTTGCATATTTGCATGAATTTGAAGATAAACAGGCAGGAGAACAGATGAGTCTGTTTGACTTTCAGTAAAGAGAAAAGGGAGAGAATTGCTATGAAGATATCTAAAATATTTGAGGAAAAGAAATTACAGAATAAACCGGTGCTATCCTTTGAGATTTTTCCGCCTAAAAAAGAGGCAGCACTTCAAAGTATTGATGAAACACTTGCACTTTTATGTGCGTTGAAACCTGATTTTATTAGCGTAACCTTTGGAGCAGGTGGCAGTACTGTAGATAACAAAACAGTAGAGATCGCAAAGAAGATTAAGAATGAGTATGGAATAGAACCTTTGGTACATTTGACGTGTTTGCACTACGGAAAATCTGAAATAGAGGAAATATTAAAACAACTGCAAGATACCGGAATTGAAAATGTGCTTGCCCTTCGCGGCGATATCAATCCGGATATTCCCATGAAGCATGATTTTAAATATGCCAATGAACTTGTAGAGTTTATTAGAGAAAAAGGGGATTTTGGTGTGAGTGGTGCCTGTTATCCGGAAACGCATTTAGAAGCACCAAATGCCATTGAGGATATCAGAAATTTAAAACGGAAAGCAGATGCGGGAGCAGAGCATCTCGTATCCCAGTTATTTTTTGACAATGAAGTATTTTATCGTTTTGTTGAAAAGGCAAGAATTGCGGGGATTAATGCCCCTATCGATGCAGGTGTGATGCCGGTTACCAACAGGGCACAGATAGAGCGGATGGTAAATATGTGTGGTGCAAGCCTGCCACTCAAGTTTAGGAAAGTGCTTCAAAAATATGAAAACAATAAAGAAGCATTGTTTGACGCAGGCATGGCATATACCATTAACCAGATTGTAGATTTGATTGCCAATGAAGTAGAAGGTGTTCACATTTATACGATGAACAATCCGGTGGTAGCAAAACGTATTTGTGACGGTATTAAAAACTTAGTGTAAAACAAAAGAAGTTTACATAATTTTTTTGAAAGGAACTAGCATGAGAAAGAAAGCACTTATAACAGGGGCTTCCAAGGGAATCGGTGCAGCAACGGCGAGATTGCTTGCGAAGGAAGGCTATGACCTTATATTGGTGTGCCGAAAGTCAGTCGGGAAAATAAATGAATTAAGAGATGACCTAATTAGTCAATATAAAATCTCGTGTGACACGTTTGTCTGTGATGTGGCTGATGAAAAGCAGGTAGAGAAGTTATTTGAGCAGGTTTCAGATGTGGATTTGTTGATAAATAACGCGGCTGTATCCCATGTTGGGATAATGACAGATATGTCAGTTTTGCAGTGGAAGCAAGTGATTGATACAAATTTAAATGCACTTTTTTATACATGTAGATGCGTGGTCCCCGGAATGGTGAATCGTAAAAGCGGGAAGATTATTAATGTATCTTCCGTATGGGGAAATGTGGGTGCATCCATGGAGGTGGCATACAGTACAGCCAAAGGAGGCGTTAACAGCTTTACAAAAGCACTTGCCAAAGAGCTGGCGCCCAGTAATGTGCAGGTAAATGCCGTTGCATTCGGTGTGATTGACACAGAGATGAATGCATGTTTTTCAGAGGAAGAGAGAGAGGCACTTACACAGGAAATTCCGGCAGACAGGATGGGAACACCGGAGGAAGCAGCACAGATGATATGGCAGATTGTAAATGCACCGGAATATTTTACAGGACAAGTTGTCATCATGGATGGCGGATGGATATAAAAAGGTTGATGATAGAATATAGAGAGGGAAAGAAATTATGTATGATGTTGTAATTATCGGTTCCGGACCGGCAGGTCTTAGTGCTTCTATTTATGCAAAGAGGGCAGGTCTTAAGGCAGTTACCATAGAGAAGAGTCCTATGAGCGGAGGTCAGGTAGTAAATACTTATGAGGTAGATAATTATCCGGGATTACCGGGGATTAATGGGTTTGACATGGGAATGAAATTCAGGGAGCATGCAGATAAGCTGGGATGTGAATTTGTAAACGCGACCGTTCGTGCGGTTAAGTCTTTGGCAGAAGTAAATGCAGAGGAAGAACTTGCAGCGGCTGAAAGCAAGAATATGACAGAAAATCCCGGATTTGTAGTTGAGACAGATGCCGGATTGTTTGAAACCAAAACAGTATTGGCTACTATGGGAGCTGTTCATGCAAAATTAAATATTCCCGGAGAAGAAGAACTTGCCGGCTTGGGAGTTTCCTATTGTGCAACCTGTGACGGTGCGTTCTTTAAAGGAAAAACTACTGCGGTAATTGGTGGCGGCGATGTGGCGGTTGAGGATGCTATTTTTCTTGCGCGGGCTTGTAAAAAGGTTTATCTGATCCACAGGAGGGATGAACTCCGAGCTGCTGAGATTTTGCAACAGGAAGTAAAGTCCCTTTCTAATGTAGAAATTGTATGGGACAGTGTGGCACTTAGTATTGAAGGGGAAGAACAGGTGGAGGCACTGAAACTGAAGAATGTAAAATCAGGAGAGGAGTCACAGCTTTCCGTAGACGGTGTGTTTGTGGCGGTCGGTATTCTTCCGGAAAGCGAATTACTTATGGATGTAACGGCCCTTGACGAAAAGGGTTATGTGATAGCGGGAGAAGACGGGGTATGTAAAACTCCCGGTATTTTTGTGGCAGGAGATATCAGGACGAAGAAGCTTCGTCAGATTATTACGGCAGCGGCAGACGGTGCCAATGCCATTACCTCTATTCAAGAGTATCTTGTACAAAATAAATAGGTTTATCCAATTTTTGGAAAGCGTTGACAGGGACATAATGTAGATGATATATTTATTAACAGATGTAACAAATTTGTAATATTTATCGGAGGAACCTATGCAGAAAAAAGGCATGAAAACTGCAGTATGTGTAATAACTGCAACACTTATGCTTTCCGACATCAACATAGAAGCCTTGGCAAAAGAAGCAAACGGCCTTCCGTCAGCAGGAATTGATTACTTTCTTTCCAATGACGGAACGAGCGTAAAGAGTTTGCAGGATGAAAAGATTGCCGAGGAAACGGATACAGAAAAAGAAACAAGTGCAATAAGCAGTATTCCTATTGTGGAAGAAACCATGATGGCTACAACTACAAAGACAGTTTCTGAAAAGGAAAAAGAACTTGCTGTTAAGAAAGAGGAAGAAGGATTTAAGTCACTGGTGATTGCCGATGTAGATCGCTATGTGAATGTCAGAAGTATACCGAGTGAAGAAGGCGAAATTGTCGGTAAACTTTATGATGATTCCGTGGGAGAATTTGTATCGGAGCAGGATGGCTGGTATGAGATTACATCCGGAAATGTTACCGGTTATGTAAAAGCGGAATATTGTGTTACCGGAGACGATGCGGTGGCACTTGCCAAAGAAGTCGGAACAAGAATTGCAACAGTAACAACCACAACACTTTATGTAAGAGAAGGAGCAGGTACGGAATCCGCGGTAATCGGAATGGTACCTATTGGAGATCAGCTTCTTGTTACGGAAGAGTTAGATGGTTGGGTTAAGGTGAATATCGAAGAAGGTGACGGATACGTATCGTTAGATTATGTAACACTTTCTACAGAATTTGTAAAAGCAGAGTCTAAGGAAGAAGAAGAAGCCAGACTTGCGAAAGAAGCAGCTGAAAGAAGAGCTGCACAGGAAGCAGCCGCAAAAGCAGCCGAAAAAAAGGCAAAGAGCAATAGTACAGAATCCAAAACGGAAATAACCCCTCCTGTGATTTCGGAAAACAGCAGTGAATTAGGAAAATCAGTTGCTGATTTTGCCTGCCAGTTTGTAGGAAATCCGTATGTTTGGGGAGGAACATCCTTAACAAACGGTGCAGACTGTTCGGGATTTGTTCTTAGCGTATATGCGAATTTTGGAGTAAGTTTACCGCATTCATCAGCAGCCCAAAGAAATGTCGGTTATGCAGTGGGCGGAATTGAAAATGCGCAACCCGGTGATATTGTTTGCTATTCCGGTCATGTAGGAATCTATATCGGTAACGGTCAGATTGTGCATGCTTCTACTTCAAAGACAGGTATTATTATCTCCAACGCAACATATCGTTCTATTTTGTCCGTGAGGAGGATATTCTAAAAAAGCTATTATCTGCGAATGGAAAAGGATATAGAAAGCCCTGAGTACTTGTACTCAAGGGCTTTTTTGTATCCTTTTACATTCATAGGAATGCCATTATGAACGAAATGAATGCGAAGCATTTATGAGTTCATATTGGCATGCGCAGATAATGCGTGCGCAATGCGCAGATAATGCGTGCATGATTCGCAGATAGTGCCTTCGGTATTCTCCCTAAAATGAATACAGTCATCTTTACAAACTGTCTGAAATTTTATTTTTGGAAAAAAATGGTTGACAATAGATATCTTGTGCAAGTTTGACAAATTGATTTTTTTTATAGTCAAAAAACAAAACATTTCCGAAAAAGCACAAAAGTAGTTATCCACATAAAAAAATGGCATAAATTGGGCATTTGCTATTTATACACGGAGTTATCCACATTATCCACCAACGAAATACCGAAATTTTTTTCGATTTACATAATTTGATTGGAACAAGCGTTTTGTGTAGTTGTAATAAAAATGCAGAAATTTAGGAAGAAATGTCGAGATTTGTTGTCAAAATAAATTGTGCGAAAATATATAAGATTTGCAAACAAATGAAGTGAATTGTTGCATAATAGCGGGGAGTTATGGTATAATTATCACATAATAATCCAAGGAAAGGATGATGCATATGAAATTTATTATTGTAGGCAAAAATATTGAGGTTACATCAGGACTTCGCAGCGCAGTAGAGGATAAAATCGGTAAACTGGAAAAGTACTTTAATCCTGAGACAGAAGTCCATGTTACATTAAGTGTGGAAAAGGACAGACAGAAAATTGAAGTAACAATCCCTGTGAAAGGAAGTATCATCCGTTCCGAGCAAGTGAGCAATGATATGTATGTTTCCATTGATTTAGTAGAAGAGATTATTGAAAGACAGTTAAAGAAATATAAGAATAAGCTGATTAATCAGAAACAGTCTGCAAGTTTCTTTAAACAGGATTTTATCGACAAAGATTTTATTGAAGAGGAAGAGGTTAAGATTATCAGAAGTAAGAAGTTTGATATCAAACCCATGTATCCGGAAGATGCATGTATCCAGATTGAACTTCTCGGACATAACTTCTTCGTGTTCTGTAATGCAGAAACCGATCAGGTAAATGTTGTTTATAAGAGAAAGGGAAATACTTACGGATTAATTGAACCGGAAGAATAAAATGGAATATGCTAAGGATGTGTGAGTGCTCACACATCCTTTTTTCATGAATTAGTTCCCATTTTCCGGGGAAGAACAGAAAGCCTCCACGGTCGGATCAATCATATGACAGACTCTGGACCATTCCTTTGTTTCTGTGTTTTTTTCAGTAAGGGAACGGTTTTTGTATAAGAAACGGGTTAATGCGTAACAGTCAACCCATATTTCATTGTTTCCCTCTTTTTGTGACTCATCAAAAATGAGTTGTAATCCCCAATGTAAGTGTACGGTATCAATGTTATTGGTATTTTCTACGGTGCTGTAACCGGTATGTCCCATATAGCCGATGACATCTCCTGCAGTGACAACACTTCCTTCCTTCAAATTTAACGCATAGGGAAAGTTTTGCCGAAGGTGCGCATAATAATAATAGCGTTTTTTGTCAAAACTCCGGATACCGATACGCCAGCCACCGTATTGATTCCAGCCAAGGGCTTCCACATAGCCGGATTCAATGGCAATAATCGGGGTACCGATTTGACCCATCATATCATGACCTAAATGTTGACGTTTATAACCGTAGCTTCGAGAGGAACCGAAATCATCATAGTCACTATAGGGGAATCCTTTTGCAATAGGAGAAAAGGCTTTTAAGCCATACACTGTTTTCATGGTTTTTTCTCCGGAATCGTTTGCTTGTTCTATTTTATATTCCCCTACCATACCACCGAGAACGGCATCGTAGGCTTCCAGATAATATTCGTAATATTTCATATCTTTTGTTAATTCATCCATAGTGGTTTCCTCTGCCAAAAGCTCGTTTGCAAGTTTTTGAATAGTGGCAAGACTGTTCTTGTCAAAATTGCCTCCGCATTTTGCACCGGCGTATGCCAAAAGATCAATCCAATTAAGATGTACGGGAGAATCATAGCTTGTAACATCCAACTCATATGCAAGACAGAGTGCTTCATAAGTAATACCGAAGTCAACCCATTTAATATAATCGTTTCCGGACGTTGTTTCAATTACAGTTTCCGTTGAGGATGATGATATGTCAAAATCAGGGATATTGCTTATGTTTTGGCGGATAAATATTACAGATACTGCACTTAAAAGAAAAAGACACAGTAAACAGTAAAATGACATTTTTTTTCTCTTCATATATAATTGTTTTCCTAAAGGCTTGGGACATTATATGAATAAAAGATTCCGAATATACCCTATTGACAATTAATTAACAATATGCTATATTTATTTCAACAGATAAAAGGGAGTAGCTTATATCTCTATAAGAGATATATTCGGAGTCGTCAAGACGATGGAAACATCCGTTCCGAATCAGCCAACGAACTGTAGCAAGACTTTTATTGTAGCAGGTAGCTGCAATGAAGGTCTTTTTTTACATCATAGGGGAATAATGATGAAGAAAGCAGCAGCTCTGCAGACGGACAATCATGGTTGGACGAAATTTGCTGCATGCAGCCACTGCTACGCAAAACAAAGGAGGAAGATTATGTTTCAAAGAAGAAGACAGACTGTTTATGAACAGCCAAATGAACAGAACCAAAAATTAATAGCGAATGTAGGAAAGGGTGCAGGAATTGCTGTTGTAGTATTGCTGGCAATCTATCTGTTAGCCGGAAGTATTTATTCACTGAAGGAAAATGAGTATGCGGTAGTTACCACGTTCGGTGTTCCCCAGATTGTGGAGGAATCCGGTATTCATTTAAAGGTGCCGTATGTGCAGGAACTTCGTAAGGTTCCCAAGACCATTAACGGCTTCCCGATTGGATATGATGCGGAAACAGATGCATCTATTGCATCGGAATCATTTATGATTACCAGAGACTATAACTTTGTAAATGTTGATTTTTATGTAGAGTATAGAGTAACCGATCCGGTGAAGTATTTGTATGCCTCAGAAAATCCGGTAGGTATTTTGAAAAATCTGACACAGAGTTACATAAGGGACACCATCGGCTTATATGATGTAGACAGTGTCATCACTACAGGAAAAAGTGAAATACAGGCTTCCATTAAGGAAAAAATTATAGGAAGACTGGAAACAGAAGATATAGGTATCCAGCTTGTGAATATTACGATTCAGGATGCTGAGCCGCCTACCACGGAAGTAATTAATGCTTTTAAAAACGTAGAAAATGCAAAGCAGGGAAAAGAAACTTCCATTAATAAAGCAAATCAGAAGAGAAATGAAGATATCCCTGCTGCGAGAGCAGAAGTTGACGAGACATTAAAGACGGCACAGGCTACCGCTGAGGAGAGAATTAACGAAGCGGAAGGTCAGGTAGCCAGATTAAATGAGCTTTATGCAGAATATCAGAAATATCCACTGATTACCAAGCAGAGAATGTTCTATGAAACGATGGAAGAAATCCTGCCGGGTATGAAAGTGATTATCGAAAAGAGCGACGGAACAACAGAAACCTTATTACCACTTGAATCTTTTGTAGATTTAAACGGTGCACAGGTGAGTGATGCAGCACAGGCAAGTAGTGGTAGTACCGCTGCACAGTAATAGGGAAAGGAGAAAATGATATGAAGAACAATAAATGGGTTATGATTCTTGTAATATTGGCAGGTGTATGGATTGTTGTAAATTCTTCCATGGTAGTAACTTATCCTAACGAATTTACAGTGATTAAGCAGTTTGGTAAAATTGTTGATATCAGGGAAGAAGCCGGTCTTAGTATGAAAATTCCGGTGATTCAGACAGCAGAAAAGATAGAGAATGAAGTACTTTTATATGACCTTGCGGTAAGTGATGTCATGACAAAGGACAAAAAGTCCATGATTGCCGATTGTTTTGCACTTTGGAAAATCGAAGATCCGCTTAAATATACAGAGACTTTAAGTGCACAGAAGAGCAATGCGGAATTTAGAATTGATACGATTGTGTATAACAGCCTTAAGAATGTCATCAGTAGCCTTAGCCAGGAAGAAGTAATCAGTGGGCGTGACGGAGAACTTACAGATGCAATTATGGCAAATATCGGCGATACGCTTTCACAGTACGGAATAAAGCTTCTGGCAGTGGAAACAAAATCTCTTGATTTGCCGGATGAAAATAAGGCAGCAGTATATGAGAGAATGATTTCCGAGAGAAACAACATTGCCGCAACTTATCAGGCAGAAGGTGCGGAGGAAGCAAAACAGATTTCCAATGATACCCAGGCAGAAATCATCGTTATGCAGTCTGAAGCAGATGCCCAGGCACAGGAGATTATTGCAAAGGGTGAGGCGGAATACATGAGAATTTTAGGCGAGGCATATAACGATCCTGAAAAGGCAGAATTCTATATATTCCTTCGTTCACTTGATGCGGCGAAGGTAACTATGTCGGGAGACAATAAGACGTTAATTATTGATGAGACATCACCGATTGCACAGATTTTTTATTAAAATAAAAGGATTGGGGAGGCATATATAATGGAAGAGACTATGAAAGATTATGAGCGTGAACTGGAGGCGTCTTTTCGCAAAATAAGCGAAGGGGATGTGATAAAAGGAACGGTCATTGATGTAAATGAAGAGGAAGTTACACTGGATTTAAAATATTATACCCAGGGAATTATTCGGGCAAAGGATATGAGTGCCGACCCTGCATTTGCAATTTTGGAGGAAGTGCATCCGGGAGATGAACTCGAAGCAACCGTTGTAAAGATGGATGACGGACAAGGAAATATCTTATTGTCCAGGAAAGAAGCCGATGCGCTTCTTTCCTGGGATGTGATTACTTCTTATATGGAAGAGAAAAAGGATGTTACCGTAAAGGCCAGCGAAGTAGTAAATGCAGGTGCGGTGGCTTATGTGGAAGGAATACGCGGATTTATCCCCGCATCCCAATTAGCACTTACGTATGTGGAAGATGTAACTCCTTATATGGGGAAAAGATTGGCAGTACGAGTAACGACTGTTGACAAAGCGAAAGAAAAGTTGATATTATCAGCAAAAGAGATCTTAAAAGAACAGGAAAAAGAAGCCCATGACCATAAGGTGGCAATGATTGTGCCCGGCAGCATTTTGGAAGGAACCGTAGAAAGTTTGCAAAACTACGGAGCATTTGTGGACCTAAAGGACGGTCTTAGCGGACTTGTTCATATTTCCCAGATTAGCCAAAAACGAATTAAAAAGCCTTCGGAAGTTTTGAAGGTTGGTGATAAGGTAAAGGTAAAAGTGCTTAATACCAACGACGGTAAGATTTCCTTAAGCATCAAGGCGGTGGAAGAAGATATGGAAGCCCAGGAGAGAGAAGAGTTTGATACAGCGCAATTTTCTTCTGATGAAAACGTGGGAACCAGTTTGGGGGATTTGTTTAAGAATTTAGGGTTGTAAATTTATGATAATCGGTTTGTTATGGGGACTATGTGCATTTCTTTGCATCAGTAAAAGAGACAGAAACAATAAAAAAATGGAAAGAGCAGGCATTGCTATAGGTATATTCTTTGGCATATTCGGATTATGCGGTATGATTGGCGGTATTCTTGACAATGAGTTGCTACTTGCAACAGCAATTTTTCTTGCTGTTGCAATTCTTTGTATTGTAGCGTTTGTCTTTGCATTATGGAATGTGTCAAATTGCAAAACACAGATTGTAGCCACATACATATCTTTTAACACCTATACGGGAACAAAGGGATACCGTAGTTATTCACCGGTTTTTCGCTATTTATTCCGTGGTATTGAATATGAGAGACAAGCTAATGAAACTTATTCATTAAAGAAATTACGAAAGCGATTTATTCAGCAACAAAGTTATGTGATTTGGATTAATGAAAAGATGCCGGAATATTGTATTACAAGGAAAAGTATTTCCAGCACACATGTATTGACTTTTGCGGCCGGTATACTGATGCTATGTATTTATATAGGACATGTCGTTATTTTTCTATCATAAAACGAAGTCTTCAAATGAAAGGAGACGGAAAGGGAAAATTATGTTTGAATATTGTTTGTTTGATTTGGATGGAACGCTTACCGATCCCAGAGAAGGAATTACAAAGTCGGTGCAGTATGCATTAAGAAAGCAGGGAATTGAAGAACCGGATATTACTAAATTGGAATTTTTTATAGGCCCGCCTCTTAGAGATAGTTTTATGAACGCATATGATATGACAAGAGAAAAAGCAGAGGAAACAGTAGCCTTTTACAGGGAAAGATTTGCCCCCATCGGTGTATTGGAAAACAAGGTTTACGATGGGATACCAAAGCTGCTTAGGACTCTTTTTGAAAATGATGCTAAGATTGCGATTGCATCCAGCAAGCCTACTGTTTTTGTAAATCAGATTTTGGAACATTTTGAAATTAAGCAGTATTTTACAGTGATAGTGGGAAGCGAACTTGACGGACGCAGGGATACGAAGGAAGAAGTGGTGGAAGAAGCACTTAGACAACTTGGGATTTTAGAACTGTCTGAAACAGAAAAGAAAAGCCGCTGCGCCATGATAGGGGATCGGAAGTATGACATTCAAGGGGCAAAGGCATACGGACTTACAGGTATCGGTGTCCGGTTTGGATTTGCCAAGGAAGGTGAATTGGAGGCGGAAGGTGCCGATTATATTGTTGAATCTGTTGCCGAGTTGGAAGAGTTGTTGCTTTCAAGGTAAGATTTTTTGATGAAATAAATTGTATATGAGATACAGGATGTGAAAAATGGACTTTTGGAAGACATATATTTTCAGGTGGGACCGCGATATTATTCACAAATGGCCCTCGATCAAGAAAACGGGATATTTACTTTTACCCTTACTTTTTTACTTTGTGATACATGATGTGGTAGAGATACTTCTGTGGGCCGGTCTAGATTTTATAGTGCGGCATGTCGCAGAAGGGATAAGGCTATTTCTTATTGCAAATACGGATACGGTTCGCGGCATCATTAACGGCAGTTCTATTTTGATAGGAACAGCATTCATCTGGCCGGCTATCAGGAATGAAATTCAGGGAAATGACAGTGACGTCATTTGCGAAACGACGGAAATGACAACAGCTCGGAAATTCACTGTTTACGGGTTTGTTTTGGCGTTTGCATTTTGCATGGCACTCGGTTTAAACATTCTTTTTTATCAACTTGGCATCACTGGAAAATCACAGAGTTATGAGGTGGTAAAGGAGTTGCAATACGGCGTACAGTTTGTATTTGGACTTATCCTGTACGGCGTGGTTTCGCCTTTTGCGGAAGAAGCAGTGTTTAGGGGACTTTTGTACAACCGGATGAAGCGTTGCTTTTCTGTGGGAATCGCAGTTGTCTTATCTGCACTGTTGTTTGGGTTTTATCACGGGAATATGGTGCAGGCTTTGTACGGAACCATACTCGGAATTGTGATAGCGTATTTGTATGAAATGACAGGTAGGTTTGAAATGCCGTTTCTGTTTCATGCCATGGCGAATGTCAGTGTTTACGTGATGACTTATCATAATGCTTTGAGCGGAATGAATTCCGCAATGGCGTGGGCGATGGCAGTGGTGCTGCTTTTCATAGCAGCAGGATTTTTTGCTTATTTAAGAAAGATATGTAAAAAGACGCAGGGATAAGTTCCTGCGTTTTTTTAATAAGATATATTCTATGCTTCACAAACATCTTGTATAGTATTTACAATTCTGGTTCTGGTCAGCTCTGCAATCTCCTTAGAACTCATATCTTTATAATCATCATAATAAAGAGGCTTAAGGAAATGTACTTGTGTAGTGACCGGTTTTAAGGAATTTAATTCAAAAGGTTTGTAAGAATCAATAAGTGCAACCGGAACAATAGGGCTTTTTGATTTGATAGCACATTTAAAGGCACCCGGTAAAAAATCTTTCACTTCATTCCGGTTATGGAAGTAACCGCCCTCCGGGAAAATAATGTATTTTCTTCCGTCTTTTACTTCAGAGGTAACGTTCATAATCGTGTTTACCTGACTTTTCATGTCTGTTTTATCCAGACGGCTACCTTTCAGCAATGTGACAAACTGGTCGGCAATAGGCAAATGGGAACGCTTTTCATCTATGACAACAGTGCAGGGTTTGTCATGGACGGAAATAATACCCACAGCATCATACTTGCCTTGATGATTGGGATACATAATATAGCCGCCATCTTGGGGAAGATTTTCTGTACCGAAAACATTGGTATGGATAAAACCATTTCGTTTCATAACAGAAACAGCTCCTCTGGCCACATGATAGCGGTCTTCTTCCGTGTAATTTTCTGTATGTCGTTCAATGTATCCTGCTTTCCATAAATAGTACAAAATAATCGGAAATGATATAAGAATGATAAAAACAAGTCTTAACATAATAGTCCCTCACAATTCTATCAAAGAAGAATATATCATATCAGGGAACTAGTTTCAAATTTTTTGTGGAACAAAGAACGAATGTTCTAAAAAGGTGTTGCTGTTAAACAGTAAGTATGATACACTAAAAGAACAAACGTTCTATTGCGGTTATTTGGGAGAAATATATGGAGCAACTGTCATTATTTGCTGAAGAAATCAATTTAAGCATGCCGTTAGCAAGCAGATTAAGACCTGAAACATTGGAGGATTATATCGGGCAGCAGCATTTGCTGGGCGATGGAAAAGTACTTAAGAATATGCTGGATAAGGATATGATTTCATCCATGATATTTTGGGGACCTCCCGGAGTGGGAAAGACGACACTTGCCCGTATTATCGCAGGGAAAACGAAATCTTCCTTTGTGGATTTCAGTGCCGTTACCAGTGGGATTAAAGAGATTAAAGATGTGATGAAACAGGCGGAAAACGACAGGATGATGGGGAGAAGAACCATTGTCTTTGTAGATGAAATCCATCGCTTTAATAAGGCCCAGCAGGATGCTTTTTTACCTTATGTAGAGAAGGGAAGTATCATTTTGATTGGTGCTACTACAGAGAACCCTTCTTTTGAGATTAATTCCGCTCTTTTATCAAGATGTAAGGTGTTTGTACTAAAGGCGCTTGAGAAGAATGATATCAGGAGTTTATTGCAGCGTGCGATCACTGATAAAAAAGGGCTGGGGACTTATCAGATACATATTGAAGACAGATTGCTGGATGCGATTGCTGTATTTTCAAGCGGAGATGCACGGGCAGCACTAAACATACTGGATATGGCGGTGCTTAACGGAAAGATAGAGGAAGACGGTTCCATTACCGTATCGGAGGAAATTTTGGAGCAGTGCAGCGGAAAGAAGATGCTTCTTTATGACAAGGACGGAGAGGAACATTATAACCTAATATCTGCATTACATAAGTCTATGAGAAACAGTGATCCGGATGCTGCAGTTTATTGGCTTTCGAGAATGCTTGAGGCGGGAGAAGATCCTTTGTATGTGGCAAGAAGACTTGTGCGGTTTGCCAGTGAAGATATAGGGATTGCAGATTCCCAGGCACTTCAGGTGGCAGTGGCTGCTTATCAGGCATGTCATTTTAACGGAATGCCGGAATGTAATGTGAATCTGACTCATGCAGTGGTGTACCTTTCCATGGCACCTAAGTCCAATTCCCTTTATGTAGCATATGGAAGGGCGGCAAGTGATGCAAAGACAATGTTGACCGAACCGGTACCGCTTCAAATCCGTAACGGAGTCACTTCCCTCATGCAGGAACTTCATTACGGGGAAGGATATCAGTATGCCCATGATACAGAAGAGAAAATAACAGATATGAAGTGTCTGCCGGAGTCCCTGCAGGGACGCAGATATTATGAACCTACTTCCCAGGGACAGGAAGCCGCTGTAAAAGAGAAACTTACAGAAATAGAAGCAATGAAGAGAAGGCTGCGAGAGAATAAATAGTATGGAACATCAGTTAGTACAAGTGGAAAATAGAACAGACGGCATACTTGCCATACAAAGTGGACAAAGGGTGGTTGACTATATCAGTCATGCAGAAAAAATGTCTGTTATGAGGAAACTGGAGATCCTTTCGGACGCTGCCAAATATGATGTCTCGTGCTCCTCCAGTGGCGTGGGACGTAAAGGTGACGGAACGGGTATCGGAAATACATCTGCGGCAGGGATATGTCATAGTTTCAGTTCAGACGGAAGATGTATTTCTTTGCTTAAAATTTTATTTACCAACGAATGTATTTATGATTGTAAGTACTGTATTAACAGAAAGTCTAATGATGTGCCGAGAGCATCCTTTACACCGGATGAAATTTGTGATCTTACCATACAGTTTTATCGCAGAAATTACATAGAAGGACTTTTCCTTAGTTCAGGGATTATCAATAATCCTACTTATACCATGGAACTTATTTATGAAGCAATATACAAACTCAGAACTTTTCATCGCTTTCAGGGATATATTCATGTGAAAGCAATTCCGGGTGCAGACCCGCTTTTGATTCAAAGGCTCGGACTTTTGGCGGATCGAATGAGTGTCAATTTGGAACTGCCTACGGCAGAAGGTCTTCAAAAACTTGCACCGAACAAACATAGAAAGAACATACTGGCACCTATGCGACAGATTCAACAGGGAATTGTGCAAAATAAAGAGGAGATTGTAGTGTATAAGCATGCGTCTTCCTTTGTGCCTGCCGGACAGTCTACCCAGATGATTGTGGGAGCTACGCCGGAAAGCGATTATCACCTGATGATGGTAGCGGAAAATCTGTACAAGAAATTTGATTTAAAAAGAGTTTATTATTCGGCATTTGTGAATGTCAATGAAGATAAGGAATTGCCGGCACTCACGGGAGGACCGCCTCTTCTTAGGGAGCATCGTCTCTATCAGGCAGATTGGTTACTTCGTTTTTATGGATTTGAAGCAAGTGAACTTTTAAGTGAGCAAAAGCCTAATTTTAATATTTTATTGGATCCGAAGGCAGACTGGGCACTTAGGCATTTGGAGCAGTTTCCGGTGGAAATTAACAGGGCAGATTATCAAACAATTCTGCGGGTTCCGGGGATTGGTGTAAAGAGTGCACAGCGTATTGTGCGGGCACGCCAAAACGGAAATCTTTCTTTTGAAGATTTGAAGAAAATAGGGGTTACTTTAAAACGGGCACTTTATTTTATAACTTGTAACGGTAAGATGATGTATCCTACAAAGATAGAAGAAGATTATATAACCAGAAACCTTGTATCAAATAAAGAAAAATTACCTTTTGACAGAGATGGTATGACTTACCGGCAACTTTCTTTGTTTGATGATAGCATGGAGAATGACTGGAAACTGGCTGTAGGCGGGTGAGGAATAGGTATGGAAGAGATTTACTTAGTATGTGAGGATTCTCTGGAAGGTATTTTCTCCGGAGTATATGAGGCATATCTTCTAAAGAAGCCCCATGATCAGATTCATTTATGTGTAGGAGGGGAGGATAATTACAGACTGTTTGCAACTTACAGGGAGTGCCCGGCTGATGATGAAAAGGCAGCAAAGGTGGCAAGAACGGTGGTCAGGGAGTTTGGCGAAGAGGCTTATCTGGCGCTTTGCAGGGCTATGGCCTCTACAGAGCCGGATAAAGCGGAAGCAGTGTATAAAACCATTGTAGTGGGACTTGCCATGAAAAACCGCAGGCAGCTTATGGGAAATTTAGCAAATAAATATGTCCATAGAGTATTTGAACTTGCCAGGTTTACTGCCAATGAAGCGCATGCACATGTGGAATTTATACGCTTTAGTGAACTGGAAAACAAAATACTGTATTCCAAAATCGGACCGAAAAATAATATCATTACCTTTGTGATGCCACATTTTGCAGACAGATTGCCGCTGGAGAACTTTGTCATTTACGATGAAACCAGAAATATTTATGCCATTCATCCGGCGAAAGGAGATTGGTATTTATACTGCGGGGAAATGGGAGAAATAGGAGAGATACCTTTTTCCGAGGGAGAGGAGAAGTATAGTGAACTGTTTTGCCATTTCTTTCATAGTATAGCAATAAAAGCGCGCAGAAACACCTCTCTTCAAAGGAATATGTTACCTATCAGGTACCGGAAATATATGACGGAATTTTCGCACGAAAAAGTATGAAAAACGCATTGGTAAAATTAGACAAATATACGTGTAAAAATTAATAAATTATATTTATTTCATCACTTTACAAATTTAAAGCGAAGTGGTAATCTTTGTAAAAGTGTTTTTTGTCGTGTGGAAAAGAGAAAGGTGAAAAAGGTGATGGTATGACGACTCGCAAAATCAAATTACGGTTAGATGAAGTGAGAAGCTTTGTTGATATAGCATGCAAATGTGATTTCGACATTGATATTTCTTATAACAGCTACATTGTTGATGCAAAATCCATTGTGGGCGTTTTAGGATTAGATTTAAATCAGGTTTTAACAGTATCCTATAATGGTTTCAATTCAGAGTTTGAGGAATTTATGAATCGTTTTGCAATCGCTTGTTAATAGAATGTATAAATAACCGCAGATTGACTCCCTATAAAAGATAGCGTACTATCTTTGTAGGGAGTTTTTTGTTGCATATATTATATATGCATATGCTTCAATGATTATTCTTTCTAAGGAGATGTCCATTGGAAATACAGATTTCAGTCAGAAATTTAGTGGAGTTTATTCTTCGCAGTGGCAATATTGATAACAGAAGAGCATCTGTATCGGACAATGCGATGCAGGAGGGTGGCAGAATACACCGCATGATTCAGAGACGGATGGGCTCTGATTACCATGCGGAGGTTTCACTGCGCCATCAAGTAGAAACAGAAGAATATACTATTGTGATTGAAGGGCGTGCAGACGGTATTATTGTACAGTCAAAGGGAGACATTCCGTCAGTTCCCGAATTGGAACTTGGTGATATGAGGCAGGCTTTTCGTGACAAAGTGACAGTAACGATTGATGAAATAAAAGGTACATACCGCGATATCCATAAGATGAAAGAGGCAGTACCGGTGCACTTGGCACAGGCGAAATGCTACGCTTATATTTATGCAAAGCAAAATGAATTACGACATATCCAGGTCAGAATGACTTACTGCAATATGGATACGGAAGAAATACGCTATTTCCATTTTGAATATAATTATGAGGAACTCGCTCTTTGGTTTGAGGATGTGATTTCGCAGTACAGGAAGTGGGCTGACTTTGAAATTGCGTGGAAAAAGGAGAGGATGGCATCTATTAAGAGGATGCAGTTTCCTTTTGATTACAGAGAAGGTCAAAAGGAGTTGGTTACTTATGTATATCAGACTATTTACCATAAAAAGAAACTGTTTATAGAAGCACCTACAGGTGTTGGGAAGACCATTTCTACCATATTTCCGGCGATTAAGGCAATGGGAGAAGAACTTAGCAGTAAGATTTTTTATCTGACTGCCAAGACCATTACCAGAACCGTTGCCAGTGACACACTTCAGATTATGCGAAAAGATGGTCTGAAATTTAAGTCAGTAGTTTTGACAGCGAAGGATAAAATCTGTTTTATGGAAGAGACAGAATGTAATCCGGAGTATTGTCCTTACGCCAAAGGACATTATGACAGAATTAACGAAGCAATTTATGACATGCTCATATCAGAGGATGACTTTTGTAGGGAGAAAATTGAAGAATATGCAAGAAAACATCAGGTTTGTCCCTTTGAAATGTGTTTGGATATGAGTCTCTTTTCTGATGCAGTCATTGGTGATTATAACTATCTTTTTGATCCCCATGTATATTTGAAACGATTTTTTGCAGAGGGGGTAAGGGAAGACTACATTTTCCTAATCGATGAAGCACATAACCTGGTGGAGCGTGGTAGGGAAATGTACAGTGCAGTGCTTGTAAAAGAAGATTTTCTGGCTCTAAAGAAAATTGTAAAAGATTATGATGCCAAGATGAGCAAACAACTGGATAGGTGCAATCGTGAACTTTTAGAACTCAAAAGAGAATGTGAGAACTGCAATTGCATTACAGATGACGAGATTGCTCCTTTTGCAAGAACGCTGATGCGCCTTTCGGCGACCATGGAAGCCTACTTGGAAGATCATGATGACAGTCCCGTAAAAAAGGATATTTTGGATTTCTATTTTGAAGTGTCACATTTTTTACTTATTTATGAAGCATTGGATTCCAATTATGTGATTTATGACCAGATGGAGTCAGACGGCGGCTTTTCACTGAAATTGTTTTGTGTTAATCCATCCAGAAATTTAAAAGAGTGCATGATGCGTGGCAGAAGTACGATTTTGTTTTCAGCTACGTTGCTTCCTATTCAATATTATAAGAAACTTCTGGGGGCGGATGAGGGAGATTACGAGGTATATGCTAAATCTGTCTTTTCACCGGAGCAGAAAGGTCTTTTCATTGCAAGGGATGTTACCAGTAAATACAGCAGACGCTCAGATATGGAATATTACAATATTGCAACTTATATTCATAAGATAACAGAAGCAAAACGCGGAAATTACATGGTCTTTTGTCCGTCGTATCTTTTTATGCAGTATGTACATCAACTATACATAGAATATTATTATGATGCGGATCAGGTGGAATGTATCGTGCAGGAAGAGTTTATGGGAGAAGAAGAACGGGAAGCCTTCCTTGCAAGATTTGCAGAAGTTGGGCAGGAAAAGTCCCTCTTGGGCTTTTGTGTTCTTGGCGGCATTTTCAGTGAAGGAATTGACTTAAAAAATGACAGTTTAATTGGTGCCATTGTTGTAGGAACCGGTCTTCCCATGGTGTGCAATGAGCGTGAAATATTGAAATGGTATTTTGACGAACTGGGGGATAATGGCTTTGACTACGCTTATAAATATCCCGGAATGAATAAGGTCCTCCAAGCCGCGGGCCGTGTGATACGCACAAAGGAAGATATAGGTGTCATTGCACTTTTGGATGAGCGTTTTTTAAGTCCCCAGTATTTGAGGATGTTTCCACGGGAATGGGATGACTATAAAAGGATATCCATGCAGGAGACGGAAACAGCACTTGCAGAATTTTGGGAAAAATGGAAAATGAAAGAAAATGATGGGAAATGACGTCGTATTTTAATAAAAAAAATATCTAAGTCAGAAAAAGTGACAAGCACGTCATTGTGGATAACTCTGTGGAAATTGGGGATTTCTCGTTTTTTTAGTCCAAAAACAAAAGAAATTTGTGTTTGTTTTTCAGTTTAAAATTGCAAGTCTAAAATTTCAAAAATAAAAAAATACTGATGTGGTCAATAATTGGATGGAAAAAATTGACTATATGCGTACCGGAGCGGTTTCGTGTACAGAAAACGATAAAAATGCTATAATAGGATAAGTGATGGAGCACATCTGCAAGAAGCAGAAAGAGTAGAGGGATGAGATTGATATGAATAAAATAGGCGTCTTAGAAGAGATTACAGAGATTGTCAGAGAAGCAGGTGAAATTCTGACAAGTGCCGTCTCAATTGAAGATAGTATAGAAGAAAAAGAGGGCCGTGCCAATTTTGTCACAGCTTATGATAAGAAGGTACAGGATTTCCTTTTCAAAAGGCTGGGTGAAGTTTTACCTCAGGCAGTATTTATCGGCGAAGAGGAAGAAGAGCATGCTGCACTTTCAGAAGGATATGCCTTTATTATTGACCCCATTGACGGAACCACCAATTTTATGAAGGGATACAATGTTAGCTGTATTTCCGTAGGTCTGCTTAGAGACGGGCAGCCGGATATCGGTGTGGTATATAATCCTTATTTAAATGAAATGTTTCAGGCGGTTCGCGGGCAGGGGGCTTTTTGCAATGGAAAGCAAATCAAAGTGTCCGACCATGAACTTGCAGATGGTCTTGTGCTGTTTGGCTCTGCACCTTATAACGAAGAACTTGCAAAGAAATCCTTTGACTTGGCATACAAATTGTTTTGTAACAGTCTTGATATCAGAAGAAGCGGTTCCGCCGCCATTGACCTGTGTAATATCGCCTGCGGAAGAGCAGAGATTTTCTTTGAAATGCTACTGAGCCCTTGGGATTATGCAGCAGGAACTTTGATGGTAAAGGAAGCCGGTGGCGTCATTTCCGACATGGAAGGAAATGAACTTGTTTTTGATAAGAAGTGCAGCGTGGTGGCCGGCAATCGGAAGTCTATGGAGGTTTTTTTGAAACTTTAAGCGGTTTTGGCAAAAGTAGGTTTTTGGCCGCCGATGGTATAAACAATTTGTTTGTGACATTTTTATTCCAGATAATAAAGGGGGAACAGCAGATTAACAAGTGGTTGAATCAGAAAAATGGTATAAGAAATGGTTTGTGCTGTTTGTTATACCAGAAAAACATGTGAAAAGTGGCAATGGAAGTCAGAGGCAGAGTATAAAGTGGAACTAAAACGGACTGTTAGCAGTTCTTATACCAAATTTTGCTGTGAGAGAATGAAAAAAGTTAGTTTTAGGCAAGAATACTGGAATAAATTCGGGATATATGCTGTTTTAGTTCCAAAGCATGTGAAGAGTTTACAGTTTTGGATGAAAAAACTAGAAAAGCCTGAATTACAGGGGGATAATCAATGGAAAAATTATCAAAAGAAGCTGAAGAAATATTAATGGAACGGTTTGGAAAGGATAGTATTATTGCATTAGCAACAACGGCTGATAATACACCGTATGTGCGTAATGTAAATGCATTTTATTCAGATGGTGCTTTTTATGTACTTACATATGCATTGTCCAATAAAATGAAACAGATTGAAGCAAATCCGATTGTTGCGATTGCCGGTGATTGGTTTACCGCGCAAGGGAAAGGTATCAATTTAGGTTATTTTGGAAAATCGGAAAATGTGACTATTGCTGAAAAGATGAAAGTGGCATTTTCAGAGTGGATTAATAACGGACATAATAATTTTGACGATGTAAATACCTGTATTTTGCGGATTGAGTTGATTGACGGATTATTACTTTCACATGGAACCCGCTATGAGATTGATTTTTCTAAGTAGCTATAAATTAAAAACGGTAAAAAATTCTGCATAAAAACTTGTACTGCCCATGAAAGGAAGGAAAGAGCATGAAAACACTATATGTTTCTGATTTAGACGGTACGTTACTTCGGAGTAATGAAACAACGTCTGATTATACGAATAATACAATTAATAAGCTTGTTGATAGTGGCATGATTTTTTCTTATGCAACGGCACGTTCCTTTCAAACATCTCATAAGGTGACAAAGGGGTTAAATGCGAGTATTCCGCTCATTATTTATAACGGAGCCATGATTGTTGATAATGAAGACGGAAGTATATTATTGAAGAATTTTTTTGATTCAGATGTGAATGATGTTCTTGATGATTTGCTTCAAAATGGTATATACCCAATTGTTTATGCATTTGTAGATGGAAAAGAAAAGTTCTCATATATTAGTGAAAAATGCACGGCCGGCATGAAACAGTTTATTGAAAGCCGCAAAAATGACAAGCGGGATAATCCGGTTAGCGATGAAAATGAACTGTGCAAGGGAGAGATGTTTTATATAACCTGCATTGATGAGAAGGAAAAACTCGAAACATTATATAATAAGTATAAGGATACATATTATTGCGTATATCAAACAGATATTTATACAAAGCATCAGTGGCTTGAGATTATGCCAAAGTCGGTTTCAAAGGCAAATGCAATAGGGCAATTGAAAGAATATATGGGTTGTGAAAGAGTGGTTGTATTCGGAGACGGAAAAAACGATATCGATATGTTTGAACTTGCCGATGAAGCATATGCAGTGGAGAATGCAGTTGAAGAGTTAAAAGAGGTGGCTACGGCAATCATTGAAAGCAATGACAATGATGGTGTTGCGAAGTGGCTGGCTGAATTTGCAAGTATCGAAAGATAAATCAGATTTCAATTAATCGTAAAGTTTGAAGTTTGACGGAGAGGGTATTATGGCAAAAAGTGATGTATATATGCATGGGCAGATTTTAGGGACGCATTCTTTCTTACTTAAAGATGGATTTTTGGAACCGGATGAGTATTCAGAAATTAAGGAAAAATATTTTCTGCCGGGTGGAGAGACCGGTACAGCAGCTACAGTGCTGGCTTCTTTCGGTGTAAGTGTTAAAATAGATGGAACCCATATTGGTACGGCGGTTGCTCCGCTTATAAAGGAGTTTTACAAAGGAAAAACAGTAGATTTATCCTCGCTTTTTTTTGATTCATCCTATGAAGGGCTTATGGATTATGTGGTAATTTCAGGTCTTGTACGTTCCCCTATGGGTATGTTTCAGGCATTATATGAACCTGGTGCAGTAAAACGCTGGAGTATGCCAAAGGAAGAAGATATTGTTGCCTGTAAGGTTGCTGCAATTGATCCCTTTTTTATGGAGGAGACGCAGACTGTGGCAGAACTTTGCAAGAAACACAAAAAGCCATATGTTACTATAGATTGCAGACACGATACATATTTGCATAAAAATTCAGCCATAAATGTAATATCAAAAGAATGCACGAGCCACTATTTGGGAAATGGGATGAATGTGGATGATATATATCAGTTGATGATTAATAATACAGATGGGCTTGTTATTATTACTTCAGGGGAAAAAGAAATGATATATGGAAGAAAAGGGCAATCAATGAAAAGAATGAAACCATTTACTGTAGATGTAAGAAGTACCCTGGGTGCAGGAGATACTTTTAAAGCGGGTTGCATTTATGGATTGCTTAATGATATGTCAGATGATGAGTTGGTACGTTTTGCAAGTGCTTGCTCTGCAATTGCGATTTCAAGATTTCCTTTGCCACTAAATCCACCTACATTGGATGAAGTGAATGCGTTATTGGACAACTCAATATTATAGAGCAAAAGAGATATATTTTTATGAAACTAGGAGAAAGAAAACATGTCATGGTATGAAGAGGCAGTATTTTATCATATTTATCCATTGGGGCTGACAGGGGCACCAAAACAGAATTCTTATGGGGAGCCGGTGCACCGGTTAAATACATTACTTCCATGGATTTCTCATATTAGGGAAATCGGATGTAATGCAATTTATATCGGACCTCTTTTCGAATCTGTGGGACACGGCTATGAAACAACAGATTATAAAAAATTAGACAGCAGACTGGGAACAAACGAGGATCTTGTGAACTTTGTGGCAAAGTGTCATAAACAGGGAATCAGAGTGATTCTGGATGGCGTGTTCAATCACACAGGCCGTGATTTCTTTGCATTTCAGGATATTAAAAATCATAGAGAAAATTCACAGTACAAAGACTGGTACTGCAATGTGAATTTCGGGGGCAATAATTCCTATAATGATGGTTTTTCGTATGAAAATTGGGGAGGGCATGACCTCCTTGTAAAATTAAATCAGCACAATCCGGCAGTCAAAGATTACATCTGTGACGTAATCCGTTTCTGGGTAAGCGAGTTTGATATTGATGGAATCCGTTTGGATGCTGCAGATGTTTTGGATTTTGATTACATGAAGGCACTTCGTCATGTGGCAAATGAAGTAAAACCGGATTTCTGGCTCATGGGGGAAGTCATCCACGGTAATTATTCCCGCTGGGCAAATGATGGTACCCTTCACTCCGTAACGAACTATATGCTTCATAAAGCATTGTACTCAGGCCACAATGACCATAACTATTTTGAAATTGCGCACACAATCAAATACGTAAACGATATGGTGGGAAGTAATCTGAAGCTTTACAGCTTTGTGGATAACCATGACGTAGAACGTATTTACACAAAGCTTACCAATAAAGCACATTTTCTGCCGGTACATGTCATGCTTTATACATTACCGGGAGTTCCTTCGCTTTACTATGGTTCAGAGTTTGGTATCGAAGGAAGAAAAGAGCGTTTTTCGGATGATTCCTTAAGGCCTGCGTTAAATTATGAAGATTATAAAGATGCGATTGATACAAATTCTTGTACAAAATTGATCGCAGCCCTTGGTAAGATTCGTCAGAATACACCGGCCCTTTGTTACGGTGATTATCGGGAACTTGAGTTGCAGACCACTCATTATGCATATGCGAGAGGGCTTGATGGCAAGTCTGTGATTACGACTGTCAACAACGGTGATAACGATGTTTGTATGGACCTTGCGTGTGGAGATTCTGTAGAATATGTTGGTGCACTTACTGGAGAGCACGTATCTGTAAATGGTGGACGCATTCAGGTACGTGTACCAGCAAACTCGGGTGAAATTTGGATTCCTACAGAACTTTGTGATAAAAGTTTTGCACCAATAAAGACAGTAGAAATAGAGAAAGCTCCGGAACCCTTGAAGGTTGTGGAAGAACCTAAGGTAAAATCTGTTGAACAGTCGAAGGAAGAGCTTGTAAATGTACAAGAAGAAAAGAAAACTGAGAAAGTAGTTGTAGACTGGAACAAACCATATGAAAAGATGTCTGTGGAAGAACTTCAAGAAGCAATTCTGGAAAAAATGAGACGAAATGGTCCAGTAACTGATTACATGTTAGGTACAGTTAGAGAAAATACATATCATGATTCTTTGGTAAATTGGGTTAAAAGCTTTCAAGTCGGA
>JAZNAE010000005.1:0-178516 GCA_045586385.1 Lachnospiraceae bacterium
GTTAATGAGCATTTGTTACTTTGCTGCCATCTTTGCAGGTACGTATCATCCGGTTATTAATGTGGCATTTGCGGCAATCGGTGTAGGCTGGGCAGCCATTAATGTAAACTCGTATCCCATGATTGTGGAGATGAGTAAAGGGTGTGATATCGGTAAATTTACAGGTACTTATTATACATTTTCCATGACAGCCCAGATTATGACACCGATATTGTCCGGATTCTTATTAGAAAATGTCTCCTATAGAACATTATTCCCTTATGCGGTTGTTTTTTCAGTGCTTGCTTTTGTGACTATGACGCAGGTTCACCATGGTGATGCAAGACCGGATAAAAAGGCAAGTGCCCTTGAAAATTTTGATGTAGAAGACTAAAGCATAAAAAGAAAAAAAGAGGTAGTAAAATGACAGCATTGTATGTGATATTGATTGTGATTGCGGTAATGGTAGTTCTTTATTTCCTGTCAATTAAGCCAAGAGGCAGCAAGAAAAAAGAACACAGTAAATTTACAGGTGTATATTATGCACACAGAGGACTTCATGACAACAGTGGTGATGCACCGGAAAATTCCATGGAGGCATTTAAGAGGGCAGTGAAGAAAGGCTATGGAATTGAACTGGATGTACAGCTTTCCAAGGATGGCGTACCGGTTGTTTTTCATGACTACACACTGGAGAGAATGTGTGGCAAAGAAGGAAAGGTATATGAATATACCTATGAAGAACTGAAACAATTTTCTCTAGGTGTAAGTGATGAAAAAATTCCCCGTCTGGAAGATGTACTGAAACTGATAAACGGAAGGGTTCCTTTAATAGTAGAACTTAAAGTGGAGTGGATGGATCTTACGGTATGTCCTGCCGCTGATAAACTTCTGAAAAATTATCAGGGTGTATATTGTATTGAATCTTTTAATCCGATGGTTCTTTCATGGTATCGCAGATACCGTAATGATGTCTTCAGGGGACAGCTTGCGGATGCGTTTATTAAAACGGGAGAGAAGAAGGGATTTTTATATTTGGCATTACAAAATTTGTGGTTTAACTGGATGACAAAGCCTGATTTTATAGCATATAATCATAAAAATGCAAATGTACTTTCCAGAAAACTCTGCAGAAAGTTATATCATAATCTGGCAGTGGCATGGACGATTCAAAGTCAGAAGGAACTGGATGAGGCAAAAGAGAAGTTTGATTTGTTTATATTTGACTCGTTTATTCCTAAAAAAGTCTAAAAATAACAGATAATTTACATAAAAAAGATGCATATTTTGAAGAACTATGTTATAATAAATCAAATGCAGAAGAGTTGTAGATGCAGATATATACCATGGGCGAATGTTCATGGTATATTATTTCAGAGCGTTTTCTGCAAATAAGAGATAAGAGGGAGATAAAACATGGCAAAATGGGTTTATTCTTTTGAAGAAGGCAGTGCCGATATGCGTAATCTTCTTGGTGGAAAAGGTGCAAACCTTGCAGAAATGACCAATTTAGGTTTACCCATTCCACAGGGATTCACAGTGACTACAGAAGCTTGTACAGATTATTATGCTCAGGGGAAACAGATTTCCGATGAAATTAAAGAACAGATTTTTGCAGCTCTTGCTGATTTGGAAAAGAAGCAGGGTAAGAAGTTTGGAGATACAGAAAGTCCGCTTCTTGTTTCTGTCCGTTCCGGTGCGAGAGCATCTATGCCCGG
Organism: Lachnospiraceae bacterium; assembly: GCA_045586385.1. Classification (GTDB taxonomy): domain Bacteria; phylum Bacillota; class Clostridia; order Lachnospirales; family Lachnospiraceae; genus Suilimivivens. The sequence goes on from JAZNAE010000005.1 coordinate 1,698, forward strand.
TATGATGGATACTATTTTGAATCTTGGTCTTACAGATGTTGCAGTAGAAGGTTTTGCTGCTAAAACCGGTAATCCGAGATTTGCATACGATTCCTATCGTCGTTTTATTCAGATGTTCTCCGATGTTGTTATGGAGATTCCGAAATCTTTCTTTGAAAGAATATTAGACGAAATCAAGGAATCCAAGGGGGTTAAGTTCGATACGGATTTAACAGCCGAAGATTTAAAAGAAGTAATTAATCGTTTTAAGGCAATTTATAAGGATAAGATGGGAGAAGAGTTCCCCCAGGATCCCAAGGTACAGCTTATGGAAGCTGTAAAAGCAGTATTCCGTTCTTGGGATAATGAAAGAGCTATCGTTTACAGACGTATGAATGATATCCCCGGTGATTGGGGAACTGCTGTTAACGTGCAGGCTATGGTATTTGGTAATATGGGAAATACTTCCGGTACCGGTGTTGCCTTTACCCGTAATCCTTCCACAGGTGAAAAGGGTATTTACGGGGAATACTTGATTAATGCACAGGGTGAAGACGTTGTGGCAGGTATCAGAACACCTCAGCCGATTACCAGGTTGGAAGAGGATCTTCCCGAATGTTATGCAAAGTTCCTTGAAATTGCAAACAGATTGGAAAACCATTACCGCGACATGCAGGATATGGAATTTACCATTGAAGAAGGAAAATTATTCTTCTTACAGACCAGAAACGGAAAGAGAACAGCACCTGCGGCATTGCAGATTGCTTGTGATTTAGTAGATGAAGGCAAGATTACCCCGGAGGAAGCAGTTCTTCGTATTGAAGCAAAATCCTTAGATCAGTTATTACATCCTACTTTTGATGCAGCGGCATTGAAAGCAGGCAAGGTAATCGGGCAGGCCCTTCCTGCATCTCCCGGTGCAGCAGCAGGCAAAGTATATTTCACCGCACAGGAAGCAAAAGAAGCTCATGAAAAAGGTGAGCGAGTAATTCTTGTCCGTTTGGAAACATCTCCGGAAGATATTGAAGGTATGCACGCAGCAGAAGGTATTCTTACCGTACGTGGTGGTATGACTTCTCATGCAGCAGTAGTTGCCCGTGGTATGGGAACCTGTTGTGTATCCGGATGTGGAGAAATCAACATCAGTGAAGAAGATAAAGTATTTGAACTTGGCGGATGTAAATATCAGGAAGGCGATTATATTTCCTTAGACGGTTCTACCGGTAAGATTTATGACGGTGATATTAAGACAGTAGAAGCATCTATCAGCGGTAATTTTGAAAGAATTATGGAATGGGCAGATTCCTTCCGTACATTGAAAGTCCGTACCAATGCGGACAATCCTGCTGATGCAGCCAATGCAATTAAATATGGTGCAGAAGGTATTGGACTTTGCCGTACAGAGCATATGTTCTTTGAACCTGACAGAATTCCTAAGATTCGCCAGATGATTCTTGCAAGAACACTGGAAGATAGAGAGAATGCATTAAATGAATTGATTCCTTATCAGAAGGGTGACTTCAAAGGAATTTATGAAGTAATGGAGGGAAGACCGGTTACCATCCGTTTCTTAGATCCCCCGTTACATGAGTTTGTTCCTACAGAACAGGCCGATATTGATGCCCTTGCTGCGAAAATGAAAATGACTTCTGATGAAGTAAAAGCCATTTGTGATTCCCTTCATGAATTCAATCCTATGATGGGTCACAGGGGATGCCGTTTGGCAGTAACTTATCCGGAAATTGCCAAGATGCAGACAAGAGCCGTTATGGAAGCAGCTATCGAAGTGAAAGAAGAAAAGGGATTCGATATCGTTCCTGAAATCATGATTCCTTTAGTAGGTGAGAAGAAAGAACTTAAGTTTGTGAAAGATGTAGTAGTGGCTACTGCAGAACAGGTTAAGAAAGAAAAGAATTCCGATATTAAGTACAGCGTGGGAACCATGATTGAGATTCCCAGAGCAGCACTTCTTGCAAATGAAATTGCAGAGGAGGCAGAATTCTTCTCCTTTGGTACAAACGACTTAACCCAGATGACCTTTGGTTTCTCCAGAGATGATGCAGGTAAGTTCTTAGATGAATATTATAAGAAAAAAATATATGAATCTGATCCCTTTGCAAGATTAGACCAAAGCGGTGTAGGTCAGCTGGTGCAAATGGCTGCAGAAAAGGGTAGAGCGACAAGACCCGATATCAAACTTGGTATCTGTGGTGAACACGGCGGAGATCCTTCTTCTGTAGAATTCTGCCATAAAGTAGGATTGTCTTATGTATCCTGCTCACCGTTTAGAGTGCCGATTGCAAGACTGGCAGCAGCACAGGCTGCTATTACAGACAAATAATCAGTCAGTTATTTTCTAATGATCTTTATCTCCCTCGCCATCTGGCGGGGGAGATGTTTTTACAAATCTGGTATCACCAATCCAAGTTTCTACCCATAGACTTTATTTTTAGCATTGTGGTAAGAGAAAATTAAAACCATCATGGTAAGTTTTCTGCCCATAAAAAGTAAAAGAGGTTTTATGGTAAGAATAAAATTCAACTAAAAAAATCAAGTATCTACCCATAGAGAATAAATAAAGTGTTGTGGTAAGAAAAAAATCTATTACTTATCTTACCATAGAAATATAATTGAGGTTTATGGTAAGAAACGTTCTTTTAGAACATGAAAAAATGTATAACCATAGACGCCATTATGGTACTTATGGTTAGAAACTATCAGAACATTATAATAAAAGTCTCTAACCATTAGAGGACTTTCATGATTTATGGGTAGAAAACATAAGAAAAGGAGAAGAATATTGAAGAATATAGTACAACTTGCTAAGGAAGAAATAACAAGATTAGAGAAAATACTTAAGAAAACAGATGCTTTTTTGAGTAAAGCGCCGGGAGGGTGTTTGAAATGGCAGAACAAAGGTAAAAAGACTTACTATTATCACCAATATATGATAGCAGAGAAGGATGGAGAAGAAAAAAAGTGGGGAAGAAAATATATTAAAAGAGAAGAACTTGCACTAGCAAAAAAACTAGCCCAAAAACATTATTATTCTTTGATGAAAGAAATTGCAGAAGAAAAGTTGAAAACATTAAAGTATTTTATAAATAGATATCAGGATAAAGAAATAGAAACTATTTATGAGGAACTTAGTATAGAACGAAAAAGTTTGATTTTACCATTGTTAACGAGTGTACAAGAACTAGTGAAGCAGTGGGAAGAAGAGCAGTATGAACAAGCAACAATGCATTCTGAAAATTTAAAGTTTGAAACGGAACAGGGAGATGTGGTTCGTTCAAAATCAGAAGTAATTATTGCAAATATTTTGTATCAAAATCGTGAAGATATTTTATATAAATATGAGCGTCCACTGAATTTAAAAGTAAATGGGATGGAAAAAACTATTTATCCGGATTTTACGATGATAAACAAACATACAGGAAAAATAACATATTGGGAGCACGCAGGCCGTATGGACGATTCCTGTTATGCAGAGGATTTTGTGAGAAAGATGAATATATATGTGTCAAATGGTTTGTTGCCGGGAAGAGACGTAATATTGACTTTTGAAACACAGGAGAATCCATTAGATATTGGTGTGACGAAAAGATTGGTAAAAAGTTTGATTTAGAACTGTGATTTTATCAGTGTTTTTGTGTTTAGTGCTGTTGTAATATGGAGAAATATGGTATAATAAAGCATTAATAACTTAAGGGAAAATAAAAAGAAAAATAATTACTTTGACATAAAAAAGGAGAATGGGATGAAATATTTAATTGTAGTAGATATGCAGAATGATTTTATTGATGGTGCACTGGGAAGCAATGAAGCCCTAGCCATCGTACCATATGTAAAAGAACTGATTACTTCATTTGAAGGCAAAGTATTGTTTACCAGAGATACACATTTTGACAATTACATGGAAACCCAGGAAGGACGAAATCTTCCCGTAAAGCATTGTATAAAGGGTACAGAAGGATGGGAAATCCGTGGGGAACTTGATAAACTTCGAAAGACAGAGGCTATTGATAAAATTACTTTTGGTGCGAAAGAACTTGCAGAAGTATTAAAGGGAGAAAAAGAAATTGATAGTATAACCTTTGTGGGATTATGTACGGATATTTGTGTGATTTCCAATGTGATGCTACTTAAAGCATTTTACCCGGAAATTCCCATTATTGTTGATGCAAAGGGATGTGCGGGTGTGACACCTGAAAGTCATAGAACTGCACTGGAAGCCATGAAGGCTGTACAAGTGCGCATAGTGAACGAATAGTGAGATGATGAATGTGCCGGAGATTGGAAAGTTTGGAAGAATAAATGAAAAAGGATATAGGGACAGGCTATGAGCATGAAGGAAATGCCACAGATTACCATTTTCTCTGATGGAAGTAAGCTGTGGAAAAATACATTTGAACAATTTAGTGTATCGGTTTATATGCCGAAATGTGATTTGCCTACAGATGTGATTAATTATGGGTTTATGACGCCATATTTACTCATTTTTGGGGAGCAGAAGTATACAGGTGAAGAGGCAAAGCATTTTGCGGATGAAACGCATATTTCTGAAATTGCAAAGCGTTACGGCGGAAGTGTTGTGTTTATTTATCCCGAAAATGAAGGCGGTTGGGCAAAAGCGCCAAAGGATTTGTTTGCATCCATTATTTCTGAATCAAAAATAGGACAATATTATCGGGACGGTGTGCTTAGGACCCGGGACAGATTTACGGGAGAATGGGGAGATTATTATATCAGAGGTGCATTAAACCGCAGTTATTTATTTGGCTTTGGGCAATCTGCTGACTATATTGTAAGGAACTGTTTAAAGACCATAGAAGGAGACGGACTATATGGTAAAGGTGACATTACGCCTGTGGTATGTATTTTACAGAATATAAGTGTGATACCTGAGCCGGAAAGACGCGATATTCCGGTGATTTCCGTAGGGAACAGTAAGGCAGTAAACGAAGCCCTGACAGAACAATTGGACCATGTTCTCATAAAAGAAAGAGTGGATTACATAGAGGATTTTGATGGCTTTATAAAGAAATACAGACGTATGGTTGGCAGAATTAATATAGAGCCGGATTTGGATGATATGGGAATGGCCGTAGTGCCGGGGTACTGTACAGTAACTACTGCCGCCGATAATCGGGGAGATGATAAGGATACTAAAGAACACAAGATAGGATATGTGGCATATTACAACAAAGCAATTATGGATAAGGGAGAAAAAATTCCTTTGGTCATGTGTTTTCACGGCGGTGGTGATTCTGCTATGTGTATGGTGGCCTTGTCTGACTGGCATTTGGTAGTAAACAAGAATGACTTCCTGTTAGTCAGTGTGGAAAATCATATGAATAGTACCGCAACGGAAACACTAGAGCTGATTGAACATTTGAAGGAAAAATATCCCATAGACAGTGAAAGGATTTACTCCACCGGATTTTCTATGGGCGGATGTAAAACATGGGATATGTTTCAGGAATACCCGAAGGTATTTGCTGCAGTTGCCCCTATGGATGCGACCTTTGATGTGGGGCTGAATGTGTATGGGCAGCCTGTGGAAAATATAAACAAGGGAACCATTTTGCCGGTGTTTTATGTAGGCGGAGAGGACACTCCGCTTCCGGAACTTCCCTTTCAGGAAGAAAAGTGTTTAAATCGTATGAAGTACGTGCTTGATGTAAACAAAGCAAAAACGAAAAACGATGCAAAGTTTGAGGAACAGGATAAATGGAAAAACCCTATCTGGGGAATAGACGGTGATGTGATATATAAAGCGAAGGATGAGGGAAAAGGCAGTGTACTGACTATGCATCTGTATCAAAGCGAAAATGGTTGTTGTTATAGTATTTTTGCAAGTGCTACAAACCAGTCCCATGAAATGCGGCATTTGAATTGTGAAAATGCATGGAAGTTTATGAGCCGGTTTAAAAGAACGCAGGACGGTACAATTTCAGGCGGAAGTTGGGAAGAAATAATAGATACTTTTACAAATTGAGAATAACAAAAGAAGTAAGCAATTGGGGTGAAGATACTATGAAGCATATTTTAGTAGTCGATGATAACAAAACAAATCTTGCAGTGGCAAAAAATGAGCTATCTAAAAACTATCAGGTGACGCCGGTAATTTCGGGACATCAGGCACTACAGTTTTTGGAAAAAAGGGAAACAGATTTGATATTATTGGACATTAACATGCCGGAAATGGACGGAAGGGAAACGATGAAACGAATTCGTGAAAAAAAAGAATGGGCGAACATTCCGATTATTTTTCTTACTGCGGATTCATCTCCCGAGACAGAAGCACAGTGTTTGTCCGATGGTGCCGATGATTTTATTGCGAAGCCTTTTGTGCCGCAGGTTATGCAGAGTAGGGTAAGCCGTATATTGGAGCTTTCAGAACTACGAAATAATCTGGAAGCGAAGTTAGCAGAAAAGACAAAGCAGGTTGAACAGATCACCTTAAATGCAATTATGGCAATCGCAAATACAATAGAAGCAAAGGACCGTTATACAAGAGGACATTCTAATCGTGTTGCACGTTATTGTGTGGAAATTGCGAAACGTATCGGTATGAAAGAGCAAGAAATAAAGGCACTTAATTTTATGGCATTGCTTCATGATATCGGGAAAATAGGCGTGCCGGATGAAATTCTGAATAAGCCGATGCCTTTAGATGATGATGATTTTGCAATTGTCAAAATGCATCCCGCCATAGGAAGTGAGATTTTAATAGATCTTACCTCCATGCCCAATATGCATATCGGTGCGTTGTGTCATCATGAGCGTTATGACGGAAAAGGGTATCCGGCAGGACTTAAGGGAGATGAAATACCGGTTGAAGCACGTATGATAGCAATAGCAGACGCGTATGACGCCATGTCATCTAACCGTGCATACAGGGAAGCTCTTCCGAGAGAGCAGGTGCTGGAAGAACTTATGAATGGCCGCGGGACGCAATTTGATCCGGAAATATTAGATGTGTTTTTAGATATGCTGAAAGAGGATTTTTTTGAGTAGCGGCGGAGGAATGAATGTGAAGAGAAAAAATTTACGTATATTCAGAGAAAAGGCAACAGAACAGGATTTTGGAACACTGGTATTCTGTTGCCTGTTTATTACGATATTTTCTGCAATTATGAGTGTGTTAAACATGCTTACTTCCAATGTTAATTTAGCAATTATAACGGGTGCAAATGCAATTTGGTGTTTTGCCAATATTATTTTGTTTTGTCTTTATAAGAGGCGTAATCAGGTGATTGGTGCCATGATGTTAAGCGGTTATATCATGATGCTTTATTTTATGGTTACGGGAGGGGTGAACGGCTTTAGTCTTATGTGGCTTTTGGTAGTTCCCCAAGCGGTACAATTTTGCGTTAACTCAAGCCATGGCATTTATTTCAGTATTTTTCTGGGGTTAACCATAGTGCTGTATATGTGGACACCGTTAAATCAACTGGGATATCCTTACACGGAAACATATCTGTCGAGATTTCCCATTGTTTATTTTTTTATTACATTTTTGAGTAGTGCAATGCAGAATAGAATTGAGAGTTATCATGAGAGGCAGGAGACATTAATCCGCAATTTGCAACATGCAAACAGTGCAAAGAATGACTTTCTTGCAAATATGTCCCATGAAATACGGACACCTATGAATGCCATTGTGGGAATGTGTGAACTTATTTTGCGTGATGATATTAATGAGAATGTGAGGGAAAATAGTTTTAATATACAGAATTCCAGCCGTTCCCTGTTGGCAATCATCAATGATATTTTAAACTTTTCTAAAATTGAAGCCGGAATGATAGAGTTGGTAGAGGATAACTTTAACCTTGCATCAACAATTAATGATGTCATCAATATGGCAATGACCAGAAAAGGCGAGAAAAAAATAGAAATTATTGTAAAAATAGATCCGACGATTCCAAAAGAACTTATCGGGGACGAACTTAGAATCCGGCAGGTAATGATTAATCTGATAACCAATGCGGTTAAATTCACAAAAACTGGTTGTGTAGTAGTTAATATCACGCAAAACCGTCATGATTACGGTATCAATTTAAATGTTTCCATAAAAGATACCGGTATCGGTATTCCGGAAGAGAATATTGAAAAATTGTTTACCAGTTTTCAACAAGTGGATACAAGAAAAAACCGTGCAGTGGAAGGAAGCGGACTGGGACTTGCAATATCGAAGAGAATCATTGCGAAAATGGGTGGCTTTATTAATGTATCGAGCACTTATGGTGAGGGGTCGGAATTTCGTTTTGTAGTGCCGCTGCGTATTGCAGACCCGGAACCGTTTATTCAGGTTAAGGATGCGGAAAAAGCAAATGTAGCTGTTTATCTGAATGATGCGAAATATAATCATCCAAAGACGGTGAAGGAATATCAGCGTTTGATACAGCATTTAAGTGATGATCTCCATGTGAAATTTACAAAATTTCAAACAGTGGAAGAGTTGAAGAATGCATTGGAAACGGGAGAGTTTACGCATTGTTTTACTGCAGTGGATGAATATTCCAAATTTACGCAACTGTTTGACATGATGGCAGCCAAGTGTCAGGTATTCGTTGTACAGGACAGATTTGAAGTGCTTGACTTGCCGGATGAAATTAAGCGGGTGTTTAAGCCGTTTTATGCGCTTACATTTGCAGCAATTATGAATAATGAAAAATATGTATTGGGAGTAAGCGGACAAGACCATTTTGATACCAGATTTATTGCACCGGAGGCCAAAGTGCTTATTGTGGATGATAATGCAATTAACTTAAAAGTTGCGGCGGGACTGATGAAACCATATAATATGAAAATTATTACGGTTGCAAGTGGGCAGGAAGCAATCGAAGCACTGCAGACAAAGGATTATGATATCGTATTTATGGATCATATGATGCCGGATATGGATGGAGTGGAAGCAACGGAAATTATAAGGAACATGCAGGATGAATACTATAAAAATGTGCCCATTATTGCACTTACCGCAAATGCTGTAAGCGGAGTAAGAGAAATGTTCCTTAGTAAGGGATTTAATGATTTCCTTGCGAAACCTATTGAAATAGGAGTTCTTGATAGAATGCTACGTACATGGTTGCCGAAAGAATATCTTGTATCAACATCTGCGATAATGCTGCAAGAGGGATGGATGATAGAAGCAGTCAACCAAAATGCAAAGGATGGTGGAACAATAGAGAAATCGTTTGCCGGAGGTCCGGTTGATTATGAAAAAGGATTGCTTTTTTCCGGTGGAGATAAAGAAAACTATTTTGAAATTTTGGATGTATATGTACTTAGCAGTAAAAAATACAAAGAAGCACTCATATTACACTATGAAACCCAGGATTGGGGAAAATACATTATAGAAATTCATGCACTGAAGAGTTCTTCTTTAAGTATCGGGGCTCAGGAACTTTCCGAACAGGCAAAGAACTTGGAATTGGCAGGAAAAGAAGGTCGGTATGAAGATATTTCCAAACGTCATCCGGTAGCTATGAAACTTTATGATGAAGTGGTTAAGAATATCAGGCTGTATCTGCAAAAGTCCGGATATCATGATAAGGAACAACAGGAAATGTCATCGCAAGATAAGAAAGATATTTCCATGGAGCAATTTTCAGAGTCAGTTCAAAAAATCAGGGAAGCCTGTGAAAACTTTGAAAGTGATGCAGTTGCAGAGTTGGCAGGAAGCTTATGCGGATGTAGAGTGAACGGCGTTTTACTGTCTGAATATTTTGCAGATATCAAACAATATGCGGAAGACTATGAGTATGAACAGGCGCTGGATGCAATTAAAAAGGCGGAAGCATGCATTAAGGGAGATGTATAATGGAAAAATTAGGGATAACATCAGACTGTACCTGTGATATGTCAGAGGAATTGTTGGAACAATATGGGGTGGAAGTAATCTATTTTTATGTTAATACCGACCATGGTAGTTTTAAAGACATGCAGGAAATAACAGCATCTAATGTGGTAGAATATTTTGAAAACGGCGGAAAGCAGATTAGTACTGTGGCTCCGGCAGTTTATGAGTATGCGGATTTTTTTGAAAAGATGCTACATAAATATGAACAGATTATCCATGTTACAATTTGTGCGACACTTAGTAAATCATATGGGAATGCACTTGCTGCCGCACAGAGGTTTGATGGAAGAGTAAAGGTATTTGATACCGGTCATTTGTCTACGGGAATAGCCCATTTTGTAATCCGTGCAGTGGAGATGGTACGTGAAGGGAAGGCAGCAGATGAGATAATAGAGACTTTGGATAATATGAGAAATAAAGTATCCACCAGCTTTATTGCAGAAAATGCAGATTACCTTTATCGGACCGGCAGAGTAAATAAATTTGTGAAGTTTGCATGTTCAACCTTTAAGATTCATCCGGTACTTTATATGAAAAACGGGAATATAAAGGTGAAAACAGTACAAATCGGTGATTATGATAAATCCGTACTAAGCTATGTACGAAAAGAATTATTACGGCCCGGAAAAATAAACAGAGAGAGAGTTTTTATTACTTATTGTACCTGCCCGGTCAGAGTGTTAAATAAAATCAAAAAGCAGGTGAAAGAAATTTGCTCTTTTGATGAAGTATTGGAAGCTACAGCATCAGCAACCATTACCAGTAACTGTGGGGCCAATACAGTGGGTGTCTTATTTGTAAGAAAATAAGATAAAATAAGTGATAGATTGAACTATCAGAGATTTACGGAGGAAAAGGAATGAAATATCTAATTATTGGGGCAGGAGGCACCGGAGGATGCATGGGTGCCTATATGACACAGGCAGGAAAGGACGTAACATTAATTGCCAGAGGGGCACATCTTAAGGCAATGCAGGAAAAAGGGCTTTCCATGGAGATATCCCATAAAGGGAATTATGTAGTGAATCCCATTAAAGCAACAGATATGGAACATTATAAAGAAAATCCGGATGTTATTTTTGTTTGCGTGAAGGGTTATTCCTTGGAAGATACCGTTCCGTTTATCCGTAAAGTGGCCAAACCTGAAACAGTTGTGATTCCGGTGCTGAATATTTATGGAACCGGCGGAAAGATGCAAAAAGAATTACCGGAGCTTTTGGTGACTGACGGATGTATTTACATAGTAGGTTTGATTAAAGAACCGGGATGTCTGGTGCAGAGTGGAAATTTATTCAGAGTAGTTTTCGGTGTGCGTGAAGCATCAGAATATCGCCCGGTACTGGAAGATATAAAGAATGACTTGGAAGACAGTGGAATTGAATGTGTACTTTCTGACAATATCCGTAAAGATGCCATGCGGAAATTTTCTTATATTTCACCGGCAGCAGCCTGTGGACAATATTACGGAGTCGGTTCGGATGACATTCAAAAGCCGGGAGAAATCCGTGATACATTTATAGCGTTAATTAATGAAATTATGATTCTTTCCAAAGAAATGGGCATTGTTTTTGAAGAAGATATGGTAAAAACAAATCTTGCGATTATGGATAATCTTGCACCCAAAGTTAAGACGTCCATGCAACGGGACGTGGAAGCGGGAAAAAGTTCGGAAATTGACGGGCTTGTTTACTCTGTGGTACGCATGGGAAAGGAATACGGTGTAGAATTACCTGTATATCAAAAGATAACGGATAAATTGTCAAAAAGTTACCACTGATTCCATACAAAGAGGATAACTGTAAGTAGGACAATCAAAGCAAGGAATCCATACTGCATAATTGCAGCAAAGATATGATGAGCTTTAGATTGCATGCGGGGCTTGTCGGATAACTGCAATAGTGAAATTGCAGTAAAGAGAAGACCGATTACAACATAGCGATAATTTGCGCTACAGGTAAACGGATATTTTGCCACAAATAAGATAAATGTAATTACAACAAGTACATAACCTGTCATTAAAAAGGTGCCGAGTTCTTTGTTCCCTTTTTTGATTTCGCGGATTTGCATGATGATGGTTACAACAAAGAAGATTGCACCTAAAATCATGGCAAGTAATAGGCAAATACGACATCCTATCAGTAAAGCATCCGGAAGTTCAGGGCGTATTTCATCAAAAAGTGAGGTGCGGAAAAGAATCTGCCAGATGTTGCAGATTTGGTCTCCGTATAAGGTGTGGAACGGATAATCCAACGCAAGGGAAGGCGTAACACCATAGATATCCCAGAGGGAAAGGTCGCCGATATATTGGATGGACTCTTCCGTCATGGCAGGAACTCCGGGGTTTGTCTGATAAAACACCAAGTTGCGGATAACCCAGGAAAGTCCGATGCCGGCAGTAATTGCACCGAAAGTGGCAAATTCCTTAATGGATTTCCAGGTACGTTTGGCCTTGCATTCGGAGATAAAATGAAGAAGGAAGACCATAGCAAGTGGAAATGCCATAACAGCACAGTTTAATTTGGTAATCATACCGAAACCGAGAGACAGTGCAATTTTTATCAGGTTAAACAGCGTTTTGTTTTCCATCCATTCCAAACTGAAATAGAAACAGCTGAAAGTAAGGAGTGTGCAGAGCATATCATTATTGACACTTCCTGACATATAAATCATGCCGGGGTGATAGGTGATAAGTGCAACTGCGAGAAACATACACGTGTCGGAACACTTGATTTTTTTGAAAATACCGTAAGAAACCGGCAGGCATAGTGATGAATACAAAAATGTCAGAGCCTGAATGTTTTCAAAGGCATGGCGTTCATATACACCGAATGCCATTTGTAAGTCGATAAACAAGCAGGAGATAATGTGATGGAGCGGCGGATGATAATAGGAAAAAAGCTTATAAGGGCTGAAGTTTGGAAGGTGCCCGAATTTGCACAAATATTCCACATAGCCTAAATGCCCCGGATTAACCAGATCATCCGATAAGCCGGAAAAATATCCTTCATCATGTTGGCGGTCCGTGACACCTGTAAATACCACATAAAAACTCCGGATGATGACACCGCCTAAAATAATCAGGAGTATTTTATCTTCAGTGCTCAGTTTTTTATAACGCAATAAAAAATAACATAATGTGATATAGAAAAATAAAACGGATGTATAAACACCGGTTTTCCGTTCGTGACTTAAGTTAATAAATGCAGGAACGGATTGCATCAAGGTGGTGCTGATAAAGAAAAACAGGATGATTAATAGGGTACGGTATTTTGTGAAAAGTGAAGCAACTTTTGTATTCATATTATATTCCTCTTTCATAAGTACTACAGATACTATTATAGAGAAGTACAAATGTTTTGGCAATACTTTGCAAAATAGGAAGGATATGCTATACTTCACCTTATGAAAGCAAAAATATATAATATAGCAAAAATAAGACAAAACAAAATAACGGATATATATCTATCAATACTTTTAATTATTTTAAGTGCAGTGGCTTTTGCCGTGTGTATTGCCCAAGGAATGGGAAATGATATTTGGTATGATGAAGTTTTTTCTGTGAATTTTTTAAAGTATCATTACGATGAAATTGTGGCCCTTACGGCAGAGGATGTACATCCTCCCTTTTATTATTGGTATTTGAAAGCGTTTCATGATATTGGGAAACTGATCATGCCGGGAGTGGCAAGTGAGGTGCTGGCGAAGATGGCATCACTTCTTCCCATGGCCGGTATATGGGCATATGCATTTACCCTGGTACGTAAGCGAATGGGAATACTCGTGGCAAGTTTGTTTATATTCTTAATAAGTACGATGCCACAGCTTTCCGGATATGCGGTGGAAATCCGGATGTATTCGCTTGCACTGTTCTGTATTACGGCACTCTTTTTACATAGCTATGAAATTATTTTGGAAAATAAGTTGAGGCATTGGATTACTTTCTGGATATATGGAATCGTAACAGCATATATTCAATATTATGCATGCGTAGGCGTTGTAGCTGTATATATTGCCATGTTTGTGTTCTTTTTGATGACAAAGAAGAAGCAGCAAATGATATACATTGCCATATGTGCATGCATATCGGTGGTGGCGTATCTCCCGTGGATTCCTTCCTTGATTGCACAGATTACGAATGTCAGCAACAGTTATTGGATACAGCCGCTTACCATCAGAAGCATTTTCGGTTGCATGAAATTTGTATTTTTACCGGTTTTTTATGCATCGGTTAAGAAGTATGTTTTGGCGGTTATGATGATAGCCGCATTTGGATTTGCTTATTGCTTTGCACTTGTGAAAGAGAAAAATAAGGAAGGCAGATACCTGATTTTAACGGGCGTGTTTATACCTGTATTTATAGCGTTTACAGGATTTGTGGCTTCTGCGTTAAATCGCCCTATTTTTGTATATCGTTATCTGATTCCGGGACTGGGGGCCATGTGGCTTGTGGCGGCATATGTACTGCTAAAGTATCGCAGGGAGATGATAATGTTGCTTATGCTGATTCCATTTTTGCTTGGTGGGCAGTCCAATATGGAGAGTTTTTATGCAGATGAGCAGATAAAAACGGAAAACATGGAGATGACAAACATCCTTTTGGAAGAGTTTCCGGAAGATGCAGTAGTTCTTTGTAATTTCAATCATGTACAGGCAATTGCGGCACATTATCTGGATAATGATATTGTATTGTATGGAGGCACGCCGGAAAGTCTGATTGCGAAAATGCTGCCGAATTGTAAAGAAATGCCTGATGTGTTACAGATTCAGCAGTTGGTGCAGAAAAATGATGTGTATTTTTTTGGTAGTTTTAATGCAAGAGAAGAACTATTGAAAGAATGGGAGCAATACGGAATTGCCTATACAGAAGAGGGAACATATTTGCTTGAACGTTATTGGTTTAATGTATATCACTTAAAATACGAAGGTGAATGAGGTCAAAGAAGATTTTTATGGGAAAATGCAGACAGTTTATAAAAGAGAATAGAATATTTAGTATATTTTTTGCGGTGATGGTGAGTTACTATGCATACAATATGTTTGTCATAAAACCATGGTATGATGAACTATATACTTATTATTTTTTTGTATCCAGAGGTCCTGTCTATTCGGCAATTCATTGGCCGGTTCCCAATAATCATGTATTTTATTCCGTTCTATCTGCTTTTTTGGATTATTTGGGGAATTCCTATATTGGGCTTAGGGGGATTTCGTTTGTTGCAGCTTGTGCAAATATGGTACTGCTGTATAAACTGGCGGATAAATTTATGAATCGTTACATGGCGGCAGGTTGCACATTTTTATATGTGGCAGTATGGCAGGTCAATAATTTGTCCGTGCAGGGAAGAGGATATACCTTGTCCATTATGTTTTATCTCGTGGCATTACATTGTTTATATCGTATCTGCCTCGAAACGGCAGGAAAACGGGAGTATATTGTATATGCAATCAGCTTGACAGGCGGATTGTACGCGCTGATTAGTTCTACCTTCTGGGTAATTCCGGTATGTATAGTAGGCGGATTCGTTTTACTTTTTCAGAAAAAATATAAGACATTATACAAATTAGTTGTGGCTTCTATAGTAGCAGCTGTAATGACATTTTGTTTATATACATTAATTTGGCTGGCAATCGGGTCAAACTTAATGTCTAAAGACCCTGCCAGTGTATATTATGGTGTTTATCAAGTGAAAGTTATTTTGAAAGCACCTTTTGAAGCAATGCGTACAGGTATGGAATATATGCTGGCAACACCGTATATTCAGGGCGATGAAAGAAGTTATATTGTTAAAGAATTGTTTCATTATTTTACCGGACTTTTTCATTTGTTCTACGCCAATTTAGGCTATTTTCTGACTGCTTTTTGGGGGATTACGGGAATTGTGGCATTGGTGTATGCTGTGAAAAACCGCAAAAAGGATTTTTCGAAATGGTTTTGCGGAATATATCTTGCAGTTACCGTTATGATGGTGCCGGTCATGTTGATTATACAAAGCGTGCAACCTTATTACCGTGTGTTTACCTTTTTGGGAGTGCCGGTTGCGTTATCAATGGCATGGGAACTTGCGCAGCTTATAAATGCGAGAAAAAGGACAGAATTATACAGTAAAATCTGTTGTGTGGTTATGTTGCTTGTCTGTGTATATTTCTTACTCGGGGAAGGATACAACTATCAATATGCCGCGAGGGAAAATGAAATTGCGGAAATATTGGATAATGATGCAGAGACGATGGAATCCATCTGTTATCTGGATGATTATCAGAAATATGTAATTAAATTTTATTATGGTAAGGAACCGGCAGAGGTACCGATAGAGCAGGCACAATATATTTTGTTGCCCAAAGAGTTATATGATGAAACTTATGTAACTCCAATCTGGCCTACCATTTATAACCATGATGGAATTGATTTTAGTTATTTGACCCAAAATTTTTCGTTGATCAAGGAAAGTACTTCTTATGAGTTGTACAGAAGAAAAGGTGCAACACCATAACTTTTTATGCATTGGAAAAGAAGTCCTGCAAATAATGACGGACGGCATGATGAATGATATAAAAAACTTGTATTCGTGTTTGCTATTTCCATAAGTTCTTGTTATACTGTGCAAAGAAATAATAAAAAAGATTGAGAGACAGAAAAATGAATATAATTTTATTATCCGGCGGTAGCGGAAAGCGTTTGTGGCCGCTATCTAATGACATTCGATCCAAACAGTTTATTAAAATATTTAAAACACAGGATGGTGAATATGAATCCATGGTGCAGAGAGTTTACAGACAGATTCGCTCCGTGGATCAGGATGCAACCGTAACGATAGCAACCTCTAAGACACAGGTTTCATCCATTCATAATCAGCTTGGAAGTGGCGTGGGCGTTTGTGTAGAACCTTGCAGAAGAGATACTTTTCCGGCTATAGCGCTTGCCACCACTTATTTGCATGATGTGATGGGCGTGCCGGAGGATGAGTCTGTTGTCGTTTGCCCCGTGGACCCTTATGTGAACCGGGATTATTTTGAGGCAGTACAGAAACTTGGCGAACTTGCAAAAACGGGAGACGCCAATTTGGTTTTAATGGGGATTGAACCTACCTATCCCAGCGAAAAATATGGGTATATTATTCCGGAAGGCAAGGAAAATGTCAGCAAGGTGCAGACCTTTAAAGAAAAGCCGGATGAGGAAACCGCAAAGAGTTACATTGCACAAGGGGCGCTTTGGAACGGCGGCGTTTTTGCATACAAATTGAAATATGTACTGCAAAAGGCACATGAACTGATTGATTATACAGATTATCATGATTTATTCCTTAAGTATGAAAGTCTTAATAAAATAAGCTTTGACTATGCGGTGGTAGAGAAGGAAGATAACATTCAGGTAATGCGCTTCTCCGGACAGTGGAAGGATTTAGGGACATGGAATACCTTGACAGAAGCAATGGAAGAAGCAAGCATCGGAGAGGCTATTTTGAATGACAGGTGTGAAAATGTGCATGTCATTAACGAATTGGATGTGCCGATTCTTTGTATGGGACTTAAGGATGTGGTGGTATCTGCCAGTGCGGAAGGTATTTTGGTATCCGATAAGGACCAATCCAGTTATATTAAGCCTTTTGTAGATAAAATAGATAAGCAGATTATGTTTGCGGACAAGTCATGGGGGAATTTTAGGGTACTTGATGTAGAAGAAGAAAGCATGACCATCAAGGTTACCTTAAATCCGGGACATGGTATGAATTATCACAGCCATGCAAGAAGAGATGAAGTCTGGAATGTGATTTCCGGAAGCGGAAGAGCTGTTATTGACGGTCAGAGCATGCAGGTAAAGGCCGGGGATGTACTTACCATGCAGGCAGGCTGTAAGCATACGATTTTTGCCGAGACAGAACTGAAGATGATAGAAGTACAGCTTGGTAGGGATATTTCCGTGCATGATAAGAAAAAGCATGAATTATAAAAAGTGTGAGGTATAAACAGGATGAAAATAGCAGTAGCAGGAACCGGTTATGTAGGTTTGGTCGCAGGTGTATGTTTTGCGGAAATGGGATATGACGTAACCTGCGTGGATGTGGACGAAAAGAAAGTGGAGACCATGCGTCAGGGAATATCACCCATCTACGAAGACGGATTGGAAGAATTGATGCAGAAGAACAATGCAAGAGGAACTTTGCATTATACAACAGATTATAAGGCCGCATATAAAGACGCCGATGCCATTTTTATCGGAGTGGGAACACCTGAGATGCCGGACGGAAGTGCAAACTTAAGTTACATTGCTACAGTTTCCAGGCAGATTGCCGAAAATGTTGAAAAAGACTGTCTTGTAGTGGTGAAGTCTACGGTGCCTGTGGGAACAAATGATAAAGTAGAACAGTTTATTAAAGATTTCCTGGTGCATGATGTAAGAGTGGAGGTCGCATCCAATCCGGAATTTTTGGCACAGGGTACGGCAGTTCATGATACGCTTCATGCAGCGAGAATTATTATCGGAACGGAAAGTAAAGAAGCAGAAGCTCTTCTTATGAAAATATATGAACCTTTTGGAATTCCTATCGTATCCGTAAAGAGACGTTCCGCAGAAATGATTAAATATGCAAGCAATGATTTTCTTGCATTAAAGATTTCTTATATGAATGATATTGCAAACTTGTGTGAGCTGGTTGGTGCTGACATTACCGATGTTGCAAAAGGGATGAGCTATGATGAGAGAATCGGTTCCAGATTTTTAAATGCCGGGATCGGATATGGTGGCAGTTGTTTTCCGAAGGATACCAAAGCACTTAAGTTTCTTGCAAAGGAACACGGGTATCAGCTTCGTACAGTAGAAGCCTGTGTGGCGGTAAATGCAGATCAGAAAACCCGTTTGTTTGAAAAAGCAAAAGAACGAATGATTTCTTTCAGCGGACTGAAAGTGGCAGTTCTTGGTCTTACCTTTAAAGCGGGAACTGATGATTTGAGAGAAGCACCTTCCATTGACAACATTAAACTGCTTTTAGAAAACGGAGCAGATATTTATGCCTTTGACCCGAAAGGTACTGCGAGAGCAAAGCAGATTTTTCCGGAAGGAAAGGCAGATAAAGGAACCATGAATTATGTATCTTCTCCGAAAGAAGCATTGGACGGTGCCAACATTTGTTTTGTATTTACCGAATGGAAAGAAATGAAGGAACTTACGCCTGCACAGTTTAAAGAATATATGCATACACCGCTTGTGTACGACGGACGTAATCTTTATGTACCGGATGAAATGAAACAGGCAGGAGTGGAATATTACAGCATAGGAAGATAATTTTTTAGAAAATTTTAGAAAATACTATTGCTTTCCTAAAAAAACGGTGCTAATATAAAGAAGAATTAAATAATGATTACTGGAAAGTGGACTGGCAAGTCCACTTTTTTGTTGCGAGGTGAGAGAATGTCAAAAAGGGAAACCTATGAAGCAAAGACAGAAGAATTACTTTTGCCGATTGTAGAAAAATACGGTGTGGAAATCTATGACGTTGAATATGTCAAAGAAGGAAGCGACTGGTATTTACGCGCTTACATCGACAAAAAAGAAGGTGTCAACATTAATGACTGCGAAGCAGTCAGCCGGGCACTGTCGGATGAATTGGATAAGGCAGACTATATTGAGGATGCTTATATATTGGAGGTAAGCAGTCCGGGACTTGGAAGGGCATTAAAGAAGGATAAGCATTTACAAAAAAGTCTTGGCGAGCTTGTGGAACTGAAAACCTATAAGCAGATAAGCGGCACTAAGGAATTTGAAGGAATTCTAAAATCTTTTGATGAAAAGCAAATTGTGTTGGAAACAGAAGCTGGCGGGGAAATGATATTTGAAAGAAATGATATTGCAGCTATCAGGCTGGCATTTGATTTTTAAAAAATAGCTGGTTTACGTAAAGGTAAACGGAAAGGGATAAGGGAAAAATGAACAAAGAATTAATGGAAGCACTGGATATTTTAGAAAAGGAGAAAGAAATCAGCAAGGAAACATTGTTTGAAGCAATTGAAAATTCACTGATTACTGCTTGTAAAAATCATTTTGGCAAGTCCGATAATGTAAAGGTGGAAATTGACAGAGAAACATGTGATTTCCTTTGCTATGCAGAGAAGGAAGTAGTAGAAGATGTAGAAGATGATTGTTTGCAAATTTCTCTTGATGATGCACAGAAGGTGAAATCCGATGCAAAAGTGGGAGATATCTTAAATGTAGAGATCAAATCCAAAGAGTTTGGACGTATTGCGACACAGAATGCAAAGAATGTTATTTTGCAGAAAATCAGAGAAGAAGAAAGAAGTGTTATCTATAATCAGTATTTTGAAAAAGAAAAAGATGTTGTAACAGGTATTGTACAGCGTTATGTAGGAAAAAACATCAGCATTAACTTAGGTAAAGCTGACGGTATTTTAAATGAAAGTGAGCAGGTAAAGGGTGAATACTTTAAACCTACCGAAAGAATTAAGGTATATATTTTAGAAGTAAAGAATACACCTAAGGGACCCAGAATATTAGTAAGCCGTACACATCCTGAACTTGTTAAGAGATTATTTGAATCTGAAGTAACTGAAATTAAGGATGGAACTGTTGAAATCATGAGCATTGCCCGTGAAGCAGGAAGCAGAACAAAGATGGCAGTCCGTACCACAAATCCTAACGTAGACGCAGTCGGCGCCTGTGTAGGTTTAAATGGTGCAAGAGTAAACTCCATTGTAGAAGAACTTCGCGGTGAAAAGATTGATATCATTAACTGGGATGAAAATCCCGGTAACCTGATTCAGAATGCATTATCACCTGCTAAGATTGTTGCAGTGTTTGCAGATCCTGATGAAAAGACTGCTAAGGTAGTTGTTCCCGATTACCAGTTATCACTTGCAATCGGTAAAGAAGGACAGAATGCCAGACTTGCAGCAAGACTTACCGGTTATAAGATTGATATTAAGAGTGAAACACAGGCGAAAGATGCTCCCGGATTCCGTTATGAAGATTATATGGATGAGTACGATGAGTACGATGAATATGATGAGTACGAAGAGGGTGAATACGAAGAAGATTACGAGGGATATGAAGAAGCAGAAGATGGCGACCTTGCATAAGAAAGGAGCATCCGTATGACAAAGAAAATTCCCTTAAGACAATGTGTGGGCTGCGGTGAAATGAAAAGCAAAAAGGAAATGATGCGCGTTTTAAAGACACCGGAGGAGACAATTGTTTTAGATAAAACAGGCAAGAAAAACGGCAGAGGTGCTTATCTTTGCATGGAAAAGGAATGTCTGTTAAAGGCAAGAAAAAATAAAGGATTGGAACGGTCTTTTAAGATGAGTATTCCAAATGAAGTCTATGACAGTCTTGAAAAGGAGTTTGATGAAGAGAATGGATAAAATCTTATCCCTTTTAGGCCTGGCAGCCAGAGGAAGAAATCTGGTGAGCGGAGAGTTTTCTACAGAAAAAGCAGTAAAGGAAGGAAAAGCAGCACTTGTTATTATCGGAACAGATGCATCTGATAATACAAAAAAGATGTTCACCAACATGTGCAATTATCGAAGTATACCGATTTATTTTTACAGTACAAAGGAAGATATGGGCAGGGCAATCGGTAAGCAGATGAGAGCATCGGTTGCAGTGACTGATTTCGGGATGGCGGCAAATATAGAGAAACATTTGGATGCATTAAAAGAAGACGGAGGTAAATAAATGGCAAAAATGAAAGTACATGAACTTGCAAAAGAGTTGAATATACAAAGCAAAGAAGTGATTACCTTTTTACAAGAAAAAGGTTTTGAAGTAAAGGCAGCGCAGTCTTCCGTAGAGGATGATGCGATTGCTCTTGTAAAAAAGAATTTCGGGCAGGAAACTTCCAAGGCGGAAGAAAATGCGGCTGCAAAAGAACAACCGAAGCAGGCACCCGTCAAGGCACCTGCTAAGGCACCTGCTGAGTCAGAAGAAAAAGCAGAAGCAGCAGTTCCTGTAGCAAAACCTGCAGCAGAAAAGACTGAGGAAGCACCCAAAAAGAAAAAGAAAATTATTTTTGTAAGCAATCCTCATAACAGTAATATTCCCGGGCAGCGTCTTTCCGGTGGTGAAAGACGTCCCATGCAGGGACAAAATCAGGGAAGCAGACCTCAGGCACAGGGAAATCGTCAAGGTCAGGGAAGAGCACAAGAGGCACCGCATAAAATTATCAGACCGCTTACAGCCCCCACTGCGCCGGATAATGTAAAACCGGATTTTAAAGAAAATGCAAGGAGAATGGAAAGCGAAAGAATCGCGGCAAAAAATGCGGCTATTCAAAAGGATAACAGAGATAATGCGCAGGCAGTTCAGGCGCCTAAAGCACCCGTAAGAGAAGAAAGAGTCACAAGAAATGAGAGAAATACAGGAAAGAGTAATTCCTTCGGCAATCGCCAAGGTGCTACAGGCGGCAGGAATGATTACCGCGATGGCGGCAATCATCAAGGCGGTGGCAGGCCTAATCAGGGTGGTCAGCGTCCTGAAAGAGCAAACGGCGGGCAGGACAATCGATTTAAGAAAGGTGAAAAGCCCGGTAAGAGCTTTGTTTCAGAAACTCCGGTTAAGGATCTTGAAAAGCCCAGAGCAGATGAAAAGCGCAGAAGCAATCAGGATCGTGACAAGAAATCAAGAAAAGATTTCATTTATGAAGAGGATGATGTAGCAGTAAAGGGCAAAAACAAAGCAGGAAAATTCATTAAGCCGGAGAAGAAAGTGGAAGCAGTGGTTGAGGAGCAGATTAAGGTAATTACCATTCCTGAGGCACTTACCATTAAAGATCTTGCCGACAAGATGAAAATGCAGCCCTCCGTAATTATTAAAAAGTTATTTTTACAGGGACAGATTGTAACCGTTAACTCTGAAATTTCCTTTGAAGATGCTGAAAATATTGCAATCGAATATGAAATCATTTGTGAGAAGGAAGTAAAGGTTGACGTGATTGAAGAACTCTTAAAAGAAGAGGATGAGGCAGAAGAAAACTTAGAAAACAGACCACCTGTAATTTGTGTTATGGGTCATGTTGATCATGGTAAAACTTCCCTTCTTGATGCAATCCGTAAAACAAATGTAACGGATAAAGAAGCCGGAGGTATTACACAGCACATAGGTGCGTATACTGTAACTATAAACGGACAGACTATTACCTTCCTTGACACACCGGGACATGAAGCATTTACTGCTATGCGTATGCGTGGTGCAAATGCAACAGTTATCGCTATCCTTGTTGTTGCTGCTGATGATGGTGTAATGCCGCAGACAGTGGAAGCGATCAATCATGCTAAGGCTGCAGGTATCGAAATTATTGTAGCAGTAAATAAGATTGATAAGCCCAGTGCAAACATTGACAGAGTAAAACAGGAAATGACAGAGTACGAACTCATTCCTGTAGATTGGGGCGGAAGCACAGAATTTGTACCTGTATCCGCAAAATCAGGGGAAGGTATTGAAGACCTTCTTGAAACCATTCTTCTTACCGCAGAAATCTTAGAACTGAAAGCAAATCCTGACAGAAGAGCAAGAGGTCTTGTAATCGAAGCTGAGCTTGATAAGGGACGCGGTCCTGTTGCAACGGTATTAGTACAGAAGGGTACTTTGCATGTAGGAGATTTTATTTCTGCAGGAGCAAGTCACGGTAAAGTAAGAGCCATGGTAGACGATAAGGGAAGAAGAGTAAAAGAAGCAACGCCTTCTACACCTGTCGAAATTTTAGGCCTTTCCGATGTGCCCAGTGCAGGCGAAGTATTTATTGCACATGAAAGTGATAAGGTTGCGAAATCCTATGCAGAAACTTATCTGGCACAGAACAAAGAAAAAATGCTGGAAGAAACAAAAGCCAAAATGTCTCTTGATGATTTGTTTACCCAGATTCAGGCAGGCAATCTGAAAGAACTTAATATTATTGTAAAAGCAGACGTTCAAGGTAGTGTTGAGGCTGTAAAGCAGAGCCTTATGAAGTTATCTAACGAAGAAGTTGTGGTGAAGTGTATCCACGGCGGAGTTGGTGCGATCAACGAATCCGACGTAACACTTGCATCTGCATCAAATGCGATTATTATCGGATTTAACGTACGTCCCGATGTGACAGCAAAGACCATTGCAGAACGTGAAGGTGTAGATGTAAAACTGTATAAGGTTATCTATCAGGCAATTGAAGATATTGAAGCAGCCATGAAGGGTATGCTTGATCCTATTTTCGAAGAAAAAGTAATCGGTCATGCGGAAGTAAGACAGATCTTCAAAGCATCTGCAGTAGGTAACATTGCAGGTTCTTACGTACTTGACGGTATCTTCCAAAGAGGTTGTAAGGTTCGTATTACCAGAGAAGGCGAACAGATTTATGAAGGTGAACTTGCATCCTTAAAGCGTTTCAAGGACGATGTGAAGGAAGTAAAAGCAGGATTTGAATGTGGTCTTGTATTTGAAGGTTTTGACCGGATGCAGGAATTTGATATTGTGGAAGCTTATATTATGGTGGAGGTTCCCAGGTGAGAAAAAACAGTATGAAAAATACCCGTATTAACGGGGAGGTGCAAAGAGTACTTGCTGAAGTAATCAGGGGTGAAATTAAAGATCCAAGAATCAGTCCGCTCACCTCAGTGGTAGCAGTAGAGGTTGCACCTGATTTGAAAACCTGCAAGGCATGGATTAGTGTATACGGAGATGAGCAGGTGATTTCGGATACTCTGGCGGGACTTAAGAGCGCAGAGGGATATATCAAAAATCAGCTTGCCAAGAAAATTAACCTTCGTAACACACCGGAAATCCGGTTTATCGTTGATGAATCCATCGCTTACGGTGTAAGAATGTCAAAGCTAATTGATGATGTAATCAGTAATGACAACCGTGAAGAATAGGGAGTGTCTATGAATATTTTTGAAGAAGTAAATGGTGCAAAAACCATTGCTATCAGTGGTCATATCAGACCGGACGGAGACTGTGTAGGCTCCGTTATGGGACTTTATCTGTATTTAAAAAAGGTTTGTCCAAAAGCAAAGATTCAGGTTATGTTGGAAAAACCTGCTGATATTTTTTCCTGTATCGCGGGAGTTGAAGAAATAAACAGTGATTTCCGGTCAATAACAGACTGTTTTGATGTGTTTATTGCACTGGATTGCGAAAAATCAAGGTTGGGAGAAGCAGAAAAATTTTTTGACTTGGCCAGGAAGAAAATAAATATTGACCATCATATCAGCAATGCTGCGGGCTGCGGGGACATCAATTTTGTTGTACCCACAGCCAGCTCTGCAAGCGAACTGGTGTACAAGGTTTTGGAGGATAAATCCCAAATTGATGCAGAGATTGCCAAGGCACTGTACATAGGAATCATTCATGATACCGGTGTGTTCCAATATTCCAATACCGCACCGGAAACATTAGAGATTGCGGCAAAACTGATTTCTTACGGTTTTGATTTCCCGAGGCTGATTGACAGTACTTTTTATGAGAAAACATATGTACAGAATCAAATTATGGGAAGAGCATTATTGGAAAGTATTTTATTTATGGACGGCAAATGTATTGTCAGCATGATAGATAAGAAAACCATGGCTTTTTACAATGCAAAGCCCCATGACCTGGACGGAATCGTAAGCCAGCTTCGAAATACAAAGGGTGTGGAGTGTGCCATATTCATGTATGAAATTGGCTCATTGGAATATAAAGTAAGTCTTCGTTCAAACGGAGATCTTGATGTGGCAAAGGTTGCTTCCATATTTGGGGGCGGCGGTCATGTAAAGGCGGCAGGTGTGACCATGCAGGGAACTTTCCATGATATTGTCAATAATTTATCGGCACAGATTGCAAAACAAATATAAAGCTTGCAAGAAAAGTCAGGAGAAGAATATGTTCCACGGAATGATAAATGTCTATAAGGAAAAAGGCTATACATCTCATGATGTGGTAGCTAAGCTTCGTGGTATCTGTAAACAGAAAAAAATAGGTCATACAGGAACCCTTGACCCGGATGCGGTGGGGGTTCTTCCTGTTTGTTTAGGGAATGCCACGAAATTGTGTGATATGCTTACGGATAAAGAAAAAGAATATATTGCGGAATTCAAGTTGGGAATTACTACTGACACACAGGATATTTCCGGCAAAGTACTGGAAGAACGGGATGTAAGTGTTTCGAAACAACAGGCAGAAGATGCCGTTATGTCCTTTGTGGGACATTATGACCAGATTCCTCCCATGTACTCAGCACTTAAAGTAAATGGGAAAAAACTTTACGAGCTTGCCAGAGAGGGTAAGGAAGTAGAAAGAAAGAGCCGTCCGGTTACTATTTTTGAAATAGAAATATTAGAAGAGAAATTTCCGGAGTTTATGATCCGGGTACGCTGTTCGAAAGGCACGTACATCAGGACACTCTGCCATGATATCGGACAGAAACTGGGGTGTGGAGCAGTCATGACATCCCTTATGAGAACGAAATCAGGAAGTTTTCGAATAGAAGATGCGTATAAACTCGATGAAATACAAAAAAAAGCAGATGAAGGTGACTTGGAAAGCATCGTAATTCCGACTGAAAAAATGTTTGAACATTTGCCGATAGTAAGAGCAAATAAAAATGCGGATAAGGCACTTGCAAACGGGAATCAGTTAAAGAGAGAAGAATACATATGTGAGATAAAGCTCAAAGCGGAAGAGCAGGTGAGATTGTACAGTTTTGCGGGAACATTTCACGGAGTCTATCGTTTTGATGAAAAACGAAGGCTCTTATGTCCGGTACAGTTGTTTTTTAAGGAATAGTATATAGGAAAGGTACAAACGGAATGCAGATTATAAGTGGTCTGACAGACTTTAAAATAGAACAAAAAAGTGCTGTGGCAATCGGAAAATTTGACGGCATTCACAGGGGACATCAGGAACTTCTTTCTTATATATTAAAGCAGAAAGAAGAAGGAAGATGTGCGGTTGTATTTACTTTTGATAAGCCGGCTGGCCTTTTTTTCAAAACTGCAGGCGAAAAAGAACTGACACCAATGGAAGAAAAAAGAAAAATATTTGAAAAAATGGGCATTGATATCATGGTAGAATTTCCATTAAATAAGGAAACTGCATCTATTCCGGCAGAAGACTTCGTGAAAGACATTGTTTCAGAAAAGATGAATGCAGCCTATATTGTTGCAGGAACAGACTTGTCATTCGGAGCAGGAGGGCGCGGAAATAGTAATCTTTTAATGGCCTTATCAAAGGAACTTGATTATGAAGTCCGCATTATTGATAAAATATTTTATGAAGGCAGAGAAATCAGTTCTTCTTTTGTAAGAGAGGAAGTGGAAAAAGGAAATATGGAAACAGTGGAGACGCTTCTTGGTAGGGCATATGAAATTACAGGAGTTGTTGAAAACGGAAAAAAATTGGGACGGAAACTGGGAATGCCGACCATAAATCTTTATCCAAAGAAGGACAAACTTCTGCCCCCAAGCGGTGTATACTATTCTTTTGTTACATGGCAAGGCAAAGCATATAAAGGAATTACGAATGTAGGATTAAAGCCTACGGTAAATGATACGCTTACTGTGAATGCAGAAGCTTATTTGTACGATTTCGAAGGTGATTTATATGGAGAAGAAGTGACTATTTCCCTGTTACACTATAAAAGACCTGAAATGAAATTTGAAAGTGTGGATGCGTTAAAGGCACAGATGCAAAAGGACGTGGAAGGTGGAATAATGTACCATAGAGCCAAAAGTTGACATAATTTTTGTTCCTTGTTATAATTTTGTTAATGGACTGTAACAAATTCGTAACATTTGGAGGAACGTTGTGAAAAAAATAATAAAGTACAGCCTTTGTGCATTGTTATGCAGTGCTGTTGTTACAATACCTATAACAGTAAATGCAACAGAGCAGCCCGAGGAACTGTTAACAGCCGGAATCGGTGAATTGTTTTCCGATGTGTTAACAGAAGAAGAGTACAAGGAAATTGCAAAGAATGCAGAAGGAGCCAGATGGGGATATACCAATCTGGGAATTTGTAATGTAGAAGATAATAATTTGAATATTCGAAAAGATCCTGATGAAACAGGGAGATTGATAGGTAAGTTACCCAAGAATGCAGCTTGTGAAGTTATCAGCAGTGAAAACGGATGGGCGCATATTACATCCGGTCAGGTTGATGGATATGTAAAAGAAGAATATTTACTTACAGGCTTTGCTGCACAGCAAAAAGGAGAAGAACTTGCAAGTGCTATGGCAGTAGCATCTGCCGATGCATTAAATGTCAGGGAAGAGCCTAATACAGATGCGGAAATTGTAACCCAGGTAGCACATGGTGAAACACTTGACATTGCAGAAATTATGGGTAACGGTTGGATAAAGGTATATCTGGATGATGAAGAAGTGTATGTTTCTGCTGATTATGTGGAAGTAAAAGCGGATTTGGCGACAGCAGTTACCATGACGGAGTTAATATACGGACAGGGAGTGTCTGACGTAAGAGTAGACCTTTGTCAATATGCAAAACAGTTTTTGGGTAATCCTTATGTTTGGGGAGGTACAAGTCTTACCAAAGGTGCGGATTGCTCGGGATTTGTGCTCAGTGTCTTTGCAAAATATGGTATCAGCCTACCCCACCATTCCGGTTCACAAGCGAATTGCGGTACAAAGATTTCAGCATCTGAGTTACAGCCGGGTGACTTAGTATTTTATGCGAAGGGCGGAACCATTAATCATGTGGCTATCTATATCGGGGGCGGACAAGTAATTCATGCAAGCAGTCCTAAGACAGGTATTAAGATATCTGCATACAACTATCGTACACCTTGTAAGATGGTGCGTATTTTGCAGGATGTATAGAAAACCCTTGCTTTTATAAAAACAAAGTGATAGACTACCTATGTTTTTAGATATTAGGCCATAATTTATTATGAAGCACATTTTAGGAGGAAAGTTATGAAAAAATTAGTAGCATTATTGTTAGCAACAGTTATGGCAATGACCATGCTTACTGCATGTGGCGCTAAGGAAGAAACAGCAGCACCTACTACAGATACAGCAACAGAAGCAGCAGTCAGCGAAGCGTTAGCGGACGGAGTACTTACCGTAGGAACCAACGCAGAGTTCCCTCCCTTTGAATACATGGGTGATGACGGACAGCCTGACGGATTTGACATGGCACTCGTAAAGGAAATCGGTGAAAAGCTTGGTGTGGAAGTGCAGATTGAAAACATGGAATTTGCTTCTTTGGTAACTTCTATCGGAAGTAAGATTGATATCGCAGCGGCAGGTATGACAGTAACAGAAGAAAGAAAACAGACAGTTGATTTTACAGATACTTATTATGAAGCCGTTCAGTATGTGATTCTTCCCGTAGATTCTGAAATTAAAGCAGCTGCTGATTTAGTAGGAAAGACCATCGGTGTGCAGCTTGGTACAACAGGTGATTTTATTGCATCTGATATTGAAGGCACAACAGTTTCCCAGTACAATAAGGCTGTAGACGCAGTAAATGACTTGATTAACGGCAGAGTGGATTGTGTCATTATTGATAAGAATCCCGCACTTGTATTTGAAGCAAAATTTGAAGGTCAGGTAGTGGCAGTTGACGGGGCTCAGTTTGAATTTGAAATCGAAGAATATGCAATGGCACTTCCCAAAGGAGATGCAGTACTTGCAGAAAAGATTAACCAGGCGATTGCAGACCTTAAAGCAGACGGAACTTTTGATGAATTAGTAAAAACTTATATTGAAGCTGAATAGAAAATAAGGTACAATTAAATAAGTGTATTATGAGAGGATAGCATATATGCTATCCTCTTTTAACGAAAGGAAAAACTTATGCAGGCGTGGTTTGAAAAAATTGGCAAAATGTTTACAATGGCATTTGTGGAAGGTGACAGATGGAAATTGTACATAGAAGGTTTGGGTGTGACACTTCAGATTGCTTTCTTTGCTGCAATTTTTGGTCTAATCATCGGTACGATAGTTGCACTGATGAAGCTTTCTACAAAACGAAACGGAGAAAAAACAATTTGGGCACATATTGCGAGTATATACATCGATATTATTCGTGGGACACCGTCAGTACTTCAGCTCCTTATCATGTGGTTTATTATTATGAAGGATTGTAAGAACGGTGTACTGGTTGCAGTACTGTCTTTTGGTATTAACAGCGGTGCTTATGTGGCAGAGATTGTAAGGGCCGGCATCTTGGCAGTAGATAAGGGACAGACAGAAGCCGGTAGGAGCCTGGGTTTGTCAAAAGCCCAAACCATGCTTTATATTGTAATACCACAGGCAATTAAGAATGTTCTTCCGCCTATCGGAAATGAATTTATTGTACTGTTAAAGGAAACTGCAATTGTAGGTTATGTAAGTTTAACGGATTTGACCCGTGTGGCGAATCAGATTACATCCAGAACTTATGAAGCATTTATGCCTTTAATCGGAGCGGCAGTCATTTACTTTACCATAATTAAGATATTAACCATACTGCTTGAAAGATTGGAAAGGAGGCTGCGTAAGAGTGATAACCGTTAAAGACTTACATAAAACATTTGAAGATAATCATGTTCTCCGTGGGGTGGATTATCATATCCATCAGGGAGAGAAAATTGTTGTGGTAGGACCTTCCGGTTCAGGAAAGAGTACGTTTCTGCGCTGCCTCAATTTATTAGAGACACCTACCAAGGGTGAAATATGGTTTGACGGACAGCTTATTACCGATCCTAAAGTAAATATTGATAAAGTCAGACAACACATGGGTATGGTATTCCAGAATTTTAATTTGTTTAATAATCTGACAATTATGGACAACATTACCCTTGCACCTGTAAAACTCAAATTAAAGAGTAAAGAAGAAGCATGCGAGGAAGCACTGGCGCTGCTTAACCGTGTAGGACTTACGGAGAAAGCGGATGCTTATCCCAGCCAGCTTTCCGGCGGACAGAAGCAGAGAATTGCCATCGTGCGTTCCCTTGCCATGAATCCCAAGGTGATGCTGTTTGATGAACCTACTTCTGCACTTGATCCGGAAATGGTGGGAGAAGTATTAGAGGTTATGAAGGGACTTGCTGAAACAGGTATGACCATGGTGGTGGTAACTCATGAAATGGGATTTGCCAGGGAAGTGGGAACCAAAGTCCTTTTTATGGATGAAGGAATTATTATGGAAGAAAATACGCCGACAGAATTTTTCAGCAATCCAAAATGTGACAGATTACAGGAATTTTTATCCAAAGTATTATAATTAATGCTTTACATACCAAGGGATTTGTGTTATTATCACTAGGTATGGAATTTAGCCAAGGCTCAGAGTCCGGATTACTCCAACCACATCTTAGCCTTAGGCGGTTTAAAAGATTAGGAGGAAAAAGAAATGATTTCTAAGGAAAAGAAAGCAGCAATCATGAAAGAATACGCAACATGTGCTAACGATACAGGTTCACCTGAAGTACAGATTGCAGTATTAACAGCAAGAATTCAGGAGCTTACAGCTCACTTAAAGGAACATCCGAAGGATAACCATTCCAGAAGAGGTATGTTCAAGATGGTAGGTCAGAGACGTGGTTTACTTGATTATCTTAAGAAGAAAGATATTGAAAGATACCGTTCTTTGATTGAAAGATTAGGCTTAAGAAAGTAAGAATCAATGAGGCGGAGCAGACGAAGCATTCGGATACTCCGCCTTTTAAGCAAAAAGGAATAGGAGATATTTATTGCAAGGCCATCGTCAAGAAGTAACATAATGCTTTTGCAGACGGAGAAGTATTATGTTGCTTTTTGACAGATGATTTGACTATCATCAGCAAACGTTTTGCATGGTATCTCCTTTCACAATAAAAAAGAAAAGGAGAAAAATTATGTACAAGACATTTTCAATGGAACTTGCAGGCCGCACACTCAGCGTTGATGTAAACAGAGTGGGCAAACAGGCTAACGGATGTGCTTTTATGCACTATGGTGATACTACAGTATTATCTACAGCAACAGCATCCGATAAGCCCAGAGAGGGAATTGATTTCTTCCCTTTAAGTGTAGAGTATGAAGAAAAACTTTACGCAGTAGGAAAAATTCCCGGTGGATTTAACAAAAGGGAAGGAAAGGCATCTGAAAATGCTATCCTTACAAGCCGTGTAATCGACAGACCTATGCGTCCGTTATTCCCTAAGGATTACAGAAATGATGTAACATTAAACAATATGGTTATGAGTGTTGACCCTGAGTGTCGTCCTGAACTTGTAGCTATGCTTGGTGCAGCAATCGCAACCTGTATTTCCGACATTCCTTTTGATGGTCCTTGTGCTATGACACAGATGGGACTTGTTGATGGTGAACTTGTAGTAAACCCCAATCAGGAACAGTGGAAGAACGGTGACTTAAGCTTAACGGTTGCATCTACCAAAGAAAAAGTAATTATGATTGAAGCAGGTGCTAACGAAGTGCCTGAAGATAAGATGATTGAAGCTATTTACAAGGCTCATGAAATTAATCAGACAATTATTGCTTTTATTGAAAGCATTGTAGCTGAAGTAGGTAAGACAAAACACGAATACACAAGCTGTGCGATTCCTGAAGAATTATTTGCAGCAATCAAGGAAATCGTTCCTCCTGCTGAAATGGAAGAAGCAGTTTTTACAGACGAAAAACAGGTTCGTGAAGAAAATATTAAAAACATTACAGCTAGATTAGAAGAAGCATTTGCTGAAAATGAAGAATGGCTTGCTCTTTTAGGAGAAGCAATTTATCAGTATGAAAAGAAGACCGTCCGTAAGATGATTTTAAAGGATCATAAGCGTCCTGACGGCCGTGATATTACGCAGATCCGTCCTCTTGCAGCAGAAGTAGATTTAATCCCCAGAGTACATGGTAGTGCAATGTTCACACGTGGACAGACACAGATCTGTAACGTATGTACACTTGCTCCCTTATCTGAACAGCAGAGAATCGATGGTCTTGATGAAAATGAAGTAAGCAAGCGTTATATGCATCATTATAACTTCCCTTCCTACTCTGTAGGTGAAACAAAGCCTTCCAGAGGTCCCGGAAGAAGAGAAATCGGTCACGGTGCATTAGCAGAAAAAGCACTTATTCCTGTGCTTCCTTCTGAAGAAGAATTCCCTTATGCAATCCGTACCGTATCCGAAACATTTGAATCCAATGGTTCTACATCCATGGCTTCCACATGTGCATCCTGTATGTCACTTATGGCTGCTGGTGTTCCCATTAAGAGCATGGTTGCAGGTATTTCCTGTGGTCTTGTTACAGGTGATACAGATGATGACTTCGTACTTCTTACAGATATCCAGGGTCTTGAAGACTTCTTCGGTGATATGGACTTTAAGGTAACAGGTACAACAGAAGGTATCACAGCAATCCAGATGGATATTAAGATTCATGGTCTTACAAGACCTATCGTGGAAGGTGCGATTGCAAGATGCCGCGAAGCAAGACTTTTCATTATGGATAACTGCATGAAGCCTGCAATTGCAGAACCCAGACCGGAAGTTGGACCGTATGCACCCAAGATTGTATCTCTTCAGATTGATCCTGAAAAGATCGGTGATGTTGTAGGCCAGCGTGGAAAGACAATTAATGAAATTATTGCACGTACAGGCGTTAAGATTGATATCACAGATGACGGTATGGTATCTGTTTGCGGTACTGACGCAGCAATGATGGATAAGGCAATCGAATATATTAAGACTATCGTAACAGATTACCAGGAAGGCCAGATTTTCAAGGGTATCGTAGTAAGCATTAAAGAGTTCGGTGCTTTCGTAGAATTTGCTCCCGGTAAGGAAGGTATGGTTCATATCTCCAAGATTGCAAAAGAAAGAATTAACCATGTAGAAGATGTACTTACACTTGGTGACAAGGTAACTGTTGTATGCCTTGGAAAAGACAAGATGGGAAGAATGAGCTTCTCCATGAAAGACGTAGCACAGCAGTAAGATATTGATGATAGAAAAGAACAGCGGAAGCTGTTCTTTTTTTGTGCGATAAAATAGTCATATCTGAAATCCAATTTCATATATTGAGATAAGAGGCTATGTCGGGGAGGTTGATATGAAAGAGCAGGAAGTGCTAAATATTTTTCCGCAGCAATTAAGACAGAAATTCCATTATATTGCACAGAAAGCGGATAAGCTCCAGGAAATTAGGCTGTGTGTAAACCAGCCGGTAAGAGTTCTTTTGGAAAATGAAGAATATTTTTTGGGCAGAACGGGTGATGTTAGTAAAATTATCGGTAACAGCAACTGGTACATATCCATAAGTGAGATGGAACAAATTCTTGATCATATCTGCAGTTATTCCAGATATGCCTATGAAGAAGAAATCGGACAAGGCTTTATAACAGTGCCGGGTGGGCATAGAGTGGGGCTTTCGGGACAGGTAATCTTAGGTGAAGATGCAAAAGTCAAAAACATAAAATATATCAGATGTATGAATATCCGAATAGCACATGAGATAAAAGGTGCTGCAGATACACTGCTACCGCTTGTTTATGAAAACGCAAGATTATGCAATATACTTCTGATTGCTCCGCCGGGATGCGGAAAAACAACCATGCTCCGGGATTTGATACGTCAGGTCTCTAATGGAAATGAATGGGCAGAGGGAAAGCAGATTGGTGTGGTGGATGAACGTTCAGAAATAGCAGGCTCTTATATGGGGATTCCCGGGAACGATTTGGGTATTAGGACATATGTGCTTGACGGGTGTCCCAAAGTGCAGGGAATGATGATGCTTCTTCGCTCTATGGCACCACAAGTGATTGCAGTAGACGAAGTTGGAGGAAAAGAAGACAGACAAGCCATACAAAATATCCTCCGGTGTGGATGTAATGTGATTGCCACCATGCATGGGAGTTCCATGGAAGAGGTGAAAAGCAGGGGGATAGATGAGAGCATGTTTGAGCGGTTTGTTTTTCTAGGTAAGAAAGATGGAAAGTGTGCTCTTTTAACTGTTTATAAAGGCAAAGGGGACAATTGACATGGTGAAGTTATTTGGAGTTATTTTGCTGATAGCCGGTTCAACCGGGTTTTCTTATTGTATGTGTCAGGATAGAAAGAAAAAACTTTTTCTTCTGAAAGAGATGCGGAGATTGTTTTTTCTGATGCAGGATGAAATCAGATATTCAGGGCTTCCTATTACGGAAATTATAAAAGGAGTGGCTGATAAAATAGAGGAGCCATTTTGTAAAGCCTTACATAAAGTCGGAGAAAATCTGACATGGGAGGATGGGAGAAACTTAAGGGACATATGGGAACAGGAGATGCGTAGTATGCTTGTAGGATTACCGCTAGCAGCACAGCAAATAGAACTGTTTATCAAATTTCCGGATTT
Organism: Lachnospiraceae bacterium; assembly: GCA_045586385.1. Lineage (GTDB taxonomy): Bacteria > Bacillota > Clostridia > Lachnospirales > Lachnospiraceae > Suilimivivens. Next base: position 36,839 of record JAZNAE010000005.1, read on the forward strand.
ACTGGGAATGGCAGAGAGAGAAGGACAAGCAGATGTACTAAAAGGATATCTGAAGGAATTTGACAACTGGATAGTACAGTTTGAACAAGAAGAGAAAAGTAAAAACAAAGTAATTATGAGTATGGGAATGGCAACCGGTATTTTGTTGTCCGTTTTACTGCTTTAAACAGATATGGAGGAACTATGGAAGTAAGTCTGATTTTTAAAATAGCAGCAGTGGGAATTCTGATAACCATCCTAAGTCAGATATTGAAACATAGCGGAAGAGAGGAACATGCCTTTTTAATCAGTTTGGCCGGACTGATTCTGGTACTCACATGGATATTGCCCTATATTTATGACTTGTTTGTTATGATTCAGGATTTGTTTGCTATGTAAGAATGGAAGGAAACATATATGGAAGTAGTGAAAATCGGAATATTGGGTGTGGCAGGTGTGATGCTGGCACTTCAGTTTAAGAATATCAGACCGGAAATCAGTGTATATATCGGATTGGCAATAGGTGTAATTATTTTTGTTTCTACAATAGAAGGGCTGTTTGGAATGATAGAAAGAATGGAGGCTCTTCAAAAATACATGGAGACCGGCGGTTCATATTTTAAATTGCTGTTTAAAGCAGTGGGAGTTACCTATATTTGTGAGTTTACGGCGTCCATATGCAAAGATGCAGGGTATGGGGCAGTGGCAGGACAAATTGAAATATTCGGAAAACTGACAGTTCTATTTATGGGAATGCCGGCTCTTATGTCGATTATTGAAAATATCAGTACCATAGCAGGATAGGTTATGAACATGAAATGGACAAGATATGTGATGCAATATAGTTTAATAATTCCTTTTGTATGTATACTGACATTTTTTAGCCCGGTTTGTGTACAGGCAAAGGCGGATGAAGAAGCCGAAAGGGTGGATGAATATATATGGGCGCAAATGGAAGATTATGATTTAGAGGAAATAGAAAACGGATTTGAAGGATTATTTCCGGGGATATCCCTGGATATGGATGAAATTTTTTCTTACATCATGAAAGGAGAGCTTTTACAGGCAGGGAAAGTTTTCCTTTGGAGCATCAGGGAAGGGATTGCGGGAGATATAACGGGAGTAAAAGAAGTACTTGTAAGTATCCTGATGATTGGAATCGTCTCTGCGCTGTTTTCCAATTTTTCAGATATTTTTTCAGGGAAACAGGTAGCACAGGTAGGGTTTTATTTTTTGTATTTGCTGCTCATGGCAGTGCTTACCCGTGCGTTTGTGGCAGCAGCGGAATTTGCAACTCTTGCCATGGAAAATGCAGTGTTGTTTGTAAAGATGTTCATCCCTACATGGTTTATTGCAGTGGGAACGGCAAGTGGCAGTGCTACGGCGATATTTTATTATCAGGTAATGCTGGTGGTTGCGTACCTGGTGGAAAGTTTTTTACTTAAGGTGCTTGTACCCTTTGTATACAGTTATGTAGTTTTGGCCCTTTTAAACGGAATATGGGCGGAAGAGAGACTTTCCCTCCTGCTGGATTTATTGAAAAAGGTAATTGTTTTTAGCCAGAAGCTGGCAATGGGGGCTATTACGGGACTGAGTCTGGTTCAGTCGGTAATTTTGCCGGTTTTGGACGGACTAAAGATAACAGCGCTCAGAAAGGCGGTTTCTGCTATTCCCGGTATTGGGGGAATGGCGGAGGGGGTAACGGAGTTGGTAATCGGTTCAGCGGTTTTAATAAAAAACAGTTTGGGGATTTTGTTGTTTATGCTTCTTATTGTTGCCTGTGTGATTCCCATGGCGAAGCTTTTTTTGATTGGCGGAATTGTAAAAATCGGTGCGGCAGTATCGGGAATTATCAGTGACAAAAGAATATCGGGATGTGCGGACCGGGTGGGGGAAGGATTATTTCTACTGCTCAGATGCCTGTTTACGTCCGTGGCACTGTTTTTAATCGTCATTGCAGTGGTGGCATATTCACTCAAATGAAAGAGGGGAAGGAACTTTATGTTGGCGATAGTAAAAGAAGTAGGTATTTTCGTTGTGATTGCACAGGCGATTCTTTATTTTGTGCCAAGTGAAAATTATGTGAAATATGTAAAGGTATTAATTGGTGTTATGATGGTTGCGAAACTGATTACGCCTATCTTTTCGTTGCTTTCGGGAGAAGTGTTTTCAGAACTGACTTATGAAGGAGAAGTATTTTTGGAAAGTATGGAAAAGGCAGAAATAAGTGCTGTAGGGGAGACGATGGAAGGAAAGATATATGAACAAATTCAAAGCGAAATGAAAGAAAAACTGGAAAAAGACCCCGTGGAAGGTTTTGTTATTAAGGATGTATACATAGAAGAAACAAAGGAAGGAATCGGGCAGGTGACCATTCTTGTCCAAAATGTGGGAAATGAAAAAAATGTTGCAAAGGAAGAACTGTTGAAGAGACATTATCAGGAACTTCTTCAGACAGATGCTATCAATTTGCAAGTAAAATAGAGGAAAGGGAAAAAGATTGAAAAAACTGAAAAAGGAAAATTTTATAGTGATACTCTTGATGGGGGTGTTGCTCATGGTGATTGTTTGGCCCATGCCGGATAAAAAAACTGATACGAAGAAAGAAAAGTCCTCTTTATCGGACGGGGTAAGTGGTATGTTAGATAAAACAGGCGGCGATGGCAAGATGACTACGAAGGAAGTGCTGCCTGCAGCAACCACGAAAGAGCAGTGGGGCAGTTATACAGATTTTCTGGAAAGCACGTTGGAAGATGTACTTTTAACAATGGAAGGAGCGGGGAAAGTTAAGGTAATGATAACATTGGAGGACTCCGGAGAAACGGTTGTGGAAAAGGATGTTACCACAGGACTTGATTCTTCCACGCAGGTGGATGCTGACGGAGCCAGCCATAATACCGGTAGCAATGAAAAGACGGGCGAGACCGTATATGTAAATGAAGACGGAGAGACATATCCTTATGTAAGGCAGGTTCTATGTCCTAAAGTGAAGGGAGTTCTGGTTTCGGCACAAGGCGGAGATAATCAGACAGTGAAGAAAAATATTACAGAGGCAATCCAGGCATTATTCGGAATAGATGCACATAAAATAAAAATAATTAAAATGAGTTCTGAGTAAAGGAGATGCAGAATTGAGAAATATGATGAAAAAGAATCAGATTATGATTACGGCTCTGGCTATTATGATTGCAGTGGCAGGATACCTGAATTTTGCCGGGGAACAAATTACGGATGAAGAAATTATGACGACAGCAGCAGAGAGTGCTGTCAGCAGTATGGAGGAAGAAGTATATGATGAAATATATGAAGATACGGATGTTGCCACTTTGTTTGAAATATCGGATGAAGATATGGAGCAGGCAGAAAACGGAGACATTGCCAGTTTAGATACAGATATTATTACCGAGCAGGAAAACTATCTGGATGAATCCATGGAAGAGGTAATAGGTGAGACTACGGAAGAAATAGCCACAGAAACAATGAGCGAACAGACGCAGGCAGTGGTATCCGAACAACTTTCAGGTACGGAAACTCCCGGAGAGGCAGTATTTACTGCGACCGCTGATTTGGATGCATCATCCGGTGCAAAGCTTTTAAAAGAGCAGACAAGAGCTAAGAATAAAGAAACATTACTTGAAATTATCAATAATGTAAATATCAGTGAAGACCAGAAGCAGGAAGCAATTGACAATATGATTTCCCTTACGGATATTGCAGAAAAAGAAACAGCTGCCGAAATTCTTTTGGAAGCGAAGGGGTTTGATGATGTAGTGGTGAGTATTGCAGATGACGGTGTGGATGTAGTGGTGAATGCAGCTGAACTGACAGAAGCACAGCGTGCACAGATTGAAGATATCGTTGTCCGTAAAACCGGAATTGCAGCGGAAAATATTGTAATCAGCACTATTACAGAATAGCAAAATGTGGTATCCTATTACAGAGATGATAACAAACAGAAAGGAACACAGGAATGAAAAGAGTTTTTTTAATTGTGCTTGATAGTGTGGGAATCGGAGCAATGAACGATGCGGATAAATTTGGTGATGAGGGAACCAATACCCTGCGCTCTGCATCAACAAGCTCCTATTTCCATATGCCGAATATGGAAAAGCTGGGATTGTTTCATATTGACGGAATTGATTTCAAGAAACCGGAGGAAAAACCGGTGGCTATGCATGCAAGAATGACAGAAGCTTCTAAAGGGAAAGATACGACCATAGGGCACTGGGAAATAGCCGGTCTTATATCAGAAGATCCGCTTCCTGTATATCCTGACGGTTTCCCGGAAGAAGTGCTTGCTCCCTTTAAAGAAATGACAGGGAGAGGTGTTTTGTGTAATGCACCATATTCCGGTACGGAAGTGATTAAAGAATATGGGGACGAACATGTAAGGACAGGTGACCTTATTGTATATACGTCAGCGGACAGTGTATTTCAGATAGCGGCACACGAGGATGTAGTGCCTGTGGAAACTTTATATGAATATTGTGAAATGGCAAGAAAGATTCTGGTAGGCAAACACGGAGTGGGGAGAGTTATCGCCCGTCCTTTTGTAGGAGAGTCCGGAAACTATACCCGAACATCGAGAAGACATGATTTTTCTATTTTGCCGCCTAAGCAGACCATGCTAGATGTACTTTCAGATGCCGGTAAGGATGTAATCGGAGTGGGTAAAATCAGAGATATCTTTGCAGGAAAAGGGCTCACTTCTTATGTTTATACTTCCGGAAATACGGAAGGAATTGAAAAGATATTTGAATACCTAAGGCAAGACTTTGAAGGACTTTGTTTTGTCAATCTTGTAGATTTTGACATGCTTTACGGACACCGCAACGATATTGACGGATATGCGAAAGCACTTGCACAGTTCGATGCGGCACTTCCGGAAATTATGGCATCCATGAGAGATGAGGATGTACTTATGATTACTGCCGATCACGGCTGTGATCCAGGATATACATGCTCTACGGATCACTCCAGAGAATACACTCCTTTTCTGATGTATGGAAAAAATATACCGCCCGTGAATAAAGGGACGCGAGAAACCTTTGCAGATATAGGGGCAACTGTGTTAAAATACTTAGGTGTGTCCGGAGATATTGCCGGAACACCATTGTATTAAAATGATACAGGAATAATTTTTTGGAGGAAAGATACGTGGGTAACTTGGAAAAGGAAATAAACAGAAGACGAACTTTCGCAATTATATCCCACCCGGATGCGGGAAAAACAACTTTAACGGAAAAGTTTTTATTATACGGAGGAGCCATTAATCTGGCAGGAAGTGTAAAAGGAAAGGCTACCGCCAGGCATGCGGTATCTGACTGGATGGAAATCGAAAAGGAGAGAGGTATTTCCGTCACTTCATCCGTGCTACAGTTTGAGTACGACGGATTTTGCATTAATATTCTTGACACACCGGGACACCAGGATTTCTCGGAAGATACTTACAGAACATTAATGGCGGCAGACTCCGCGGTAATGGTAATTGATGCATCAAAGGGTGTAGAAGCACAGACAAGAAAGCTCTTTAAAGTTTGTGTCATGCGTAAAATCCCTATTTTCACTTTTATCAACAAAATGGACAGAGATGCCAATGATACTTTTGAACTTTTAGATGAGATTGAGAAAGAATTGGGAATTGCCACCTGCCCCGTAAACTGGCCCATTGGTTCCGGCAAGGGATTCAAAGGTGTATATGACAGAGATGAAAAGTGTGTCATTACATTTTCCGATACAGAGAAGGGAACCAAAGAAGGTGAAACAAGAATCATTCCCCTAAGTGATGAAACTGCTTTGGCTGATGCCATAGGAGAAGATGCTATGGGAACCTTGACGGATGAAATCGAACTTTTGGACGGTGCCAGTGCAGAATTTGATTTGGCACAGGTACAGGCAGGAGATTTAACCCCGGTATTTTTTGGCTCCGCACTTACAAACTTTGGTGTAGAGTTTTTCCTTCAGCATTTTTTGGAAATGACAACAACACCCCTTCCCAGAAAGTCGGATGCAGGTTTAATTGCACCTGCAGAAAACGATTTTTCGGCATTTGTATTTAAGATTCAAGCGAATATGAATAAAGCCCACAGAGACAGAATTGCATTTATGCGTATCTGTTCCGGAAAATATGAAGCCAGCATGGAAGTAAAGCATGTACAGGGCGGAAAGGTTATGCGTCTTTCACAACCCCAGCAGATCATGGCAAGCGAGCGTAAGATATTGGAAGAGGCATATGCGGGAGATATTATCGGTGTATTTGATCCCGGTGTATTTTCTATCGGGGATACACTGTGTATGCCTAAGGAACAGTTTAAGTATGAAGGGATTCCCACCTTCGCACCTGAGCACTTTGCAAGGGTGAGACAGATGGATACCATGAAGAGAAAGCAGTTTGTAAAGGGAATTACACAGATTGCACAGGAGGGTGCAATTCAGATTTTCCAGGAGTTTAATACCGGTATGGAAGAAATTATTGTAGGTGTGGTTGGTGTACTGCAGTTTGACGTTCTTAAATACCGACTGGAAAATGAATATAACGTGGAAATTAAATTGGAACCGCTTCCTTATGAGCATATCCGCTGGATTGAAAATAAAGAAGAAATTGATTTAAATAAGTTGACAGGAACTTCAGATATGAAGAAAATAAAGGATTTAAAAGGCAACCCTCTTTTACTCTTTATTAATGCATGGAGTGTCGGAATGACACTGGATAGAAATGAAGGACTTGTACTTTCGGAATTTGGACGTGATTAAATGAATAAAATTTTATTTATATTTATTCTGACTCTAACCTTTCTTCTTGGTGGCTGCGATATGCCTAAAACAGAAGATGAAGCTGAAAAACCGATTGTTTTGCAGCAGGAAGCTGAGGCCGCATCACCGGAGCAAGAACATTCCGGCTATCAGGATATATCGCAACAAAAGATAGAAAGTCTGAAGCAGAATCAGATTGGCTGCTTTTACTACGAAAAATTAAATGCAGAAGAAAAAACGCTTTATGCGGAGATCTTAAATATCCTGGAAAATCAGGAAGAAGGTATTTCGTTATCATGCCTTGATACGGACAAGATAGAAAAAGTATTTCAATATGTACTGAATGATCATCCGGAAATATTTTATGTGGACGGGTATACATTTACCAGATATACGCTTGGAGATGAAGTGAAGAAAATTACATTTTCCGGAACCTATCTGATGGATGAAACCCAAATTAAAGAATGCAACGTACAGATTGAAAGATACGTAAACACTTGTCTTTCCGGTATATCGCCGTATATGGATGAATATGAAAAGGTAAAATATATTTACGAATATATTATCGGACACACAGAATATGATGCCGCCGCACCGGATAATCAAAATATTTGTTCCGTATTTGTTCACGGAAGGAGTGTATGTCAGGGATATGCCAAGGCTACACAATATCTTCTTACACGTGCGGGAGTGAATAGTACGCTGGTGATGGGAAGAGTTTCCGGCGGCGAAGGACATGCCTGGAATTTGGTAAATATCGCGAATCAAGACTATTTTGTTGATGCTACATGGGGAGATGCATCCTATCAGATGGTTGAAGGAAGTGAAGGAATGCAGCCCGGCACCATTCCTCCGATTAATTATGATTATCTGTGTGTGACGACCAAACAACTGGAGCAGACACATACCCTGGACGACAAAGAGTTGATTCCCACATGTATTGCGGTAAGAGATAATTATTATGTCAGGGAAGGTTTATATTTTACGGAAGTGGATAAGGACCGGTTGGCGGGTCTTTTTGAAGAAGCATATGAAAACGGGAATACTTATGTGACACTTAAGTGTGCGACTTTAGAGATTTATGAGGACATGCTGAACTATTTAATTAAGGAGCAGGGAATTTTTGAATACTTAAAAACGGAGACGGGAGCAGTGTCCTATGCGGACAATAAAGCACAAAGAAGCTTAAGTTTTTGGCTGTAGATTATTCTTGACAATTCTTTGTTTTAGACTATGCAAAAAGGTTAATTTTTGATATGATTTATTTGTGTATTCACAAACAGAAGAAACAAAAGGAAGGAAATTATCATGGAAAAAACAATAGAACAAAACACATATGTATTACAGGAAGATGACGGCATCGGAACCGTTAAGATTGCAGATGATGTAGTTGCGATTATTGCAGGATTGGCAGCAACAGAAGTAAAAGGTGTTGTTTCCATGGCAGGTAATATCACAAACGAACTGATGAGCAAGATGGGTGTGAGAAAACTTTCCAAGGGCGTTAAAGTGGAAGTGATCGGTAAGAGTGTGAAGCTCGATCTGGCGTTGGTAGTAGAATATGGCTATAATATTCCTGCTGTTTCACAGAAAGTTCAGGAAAAGGTAAAAACAACCATCGAAAATATGACCGGTCTTGAGACTACAGATGTTAATGTAAGAATTGCCGGCGTAGAAATGCCTTAATAACAGATACCAAGGAAAACGGATGGAACACATGAGTAGAAGAGAACTTAGAGAACAGATATTTAAACTGTTGTTTCGTATAGAATTTAATCAAAAAGACGAAATGCCTCAGCAGACGACCTTCTTTTTTGAAGAAGAAAATACTGCCGATGAAACGGAGGCAGCATATATTTCCGGAAAAGTTGATAAAATTGTAGAAAAACTTGAGGAAATTGATCAGGAATTAAATGAAAAGGTAGAAGGATGGGATACCGGCAGAATGGGTAAAGTGGACTTAACCATTTTAAGATTGGCTGTTTATGAGATTTTATTCGATGAAACAATTCCCACCGGAGTAGCCATTAATGAAGCAGTGGAGCTTGCGAAAAAATTCGGACAGGATTCCTCAAAGGCGTTCGTAAACGGAGTATTGGCTAAATTTGCTTAAGGCAGGAGTATGACATGAAGAATGTATATACAGTCGGCCAGATAAATTCATATATTAAAAATATGTTTACCCAGGATTTTTTGTTGCAGGACTTATCTGTAAAGGGAGAGGTCAGTAACTGTAAATATCATTCTTCCGGGCATATATATTTTACGTTGAAAGATATGAAAGGAACGATTTCCTGCGTGATGTTTGCAGGAAGTCGTTCCGGTCTTGCATTTCGGCTAATGGAAGGATTGCAGGTCATTGTGCGCGGAACGGTAGACGTTTATGAACGTGACGGCAAGTACCAATTATATGCAAAAGAAATAACGCAGGACGGAGCAGGCGCTCTTTATGAGAAATTCGAAAAGCTGAAAAGAGAATTAAAAGAACAGGGGATGTTTGATTCCTGTTACAAAAAGGAGATACCCTCTTACTGTAAAACTTTAGGCGTGGTAACGGCGCCTACCGGTGCTGCAGTAAGAGATATTATTAATATAGCAACCAGACGAAACCCGTATATACAAATTATTATTTATCCTGCACTGGTACAGGGGGAAGGTGCACCACAGAGTATTGTAAACGGTATTCATGCACTGGAGCATATGGGAGTTGACGTTATGATTGTGGGCAGAGGCGGCGGTTCCATTGAAGACTTATGGGCCTTTAATGAAGAATGTGTTGCCCAGGCCGTATTTGATTGTAGTGTACCGGTTATCTCTGCAGTCGGACATGAAACAGATACTACCATTATTGATTATGTGGCTGATTTGCGGGCACCAACACCGTCTGCTGCAGCAGAACTTGCGGTTTTCGATGTAATGCTGACCCTTCAAAGTCTAAAGGAAACAGAATTCACCATGCAAAGAATTATGCGGGGGAAATTAGAATGGCAAAGAGCACGTTACAAAACCTATGAAGCAAAAATACGAATGAATTCTCCGATGGGAAAGATTCGCGAAAAAAAGACATGGCTGCTTAGACAGGAAGAAAAAGTGAATGATGCAATGAAGTCAAAAATACTAAGAAGCCGTCATAGATTAGATATTTACATTGAAAAGATAAAAGGACTTTCTCCACTTGAAAAGCTGAATCAGGGCTTTTCCTATGTGTCAGATAAGAGTGGAATGGCAGTAAAGAGTATTCATCAGGTAGAAGAAGGAGATAACCTTCAGATTTTTGTTCGTGACGGCGTGATAGATGCACATGTCACGAACAAGGAAAAGTCAGAATGGATGAATGTGGAGGTAAAGCATGGCTGAAAAGAAAAGTGATTTTAGTCTGGAAGAAGCATTCTCCATGTTAGATAAGACAGTGGAGAATCTTGAAAGAGAAGATATTACATTGGAAGAATCTTTTGCAGAGTATCAAAAAGGTGTAGAGTTATTGAAATTGTGTAATGATGCAATTGACCGTGTAGAGAAAAAAGTACTTGTGTTGAACGAAAAGGGTGAACTAAATGAGTTTTAAAGAAGAGTTGCAAGGTAGAGTAAATCATATAGAAGAGATTCTTGCCATGTATTTGCCGGAAGAGACCGGGTATCAGAAAACAGTTTTTGAAGCAATGAACTACAGCGTCACAGCAGGAGGTAAAAGGCTTCGGCCCATGCTGATGGAAGAATGCTATAAACTTTTCGGCGGTCAAGGCGATATTGTAAAACCTTTTATGGCAGCACTGGAGATGATTCACAATTATTCGCTTGTACATGATGATCTGCCGGCAATGGATAACGATGAATATCGGAGAGGCCGGAAAACCACATGGACTGTCTATGGTGACGGGATGGCAGTGCTTGCAGGTGACGGACTTTTGAATTTGGCCTATGAAACGGCAGCAAAGGCATTTGATATGGCCGAGGATATCCGGGATTATAAATGTGTAGCAAATGCAATGCAGATTTTAGGTAAGAAGTCAGGTGTATACGGAATGATTGGTGGGCAGACTGCCGACATTGAAGCGGAGGAAGGAAAAAGTCCGCTTACGGAAGAATTGCTTTTGTTTATTCACGAAAATAAAACGGCAGCCTTAATCCAGGCAGCTATGATGATTGGTGCCACCCTTGCAGGTGCAGATATAGATGATGTGATGCGTATGGAGCGTGTGGCTTATAATATCGGTATCGCTTTTCAGATTCAGGATGATATTCTTGATGTGACAAGCACCACGGAAGTACTTGGGAAACCGGTGGGAAGTGATGAAAAGAATCACAAGCTTACTTATGTGACATTAAAAGGACTTGATGCTTCGAGATGTGAAGTGGAAAGACTATCAAGGGAAGCAATGGAGATTCTTGCCGATTTGCAGAAGAAGGAAGGAAATACTTCCGGTGCATTTTTGATAGAATTGGTGGAATCATTAATAACAAGAGAAAAATAGGGGATTTTTAAGAAAAGAAGGATACAGATATGCTACTTGACAATATCAAAAAGGAAAATGATATCAAAAATATAAAACCTGATCTTTATCCGCAGCTTGCAGAGGAAATCAGGCAGTTTTTGATTGAAAAAATATCTAAAACAGGAGGACATTTAGGTTCCAATCTGGGAGCAGTGGAGCTTACCATGGCACTCCATTTGGCATTCAGGCTTCCGGAAGATAAAATTATTTGGGATGTGGGGCACCAGTCTTATACGCATAAGTTATTGACCGGACGAAGAGATGGATTTGAAAATCTGCGAAAATACCATGGTATGAGCGGATTCCCCAAAAGAAAAGAAAGTGATTGTGACTGTTTTGATACGGGACACAGTTCCACATCTATCTCCGCAGGACTTGGTCTTGTAAAAGCAAGGGATATTCAGGAACAGAATCACAGTGTTATTTCTGTTATCGGCGACGGTTCCCTAACCGGTGGCATGGCATATGAGGCACTGAATAATGCAGCCAAATTAGAGACTAATTTCATTATTGTTTTAAATGATAATAATATGTCTATTTCCGAAAATGTAGGTGGTGTATCCAAGTATCTGAATAATATCCGAACAGCAGATACTTATCTTGATATCAAAGAAGGCATTTATAACACGCTGATGGATATTCCCAAGTATGGTGGTAAAGTGATACGGGGAATCCGTAATGCGAAGAGCAGTTTTAAGCATCTGATTGTTCCCGGCATGTTTTTCGAGGACATGGGAATTACTTATTTGGGACCTGTTGACGGGCATGATATTCCCGCAATGCTTCGCATGTTCCAGGAAGCAAAGCGCGTGAGAAATGCAGTGCTTGTCCATGTCATTACACAGAAAGGAAAGGGGTATGCACCGGCTGAACGCCATCCGGCAAGATTCCATGGTGCTGAGCCTTTTGACATAGAAACAGGTATTCCTTCCAAGCCCAGAAATGTGGCTAATTATACCGATATTTTCTCGACGGTAATGACCAAACTCGGAGCAAGGGATGAAAAGGTGGTTGCCATTACTGCAGCCATGCCGGACGGGACAGGACTTAAGAGATTTAGAAATATGTATCCCGACAGATTTTTTGATGTGGGAATTGCTGAAGAACATGCGGTGACTTTCGCGGCAGGTCTTGCTGCCGGAGGCTTAAAACCTGTAGTTGCAATCTATTCTTCTTTCCTGCAAAGAGCATACGATCAGATTATTCATGACGTATGTATCCAGAATCTGCCCGTTGTGTTTGCAATTGACAGGGCTGGTCTCGTGGGAAGTGATGGTGAGACACATCAGGGTATCTTTGATTTATCTTATTTATCATCCATACCCAATATGCATGTGATGGCACCTAAGAATAAATGGGAACTTTCCGATATGCTTAAATTTGCACTTGGGCTTAATGCCCCTGTTGCCATCCGCTATCCTAGAGGAGAAGCATATGCGGGACTTGAAGAATTCAGAGCACCCATCGAACTTGGGAAAGCGGAAGCCATTTATGCAGAGGGTGAAATCTGTCTTCTTGCGATAGGCAGTATGGTGAAAGAAGCAGAAGCAGTAAGAGAAAGTTTAAAAGAAGCAGGATATAAATGTAGTTTAATTAACAGCCGTTTTGTAAAACCTATCGATGAAGATGCCGTATACTGGGCAGCGAAGAATCATAAGCTTGTGGTTACCATGGAAGAAAATGTTGCCAGCGGTGGCTACGGTGAAAAAGTCAGAGAATATATGGATACTCTTGATTTTGACGTTAAATTGTTGAATATTACGATTCCCGATGAATATGTAGAGCACGGAAACGTAGACCTCTTAAAGCAGGAAATCGGAATTGACGAAGAAAGCATTGTAAGCCGTATTATAACAGCGATGGAAGCAATGAAATAAATGAAAGCGACAAAATAATGAAGGAACGTTTAGATGTTATTTTAGTACAAGAGGGGTATGCAGCCTCCCGCGAAAAAGCCAAAGCGATTATTATGTCCGGCAATGTGTTCGTGGATGGGCAGCGTGAAGATAAAGCAGGAACCACCTTTGATCTTACCAAGATTAAATTGGAAGTCAGGGGAAGCACATTGCCTTATGTGAGCAGAGGCGGGCTCAAACTGGAAAAGGCAATGAAGCACTTTGATTTAAGCCTTTCGGAAAAAGTGTGTATGGATATCGGAGCTTCCACAGGAGGGTTTACCGATTGCATGCTTCAAAACGGGGCAAAGAAGGTGTATTCCGTAGATGTAGGACATGGTCAGCTTGATTGGAAATTAAGGTGTGATGAGCGCGTGGTCTGCATGGAAAAAACAAATTTCCGTTATATGGTGCCGGGAGATATTGAAGATGTCCTTGATTTTGCATCTGTGGACGTGTCTTTTATTTCACTTACCAAGATACTCATTCCGGCAAGGGCACTTCTTCGGGCAGGCGGTGAAATGGTATGCCTTATTAAACCGCAGTTCGAAGCCGGGAAAGATAAGGTTGGCAAAAAAGGTGTCGTGAGAGAACCGGAGATTCATGAGGAAGTGATCCGAAAGGTCATTGATTTTGCCGATTATATCGGATTTGATATTTTACATTTAGACTTTTCACCGATTAAAGGGCCGGAAGGTAATATTGAATATCTAGTACATCTTTTCAAAAACGAAGAAAAGACATTACCTACCGCAGAAATAACGGAAAGTGCGGCCGAGGAAGAATTAAAACTGGTTACAGAAAATAAAAGCGGCTATTCAAATAACACAGAAATGAAGAAAATAATCGAAGAAACAGTAAACATGGCACATCAGCATTTGTAAGCGAAAGGCACGGGTAATAGCAGTGGAGCATTTTTATATTATTACCAATCAGACAAAGGATCCGCAGTTTAAAGTAACGAACCAAATTAAAGATTATCTTACAAACAGAGGGATAAAATGTACGCTCTCAAAGGAAGAACATGTTGATATCAATTGTGTGCCACAGGATAGCGATATCGTGATTGTTCTTGGCGGAGACGGAACACTCCTTCGGGCAGCGAATGATTTGGCAGGAAAGAATGTCCCCTTTTTAGGAATTAATTTGGGGAATTTGGGATTTTTGGCAGAAGTAAATAAGGATGATATTGAAAATGCACTTTCCAAATTGCTGGAAGGAAATTATGAAATTGAAAAGCGTATGATGCTGGCCGGGCATAGTTATGAGGGAGTAATTGAGAAGGACTGTACCAGAGCGTTAAATGATATTGTTATTACGCGTAAAGGTTCCCTTCAGATTATTAAGTTCAGCATCAGTGTAAACGGACAATTTTTACATAGGTATCAGGCGGACGGTATGATTGTGGCAACACCTACAGGTTCAACCGGATACAATCTTTCGGCAGGCGGCCCTATAGTGGACCCGAAAGCGGAGATGATAGTAATAACACCGGTATGTCCGCATTCTATGCAGAATCGCAGCATTGTACTTTCTCCGGACGATGAAATAACGATTGAGGTGGAGGCAAGCCATAAAGGAGAAAGGCAGGAAGTAGAAGCAATTTTTGATGGTAATCACAAGGTGACTTTATGTACCGGAGATAGGATCATCATCAGACGTTCCGAAAAGACAACAGGAATCGTGAAGTTAAATAGAGTAAGCTTTTTAGAGAGACTACAGGAAAAGATGTGTGATTAGTAAGTACAGGAAAGGTATTTAGCACATGAAAAAGAGCAGACACCGTAAAATAAAAGAATTAGTAGAACAGTTCGAAATCGAAACCCAGGAAGAATTAGCCGATATGCTTCGTGAAAGCGGATATGCCGTGACCCAGGCAACGGTCTCCAGAGATATCCGGGAATTAAAACTTTCCAAAGTACCGATGGGTGATGGTAGACAGAAATATACCATTCTGATTCACAGTGATCATTATCTAAGTGATAAATATATCCGTGTACTTCGCGACGGATTTGTTTCCATGGATATGGCACAGAATATTCTTGTGATTAAGACGGTTGCAGGAATGGCAATGGCAGTTGCTGCGGCTGTAGATGCCATGAAACTGAAAGAAATTGTAGGTTCTATTGCAGGTGACGATACGATTATGGTGGCAGTCCGGACAGTGGAAGATACGAAATGTGTTATGGATACGATACGTGGTGTACTGGAGGAATAGCCGACATTACACAGGAGGATACGAAAAATGCTTGAGAGTTTACATGTAAAAAATCTGGCATTAATTGATGAGGCCGAGGTGGAATTTGCCGAAGGCCTTAATATACTTACGGGAGAAACAGGTGCCGGTAAGTCCATTATTATCGGTTCTGTCAACTTAGCATTAGGCGCAAAGGCAGATAAAGATTACATCCGTGCCGGAGCAGAGTATGCCTTGGTGGAACTTGTTTTTTCTTTAGATGAAAACCAAAGAAGCGTTGTTGAAGGTATGGAGCTTTCGGTTGAAGAAGACGGAACGCTGATTTTGCAAAGAAAAATAACAGCAGCCAGAAGTACTTGTAAAGTGAACGGAGAGACCGTAAGTAGTGGACAGTTAAAGGCCCTTGCGGCAGTGCTGCTTGATATGTATGGACAACACGAGCATCAATCGCTTTTAAAGGCGTCTAAGCATAAGATGCTTTTGGATGATTATGCAGGAGAGGAAGTCTATATTTGGAAAAAAAACTTAAGAGAAATTTATTCCGGTTATAAAAAAGCTAAGGCGGAACTTTCTGATAATAGGATGAATGAAGAAGATAGGAAGCGTGAAGCTGATCTTCTTTCTTTTGAGGTGAATGAACTTGAAGCTGCAGCCATTGTGCAGGGAGAGGATGAACAACTTGAAAAGGCTTACCGGCGAATGACAAATGCCAAGAGAATTAAAGAAGCTGTTTATATAGCACACGGGTTGACCGGATATGAAAATAACGGTAGTGCCGGAGAAGTAATTGGACGTGCTATGCGTGAACTTCGCAGTGTGGCAGGATATGAAGAGGATGCCGGGCAGCTCTGTGAGCAGCTTGGCGAAATTGATAATTTGTTAAATGATTTTAACAGAGCACTCGCAGATTACAGAGAGAGTCTGGAGTTTGATGAAGAAGAATTTGTTCAGACAGAAGAGCGCTTAAATGTAATCAACCGTTTGAAAGATAAATACGGAAATTCTTACGAACAAATCGTGCAGGCACTTGCTGATAAATCCGCAAGATTAGAACAATTAGAAAATTACGAAGAATATTTGAGGCAATTAGAAGAAAAACTAAACAAAGAAAAAGAAAAAATTCTTGTTTTGTGTAAGAAGATTTCCGATGCAAGAGGGCAGGCGGCAACAAAGCTTACAAAGAAATTGACAGATGCATTAATTGATTTGAATTTCTTGGATGTTGATTTTGAAATTTTGGTAAAACCGGATGAGGAAAAGGTTTCAGAGGACGGATACGACGACATTGAGTTTTTAATTTCTACCAATCCCGGCGAAGCAAAGAAACCTCTGCAACAGGTGGCAAGTGGTGGTGAACTATCCAGAATCATGCTTGCATTTAAGAGTGTATTTGCCGATGAAGAAGGAACCAACACCTTGATTTTTGATGAAATCGATACAGGTATCAGCGGAAGAACTGCATGGAAGGTATCCGAAAAACTGGGACAGTTATCAGCCGGACATCAGATTATTTGTATCACGCATTTGCCGCAGATTGCAGCCATGGCGGACACACATTTTCTGATTGAAAAGCAAGTAATAAATGACAGAACCGTAACCGGAATACATAAATTATCGGAAGAGGAAAGCCTTACAGAGATGGCCAGACTTCTTGGCAGCGGCAATGTAACGGAAGCGGTACTTGGTAATGCCAGAGAAATGAAAGAAATGGCAAGAAATGTAAAGTAAAAAACAGAAAATGGTTTATTAAAAAAGAAGATTTTTCACATACTAAAAGAGACATGCAATATGTCTCTTTTTTCTTGCGGGAAACGAAGAGGGTATATTGGTTGTTTTCATAAGAAGAAAAAAGGGTGTGAAAAATTGGAAAGAAATGAAATAACCTGTAACGGCAAACTGTTACTTTACAGAAAAATATTATATATTTCGCTTATTCTCAGTGTTTGTCTGACTTTTATTTCCGCCTACTATACATTGTGGAACCGTGTGCCGTCTACCATCATGGTGAGAGCAGGAATGCTTCAAACCCTTGATTTTAATTTGCCGGCATCGGGGGAGATGTATCGTGAGGAGGCGATAGAAGCCAGTGGTCAGGCACAAACATATGGTAGTCTGCAGGCAAGAAGTGTCCGTATTGATTTCAGTAATCCGGTTACAGTAAAGGCAAATCAAGTTGATAATTATAAGTTAAGTCTTAAATTATTCGGTATCATTCCACTAAAAGATGTAGATGTAAAAATTATACAGGATGTAAAGTTAAAACCCGCCGGAATCCCTATTGGGATATATGTGAAAACACACGGGGTTTTGATAGTCGGTGTCGGAGACTTTGAGGGTGAACAGGGACAAACCCATGAGCCGGCTAAATACGTTTTGCAAGCGGGTGACTACATTTTGGAAATGAACGAGGAAGAAGTTACCGGAAAAAAACAGCTGATAGAAAAGATAAGTCACAG
The DNA here is from genome assembly GCA_045586385.1 of Lachnospiraceae bacterium. Taxonomy (GTDB): domain Bacteria; phylum Bacillota; class Clostridia; order Lachnospirales; family Lachnospiraceae; genus Suilimivivens. The sequence goes on from JAZNAE010000005.1 coordinate 54,612, forward strand.
CGAGGGGCAGGAGATTGTATTTAAAATAAGGAGAGACGGAGAAGTATTCGAAGTAAGTGCAACGCCCCAGACAAACAGAAACGGGGAATATAAGATGGGCATCTGGGTAAGAGATAATGCGCAAGGTGTCGGAACCATGACTTACATTGATGAAAATTCCTGTTTTGGTGCTTTGGGGCACGGTATTAATGATGTGGATACCAGCACGTTAATGGAACTCTCCGACGGTACACTGTATCATACCGAGATTATCGGGATCACAAAAGGCCAAAACGGTTCACCCGGAGAACTTACCGGATTTATTGAGTATGATGATAACAATATCATGGGAACTATCACAGCAAACACTGTAAAAGGAATTTTCGGAGTTTGTTCTGAAGATGTAACAAGTTCAAACGGCTATGATTACATGCCGATTGGATTAAAACAGGAAATAAAACAAGGACCGGCACAAATCATATCATCCTTAGGTGGTGCGGCAGAAACCTTTGACGTAGAAATCAAAGAAATCCGCTTAGAGAATGATGACATCAACAGGGGAATCGTACTGGAGATTACCGATCCAGATCTGCTTGCCTTGACAGGAGGAATTGTGCAGGGAATGAGCGGTAGCCCGATTATCCAAGATGGAAAGATTATCGGGGCTGTGACACATGTACTGGTGAATGACCCGACCAGGGGATATGGGATCTTTATTGAAAATATGCTGGAGCATTGAGAAATGTAGGACAGGAGTAAAAGGCTACGATGCAAGCTTGCTTGCGTAAGTAGCCTTTTTATGACTGGACTATATGGCGAAAGCCGTACAGCGAGATGAAGCAACGCGGAATCGAGCTGCATTTCTCAATTAAGTGGCGGTCAGGGTAGAAAGTATCTATAGAAAAAAATATTATTTTTAGAATCCGTTTTTTGAGAAATAGGGATTCTATTTCAATAATTTTTCCCTATAGATACGCATTATGAGGTTTTGAGCAAGAAAACTAATAAGAAAACTATAAAAAGGGATTCCAAATTCATAAAAAATTTGTATAGACCGAGCAAGGCATAGACATCCTAATAAGAGGTTGAAACTACATAAAGTGATACTCAATGTACTTTTCTACAATTTCGGGATTTAAAGGATGATTTTTAGTTTCATACGTGGTAATGAGCCGGATTCCGGGAGTAATGCCGTAAGTAGCATAAAGATTTAATTTGGAGGTTGTTTTTTCAATATAAGCAGAATTATCCATGAGTCCAAAATGTTCCCAATAATAGAAATCACCGGTGTGAGGATGACGGATAGTGAAGTCAGGATAGATGAGAGTATTACCTAATTGAAGGGCACACTCATAGCGAAATGGAATGTTATGAGAATGAAGAAGCATATCAATTAACACCTCGGACTTGGAACGTAGATAAGTGTTTGAGACACCTTTATAAATCAGATTTTCCGGATGGTTTTGGTTTTTCTCATATGGAAAATTCATCCAATCGGTCAATTCCTTTGATAAGGGGGTGAAATAGGGGGCAAGCAATTGCTGATATTCAGATGGTGCTATGAGAAGTTGTTCAGACTTGCCGGTAGGAGAGTGATGTCGTAAGTAATAAGAAAGTGCGTTCTTTTCGTGTTCTAAATCTTCAAGTAGTAGGGATAAATATTTCTTTTTGGCTAGTTGCTCTGCCAAAAGGCGATTGGATTTTGGAATATAAATTTTGCGGTGACCATCGCTTAGATACCATTTGGATGTGTTATGATGATGACAACAAATTAGTTTGCCGGGAGGCAGTGATTGTAGTTCATTTTGAATATGGCAGATGCGATTGCATATGGCATCATATTCAGATTTTATGCGCTCAGAAATCATTCATAAGCTCCTTTCTGTAAAGTATTAAAACTATTAAAACATAATGTGAGACAAGAAACAAGTGGTTATACATAAGAGCAGAGAATAAATAGAGTTTAAAAGAAGTCACAATTTGCGATTTCTTTGCATTTCATCCTTCAAAAATGCAACTCATCCGTCAGAGTATTTTGCAGAAAGAAAAGATGTGATACGCTAAGCACATCAAGAGACGGAGGATGAAAAAATGAATACAAAGATGAAAAAAAGACTTAAGGCAGCAGGTATCGTGATAGGTACAATTATAGTATTGGGTATGGTTTTATCCATAGCAATTCCCAAGATTATGTTTCCGGAATTTGAACCTTTAAAGGTGACCGGAAATCATGAAGTAGAAATTGCATTATATACATGGGAAGACGAAAGCAGAGTAGAAACTTTCAAAGATACGGGAGAAAATCGTGCACTGACCGTAAAATTCTGGTATCCTAAGGAGGAAGGAAACTATCCCCTTGTGGTATTTTCCCATGGAGCATTCGGTGTGATAGACAGTAACAACTCTACTTATACGGAACTGGCATCAAACGGTTATGTGGTAGCCAGTATTGCACACCCTTATCATGCCATGTTTGTGGAGGATGTAAACGGGAAAACCACTATGGTAGATATGGACTTTATGACCAAGGTATATGCGGATAATGGAGAAGACTACACAGAGGAAGCGGAGAGACGTGTATATGAATTCAGCGTGGAATGGATGGAAACCCGTTCTGCGGATATGAATTTTGTGGTAGATACCATTTTAGAAAAGGCTGCACAAAAAGAAGAAGGACCTTTTGCGTCAGTAAATACAGAAAAAATTGGTTTGATGGGACATTCCATGGGTGGTGCCACAGCAGTAGAACTTGGTAGAGAGCGTGCTGACATTGATGCAGTCATTGATTTGGAAGGTACCATGGCAGGAGAATACGTGGGATTTGAAAATGGCTATGAGATATATGAAAAAGAATCTTATCCCGTACCACTTTTAGATATCAATTCCCGGGCAGCTCGAGAAGACATTGATGCCCTTACAAAAGAACATGAAGGATGGGTGTATGTCAACGATTATGTTGGTCAAAATGCAGCAGATTACAGGGAAATAATATTTGAAGGTGCAGGGCATCTGAATTTTACGGATTTGCCTATGTTTTCTCCAATGCTGGCAAAGCTTTTGGGTGTGGGAGAAGTGGATGCAAGGGAATGTATGGAAAATGTAAATGACGTAGTCCTCACTTTTTTTGATTATTATTTAAAAGGGGAAGGCTCATTAAATGTACTGAAAGAAGTATATTAAACAATCAGGATGAAGGGAGCATGATTACATGCGTGTAAACATCAGAAGAATTTTGAACCAAGAAGAGGAACAAGTAATTATTGAGTGTACACAAATTACTCCTGATATCAGGGATATTGAGGCGTATGTGCTTGCAAAGGGAACAGAATTATCAGGAATTACCCAGGAGCAGCACAGAAAGCAATTTCATTTAAAAGACGTATATTATTTTGAAGCACTGGATGAAAAGGTCTTTGCTTATACCAAAGAGCAGGTTTATGAAATAAGAATGCGTCTTTATGAGGTGGAAAAAGCATACAGTAATTATCATTTTGTCAGATGCTCAAAATCAGTAGTACTGAACCTGATGCTTCTTGACAGCATCAGTCCTGCCATGAGCGGGCGCTTTTTTGCGCATATGAAAAATGGTGAAAAGTTAATGATTTCCAGGCAATATGCCAATCAGGTAAAGAGAATTGTTATGGGAGGTGGCAACGATGAATAGACAGTCAAAATTATCGGAAATGATGATGGCTTTTTTTGTCAGTACAGCGTGTATTACTATATTAGAGGGGATAATGGGAATGCTGTTTTTTCCTGATGAAAAACTAACTTATCAAGCCTTTTTTGCTCCGCCTATCATGGGCCTGTGCTCGGTTCTGTTTGGGTTTGTGACTTGGTCAAAAAGGGAACTGACAATTAAGGAAACTCTGCTTCGAAGGGGGATTCACCTCTTGTTAATTGAGCTGTTTGTATTTGGACTAAACTATGCTGAAGGGATTGTTTTCCCCCTTGGAATAGTAATTTCTTTGATATTTGGAATCGCGGCAGTATTTGTGGCGGTATATGTGGTTTTGTGGATTAATGACATAAGGAGTGCTAACCAATTTAATAAAAAATTGAAAGAATATCAAAATAATGTTATATATTAATCTATGCGGCTTGCTGTTTTTTTGGCAAGCCGTTTGTATTTTATAAGGATTATGTTATAATGGGTAAGTCTGTAAATAATTAGCAAAGTTTTTAGACAGAAAGGAATGACATAATCGGTATTATGGTAAATGTAAAGAAATTATTCGAACCTACAGATATGACAGTAGGAACACCATGGAAAAGTATTGCAATATTCTCAATTCCCATGTTAATCGGAAATATTGCACAGCAATTATACAGTACGGTAGACAGCATTGTAGTAGGACATTATGTGGGAGATAATGCACTGGCGGCAGTTGGAAGTGCAGCACCGCTTTTTAATATGCTTTTGGTATTATTTGTAGGAATATCCGCAGGTGTGGGAATTATGGTTTCCCAGTATTTCGGCGCAAAAGCACGTGAAGAATTGTCGGGAACGATTGGTACTTGTATCACTTTAACCGCAATTGTATCGGTATTTTTAATGATAGCGGCACCGCCCTTTGTGCGTGATTTACTGCAGATGTTAAATACACCGGAAAGCATATTAGATGACTGTACATCTTATTTGGTCATTATGCTCTACGGCGGTGCAGGAATGGCTTATTACAATATCCTAAGCGGTATCCTTAGGGGAATGGGAGACTCTTTTTCCGCACTGATATACTTGTTGATTGCAACGGTACTAAATATTTTTTTAGATATTCTTTTTGTGGCACAGTTTGATATGGGAGTAGCAGGCGTAGCCCTGGCTACAGTCATTGCACAGGCTATTTCATCCGTACTTTGTTTGTGGAAGCTGATGCACATGAGGGAAGTGTTTGACTTAGGCCTTAAGCAACTTAAGATGGCCAAAGAGCATGTAATACAGATGGTAAGATTGGGACTTCCGTCAGGTCTTACCCAGGCAATTTTTTCATCTGCGATGATTATCGTACAGTCATTAACAAACAGCTTCGGGGAAATGTTTATTGCAGCAAACGTCATTGTTATGCGTGTGGACGGTTTTGCCATGATGCCGAACTTCTCTTTCGGTACAGCCACAACCACTTTTGCAGGACAAAATGTGGGGGCAAAAAAATATGACCGTGTTATGCAGGGAGCAAAGCAGGGAACTATTCTTGCTGTGGCATGTTCCGCAATTATTACCGGGGTAATTTTACTGTTTGGCAAGAGTTTGATGGGCATTTTTACCAATACACAGGAATTGGTAGAACTCAGTTATTATATGATGTGTATTTTGGCAGTGGGCTATATAGCCATGGCAGTTACCCAGAGTTTATCAGGCGTAATGCGTGGCGCAGGCGATACGGTAACGCCCATGTGGATTTCTCTCTGCACAACAGTAATTATCCGTGTGCCGATTGCTTACGGAATATCCTATCTTACAAGAACACCCGAGCTTCCATTTGGACGTAGCGAATGTATCCAGATATCACTTCTTGCAGCATGGATTATGGGCGCGGTTCTCACCACCCTTTTCTACAAGGCGGGAAGATGGAAAAAGAAAGCAATTTTATAGAATTGCCATAGCGTGTTTTGTTTGACATGCTATAGAAGTTAAGGATATAATTATACTGTTAAGAAAAAACCTATTGGGAGGTTACATAAGTGAAAACTACAGTACAAGACATCATGGAACTCATCCGTGAAAAAGACATTAAAATGGTTGATTTTAAAATGGTTGACATTAACGGACAGTTCCGCCATGTTACCATTCCGGCAAAGAATTTTTCGGAAGAAACAATGAAAAGCGGCATTGGTTTTGATGCATCAAACTATGGATATGCAGTTGTAGAAAAGAGCGATATGGTATTTATCCCTGATCCGGATACTGCCTGTATCGATCCTTTCTGTGAAATCCCCACATTATCCATGACAGGTAATGCGATGATTATCGATAATCCCGAAAATCGTCCGCTTTCACAGTATCCCAGAAATATCGTTCTGGCTGCTGAGCAGTACATGAAAGATAGTGGTATTGCAGACACCATGCTGATTCTTCCTGAATTTGAATTTTATTTATTTGACCAGGTAGGCTGGCAGGTAGCACCCAATTCCATCGGAATGTCTCTTGATGTAAATCAGGCATACTGGAACGGTGATGTAGACGGCAAGGGATGTGTAGTTCCCAAGCAGAAAGCTTACCATGTAGCTAAACCTTACGATGCAAGTTATGAGTGTAGAAGTGAAATGTGTATGCTTATGGAAGAAATGGGTATTCCGATTAAGTATCATCATCCCGAAGTAGGTGCGGCAGGTCAGTTTGAAATCGAGCCTCAGCTCGGACAGATGTCTAAGATGGCAGATGCTTCCATGATGATTAAATACATCATTCACAACACAGCAATGAAATATGGTAAGACAGCAACCTTTATGCCTAAGCCTGTATACGGTGAAGCAGGTAACGGTATGCATGTACATATGTTACTTCTTAAGGATGACCAGCCGGTATTCTCAGATGATAACGGTTACTCCAACTTGAGCAAGGAAGCACATTGGTTCATGGGCGGCTTGTTAAAACATATTGCATCCTTATGTGCAATCACAAACCCCAGTACTAACTCTTTTAAACGTCTGGTTCCCGGATTTGAAGCACCGGTTACCGTAGGATATGCGACATCCAACCGTAGTGCGGTTATCCGTATTCCTGCATACGCGAAGTCTCCCAAGATGAGACGTTTTGAACTTCGTAATCCTGATGCAACCTGTAATCCTTACTTCTGCTATGCAGCAATCTTAATGGCAGGTCTTGACGGTATCAAGAACAAAATCGATCCTCATGAAAACGGATGGGGACCTTACGATATGAACTTATATAATTTATCAGATGAAGAAAAAGCGAAACTGAAAGGACTTCCCACCTCATTAGAACAGGCACTGGATGCACTTGAAGCAGATCATGATTACCTGACAGCAGGCGGTGTATTCCCTGAAGCCCTCTTAAAGAACTTTATTGCATCTAAGAGAGCAGAGTGCAGTCAGATGGCAGCAATTCCTCATCCTGCTGAATTTGAGAAGTATTATAATTTATAAAAACAGCAATTAGTCGAGCCCCTGTCAAAAAACGACAGGGGCTTATATAACATTAATAAGGAGTTTGTTTATGAAATATCCCGCATTTTTAAAAGAAAACGGAACAATCGGATTTGTTGCCCCTGCTTTTGGGTGTAATATAGAGCCATATAAATCAGCATTTCAAAATGCACAGAAAAAATTGAAACAAATGGGTTATCAGATGGATGTAGGCCCTAACTGTTATGAAGGACGTGGAATCGGCATCAGCAATACACCAAAAACTTGCGGAGAAGAGCTGACCGATTATTATTTCAGTGAGAATAATGATGTTCTGATATCCTGCGGCGGCGGAGAGTTAATGTGTGAAACCATAAGCCGGGTGGATTTTGATGCATTAAAGAGTGCAGAGCCGAAATGGTATACCGGATATTCCGATAACACAAACATGACCTTCTTATTGGCGACAATTTGCGATACCGCATCTCTATACGGACCTTGCGCCGCAGCGTACGGAATGGAGCCGTGGCATCCGTCTATCAGTGATATGTTTGACTTTTTGAAAGGACAAAAGCTTACTTTTGAAAGTTATGATTTGTGGGAAAAGGAAGGGCTAAAAGATGCAGAACATCCGTTGCTGCCATATCATTGTACAGAAAAATCGGAAGTGAAAATCTTTATGCCGAAAGATGATACTATGGAAGAAGTAAGCTGCGGTAAGATGCAGGGGCGACTCTTAGGCGGTTGTATGGATTGTCTTGTGAATCTGACAGGTACGAAATTCGACAAAGTAAAAGAATTCACAGAGAAATATAAGGAAGACGGTATACTTTGGTTTTTAGAGGCTTGTGACTTAAATGTATTCAGTATACGAAGGGCGATGTGGCAGATGAAGGAAGCCGGTTGGTTTCAGCATGTAAGAGGATTTGTTATCGGAAGACCCTTAAATGGTGAGGAAATGATGGGACTTGATCAGTATGAAGCCGTGCTTGGTATTGCAAAGGAATACAGGGTTCCAGTGTTCATGGACGCAGATTTGGGACACCTGCCTCCTGCCATGCCGTTTGTGACGGGAAGTGTTGCAAAGATAGAAGGAAAAGACGGAAAAATGAGAATTTCATACGAATTAAAATAGAAGCTGCCCGACAAGCGCGATAAATGACAGTTGAATGGGCAAATCATGTTCCTTATAATAGTTTCGTAGCAGTATTTGTGAAAATATGGAGGAACTTTTGATGGAACAGCTAAATTTGACGACAATGAAGGATACGGAAAAGGTGCAGATGCTATTTGAAAGCCTTTTACAGATGAACAGAGAATTCCAGATTATGATTACGGTACCTTCGGAGATAAGAAGCGCAGAAAAAGAAGGAAAAGAAATAAAAGCGGCAGAAACGCCTCTTACCTTTGACCTAGAAAAAGACGTAACGGATATGATACATGAGATAGGCGTGCCTGCACATATAAAAGGATATCAGTATTTACGAGAGGCAATTATGATGTCAGTGAAGGAAGCAGATATGCTTGGGTCTATTACCAAGGTGCTTTATCCAACCATTGCGGAAAAATATCAGACCACATCAAGCCGTGTGGAGAGAGCTATCCGTCATGCCATTGAGGTCGCATGGAACAGAGGACGCATGGAAACTTTGGATAATTTGTTCGGATATACCATAAACACAGGAAAAGGCAAACCCACCAATTCCGAATTTATTGCACTGATTGCAGATAAAATCAGATTGCAGTACAGAAAATAGAGAAAAGAATGAATGACGGAAACTTAAATTTCGGCAGGCAGAAATATCTGTTTGCCGAAATTTTCTCTTTAATTGCTAGATTGCTTGTTGTATAATAGTTCTATAACTATTAATGTTTTGGAGGATTTGTGATGAAGAAGATTCTTTTTGTCGCATCGGAAGGGGTTCCGTTTATCAAAACAGGAGGATTGGCAGACGTAGTCGGTTCGCTTCCGAAGTGCATTGATAAGAATTATTTTGATGTCAGGGTAGTCCTTCCCAAGTATTCCTGCATGAAACAGGAAATGAAGGATAAACTTAGTTACGTGACTCATTTTTATATGGATTTTCATTGGAAAAATGAGTACGTAGGCGTAATGTACGCAGAGGTAGATGGGGTAAAATACTATTTTATTGATAATGAGATGTTCTTTACGGGATTCAAGCCTTACAGTGATAATGCTTTGTTTGAAATCGAAAAATATGCATTCTTTTCCAAAGCAGCATTATCAATTTTGCCGGTAATTGATTTCAGACCGGATGTGATTCATTGTCATGATTGGCAGACAGGACTTATTCCTGTTTATTTAAAAGAGAGATTCCAGGGAAATGAATTTTATCGCGGCATTAAGTCCGTTATGACGATTCACAACCTGAAGTTTCAGGGTAAATGGAGTGTGAAAGAAGTTCAGGATATCACAGGATTGCCTGATTACTACTTCACACCGGACAAGTTAGAATCCTTTAAGGATGCGAATTTACTGAAGGGTGGTCTTGTTTATGCAGACGCTATCACGACTGTTAGTGATACCTACGCAGAAGAAATTAAGACAGCTTTTTACGGAGAGAATTTGGACGGACTTCTTCGTGCCAGAAGCCATGATCTTAGAGGTATCGTAAACGGTATTGATACAGATGACTTCAATCCGGAAACAGATCCTTATATTGAACATAATTATAATGCGATGAATTTCCGGAAGGAAAAGATTAAAAATAAACGTGCCCTGCAGGCTGAACTTGGTCTTGAACAGGATGATAAGAAGTTTATGATCGGTATTGTTTCCAGACTGACAGACCAGAAGGGATTCGATTTGATTGCTTATATTATGGACGAACTTTGTCAGAGCAATGTGCAGATTGTGGTACTTGGTACAGGTGAAGAACAGTATGAAAATATGTTCCGTCACTTTGACTGGAAGTACAATAACAAGGTTTCTGCAAATATATTCTATTCAGAGGCTTTGTCCCATAAGATTTATGCAGCATGTGATGCATTTTTGATGCCTTCACTGTTTGAGCCCTGTGGACTTAGTCAGCTGATGAGTCTTCGTTACGGAACAGTGCCCATTGTAAGAGAAACAGGCGGATTAAAAGATACCGTACAGCCGTATAATGAGTATGAGAGCAGCGGAACAGGATTTTCCTTTACCAATTACAATGCACATGAAATGCTCGGCACGATTTATTATGCTGAGAAGATATATTACGAAAAGAAAAGAGAATGGAATAAAATTATTGACCGCGCCATGGCGGCAGACTTTTCATGGAATGCATCAGCGAAGAAATATCAGGAGATGTATGACTGGCTGATCGGCTAATAATTTTGGAGCGTAAAAGCGATGCCAACAAAAAAGAGAAATGACGGAATCATATTGCAGGCGGGGATTCTGGCCACAGCCGGAATCATCGTCCGCATCATCGGACTGTTATATAACAGCCCGATGGCTGCGATTCTGGGAGATGAGGGTTTCGGATATTACAGTATGGCATATAATGCATATGTCATTGTACTGTTGGTCTCCTCCTATAGTATCCCTTCAGCTATTTCAAAAGTAATTGCCCAGAAACTCGCATTAAAAGAATACAGAAACGCACATCGTATTTTTAAATGTGCACTTATTTACGTGCTGGTAGTAGGTGGTATTGCCAGCTTATTTGTATTTTTTGGCGCAGGTCTTTTGGTGCAGGTGGAATATGCCAGATTGCCGCTTATGGTACTTGCCCCCGTCATCTTCTTCAGTGGAATTTTAGGTGTACTCAGAGGATATTTCCAGGCACACAAAACCATGATACAAACATCTGTATCCCAGATAGTAGAACAGATTTTAAATGCTTTGTTCAGTATTTTGATGGCATATATTTTGGTAAAACAATTTGCCGGACTGCCTCAAAGTGAAAAGCTTTCTTACGGTGCCGCAGGCGGTGCGGTAGGTACCGGTGTAGGAGTTCTTGCTGCACTGTTATTTATGTTTGGTGTTTACTGTTTAAATAAAAAAACAATTTACAGGAGAATTGAAAAAGACCGTAGCGATAAAGAAGACTCCTACGGAGAGATTTTCAGAATGATAATTACGGTGGTGACACCGTTTATTTTAAGTACATTTATCTATAATGCTAACACGTTTATCAATCAGACCATTTATCAAAACATGATGATGGGGGAAAAAGGTCTTCTTGATACCCTTGTGGCATCCCAGATGGGGGTTGCAGGAAAGGCTGTTAAGGTATCCAATATTCCCATTGCCCTTTCCTCTGCTATGGCGGCGGCATTAATTCCCGGAATTTCCGGTGATTTTGCAAAGAAGGATTTAAAGGGGGTAAAGAAAAAAGTGGCCAAGTCCATGAAAGTTACTATGCTGGTATCTATTCCTGCAGCGGTTGGTATCGGAGTACTTGCCAAGCCCATTATGTGGGTATTGTATCCGCAAAGGGAATCTATCGATCTGGCCTCATCACTTTTAATGGTTTTGGCAATCAGCGTTGTGTTTTACGGTATGTCTACCATATCGAATGCAGTACTTCAGTCGGTAGGTAAATTAAACAGTCCGGTAATCAATGCGGCAATTGCGCTGGTGGTTCAAACAATGGTGCTTATGGTTATGCTTATGGTTTGTGACGAGGCTTACGGACCATACTATTATATTATTGCAATGGTTTGCTATGCCTTGCTGGTAAGTGTTTTAAATGCTTTTTCCATAAAGCGGGCTATAAACTACAGGCAGGATATGGATAAAACCTTTGCGAGACCTTTCTTTTCTGCGGCAATTATGGGAGGCGTTGCATTCGGTGTTTATCATGGCATTTATGCGCTTTTGCCGATTAACATAGTGGCCTTGGCGGTAGCAATCGGAATTGCGATTCCCATTTACTTTGTATTGGTAATTCGTTTGGGTGCTGTGAATGAAGAGGAACTTCGCAGTATGCCGAAAGGTTATATGTTGATCCATTTGGCAAAAAAGATGGGGATTTTAAAAAATAAAAAAGATAAAAATGAGAATAAATAAATAACCTCTTGGAAATAATACCACTGTAAGTGAATATTTTTTCAGGAGGTTTTTTATGGCAAATTTATCAGAACTTGACTTGCAGAACATCCGTCATTTAATGACAGGCTACGACACAACACATTGCAAATTAAAGGAATACGCATGCGAAGCGACTGACCCTAAAGTAAAGCAGTTTTTTGAAAAAGGTGCACAGTCCGCTATGGACAATAAAAATACACTGATGAAGTTTTTACAGTAGGGAGGGTGATAGTATGCAGTTAAATGAAAAAACAATGGTATCAGATACACTTACAGGTATCAACGGAGAATTGGTCCGTTTCGGTGAAATGATTGCACAGACAGAAAATAAGGAATTAAAGCAGACTTTAAAGCAGTTTAGAAATGCCTGCGAACAGTCCCAGGAAGAGATCTATCAGATTGCAAGAGATAAGGCTTATTATGTGCCTGCTTCCAAAGCGACACAGGAAGAAGTGGACCATGTAAAGAGTCTGTTTACAGAAAAGACATTATAAAAAATTGTATAATATAAAATCAAGTAGAAAGCATAGCTGCTCATTCAAGTGGGCAGCTATGTTTTTATATTATCTAAATTGTGCGTTATATTGACATAAATAGACAAAAATGATAAAATTTTTGTAAAGTTTTTGTATACATAGGAGGGCAATATGGGTTTTTTAGACAACATGGGCAAAACCATTTCTGATGCCAGCCAGGGAGCACTCAAAAAAGGCAGAGAAATGGCAGATGTCGCAAAGTTTAATTCTTTGATTAACGACGAAGAAAAGAGGATTACCGGTATTTATGAACAGATCGGAAAGAAGTATGTAGAGGTTTACGGAGATTCTCCGAACGAAGCATTTGCAGAACTTTTAGAACTTTTAAAGGCTTCACAGGATAAGGTTGAAGAATACCGTAATCATGTAAAGGAATTAAAGGGCGTGTCTAATTGTCCTACATGTGGAGCAGAGGTTGCTAACAATGCGCTTTTCTGTGCTGTATGCGGAACGAAGATGGCAGAGCCTGCGGCAGAACCTGTAGCGGCAGAAGTACATTGTACAGACTGTGGCGCAGTGATTGCACCCGGTAGTAAATTCTGTACATCATGTGGCAAACCGATGTAAGTCGGTAAAAAATAATACAAATGATTTTTGAGAGGAGAAACAAATGAAAGCAAAATTAGGAATTTCAGTTGGACTTTTAGGAGCAGCAATCTATTTTGCTGCATTATTCGGAGGATATACTCCCGTAATTTTATTAGTTGGATACGTACTTTTATTTGAAGAAAACGAATGGTTAAAGAGAGCAGCTGTTAAAGCGGCAGTGTTAATGATTTCCATCACATTCATTTTGGCAGTAATCGGTTTGATTCCTGACTTACTGTCATGGGTTAACTCTTTGGTAGCAGTATTTAAGGGTTCCTTTAATTATGGTGTGCTCAGCGCAATCATTAGTGTTATTACAAAAGCAATCGATATCATCAGAACATGCCTGTTCCTTCTCTTAGGTGTAAAAGCTTTAAATCAGGGTACAGTTGCAGTTCCCGTTGTTGATCAGATTGTAAATAAATATTTTTAACTGGAGGAAATAGAAATGGCTAAGTTTTGTTCTAATTGCGGAGCACAGATGAATGATGAAGATAAGGTATGTGGACAGTGCGGAACACCTGTGACAGGTGCAAACGTAAATCCCGCACCGGCAGCAGCACCCGTTGCAGATGAAGAAAAAAAGAAAAATAATAATAAGATTATCGCACTCATTGCAATTGCGATTGTTGCTATCGTGGCAATTGTTGTGGTTGCGAATATTGCAAGTAACTTTACCGGTTATAAGGGCACCCTTAATAAAATGGTAAAGGCATTAAAAGATGATGATACAGATGTTTTAGTAGACCTTGCAAGTTCCATCAGTAATGAAGTAAATGAGGCATGGTACGGCGATGATTATGAAGATTATTATGAAGATGCTGTAGATGGTGTTCTTGATAAGTATGAAGACAAGGTAGAAAATATCAAGAAAATTTCTTATGAAATTACTGACGAAACAGAACTTTCCAAAAGACAAATGGAAGATCTTGAAGAAGCGATGATTGACAACTACGATATGGATTTCAGTGATATTAAGAAAGTAGTAAAGGTTGACTTGAAGATAACTGTAAAGGGTTCCAAAAAGTCAGGTTCTTACAATGTAGATGACCTAATTATGGTGAAAGAAGATGGTGGTTGGAAAATCCATTACGGTAGTTTAAGTTATTAATTTGTAGAGTCGTACGGAAAGCGGCTGTTGCTACGAAGATATGAAAAGTAATGAACCTCTCCGTGTATGTGCATGGGGAGGTTTTTTTTGAGGGAGAGACGGTGCAATGAATGTTTGGCTGCAAATAGGATTAGGATTATTACCGGGAGCGTTGGTTGCGATGATTATTTTGATAAAGCGACGGGCGTTTTGTTTTGGTACGCTTTTTTCAACCTTCCTGCTTTTGGCGGGCTGTGGCATATCCCTATTTTTTGGCGGCACTGCTCTTTTGAAGGATGGCACTATGGAAGTACAGATGTCTGAAAAGAAAATGATGGCATTTGCCAATGCACTTGCAGAAGAAGGCGCCTATGACGCAGCTATTGAGGTTTTAGAACAATATAGCAGTGAATACGGATATAATGATGAATGCAGACTGTTAACGGCACGTATTGCAGTTATGGAAGGAGATTTCGAAAGTGCCCACGGTCTGTATCATTATTTGTGTGAGAATACAGATTTAATTTCTGCAGATACGGAGGAAGTTGTATTTGTAGATATGAAATTGGAAAACAGTACGGCAGACCTTGTTATGATAGAATATCTGAAGTCTGTGGGAGAAAATATTGAAGACTATGGTTACACAGAAAGTATATACGAGGATATCAAAAAGAGTGAACAGAAAACAATTGATGATATTAAAAGAGATATCAAAAATGCGATAGAAGACAGTTATAGTATTTCTGATGAGTGCTCGGACTGTGCAGAAGCAGTAGCAGGCATTTTAGAAGTATATGAGGATGTGTCAGAAAATAATTACGCAACTCCAGAGGAAAGTGAAGAAAAAGAAAAGAACTTGCGCAGATATGGCAGAACTTTTGAAGATATAGAAAGCAATGCACCGGAATATATGGCGATGGAATGTGTGGAAAAAGCACGTATCAAGTCCTATGTGATAAGCGGTGATTTTGAGCAGATAGCAGAAAAATTGGAAGAAAAAGCTTCTTATCATGAACTGATGGTAGTAGCTGAGTTATATATGAGCGGTTTGGTCAAAGAATCTGATTTTTCAGATGACTATCAAAAGATTGACAACGAAAATGCTGATTTGATAGAGGATAAGTTGTCTGCAATTTATAAAGAAAATTCAGATGATTTGAATAAACAGGAAAAGAAAGCATTTAAAGAACGTATTGAGGCAATTAACGTACAGTTAAAAGATCCGGTTCTTGCATCCGTAAAGGAAGAACTGACAGATGTAGCCAACGAGGAAGCAGGAACAGATGCAACGAAAGTATACCTGGAACTTGCAAAAATAGAAAATTATTTCGGTAATGAAACATCTACCGATTCCTATTTAAGTACAGCTATCTACAGTTCTCCGGAATGTGAAGATGACAGTTATGTTTCCGCAATGTCACAGATTATTACGGTCATCAGTAATGATGAAGAAAATGATAAAGAAAACATTAAAAATGTTGCTACCTATGTGGAAAACGTGTTAGACCATTCTCTGACAGTGAATGTAGAAAGTATTGTTTCGCCTCAAAATCAGATTGCAGTGGAAGAGGAGGATGAATCTGTTGACTTTACAAGAACTACCGTTGATTATGTGAGCCGGGTTAAAAGTGCCATTTCTATCGGTAAAATAGATGCTTCCGGTTTTGAAAAAATTGTGTCTACAGTACAGATAGACAGTGATTATCTGACAGATGTGGATGAACTGAAGGCAGCACTGAAAGTATACGATTGTGGTGCGGAAATTTCAGATTTTACACTTAAGAAAATAAATTATGAAGGCTCCAACATCATGCTTGTCTGTGATGTGTCCGGCAGTATGAGCGGAAACATCCAGGATTTAAGGGATGCGGTAGTTACCTTTATTACGGATAAAAATGCAAATGAAGATATTGCGGTAGTGACTTTTGATGATACCATTGTTGACACAAAGTTTTTCGGAACGCCGGATGATGAACTGATTGCATTTGCCCAAAACATGCAAATAGCCGGCGGTACAGACATTTTCTCAGCGGTTACAAACTGTTTAGATGGTTTCTCGGCAGAGCCGGAGGATAATAATGTCCTTATCTTAATGACAGATGGACAGGATAATTATGCCAGAGATGCAGAAACAATCTATGCGGAAATAGGCACGCGTGCATTACAAAAGGGAATCACTGTCTATACCATGGGACTTGGCACAAGTGTGGATACAAACTATTTAAGCATCATCGCCGGAAGCGGCAATGGAGAGTTTCTTTATGTATCAGACAGTTCCAGTTTATCGTCATTCTATGATTTGCTGCATGCACAGGTATATAATCAATATGAAATTACCTATCAGGCACAGGATACAATCACTATGTCAGGACGTACTTTGGAAGTCGTATTGCCGGATGAAAATCTCCGTGATGTGAAGACTTACTCATTGAAAGATGCCGCTGATGTGCAGGGAGGACTTCCAATCAGCAATGGCATAACAATACAGGGAATGAATCCCAAATACATATATAAAGGAAAGCAGGATACTTCTGTTAAATTAAAAGGAACAGGATTTAAAGAAGACAGTAAGATGTCTGTTAAACTTAACGGAAATATTGACTATTCCGTTACCGCTACTTATGTGGATGCAGAGACCTATACAATTACCATTCCTGCAAGTGTAGCAGTGGGTAAATATAATGTGGAAATTACCATTGACGGTCATAAAAAAGTACTTCAAAACGGATTTTCCGTCATTGCCAAATGCGGAGAGAAGAAGACTGCATTTGGCCCCTATGTCTTTACGTCAGCTGAGAAAATAGAAAATGGTATTGATAACTGTACGCTACGTGGAAATGTTACCATGAACGGCTGGTTACATTTTAAAGGTGATGTGACAATTGTAGGAAATTTGGAAAATGGAGATTCTGTCAGGGTGACAGATGACAGTGGCTCGTATGTTGAATTTGATACTGTTACAGCATCCGGATTTGGACAATATCTGGCGCAAAAAGGTGTTTCGCTGGATATACCTGCACTATATAATTTCACATTGTATAATGACCAGCAAAACTTATATGATTATGAAAATTATATGGTAGATGATATTTCAACGGGCACTTTAGAAATTTACAATTTGCTTAAACTTAACAGTCTTGTAGTGCGTTTGTATCCAAACAGTATCGGCATCCATTATTATAATGGGTTGCCCAACCTACCTTTCCAGGATAAAATCCTAATTTTAAAATCACAGGAATTGTTTGAAATTTCTTGTGACGGAAGCGCACAGATTACCAATGAAAATGTTGGTATTGTTTTAAACGCAGAGTATGAAGGTAATGATGATAAAGGATTTAATACACCTGTAAAACTTCTAAATGCACCGGTTCAGTTTAATGGCGATGTTAAGGTTGACATTAATACTATCAGTAATGAATATGCCGTTGGTGCTATGATTAAATTCATGATTTTAGATAAAAGTTCGCCGGGACTTGGAGCAGAAGTTAAATGGAAAGGAAATCTGGTTCCCGATTCCGTAAAACTAAGTTTGGAATTAGGCAAAGCGCTGAAACTGCCTACAGCGGTTCCGCTTGAAATGAATGATTTTAGCTTTGAGGTGTCAGACATAAATTCGGCAGTGGAGAATGGAACATGGACAAGCCTTAAATTTACAGGGGCATTTTCCTTGACAAGTTTGAATCTTAAGACGTATATGCCTAAACTGGAGAAATACATAGATGATGTTAGCATTTTATCCATGCCGGAAACCACAGCATCTATACAAATTTCGCCTTTCCAGATTGAAACATCTGCAAAGCTAATGTTTTTGGATACAATTCAACTTGCCCAGTCAGAAGTGCAGATAGGTAACTTTGACTATACCAATCCGCTTCTTCAGTTTGATAATGAAGCTGTGAAAGGTGTCAAGGCAGCACTGAAAACAGGTATCATGTGGGAAAGCAAAAAAGGACAAATATCTTTAGATTTGTCCGGTAAGGGAGAACTTGATGCTCACTCAAGATTCGTAGGAGCAATATATGAAGGAACTGCGGAATATGATATTAAGTTATGGTTATTTAATTCGGAAGACAAGTATTTCGGTACATATGCGCTTGGTTTTTATATAACACATGAAGGTGAAAAACAGTTTGTTTTTGCTTATAAGTATCTGAACAAAGACGGGGAATATGAAGGTGATTTCCACAGTATTGGTGCAGACAGCATATGGGAAAAGAATAAGAGCGGTGTATTAACTTAATTTGAGGTGACATGATGAAGATATCTAGGAAACAAAAAATCCAAATATGGATACAGATAATGGTACTGTGTTTATCCTTTTGGATGAATGCAGTATCTGTACAGGCTGCACCCAAACAGGCAGAAATAGTGACAACCGATACACAAGGGGATTTAACGGTTCTCTTTACATTTGATAAAGAAGTAGTAGATATTACTTTTATATCACCTTCCGGAGAACGTAAAACAAATGGGGACAGTGATGTAGAATATGCAGCAGGTGAACTGTGGTGTACTTACCGCATTAAAGATGCCAAGGCCGGCACATGGAAAGTAGAATATGATTTAGGCAGAAACAGTGAAATCACCTATGATATTGTAGAAGATGAAAGCGGATTATGGATTCAATATTTGACTGTTTCAGAAACGGAGAGCGAGAAGGTGTCAGTTGCTTTTCAGGCAGATTATGAGCCGGAAAAGATTTACTATAATTATGAGCTGTACGCAGTGAGCACAACAGATAAAGATTCTTTAATAGAGCTTACAAAGGGGAGTGCAAGATCCGGGGAAGAAAAGAGCATTGATGTGAAACTGAGCGGCCTTTCCGGAGATAATTATGTGCTTCGGCTGGAAGTATATTATGATACCGGTACGGTAGAAGTGTTTGATACCATGATATCGGATGCTTTTGATTATAAAAATCCCAATGAACCGCAGGCAATTGAAAATTTTAAGGTGAAGGTGGATGCCGGTAATCTGGTATGCCATATTGATTGGGATGAATATGTAGGCTGGGGAAGTGATGCCTATCAGGTCGAAGCAAAAGTGGCAGGAGAAACCGTATACGAAGCTGATTGGGAAAGAGATGTAAGGACGGACAGTATTTTGTATCCTGCTGATGCTACAGCCATGGAAATCAGCTTGTCATACAAGGACGGAAATATTAGGTCGGAAAAGAAGATAAAAACAATTCCGCTAACAGATGAAAGTTTGACAATCATCACACCGGAAGTGACCAATTCCTCCCAAGCGGTTTTGAAGTACAGTGCCAAAAAAGAACGCATGTTAAATGTGAACGTAAACGGCGTGGATGGCATGTATCAGGTGAGTGGTGAGGGAGAAGTTTCATTTGACCTTATGGAAGGTATGAATACTATCTATGCGGAAATGGAAACGGATGATCTGATTACTTATATCGTAGATGCGGAAGTTTACTGTGATTTCATTCCGCCGGAAATTAAGTTGTATGAAGATTTGGACGGAAAAACTTTTTATACAGACAGTGTAGCGATTATAGGTAAAATGTCAGGTGGAAATATCCTCCGTATTGCAGGAGAAACCATAACATCGGATGAAAACGGTGATTTTACATATCATGCCAACTTGTCATTGGGTGAAAATCTGATTGAACTGGAAGCGGAAGATGTAAACGGTAATACATCCAAAATGGTTTTGACTTTATATAAAGGATCGGATTTAGTAGGTGGAGTCATTACCAAAATAGGGTTGGCAGAGTTGCTACCATTATTAGTGGCACTGCTTGTCAGCATGATTATTATTATCATAGCATTAGTCGCTATGAAAAAGCCGGATAAAAATAGTCCTAAGAAGTATCGGACGTGGCCGTTTATTCTATGGGATGTTTTTGTGGCAGGTGCAGAAGCAGTTTGTATCTTGCAGTTTATCGTAAGATATCGGTTTAGTAATTCTATGAAATACTTGGAATTAGCAGAAAAATCTGCAACAAAGGCAGCACAATATCTCAAGATAGAAAGATTTTTTGCACTTGCGTCTGTTGCAGGCATACTGTTACTGCTAATAAGTGTTGTTATCACAATTCTGGTGGCAAAAAGAAACAAAAAGAAAAGGCTTGAAATGAAGGGAGAAAATTAAAATGTTTTGTACACAATGTGGTCAGGAAATCAGAGATGGTTTAAAGTTTTGTACAAGCTGTGGAACACCGGTAAAGAGTGCACCCACACAGCCCGTAAGCGAACAGGTAACTGCTGCACCAATAACAAGTGCGGAGCCGGAGAACGTGCAGCCTGTGAATACACAGCCCGTTAATGTACAGCCGGAGCATGTACAACCGGAGAACATACAGCCGGTGGCTGCTCAAAAGCCTGCGAAAAAGAAAGGGATAGGTGCTATCATCGCACTTATTATTGTGTTAATCGTCATTATTCTTGCACTAATCGGTGTTTCTTTTGTAGAGTTTTGGATTACCGGCGGAAAAGAAGAAATATATGAAACCCTGGGGATTTCGGTAGATGTCGACAGCGATGAAGACGAAGATACAGATGATGACGAAGACAACGAGGAAGATGAAGACGAGGTCGAAATGTCGGAAGATGAGATAGGAGATGAGGATGCCGAAGAGGGAGAAGAAAAAGAGACTGAAGACATAGAGGAAGAAGCCGCAAAAGAAGCAGATGTTAAGCCTGTAGAAGAAGCGGATATGGAAGAGGATTACGAGGAAACTGAAGAAGCTGTAGAAGAAGCTGATGTGGAAGCCGTGGAAGAAGAGTCCGAATATGTTTTGGAAGACAGTGACGTAAGATATTTAACCATGGATGATCTGGAGGGTCTTACTGCAGATGAGTGCAGACTTGCAAGAAATGAATTGTATGCACGCCATGGCAGACGCTTTACAGATGAAGCATTACAAAACTACTTTGACGGATGCAGCTGGTATGAAGGGACCATAGATGCGGCAGATTTTAAGGAATCTATGTTGAGCGATGTGGAGGTTGCAAACAGGGATTTGATTGTAGAGTACGAGAAAGAGATGGGCTATCGATGAAAACGAGAATAAAATCTGCATTGGTTTGTCTTTGCATAAGTATGGCAGTGGTGATGACCGGGTGCGCTGAAAAAGATTCTGAAACTTCCTATGAAGTGGAAACGGTAGAGATACCACAGGAAAGTGAAGACAATTCCATGGAAGAGCAGGAAAGTGTGGAAAATGAAAAGGCAGATGCTACTGATGCTGTGACTGGCGTCTTGGCTGACGAAGCTGCAGAAGCAGAAACGCGGGAAAATGAAACGGAAGAGATAACTACGGCAGAGGAAGGACAGAGACAGGAAGAACAGCAACAACCTGTCATAGAGGAAATTCCGGAAACTGCGTATTATACCACTGACAAAGTGAATTTCCGGGTAGCAAATTCCACAGATTCAGAAATTATTGATACCTTGCCGAGGAATGTACAGGTACAGGGTCGCGGTCACTGTGATGGCTGGTACTTTGTACAGTACAATGGGAAAGAAGGATTTATCAGCGAGGAGTATTTAACAACTGAGAAAATAGAGATAACAGGAAAATTGATTGTGATTGATGCGGGACACCAGAAAAAAGGAAATTCCGAAAAAGAACCGGTGGGTCCCGGTGCTACGGAAATGAAAGCAAAGGTGGCAGGGGGAACATCGGGAGTTTCTACGGGAAAACCGGAATATGAACTGACCTTGGAAGTTTCCTTAAAACTGAAAGAGGAATTGGAAGCAAGGGGATATCAGGTAATCATGTGCAGGGAAACCAATGATATCAACATCAGTAACGCAGAAAGAGCAGAGATTGCAAACTCCAATCAGGCAGATGCGTTTGTCAGAATTCATGCAAACGGTTCTACCAATTCGTCGGTAAGTGGTTCCATGACCATATGCCAGACCTCGTCCAATCCTTATAATGCAGAATTATATAGCAAGAGTAAGGCACTATCTACTTATGTGTTGGACGAAATGGTGGCGGCAACAGGCGCAAGAAGAGAGCGTGTCTGGGAAACAGACACCATGAGTGGCATTAACTGGTGCCAGGTGCCGGTAACCATTGTGGAAATGGGGTATATGACAAATCCTACAGAAGATGAGCTGATGGCTACAGAGGAATATCAGTTGAAGATTGTTGCGGGAATTGCCAACGGCATTGATGCATTTTTTCTAGAAGGATAGATGGGAGTTAATAGTAGACAAAGGAGTTTTTTACAATGAAATATTGTAGTAAATGTGGCAATCAAATGCAGGATGAAGCAATGTTTTGTGCTGCTTGTGGCTGTAAAGCAGAAGGAAATGTGCAGACCATGCCGGCCCGGGATGAACTTCCGGTAAAAAAGAAAAAAACAGGAAAATTGTGGAAAGTTCTTTTAATAGTCGTTGCGGTTATTATTTTAGCAGTGCTTATAGGAGCAATTGTTTTTTTGACTGCCCGGGCAAAAAAAGCCGGTGAATATGCAACCTATATTGAAGAGGCTGAATCTTATGCGGAGGAAGGTGAATTTGACCGTGCAGTGAAAGAACTTAAGAAGGCAATTAAGTTAAGCGAGAAAGATGAAGTTGCATATTTGTTACTGTCCGATATTTATGAAGAAATGGGAGAGTATGATAAGGCAACAGATATTTTAGAGGAAGGTTATGAAAAGACAGACTCCCCAAAAATAAAAAAAGCGATAAAGAAAATGCAGGAAAACCGCGATGAGGAACCGGTGTTGCCAGGAGAATCAGTTGCGGAAACGGCACCGGCAGAGGAGCGTACGGAAGAAGCTGTTGCGGAAGAGATACCGGCAGAGACGGGCACAGGGGAATCTGAGGAAACACCACAGAGAATAATGGAAGAGGAAATTCTGGATTTATATGATGATTTTTTGAAAGGCAATACTTCTGCTTGTGTTTCAAACGATGTGACGGGTACTTTTGAAGGCTATATGGATGCAAATAACAGGGTTGCCATGCAGGATATACTTGAAATGCTGAAAGCAGAATATTTGGACTATTCGGGTTCGGATGAGAAACTAAGCAGTATACAGTATTCAGTCATTGATTGTGGTAAGGATGGGGTACCTGATTTGGCACTTCGTTTTGTTGGCCTTGATTATTACTGCGATGATGATGACAGCAATATGACTTTTGCTATCAGATATGAAGATGGTGAACTCAGTGTTTGCTATGCAGGGTTTCATTATGCGAGAGGTATCTTAGAACTTTATCATTATGGACTTGCGGAATATTTAGGAAGCGGTGGTGCCGGTGCCTTGTATGATAGTTATAGCTTAATTGGTGAAGATGGCAGGTGTGAAGAGGTTTATAGTGCTTCTCACAATTATGGTATGTGGGCCGGAGAAATCGATTATGATGCCTATGAAGAGTGCTTTGATTATGAACAGGAAAATGATGAACTTTGCATAGCTACTTATTACATAGGGGACGGAGTTTTCCACACATATGAGATTGACTATGATTATGAAGAAGAATGTTTGAACTTTATACAACTGTTGGAAGAAAAGGGAATAGTTTTTTGCTCAAAAGAAGATATTGACTTATTGATTATGTCAAATATGCTGGATAATGGAATGAAAGAAGAGTGTATGGAAAAAAGAGAAATTGATTGGCTTACGCTACATGAATCTTTTTACAGTGAATATGTAGGAGAATGAAAGATTACAAGAGACGGAGAGACCACTTCGGAATTGTACGATGATAACATTACTGGATGCAGACGAAGCGAATAAGAGCGGTGAGACCTTTAGTTTCATTGGAAAAGACAGTCAATTCCAAAATATAATTTGGGAAGTTACCTACAATGGAGAATTCTGGGAAGTGGAAGTAAGCAAGGACGACGGCTTTAGTTTATCCGGTTATTTTGATGAGAATTTCTATTTCCATGTTGAGGAATAAACGATAAGGAAAATTTTTGACAGAAACAAAAAAATTGAGGGATAGTACTTGCTATCCCTCTGCTAATTTTATATTAGAAATATCACTGTCAATCATCATAGAATAGTTGGTATAGTAAACCACAAATCCGGGCTTGCCGGCATTTGGCTTTTTCACATGTTTTCTTTCTACATAATCAATTTCAACCTTGTCCTGTTCCCTACCCTTGGAATAGTAGGCAGCCAGACGGGCAGCCTCTTCAAAAGTCCTGTCCGGGAGTTCCTCGCCGTTTGTTTTCACGATGACGTGGGAGCCGGGCATACCTTTGGCATGAAACCACCAGTCACCGCCGTTTGCAAATTTAAAGGTCAGCTCATCATTCTGGAA
Organism: Lachnospiraceae bacterium; assembly: GCA_045586385.1. Classification (GTDB taxonomy): domain Bacteria; phylum Bacillota; class Clostridia; order Lachnospirales; family Lachnospiraceae; genus Suilimivivens. The sequence goes on from JAZNAE010000005.1 coordinate 79,183, forward strand.
ATTATTTTTCCCCACATACATATGAAAACCGTCACTACTTATATAGTGGAAGGGCTTGCTGGTGATTTTCACTTTTTTATTTCCGCCCTTGCGGTGGATATAGCCGCTCTCAATCAGTTCTTCTTTAATCTGCGTCAAATCTTCTTCAAGTAGGGCAATATCCAGAGCATTCTGAATGGATTCCAGATGATCAATTTCTTCCTTTACTTCTAGCGTTAATTTGGAAAGAGCCTCATAGGTACGTTTTAATTTACCGTATTTATCAAAATATTTTTTTGCATTTTCTGTGGCGGTAAGCTGCGGATCCAGAGGAATGGTAATCATTTCATTGGTGTAATAATTCAGTGCCCCTATGGATTTGGCACCGGGAGCTACGCCGTAGCCGTAAGTATTTAATAATTCCCCATAAATTTTATACTTGTCTTTTTTTTCCGTATCCTGCATCTGGCGGACCTGCAGGTCATATTTCTTTATATTACGTTCCAACGCAGTTTGAACAATCTTGCGAAGGTCCACGGACTTTTGTCTGATGCGTGTAATGGTATTTTTCTCCGCATAATACTGTTCTAAAAGAGCGGATACGGATGTAAACGGGCGTAAGGATTCCTGCGGGTAGGAAGCCGGGGGTATCACAAAGAAATCCACAGGGGCACTGTTTTCATAAATGATTCCGGGCGAGAATTTCTGCTCCTTTACGCAGGACATAATCTTATCAAAAGCCCGGTATAGCCCATCTAAAAGGCTTTCTCCGCCAGCAGTTTCCGAAAAGATAGCAGTAGATGCATCTCCGTCAATAAGGGCAGCTACACAGATTTCCTGTGAAATCTGCGGGGAAAGCCCGGTAAATGAGGTGAAAAGTGCTTTATAGACCGCAGTGGATTTACTGCAAATAATCTCCTTAAACTCAGATCCCGTAACAGTAAGAGGATTTTTTTTATCCTGTGTCATAGGGATAAAGTAATCTCTTCCGGGCAAAACCTCACGGACAGAACTGACCATTCCGGAAATATGCTTGATACTGTCAATAATCATGTCCTCATCGTTTATAAAAATAATGTTGCTGTGTTTGCCCATGATTTCCATAACAAGAATTTTACGGCAAAGGTCTCCCATTTCATTTAAATGTTCCACATGAATCTGTACGATTCGCTCAAGCCCCGGCTGGGTAACATCGGTAATGCGGCCGTTTTGCAGATGCTTGCGAAGAAGCATACAAAAGCCGGGCGCAGTCATGGGCGATTGCTTGTTTGTTTCCGTCAGATAAATAAGAGGAAGAGAAGCACCTGCTGAAAGCAGAAGCTTGGTCTGTCCGCCGTCTTTTGTTTTTACTGTAAGTAACAACTCGTCGTTTTCGGGCTGTGCAATTTTATAAATACGTCCGCCTACAAGGATTTCCTGTAATTCAGAAACCACGGCGGCCACTGTAATTCCGTCAAAAGCCATAGTTAGAACTCCTTTCCTGCTAAGTATAACCCAAATTGCTATTTCAAACAAGCAAACCTTGACGTTTTTAGGCACTTATTCTATAATAGTATGGAATGTGCAGAAGTGGGGGATTCGATAGTTGGATCGTGCTGCACAATACTTTTGGAAGGTATGAGGGAGTAACGGCATGATAAAAAGTATGACCGGTTTCGGCAGATGTGAGATACAGGAAGCAGAGCGTAAAATTACGGTTGAGATGAAGTCCGTAAATCACAGATATCTTGATGTCAATATCAAGATGCCCAAGAAACTGAATTTTTTTGAAGCAGCAATCAGAAATGAACTGAAAAACTATATTCAGAGAGGTAAGGTAGATGTTTTCATTACCTATGAAGATTTTACCGAATCCAATGTCTGTGTAAAGTATAATAAAGAACTGGCTGCAGAGTACATGGGCTACTTAAAGCAGATGGCAGAGGACTTTGAACTGGATAATGATGTAAGGGTATCAGGGCTCTCCAGATATCCTGAGGTGCTTACTATGGAAGAGCAGACCATTGATGAAGAAGCTCTGTGGCAGCTCCTTGACAAGGCAATCAAGGGCGCATCGGAAGGTTTTGTGCAGACCAGAATCAAAGAAGGAAATCATTTAAAGGACGATTTGATTGACAAACTGGATGGCATGCTTTCCCATGTTGATTTCATCACAGAGCGTTCCCCTCAGATTATTACAGAATATAAGCAAAAATTAGAAGATAAAGTAAAAGAACTTTTAGAAGATGCCAAGGTAGACGAAAACAGACTTTTAATGGAAGTGACTATTTTTGCCGACAAGGTATGTGTGGATGAAGAACTGGTGCGTTTAAGAAGCCATATCGAAACCACCAAGGAAACCCTTATCACAGGTGGAAGCATCGGTAGAAAGCTTGACTTTATTGCACAGGAAATGAACCGTGAAGCCAATACGATTTTATCCAAGTCAAATGATTTGGAAATTTCCAATCGTGCTATTGAACTTAAGACAGAAATTGAAAAAGTCAGAGAACAGATTCAGAACATTGAATAAGGATAGTGAGGTAAGCCTTGAACAAGCTGATTAACATTGGTTTTGGCAATATTGTAAATGCCGGCAGGATTATTGCGATTGTAAGTCCCGATTCCGCTCCGGTAAAGCGTATGGTACAGAAGGCCAAAGAAGAAGGCAGTGCAATCGATGCCACGCAGGGGCGAAAGACAAAAGCAGTTCTGGTGATGGAAAACAGCCAGTTGGTTTTATCTGCATTATTGCCGGAGACCATAGCCCAGAGAGCCCAGGCAGAAGGGAAAGATGATGATGAAACGTAAAGGAATTTTGATTGTAGTTTCAGGCTTTTCAGGAGCCGGAAAAGGAACACTGATGAAGCGGCTTATCAGCGACTATGATAATTATGCGTTGTCTGTTTCCATGACTACGAGAAATCCCAGACCCGGAGAAGTAAGCGGAAGAGAATACTTTTTTGTAAGCCGCGAGCAATTTGAAAAACAGATTGCAGAAAATGGACTGGTAGAGTATGCTTCTTATTGTGACAATTATTACGGAACACCCAAAGCATACGTGGAAGAACAGCTTGAAAAAGGGAAAGATGTTATTCTTGAAATAGAAATACAGGGAGCCTTAAAGGTAAAGAAACAGTTCCCGGAAGCACTACTTCTTTTCGTGATGCCACCAAGTGCAAAGGAACTTCGAAGAAGACTGGAAGGTAGAGGTACCGAGACGAAAGAGGTTATCGACAAACGTCTTAAGAGGGCATCAGAAGAAGCAGAAGGAATAGAGGAATATGATTACATTGTAATCAATGATGATTTAGAGGAGTGTGTCAGACATATGCACAGCGTGATTATGGCAGCACACGATACCCCGGACAGATGTGGGGACTTGATTGAAAAAATGAGAAAGGAACTGGAAGCCTTTACAAAATAGGCGATCCATGAAAGGAGAAAAATATGTTACATCCATCTTATTCAGACTTAATGAAAGTAGTAAACAGTGAAGTAGAGCAGGGCGAAGCACCTGTTGTAAACAGCAGATATTCCATCGTAATGGCAGCTTCTAAGAGAGCGCGCCAGATTATCGGCGGCGAAGATCCCTTAGTACAGTCTAAGGAAATCAAACCTTTATCCATTGCGGTAGAAGAATTAAATCAGGGAAAAGTTAAAATCCTGTCAGATGAAGAATAAAACAGTTTGATGGCGACCGCAAAATACGGTCGCCATTTATATAAGACCCGGAATATTTCCGGAAAAAGGAGCAACAAGAATGAAGGTTTTATTTGTTTCACTGGGATGTGATAAAAATCTGGTGGATTCGGAAATGATGATAGGAATGCTTGCAGAAAAAGGATATTCCTTCACTGATGATGAAACGCAGGCGGAAGCGGTTGTTGTAAACACCTGTTGTTTTATTAATGATGCCAAGGAAGAAAGTATCAATACGATTCTGGAAATGGCAGAACTGAAAAAAAACGGGCAGATAAAAGCCCTGATTGTGGCAGGTTGTCTGGCACAGCGCTATAAGGAAGAAATACAGGATGAAATTGAAGAAGTAGATGCCATTATCGGAACTTCTGCCATTGATGTTCTGGCACAGACACTGGATGAAGTTCTTGACGGAAAAGGCAGCAATCATATAGAGCCTTTGGATAAGGCACCGGTCAGCGGCAAAAAACGAATCTTGACTACCGGCGGGCATTATGCTTATCTTAAGATAGCAGAGGGGTGCAATAAACATTGTACTTATTGTATCATTCCGAAAGTCAGGGGAAATTACAGAAGCGTTCCTATAGAAACACTTCTTGCAGAGGCAAAAACGCTGGCAGAGGGAGGCGTTAGGGAACTGATTTTGGTTGCCCAGGAAACCACCCTTTACGGCATGGATTTATATGGAGAGAAGACTTTGCCAAAGCTTCTTGAAAAACTTTCTGAGATAGAAGAATTACAATGGATCAGAATTTTATATTGTTATCCGGAAGAGATTACGGACGAACTCATTGAAACCATTAAGAGGCTGCCCAAGGTGTGCCATTATTTAGACATTCCCATCCAGAGCGGAAGCGATAAAGTGTTAAAGCGCATGGGAAGAAGAACTGATACAAAGCAGATAGGTGATCTGATTACAAAACTTCGGAAGGAGATTCCCGATATTTGCATCAGAACCACCTTTATTACCGGCTTTCCGGGAGAGACGCAAAAAGACCATGAAGATACCATGGCGTTTGTCAATGAAATGGAGTTTGACCGTCTGGGAGCCTTTACCTATTCCCAGGAAGAGGATACACCGGCAGCGGGTATGGAAGACCAGGTTGATGATGATGTGAAGATAATGCGTCAGGAAGAGATGATGGAGCTTCAGCAGGAAATTGCTTTTGAAGCAGCGGATGACATGGAAGGAAAAATTCTCACCGTTATGGTAGAAGGAAAAATAGCGGAAGACGACGTTTATGTCACCAGAACCTATAAAGATGCACCGGGAGTGGATGGCTATTTGTTCTTGCAAACAGACAGAAGTCTTATGAGCGGTGATTTTGTAAAAGTAAAAGTGACAGGTTCCCATGAATATGATTTGATAGGTGAGCCTGTAGAAGAGTAGCGAAGCGGTTGATAAATCAGCAGAAACGGAGAGGTTAAGATGAATTTACCCAATAAACTGACAATATTTCGAGTGATTTTAATTCCCTTTTTTATAGTATTTTTATTAGTGCCCATTACACCTGTAGATCAGTGGATCGCACTTGCCATTTTTATTGTGGCCAGTCTGACAGATTTTCTGGATGGTTACATTGCAAGAAAACATAATCTGGTAACTAATTTCGGTAAGTTTATGGATCCCCTTGCAGACAAACTGCTGGTATGTTCTGCACTTATTTGCCTGGTGGAACTTGAGAGAATTCCTTCATGGATGGTAATTTTAATTATTGCAAGAGAATTTGTCATTAGCGGATTCAGACTCATTGCATCCGATAACGGCGTTGTGATTGCGGCAAGTTATTGGGGAAAGTTTAAGACAACATTCCAGATTATTGCGGTATGTCTGATGATTGCAAATCTTCCTGTGTTGCAGAGCATAACCGATATTGTAACTTGGATAGCAGTGATTTTAACAGTTGTATCTTTGATAGATTATCTTGTAAAAAATAAGGATGTTATGAAGGAGACTAAATAATGGGTCTTGCAGAAGAAATCGTAGCACTTCTTTCTGAAAAAAAATATAAGCTTACGACAGCAGAGTCCTGCACTGGTGGAATGATTTCTTCCGAACTTGTGAATGTGGCAGGTATTTCAGAGTTTTACGAGGAAGGCTATATTACTTATGCCAACCATGCCAAAAGTAAACTGCTCGGCGTAGATGAAGAGGTCCTAAAGACCAAGGGGGCTGTAAGCAGGGAAGTGGCCCATATGATGGCAGAAGGAGCCGCAAAGGCAGCAGGAGCAGATGTATCGGTGGCGGTAACAGGAATTGCGGGACCGGGCGGCGGAACAAAAGAAAAGCCGGTAGGACTTGTATACATCGGATGTTATGTTCGGGGAGAAGTGACAGTAACCGAGAATCATTTTGACGGAGACCGCTTTGCCATACGCAGACAGACAACGGAAAGGGCGCTTAGGCAACTTTTGGACTGTATGAGAAAATAATAGGGAAACGTTTGTGGAAATAGAGAGAGATGTGAAAGGGACAATATGAAGAAACCATGGACTACAGGTAAAATTTTAGGAACCATATTCGGATGCTTCGGAATAGGTGTTGCTTTGATTGTTTCATTTATGGTCAGCGTGTATCAGATAACAGATTTTATAATGGCTGTTGCAGAAAGTGAATATTTTGAAGCAGAATATGATGAAGACCGGGACGAAGACTTTGACGAAGACCGGGCTGATGATCGGGACAACGACTATGATGATGACCGGGACGACGACTACGATGATGATTATACATATGGCGGCGAAGATGATGACGATGTGTATAATTATTTTGAAAACGAATACTATGAATTTGAAGACGCTGTAAGAGATGATTTGTCTTATCGTGTGGAGTTTGATACTTACGAGAAAGATGATTTTATGGAGGATTCCGGATACATTTCCATGGATGTTACATATCCGGTAGTTTACGGTGATTCTGTCGATGAGGAGAGAGTTAATGATGCCATACAAGGTGAAATAGGTGTAGTAGAAGATTATCTTGATGACATAGCAGATTACTTGGGTGGCGGAGAATATACTTTTACGGCTTATGCGTATGTTACCTATATGTCGGAAGAAGTGTTAAGTGTTGCTTATGTGGAGTATGCATATCTTGACGGAGATTATTTTGAAAGCTATGTGGTGCCTGTAAACATTGACATGGAAACAGGAATGGTACTTAAAAATTCCCAGTTTTTCTCAGTGGATGATGACTTTTCCATTGAATTCAGAAAACGCTGCGAACGTCAAAACGGGATTATTGATTCTATCTCCGATATGTCCGATCAGGAAATTACAGAGTATTTAAGTGATGAATCCACAGTAATCGCATTCTATACCCCACTCGGTATGGAAATCGGATTTAATTATTATGACGGTTGGGTGACGGTTACCTATTCCGATTATAAGAAATATCAACAGCAATTTTAAAAGAAGATAAAGGCAGGATGTGATTCCAAGGCGGGATAGCAGCCTGCTTTTTTGTTGCGAAATATTTGATAGTATGATACAGTAAATCATAGAATCAGATGTTGTATTTTCAGCAACATCGAAGACTATCTGCTTTGCATATCCGGCATTTTCAGCCAACAATCCAAAGCATAAATAAGGAGGAAAGGGGGAGATGCCTATGAGGGAGATTTATCGGACAATAAGCATGTTATATTAAAATAAATGAAAAAGAAATAAAAAACAGTTGACAAAACCGAACATTTGTTTTATTCTTTAATAGAACAAATGTTCCTGTTAAAAGGAGAGCATATTTTATGGAAAAGAATGAAAAATTAAAAGCACTTGACGCAGCACTTGGACAGATTGAAAAGCAATTCGGAAAGGGTGCAGTGATGAAACTGGGTGATCCTGCAGCACAGATGAATATAGAGACAATTCCTACAGGTTCCCTTAGTCTTGATATTGCCCTTGGACTCGGTGGTATCCCCAAAGGAAGAGTAATCGAAATTTACGGACCCGAATCCAGTGGTAAGACTACGGTTACCTTACATATGATTGCTGAAGTACAGAAGAACGGTGGTATTGCAGGATTTATAGATGCAGAGCATGCACTTGATCCTGTGTATGCGAAGAATATCGGTGTTGATGTGGATAATTTATATATTTCCCAGCCGGATAACGGTGAACAGGCACTTGAGATTACAGAAACCATGGTGCGTTCCGGAGCTCTTGATATCGTGGTGGTGGACTCTGTTGCGGCCCTTGTTCCCAAAGCGGAAATTGATGGAGATATGGGGGATTCCCATGTCGGATTACAGGCACGTCTCATGTCCCAGGCACTTCGTAAATTGACTGCCGTTATCAGCAAGTCAAACTGTACGGTAGTATTTATCAACCAGCTTCGTGAAAAAGTGGGAATTATGTTTGGTAATCCCGAAACTACCACAGGTGGACGTGCCTTGAAGTTTTATTCTTCCGTTCGTATGGATGTACGAAGAATTGAATCTTTGAAACAAGGCGGAGAAGTAATCGGAAACAGAACCAGGGTTAAGGTTGTAAAGAATAAAATTGCTCCTCCTTTTAAAGAGGCTGAATTTGATATCATGTTTGGGGAAGGAATATCCTATGAGGGAGATGTTCTTGATTTGGCAGCAAGCGTGAACATCATTAATAAGAGTGGTGCATGGTATGCTTATGAAGGAAATAAAATCGGTCAGGGACGCGAGAATGCAAAACAATATCTGAAAGATAATCCGGCCGTTTGTGATGAAGTGACAGCAAAGGTTCGTGCACATTTTGGTCTTGATGGTGCGAAAGCAGCCGATGTGAAGGATAATCTTGATGAATAAGCATCAGAATAGTAATTAAGGACAGAAATATCAGAAAGAGGACTTTATGACAGTTATAAAGATAACTGAAATTTCAAAATCCAGAGTACAGATTATAACAGATGAAGAATTCGCCTTTGTATTATACAAAGGCGAATTGCGTATCTATGGCTTGAAAGAAAATGAAGAGATTTCAGAGGAAAATTATAAGAGTATCATGGAAGAACTGCTCCCTAAAAGGGCAAAAATAAGGGCTATGAATTTACTGAAAGCAAGACCTTACACAACGAAACAGTTGTCAGATAAATTGCTGGCAGGGGGATATCCCGAGGAAATTGCAAATATCGCCATTTCTTATGTTGCCTCTTTCGGGTATCTTAACGACAGACAATATGCGATAGATTACATTGAATATCATAAAGAAAATCAGACCAGAAAAAAGATAGCAAATGCCCTTATGCAAAAGGGGATTGAAAAATCAATTATAGAAGAATGCTGGAATGAATGCGTTACAGAAGATGATAAAGATTTGGAACAGGAACAGATTATTCTCTGGATGAAAAAAAAGAATTTTAATGCTGTAAACGCCACTTTTGAAGAAAAACAGAAGTTTAGTGCATTTCTGTATCGGAAGGGATTTCAAATTGATACGATTAGAAGATTACTTTCACTTGACATAACATCAATTTGAGTTTAAAATTTAAGTGTTGTAAATTTGTTATTAGAATGTTTATTCTACATACATTCTAGATAGATAAGCGTACAATGAAAATTTAATAAGGAGGTGCTCCTGTAAATGGCTTATGTTTTGATAGCAGTAATCGCATCTGTTCTTATTACTGCTGTGCTTGTTTGGTTTATTGCCACCGCATACCATAAAAAGGTATCTGATGCAAAAATCGGAAGTGCACAGGATAAGGCGAGAGAGATTATCGATGAAGCTTTAAAAACAGCTGAGACCAAGAAGCGTGAAGCATTACTTGAAGTCAAGGAAGAATCCATTCGTACCAAGAATGATTTGGACAAGGAAATCAAGGAACGTCGTGCGGAAGCACAGCGCTATGAACGCAGAATTCAGCAGAAGGAAGAAACCATCGATAAGAAGTCAGAAGCGATTGAAAAGAAGGAAGCAAGTTTAGCAGCTAAAGAAGAAGATTTAGCTAAACAGCGTGAAGAAATTTCAAAGCTGAATGAGCAAAGATTACAGGAACTCGAACGAATCTCAGGTTTAACCTCCGATCAAGCAAAAGATTATTTGTTGAAAATTGTTGAAGATGAAGTAAAACATGAAACGGCTGTCATGATTAAAGAAATGGAAAGCCGTGCTAAAGAAGAAGCAGACAAGAAGGCAAAGGAATATGTAGTAACAGCTATCCAGAAATGTGCTGCAGATCATGTATCTGAAACTACAATTTCTGTTGTGCAGCTTCCTAACGATGAAATGAAAGGAAGAATTATCGGTAGAGAGGGACGTAATATCAGAACTCTTGAGACTTTAACCGGTGTCGATTTAATTATAGACGATACACCGGAAGCGGTTATTTTATCCGGATTTGATCCTATTCGTCGTGAAGTGGCAAGAATTGCGCTTGAAAAACTAATTGTAGATGGACGTATACATCCTGCAAGAATTGAAGAAATGGTTGAAAAAGCGCAAAAAGAAGTAGAAGTAATGATTAAAGAGGAAGGTGAAGCGGCTACATTAGAAGTAGGTGTTCACGGTATTCATCCCGAATTAGTCAGACTGCTTGGTAAGATGAAGTTCAGGACAAGCTATGGACAGAATGCATTAAAGCATTCTATCGAAGTGGCTCAGTTATCCGGTTTATTAGCGGCTGAACTCGGCTTAGATGTCAGAATGGCTAAGCGTGCAGGCTTACTGCATGATATCGGTAAAGCAGTTGACCATGAAATGGAAGGTTCCCACATTCAGCTTGGTGTAGAACTTTGTAAGAAATATAAAGAGTCTGCTGTTGTTATTAATGCAGTAGAGTCACATCATGGCGATGTTGAACCGCAGTCACTGATTGCATGTATTGTACAAGCTTCTGATACAATATCTGCAGCAAGACCGGGAGCAAGAAGAGAAACGCTTGAAACTTATACAAGCAGACTCAAACAATTAGAAGATATTACCAACAATTTCAAAGGTGTAGACAAATCTTTTGCTATCCAGGCAGGTAGAGAGATTCGTGTCATGGTAGTTCCGGATCAGATATCCGACTCTGATATGGTACTTTTAGCCCGTGATATTTCTAAGCAGATTGAAGCGGAATTAGAATATCCCGGTCAGATTAAAGTCAATGTAATCAGAGAGTCAAGGGTAATTGATTACGCAAAATAAGGATTAATAATTAAGGGAATCTTGAAAATTTTTTCAAGGTTCTCTTTTTTGTGACAAATTGTTCATTTTATTGACTAATTGTGTATCCTTGAGTATAATAAAATTTGTTGATGTTCGACAAAAGAATACGAACTAGGCGGGAAATAAAATACGTTGAGGACAAAGTCCTATAGAAAGAGAGGGAGACAAAGTGTTTTGTAACAAATGTGGAAGTCCGATAAAGGAAGGTAATAAATTCTGCTCTAAATGCGGAGCACCTGTAGTAGGAGCACCTGTAGCAGAGGAAACACCTGTGGTAGATGAAACACCTGTAGTAGAGGAAGTGCCTGTAGTAGAAGAAGTATCTGTGGCAGAGGAGATACATGTGGCAGAGGAAACACCTGCTGTAGAAGAAACACCTGTAGCCGAAGAAGCATATTCTTCAGCAGAAGAAACTGTAAAGCAGGTGGAAGCGGTAAATGAAACTCTTAATACTGCAGAAACAGTAACCAAACCGAAGAAGAAAGAAAAGAAAGCAGGCGGTTCTAAAAAGGCAGTATTTGTGTTTGGAGGAATCGCGGTTGCACTTATATTAATTCTTGTAATTTGCTTAGTAAATGCTGCAAGTTTTAGTAACTTCTTCAAGAAGTCATTCTCTTCACCCGAAAAATATTATCAGTATGTTGAAGAAAAAACAGTAGATGAACTTGCAGAAGTGGTAGGTAACTTTTATGAAACAACCATCTTAGAGGGACTTGATGTCAGCAATAAAGGTGACAGTTTTGAATTAAAAGTATCACTTGATGAAGGTGGTAAAGATTTAATTGAGTTAGCAGGACTCGCCGGTGTGGATATGTCTTGGATTGATGAAGTGAAGCTGTCTGCAGATGCATCCATTAAGGATACATTATATGGAGTTGGTGCTACGATTGGATGTAACGGCGTAGATATTATTTCAGGAAACGTGATAATCGATATGGAAGATGGAAGTACATTTATCCAGATTCCGGAATTAAATAAAGCCTATATTGGTATGGAACTTTATGAAGAAGTAAGCGAATATGAAGTAGAACTTATGCAGGAGATGCAGGAGGCAAGCGCAGAACTTCTTAAGGCATGTCCTGATAAGGCAAAGTTTGAAAAAATGGTTGCTAAGTATTTAAATATTGCCATTGCCAGTATGGAAGATGTTTCTATGGATGATAAAACAATCAAGGTAGAATCTGTGAAGCAGAAATGTACCGCATTAACCGTGACAATTGATGTAGATACTTTAAAAGAGATATTAGAAGCTGTTATAGAAGAAATGGAAGAAGACGAAGATTTGGAAGAACTGATTACAAACCTTGCATCTTTAGCAGGCTATGATATGTATGAAGATGAAATTTATGACATGCTTTTAGAAGAACTTGAGTATGTGTTGGAAGATTTTGAATATTATTCCGACGAAGATATGGAAGTGGTTATGACCGTTTATGTAGACGGCAAAGGTGAAATCAGAGGAAGAGAAATCGAATATGAAGATTACTGGGGAGACCCTATATGTATCAGTATGCTTATGCCTAAAAAAGGTAACAATGTAGCCTATGAGTACACAATGGAACAGTATGGGGAAACAGTAAGTTTTATAGGTACAGGAAAAGAAAGCGGTAGTAAAGTGACCGGAGATTTCTCGGTAGAATATAATGGTGCTGCACTTGTAGATTTTAAGGTAAAAGATTTTAACACAGAAGATTTAAAGAAATTACAGTTAAACGGAGAAGTGGAAATCAGCATGGGATCAGGCATTAGTAAAGTACTTGGTATGTCAGAGTATGATGCCGCATTTGAAGGTTCTTCTATCAAGATGAAAGCAAAATCTACTGATAGTTCATCTGAATTATCAATTGGTGTTATATATGATGAAGAAAGTCTTGGAACTGTTACCATGACATCCAAAACTGGAAAAGCATCTTCTGTAAAGATTCCAAACGGAAAGGATGTTGTAGATTCCGAAGATTATGATGAGATGGAAGAATGGCTTGAAAATATAGACTGGGATAACTTGATTGAAAAAATGGAAAAGGCAGATGTTTCTTCAGATATAATCGATGAAGTGGAAGATATGGTAGATATGTTAGATTATTAAATAGAAACAAAGTAGAGCCGGCGTTATGTCGGCTCTATTATTTGCAAAGGAATGGCAGAGCATTACGAAGGGACAAACGATTGTGAAAATTCAGGGTATAACAAAAAGCTATAAAAAGAAAAGCGTACTAAAAGGAATCAATCTCACCGCAGGTGTAGGACAGTGCGTAGGGATTTTAGGAGGAAACGGAAGTGGAAAGTCTACGCTTCTTTCCATTCTGGCCGGTGTGAACCGGGCAGATAGCGGTGCATTTTTCTGGGAGGAAAAAGATTTGCTTACAGAGGAAGCCTTGCGGGAAGAAATCGTAGGATATGTACCCCAGGGGAATCCCCTTATGGAAGAACTGACGGCGTGGGATAATTTGCGCTTATGGTATGATAAGACAGATTTGAAAAGAGAGCTGGAAGGCGGCGTTTTGACGATGCTTGGAATTAATGATTTTATCAAAACACCGGTATATCAAATGTCCGGGGGAATGAAAAAGCGTCTCTCCATCGGCTGTGCTGTGGCGTCGAATCCCAAGGTACTTTTGTTGGACGAGCCGTCGGCTGCCCTTGACCTTGTATGTAAAGCCAGAATCGGCAATTATTTAGAGCAGTTTAAGGCAAAGGGCGGTATCATATTACTGGCAACCCATGACGTGCAGGAACTGGAATTATGCGACAGTTTATATATTTTAAAAGAGGGCATATTAACACCCTATCAATATGACGGGGATGTATACCATTTGGTCGGAAAACTGTAGGAGAAAAGAACGGATGAAGAACTTTAAGGCTTATGTTTTGGTACAACTGAAAAGAGTCCGAAAGATGTTCCCCTTTGTTTTTGGTATGACACTTTTGCTGACGGCGGCAATCGGATTACTTGCTTTTTCCCTGCAGCGTGCAGATGCAAATTCGGAGAATAAGACTAAACTGAAAATTGCATTGGTAGGGAACGTAGAAGAATCCTATTTGGGTTTTGGGATAGCAGCTATTCAAAAAATAGATTCCTCCCGTTTTGTGATTGATTTACCTACCATGACAGAGGAAGAAGCAAAGAGACAGCTTAAGCAGGGAAAACTTACCGCTTATGCCATTATCCCTGATGGTTTTATAGATTCGGTGAATATGGGGGAAAATAAGCAGATTTACTATGCGGCAAACAACGAATCTACTGCCGTAGGCACAATTATGGTTCATGAATTACTGGATATGATATCCAAATCTGTGACAGAATCCCAGAATGCCATTTACGGCGCACAACATTTTCTCATTGAGCAGGAAATGTGGGATGTTTACACAGATAAGGTGAACGAGTTGTATTTAGGCTTGGTTGCCACGATTTTAAACAGGACAGATTTATACGGGGTAAAAATATTCGGAATATCAAACGGATTATCTCTTACAGAATATTATTTGACAGCAATTTTAATTTTGTTTTTATCCCTGTGGGGAATTACCTGCAGTACGCTTTTTATAAAGAAAAATAAAAGTCTGACCGGTTTTTTAAAAGCAAGAGGTTATCAGCTTCACACACAGGTGCTGGGAGAATACATTTCCTATTTAGTACTAATGATTGTGAATGTATTTATGATGCTTTTTCCCATTATGTTGATTATGAAGATGTTGGATATTTGTCCCGGGAACTGGGCAGATAACTCCTTTACATCCCTGTTTTTGTTTGCATTGCAACTGATTCCCGTAATGATGGTAATCGCTGCATTACAATATTTATTATATGAATTTGTATCAGAAATGGTCAGTGGGATTGTAGTTCAATTTTTGACGGCAATTGTTTTGACCTATTTATCGGGATGTTTTTATCCCGTTACCTTTTTCCCGGAAGGCATACAGAAATTGGCATCATGGCTGCCGACCGGAGCTTCTATGGATTATGCGGGTAAGTGTATGTTATCTGTGGCACCCTTGAAGGAAATGGGAGTGCTCAGCCTATATCTTGTCCTATTCTTAGGACTGGCAGTAGTAATAAGAAAAAGGAGGATAAGCGGATGAAACAGTTCTTCCTTTATTATAGGTTATTGTGCAAACGTTTTTTAAAGAAAAAAAGTTTGCTGTTCATTCTATGTATGATTCCTCTCTTTTGTATGGGAATCAAACTGGTTTCAGAACAGGACAGTGGTGTCTTAAAAATTGTTTTATGTGCGGAAGATGAAAATGATAGCGAAGTAAAAGAACTCATTCAAAGGATTTTGGAAGAAGAGAGTGTGATTTATTTCGAAACAGCAGATGATGTGGAGGCGGCCAAAGAAGCAGTAAAGAAAAATCAGGCTGATGCAGCATGGATTTTTGTGGAGGATTATGAAGAAAGGATCAAAACCTTTGCAGAAGATAAAGTGATAGAAGATCCTGCTGTGATTGTATATGAGCAGGAAGAAAACATTGTGCTGCAACTTGCCAGAATGAAGCTTTTTGGTATCATTTATCCGGATGTTGCCTATGCAGTGTATGAAGATTTTGTAGAAAAAGAAGTTCTTACAGGAGAAGAGATATCAGAAGAAGAACTTAGGGAAGTATATGACAGATGGCATGTGGAAGGAAACCTGTTTTGCCTTGATAATGGTGATGTGGAAAATTTCGACGGCGAAAAAAGTTATATCACGGCACCACTGCGGGGAATGTTAGCGCTTCTGATTATGCTTTGCGCCCTTTCAGCAGTGATGTTTCATTTTCAGGATAAAGAACAGGGAATGTTTGAGGCAACACAGCGGAAGAAGGCAGATAAGCTTTTGTATGTATATGAAGCCGCTGCCCTTACATTACCTGCCCTTGCAGTATTATTATCGCTTTATATCATGAAAAATGCAGGAAACCTATTGTGGGAAGTTCTGATTATGGGACTGTATCTGATTAATTGTAGCTTGTTTTGCATTCTTCTTAGGAAAATAGTGCGCTCCCCCAAAGTGTTTGGCGGATGCATCCCATTTTTTATGTTGAGTATGTTTATCCTTTGCCCTATATTTTTCTCAGTTAAAAGCTTGCGGATTGTACAAATATTGTTACCACCGTATTATTATTTAAATGCGGTGCACGACGCCGGATATCTCATCGGAATGTTTATTTATGCGATTGTTTTGGGCGTGGTAAACATGACCATAGAGCGGCATATACGGTAAAATTGATTTTTTGTACTAATTGCATAAAAAAGCAAACCGAAATGAAAAATATTCGGAAAAAGATTTAGTAAAAATGACTTGTGGGATTTAAAATGCTATAGTACAATAGTAGGAAGACAATGGATTGTATACAATTATCCAACGATACTATATAAGCATCCGAAGGGAGTATGCAGTATGAAGGCATATAAAGAATTAAGCAAAGAAGAATTACTTGTACTGAAAGAACAGTTAAATAAAGAATACGAAGATGTGAAAGCAAAAGGACTTAAACTTGATATGTCCCGCGGTAAGCCGGCAGCTTCCCAGCTTGATATGGAAATGGACTTTTTAAATGTTTTGGATAAGGAGTCTGTTTTAAAAGCACAGGACGGTACAGATTGCAGGAATTACGGCATTTTGGATGGTATTTTCGAAGCAAGAAAGCTTATGGGAGATATGCTGGGCGTACCTGCAGAAAATGTGATTGTCTGCGGAAATGCCAGCCTGAATATTATGTATGATACCATCTCCCGTTCCATGGTATTTGGCGTGATGGGAAGTACTCCCTGGTGCAAGCTTGATAAAGTGAAATTTTTATGTCCGGTACCCGGCTATGACAGACATTTTGCCATTACCGAGCAGTTTGGCATTGAAATGATTAACATCCCCATGACAGCCACAGGACCGGATATGGATTTGGTTGAGAAATTAGTCAGTGAAGATGATGCTATTAAAGGAATCTGGTGTGTTCCCAAGTATTCAAACCCTCAGGGCATCACTTATTCCGATGAAACTGTGAAGCGGTTTGCAGCACTAAAACCTGCTGCAAAGGATTTTAGGATTTTCTGGGATAATGCATATGCAATTCACGATTTATATGAAGATACCAGTGAAGAACTTTTAGATATTATCAGCGAATGTGCAAAAGCAGGAAATCCGGACATGGTGTATGAGTTCTGCTCCACATCCAAGGTTACCTTCCCGGGAAGCGGTATTTCAGCTGTAGCATCTTCTGTAGCTAACCTTGATTTTATCAGAAAGACTATGACGATTCAGACCATCGGTTATGATAAAATCAACCAGCTTCGTCATGTGAAGTACTTTAAAGATATTCATGGCATGAAAGAACATATGAAAAAGCATGCGGCAGTGATGCGGCCGAAGTTTGACGCAGTACTTGAGATACTGGAGAGGGAACTTGCAGGTCTTGAAATTGGTTCGTGGGTAAAACCCGGCGGCGGATATTTCATTTCTTTTGATGCAATGGAAGGCTGTGCCAAGGAAATCGTAAATAAATGTAAAGAAGCAGGTGTTGTTATGACAGGGGCAGGAGCAACATTCCCTTACAAGAAAGATCCCAAAGACAGCAATATCCGGATTGCACCTACATTCCCCACACCGGAAGAACTTGCGATAGCAGCCGACTTATTTGTTCTTTGTGTAAAATTAGTAAGCGTGAATAAATTACTGGGTGAAATGTAGACAGAAAATGTTTGAGGATAAGGATATGGAAGAGATTAAGAGATTATCCAGAGATTTAGTGCATAAGGGTGCCATTATTGAATATTATCAGGACACGATGCTGCTTCCAGGCGGAAATACGGCAAAATGGGATTTTATCAAGCATAAGGGCGCTGCGGCAGTTGTTCCCGTACTTGATGACGGCAGGCTTGTAATGGTTCGCCAGTACAGAAACGCCCTTGAGAGAGAGACAGTAGAAATTCCCGCAGGTGGACTTAATACGTCAGATGAACCGACTATGGATGCTGCAATTAGGGAACTTTCAGAGGAAACCGGTTATACCGCAGAGACAATAGAATTTTTGCTTACCATCCGCACAACAGTGGCGTTTTGTAATGAAAAAATTGATATTTATGTGGCAAGAGGACTTACGCCCGGAAGTCAGCATACAGATGAAGATGAGTATGTGGATGTAAAAGCATATACACTGGATGAACTTCTTTCCATGATTTACAGTGGACAGATTGAAGATTCCAAGACCATAGCGGCAATTTTTGCCTATAAAGAAAAATATTTCAATAAATAATGAATAGTAAAAGTATACAGGCAGTGCATAGGCACTGCCTGTTTTTCATATACATAGGAAAGACTTAGTAAGGATGCAAGGATATGCCGGAAGAAAGGTGTGAATGGAGATGTTTCAAAAACAAAGGTCTATGGTTTATCAGAAATGGTTTTACTTATTTATTATAAGTTTTTTGATCGGGACATTACTCATGAATTTCGGAAGCGAAAAATTGCTTGGCGATAGCGGAATATTTAACAATGCAGCAATGAACCGGTTAAAATATCTGGAAGTGGAAGAGGGGAAATTTTTTAGGTATGTGCTTTCAAAGAGATTAAAGGATTACTTTTTTTTCGGATTATTATCGACGACTTATCTCGGAATCGCTTCTGCCTATATTTGTATCGCATGGCAGGGGATTCTTACGGGGATGGTGATTACAGCGGCGGTCATACGCTTTGGGTTAAAAGGGATTCTTCTGATACTGGCAGGATTCTTTCCCCATCAACTTTTGCTGATTCCGGCAGGAGTCATGATGATTTGCTGGTGCTATCAGAATTGTAGTTGTTTGTATTTTCCGTCGAGAAGTATATGGCCCGTACATCGTGTGGGAAAAGGGCGATATATTAGACAACTTTTATTACTTAGCTGGATTATAGGAGTAGTAATAATCGGCTGCATATTGGAAAGTTATGTAAATCCAATGTTAATTACGGATATGGCAAAAATATTTTAAAAAAATTTTTTTCAATATCTAGTGGCATAATGTTTTGGGAATTGCGATATGTTGTATTTTAGGTATTATTATTGCCTAAATGTACGAAAAACCGAATAAAAGTGTATTTGCTTTTCTTTTATTTTATGCTTATAATGAACGTTAGACAGTAAATTTTCAGGAAAAAACTGTCGTAGGGGATATAAGTTATGTGAACGCACAGCTTACCGGAAAGGCATTGAGGGTATGGAGAAAGTAATTAATGCATTTATTGATTATATGCATGATAAGAAACAGACGTCGGTGAATACGGAACTGTCCTATCGCAGAGACTTAATGAAAGTAGTGCGATACATGGAAGAGCAGGGGATTGCCGATGTTAAGAAGATAAATGCGACCAATTTAAATTCCTATGTACTTTATCTGGAGAAAAATAAATTTTCTGCGGCGACGATTTCAAGAAATATTGCATCCATAAAAGCATTTTATCATTATCTTTTAAAAGAAGGTTTGGTGAAGGAGGATGTTTCCGAAAAGTTAAAGGCACCGAAGATAGAGAAAAAATTACCTGAAGTATTATCCACAGAGGATGTTGTAAAACTGCTTGAGCAACCAAAATCGGATAATGCCAAAGAAATTCGTGATAAGGCAATGCTGGAGCTGCTATATGCAACGGGCATCCGTGTGACGGAACTTATTACCTTGAAGATAAATGATATTAATATGCAGCTTGGATTTATTGTGTGTAAGGACGCCTCAAAAGAGAGAGTGATTCCTTTCGGAAGCGAGGCAAAGAAAGCGTTATCCAGATATATGGACGGAACCAGAGAAGCGATGGTTCATGATTCCGCATCAGGATATTTGTTTGCTAATTGCGCCGGTGAGCCCATGAGCAGACAGGGATTTTGGAAATTGATTAAATCCTATGCAAAGAAAGCAGGGATTACGGCTGACATTACACCGCATACACTGAGACATTCTTTTGCAGCACATTTAGTGGAGAACGGTGCAGATTTAAAGAGTGTACAGGAAATGCTGGGACATTCCGATATTTCTACCACACAGATTTATGCTAATATGAGGCATACGAAAATCAGACAGGCATATGAGATGGCACATCCCAGAAGTTAATCAAAAAGGCTTTGGAAAGATATTTTCCAAAGCCTTATTTTATGCAATAATAAGAATTCGTATTATTCGTAATCAGCGATGTCATAAATTAATTTTTCGGAAGCTTCCCAGCCGAGGCATGCATCGGTAATGGATTTTCCGTATACGCCGTCGCCTACTTTCTGACTTCCTGCCACAATGTAGCTTTCAATCATCACACCCTTTACAAGGCTATGAATGTCAGGATTTAACTTACGGCTGTGCATTACTTCTTTTACGATACGGGTCTGTTGTTCATATTGTTTGCCGGAATTGCTGTGGTTGGCATCAATAATGGTAGTAGGGTATTTCAAATCTCGTTCATTGTAAAGATTGAGAAGGAGATTTAAGTCTTCATAATGATAGTTGGGTAAATTCTGTCCATGCTTGTTAGTCGCACCGCGAAGAACCGTGTGGGCAAGATCATTTCCGTTGGTCTGCACTTCCCATCCACGGTAGATGAAGGAATGGGGATGCTGTGCCGCATAAACGGAATTTAACATAACCGTAAGGTCACCACTGGTAGGATTTTTCATTCCCGCAGGAACATCAAAGCCGCTGACGGTCATACGATGCTGCTGGTCTTCTACAGAGCGGGCACCGATGGCAACATAAGATAAAATGTCTGACAAGTAACGCCAGTTTTCGGGATAAAGCATTTCATCTGCTGCAGTCAGACCGGATTCTTCAATGGCACGGATCTGCATCTTTCTCATGGCAATTAAGCCGGCTAAAAAGTCAGGTTTCTTTTCCGGGTCGGGCTGATGTACGATACCCTTATAACCTTCACCGGTAGTTCTGGGTTTGTTGGTATATATTCTGGGAATCAGAATCAGTTTATCCTTTACCTTTTCGTTTACTTTGGCAAGGCGTGTGACATAATCACAAACAGCCTCTTCATTATCCGCTGAACAAGGTCCGATAATTACCATAAATTTGTTGCTTCTGCCGGTAATTACATCACGGATTTCCTTGTCACGTTTTTTCTTTAATTCGACCAGATGAGCCGGGAGAGGGTATTGTTCTCTGATTTCATCCGGAGTAGGTAATTTCTGTATAAATTCAAATGACATAATAGTTCCTCCCTTAGTAAACCGAAATTATTATAATATAGAAAAATTCAAAGTGCAAGAAAAATAAGGGCTTGGACTTGCAATAAACAGGGAAAAAGTGTAAAATTGCAAAGGATAAGACAAATAAGAAATTAAGGATGGAAATACTATGGCATTAAGTAAGAAACCGGTAACAGGCATGAAGGATATTATGCCTGAAGAAATGCAGATAAGAGATTATGTAATCAGTGTAATTAAGGAGACCTACGGAAAGTTTGGGTTTACTTCTATTGAAACGCCCTGCGTGGAGCATATTGAAAACTTAAGCAATAAGCAGGGCGGCGAAAATGAGAAACTGATTTTTAAAATATTAAAAAGAGGCGAGAAACTGAATCTGGAAACCGCACAGTGTGAAAACGATTTGGTGGACGGTGGACTTAGATACGATCTTACTGTGCCGCTTGTCCGCTATTATTCCAACCATGCTAACGAGTTGCCTTCTCCTTTTAAGGCACTTCAGATGGGAAATGTGTGGCGTGCGGACAGACCCCAGAGAGGTCGTTACCGTCAGTTTATGCAGTGTGATATTGACATTTTGGGTGAACCTTCCAACTTAGCAGAAATCGAACTGATTTTGGCGACTACCACAACCATTGGTAAACTGGGATTTAAAAACTTCCAAATCCGTATCAATGACAGAAAAATTTTAAAAGCTATGGCAGCATACAGCGGATTTGCAGAGGAATCTTATGACAGCGTATTTATTACCTTGGATAAGATGGATAAAATCGGTCTGGACGGCGTGGAAGCAGAACTTTTTGAAAGTGGATTTGCAAAAGAAAGTATTGATAAATATTTAAGTTTATTTAAGGGAATGGAAGATGCAGAAAACGGTCTTGCATATCTTGCAGATACCTTGGGAGATTACATGGAGGAAGAAGTAAGAGTTGGTCTTCAGGAGATAATGGACAGTGTAACAGCCACCAAGAATGCAGACTTTGAGTTAGTATTTGACCCTACCTTGGTAAGAGGTATGTCCTACTATACAGGAACGATTTTTGAAATTGCTATGCCGGAGTTTGGCGGAAGCTGTGGAGGCGGCGGAAGATATGACAAGATGGTTGGTAAGTTTACAGGCAATGATGTGCCTGCCTGCGGTTTTTCCATTGGATTTGAAAGAATTATCCTGCTGCTTATGGAAAGTGGATTCAAAGTACCTTCCCAGCCGGCAAAAGTAGCTTACTTATTAGAAAAAGGACTTCCAGGAGAAGAACTTTGCAAAGTAATTGCACAGGCACAGGAAGACCGTAAGGACGGCAAACAGGTACTGGTAGTCCGTATGAACAAGAATAAGAAGTTCCAGAAAGAACAGCTGATGAAAGACGGCTACAATGACTTTAAAGAATTTTTCAAAAATCCTCTCAAATAACAAAAGCGGAGAGTAACAATGGCAATTCTTTATTATGCAGATTTTTCTTCCGCAGAGAAGGAAGAAATCCTAAATCAATATGCAGATAAAGTAGACAGTGAACGTTTATCAAAAATTACACGCACCCGGGACATTACGGCCAGGGTGCGTAGTTTGCTTGCAGGATATCTTCTGCAAAGGGCTGTCGGTGGCGATGGCATCATAGATTTACAATATGAATATGGAAAGCAGGGGAAACCGTATTTAAAGGATTATCCGAACCTGTATTTTAATTTGTCACACTCGGGAACGGTGGTTGCATGCCTTGTTGCAGGACAAGAGGTGGGACTGGATGTGCAACAATATGTAAAGGTAAAAGAAGGTCTTGCAAAGCGTTTTTTTACCAAGGAAGAATGTGAAATGCTTGTAGCAGTAGCGGAAGTGGGCGAAAAACATACAAAATATGAACAGCTGTTTTTTGAATTGTGGAGTATCAAGGAAAGTTATATTAAATATACAGGGCAGGGTATGAAACAGGGACTTGATACGTTTACAATTGACAGGGAAAATGAACAGATTGAAGATCATAACGAAAAAATTAGTTATCAGGTGATAAAAACGGATAAACTACCGGAATATGCCATAAGTGCATGCATGAAACAAAAAGAAGAGATTGAATTGGTTGAAGTTTGTATATAAAAGATGACTATATATTATAGGCAGAAAGGTAAAAGAAATGTTACAGAAGATTAAGAACGACAAATTTTACAATCAGATATTTAAATTGATATTACCTATTGTTCTTCAGAACTTACTTAGTGCACTGGTGAGTTCTGCAGATGTAGTAATGCTAAATTATGTAGGGCAGTCTGCCATTTCTGCAGTTTCCCTAGCAACACAATACGCAGGTGTTTTGTTTAGCTTTTTTTATGGACTTGGCACCGGCGGAACCATGCTCTGTGCACAGTATTATGGTAAGGGGGATATGAGAGCTATTGAAGTGGTTCAAGGAATCGCCCTGCGTTTTTCCATTATATGTTCTGTGGTTTTTGCTGCGGCAGCGTTCTTTGCACCGGAGTATATGATGCTTATATTTACCGATGATCCGGAATTAATAGCACTTGGCAGTAGCTATCTTCGCATTGTCAGTGTGAGCTATTTATGCTGGGGAATTATTGAAGTATATCTGGCAGTCCTTCGCAGCATTGGAAGAGTTATGGTGTGTACCGTATTAAATATGATAGCTTTTGGTATGAATATTTTTCTGAATGCAGTTTTCATTTTTGGACTTTTTGGTGCACCTAAAATGGGTGTGGCAGGAGTAGCACTTGCAACCTCGATATCCCGTGTGATTGAGCTGATTGGTTGTTTTGTGGTATCTGCTCACAGTAAAGATCTCAAATTAAGACTATCAGCCATTTTTGTAAAGAACAAACTTTTGCTACAGGATTTCATTAAGTTATCCCTGCCGGCACTTGGAAATGATATCATATGGGGACTTGCGTTCTCCATGTATGCCGTGATTATCGGACATATGGGAAATGATGCAGTGGCAGCAAACTCTTTTGTGCTGGTAGTAAGGAATTTTGGAACCATTCTATGTTTTGGCGTTGCCAATGCAGGCGGTATTCTGGTTGGAAATATTATTGGAGAGAACCGTTTGGAAGATGCACTTTTGGGGGCAAAAAAAGTAGTGAGACTTACCGTTGTAAGTGGTATTATAGGTGGGTTAATTGTACTAATAGCAACACCCTTTGTACTTCATTTTGCAACCCTGACAGACACAGCGATGCATTACCTAAAATATATGCTTTTAATTAATACTTATTACATTATGGGTACAGCAGTAAATACAACATTGATTGCCGGAATCTTTAGGGCCGGCGGAGACAGCCGGTTTGGGTTTATCTGTGATACCATTGACATGTGGGTATATGCAGTGCCACTCGGTTTTTTGGCAGCCTTTGTATTAAAACTTCCGGTTATCTGGGTATATTTCCTGCTTTGTACGGATGAGTTTGTAAAATGGCCGTGGGTAATAAGGCATTATAAGAGCGGCAAGTGGCTTAAGAATATTACAAGAGACAATCTTTTTGAGGAAAGAGAGGAAGAAATACGATGAAGGTAGTATTACAAAATCTGACAAAGAAATTTCCCAATCGCGATAAAAAGATAAAGGGTGAAGTAATTGCGGTAAATGATTTCACATTTGAAATTCCTGACGGGAAACTGATTGGTTTACTTGGACCTTCCGGATGCGGAAAAAGCACCACTTTAAATTTAATCAGCGGTCTTCAAAAGCCTACAAGCGGTCAAATCTTTTTCGGCGATGATGATGTGACCAATCTGCCGCCGGAAAATAGGGGAGTAGGATTGGTATTCCAAAACTATGCACTTTATCCTCATTTGACAGTAAGAAAGAATATTATGTTCCCTTTGGAAAACCTAAAAGGAAAAGATAAGTTGACAAAGGAAGAAATGAATCAAAAAGCATTGGAAGCTGCAAAGTTGGTACAGATAGATGAACTGATGGAGCGTAAGCCCAGTGAATTATCCGGTGGTCAGCAGCAGCGTGTAGCGATAGCCCGTGCCCTTGTAAAAATGCCCAGAGTTCTTCTTTTGGATGAGCCCCTTTCCAACTTAGATGCAAGACTCCGTCTTCAGACCAGGGAGGAAATCAGAAGAATCCAAAAAGAAACACAGATTACTACGATTTTTGTAACTCATGACCAGGAAGAAGCTATGAGTATTTCGGATATGATTGTGGTGATGAAGGACGGCGTGATGCATCAAATCGGTAAGCCCCAAGAGGTTTATGATAATCCCATCAATCTTTTCGTGGCAACTTTTCTTGGAACGCCACCTATCAATGTATTTGACGGCTATGTAAAGAACGGGACATTATACATCGGTGAGGAAGCAGTTCTTACAGTTAAGGGTGTGAAAGATCAGGATGTGTATGTGGGCGTCAGACCGGAAGGCTTTGTCCTTCGGGAGGATGGTCCGTTTAGCTGTGATTTAAGCAGGGTAGAAATCATGGGCCGCGACATCAGCGTGGTATCCACGCATGCTTTATCCAACAATCCCACGGTTCGTTCTATCATCAGTGCGGAAAATCATATCAATGTGGGAAGCGAAAAGGTGAGGTTTGCATTAAAACCTTATAAAACACTGATTTTCAATAAGGAAACTGAGGAAAGAATTTATTTTGAGGCAGATAAATATGATGAAAAAATTAAGTAATAGCAGTTTAAAGGGCTGGCTGTATCTTTTGCCGGCAATCCTTTTTCTGGGAGCCTTTATGGTATATCCGCTGATTGATGTTTTTATCTATTCCTTTGAAGAAGGGTATAATTCAGCGTCCCAGACTTATTTTGGTGTCGGTACATACAATTATTCTTATGTGTTACACGACCCGTACTTTTTACAGGCAGTGAAAAATACATTCCTGTTGGTTATTATTACGGTACCCTTGTCAACAATAATAGCGCTGCTTATTTCCGTGGGCCTAAATTCCATTACCGCTCTTCGGAATTTCCTGCAGACAGTTTACTTTTTACCCTATGTAACCAATACGCTTGCGGTTGGTCTTGTATTTATGATTTTGTTCAAAAAGACTGCTTACTCGGATGGTTTTATTAATTTGATTATCATGTGGTTCGGTGGCGGTTCCATTGACTTTATTGATGGTCCCTACTGGGCAAAGATGTTTGTTCTTTGCTTTTATACCATCTGGGTGGTTATGCCTTTTAAGATACTGATTTTAACAACGGCACTGGCATCGGTAAATCAGGATTATTATAATGCAGCAAAGGTGGACGGCACCTCTAAGTTTCGTATTTTCAGAAAGATTACTTTGCCTATGATCTCGCCCATGATTTTTTATCTGGTAATTACCGGTTTTATCGGGGCATTTAAAGCATACAGTGATGTGGTTGCCATATTTGGAACAGACCTGAATGCGGCGGAGATGAATACCATTGTTGGCTACGTTTATGACATGCTTTACGGGGACAGCGGCGGATATCCTTCCTATGCATCCGCGGCGGCAATTATCCTGTTTGCCATCATACTGACCATTACCTGTATCAATTTACTGATCAGCAAAAAGAACGTTCACTATTAAGAGGTGCTTTTAAATGGAAAAGAACATAGATTACGATAAAATTGAAAGGGCGGCGCAAATAAGAAACAATACAAGAAAGACCGTTACTTATGTGCTTTTGGTATTGTGGGCAGTGATTGTACTGTTTCCGTTTTACTGGATGATACTTACTTCCGTAAAAAGCTACAGCGCATACAATTCGGAATATATTCCGAAATTCTTCACGTTGTCGCCTACCATGCAAAACTATGCGGATGCCTTTACGGCAGTGCCGCTTATGCAGTACTTTATCAATACTTTGATTTTTACGGTGGTAACTACAGTCATTATGTTGGTGGTAATCACCTTGGCAGCGTTTGCTTTTGCCAGATTGGAGTTTAAGGGGAAAAATATTGCCTTTGTTATTTTCTTGTCCCTGATGATGATTCCTAACGAACTTGTAATTATCACAAACTTTGTGACGGTAACCAATTTAGATCTTCGAAACACCTTTCCGGGACTTATATTGCCTTCAGTAATGTCGGTCTTTTACGTATATTTATTAAAGGAAAATTTTGAGCAGATTCCGGACAGCCTTTACTACGCGGCAAAGGTGGACGGTACTTCGGATTTAAAATATTTGTTTAAGGTTATGATACCGATTTCCAAGCCTACTTTGGTGACTGTTACCATTTTAAAGGTGATTGAATGCTGGAATTCCTATGTGTGGCCCAGATTAATCACCGACGATGAAACATATTTTTTAGTGTCGAACGGAATTCAGGAAATCCGTGAAAACGGCTTCGGACGTGAAAATATTCCGGCCATGATGGCGGCGGTAGTGGTGATTTCTATCCCTCTTATTATCTTGTTTTTGATTTTCAGAAGACAGATTATGGAAGGGGTATCGAGAGGAGGTACCAAAGGATGATGCAGTTAGCAAGAAAAATGAAGGTACTTGCCTTGGTGTGTGTGCTTCTTTTAGGAAATCTTCTTTTCCTTACCGGCTGTCACGGAAGAGAGAGCCTTTCTGCCTTTGTTATTCCCGAAGAATTTGATATGACGAGGAATTATGAGATTACTTTTTGGGCAAAGAATGACACCAACAAAACCCAGACGGCTATCTACGAGCAGGCTATTGCTGATTTTGAAAGCCTATATCCTAACATAGACGTGAATTTACGATTATATACGGATTACGGTAAAATTTATAATGATGTAATTACCAATATCCCGACCAATACCACACCCAATGTGTGTATTACGTATCCGGATCATATTGCAACGTATCTGACGGGCAAGAATCTGGTGGTTCCGTTAGAAGATTTGTTTGTTAATGAAAAATATGGACTTGGCGGAACAGCCCTCACCTTTGATGGCCCTACCAAAGAAGAAATTATTCCCCGGTTCTTGGATGAATGTGCTTTCGGCGGACATTATTATGCACTTCCTTATATGCGTTCCACAGAGGCATGTTATATTAACAAAACGTATGTGGAAGCTCTTGGATATACATTACCAGAAGTATTAACATGGGATTTTGTATTTGAAGTATCCGAGGCAGCCATGGAACAGGATGCGAACGGCAACTTTTTGATAAATGGACAAAAGGTCATGATTCCCTTTATTTATAAGTCCACGGACAATATGATGATCCAGATGTTAAAGCAAAAACAGGCGGGATATTCCACGCCGGAAGGCGATATGCTTTTGTTTAATGATACCACCGAGGAACTTTTGTACATGGTGGCAGAGCATGCAAAGACAGGTGCTTTTTCTACCTTTAAGATATCCAGTTATCCTGCCAATTTCTTAAATGCGGGACAGTGTATTTTTGCAGTGGATTCTACCGCCGGTGCTACCTGGATGGGAACAGACGCACCTCTTTCCGATATCAGTGAAGATAAGGTGGTTGACTTTGAAACAGAGGTGATGCCGATTCCGCAGTTTGATACGGACAATCCGCAGATGATATCCCAGGGGCCTTCCGTTTGCGTCTTTAACAAAGAAGATCCGCAGGAGGTTATGGCATCCTGGCTCTTTACCCAGTATTTGCTTTCCAATGAAGTACAGATTGCTTATTCCATGACGGAAGGCTATGTACCGGTAACAAGTAAAGCGCATGAGGCAGAAGAATACCAAGATTATTTGGCAAGAAGCGGAGAAGATACCGAAACCTATTATGAGGTGAAAATAAAAGCAGCAAACCTTCTTTTGTCCAATGTGGAAAATACATTTGTAACACCTGTATTTAACGGCTCTACCTCACTTCGTGACGGAGCGGGACAGCTCATTGAAAACACGGTAAAAGCAGTCCGGAGAAAGCAGACTGTGGATGAAGCATACATGGAGAAGCTTTTTGATGATGTGACAGCCCTTTACAGGCTGGATCAGATTAACAGTCAAAGTGCAGCGTCCTCTGCCGAAAAGGCACAGCTTGGTCCGCTTCCGGAAACGGCGGTATTTCTTTTGTCGGTACTTGCGGTAGCTTGGATATTTATTGGTATATATGCCTTACATCAGGCATATAAGGACAAAAGAAATGTGCAATGAGACTATTGATTTCCAAAGAAAATTGTGTATAATAAAGTCGTTGTTAATTAATTGTTTTATACATAGGAAAACATTTAAAAGGAGAAAAACATGAAAAAATTTACAGCATTACTTTTAACATTTGTACTTGTATTTTCTTTCGCTGGTTGTGGTTCTGCAAAGGATGCAGATGCAAAGTCTGAAGGTGTTATGACTTACGCAGAATATGATGCAGCAGCTCTTGAAACAGAAGTAGTTATCGAAACTTACGTACAGGCTAAGCAGTCTTGGTGGGAAGATAAAGCTACTGTTTACACACAGGATAAAGATGGCGCTTACTTCTTATATGAAATGGCTTGTTCCGCAGAAGACTATGAAAAGTTAACAAAGGGAACAAAGATTAAAGTAACCGGATATAAGGGTGAATGGGCCGGTGAAGTAGAAATCATGGATGCAACATTCGAAATTATGGATGGAAACTATGTTGCAGAAGCAATGGATGCTACAGCACTTCTTGGAACAGACGACCTTATCAAACATCAGAATAAGTTCGTAGCCTTCAAAGGTATGACAGTAGAAGATGCAGGCGATGGCAGCGCATTCTTATACAGCTGGGACGGTTCAGGACAGGACGGCGATGACCTTTACTTCAACGCTTCTGTTAACGGACAGACTTATACATTTACAGTAGAATCTTACCTTTGCGATAATACAACAGATGTATATGCAGCAGTTAAGAACTTACAGATTGGTGATACAATCGATATGGAAGGATTCCTTTACTGGTATGAAGGTGTAAATCCCCATATTACATCTGTAACAGTTAAATAATCAGATGACAGATTAGTTAAGTAAACCCCGAAGCGATGATTGCTTCGGGGTTTTTTATGATATGCATGAGAAATGTTCTTGCTAATCAAGTATTGGGTTTACGTAACGGGCACTTGGATAAACTAATGCGCTCCTTTAGCACATTTAATCCGCAATCATCCAGGAAATCCTGCAAAATAGGAAGAGACTGTGGGGAAGTGGGCCCAATAATGATTTCACTTACCAAATCAGATAATTTCATGTCCAGTCTGCCACACATTCTGTTTAAATCAAGAGGGTAATATTTTTTGATTCGATCCTTGGATACATGATATTTGGGTTCGATGGCAAACTCATTGGAAATAAAAGGAGAAACTACAAGTCTCAGCTCTGTTTCACTGGAAAAGGAAGGATGCTTAAAGGCTGCGGACTGGACCCATGCATCATTCATCAAATCTTTTAAAACAGGCAAAACTTCCTTAAAGGAGTCAGCTGCTTTGATTGTTTTATAAAATTCAGCCACCAGACGATGTTCCCGCATATCATCCTGATAATAAACTTTTTGAAGGGATATGGCACCGCCAACCATTTTCTGCATCAAATCTTCATGGAAAGCGATGCAGACGCCCTGTCCTAAGTGGCCGTAACGGTCCCACTGGGCAGCATCATCACGGTATTTGGAAAAGCAGGCAGCATAAGCTGAATAGTGGAATTCTTCTTCCATCTCATTTTGAAAAAAACGTTCTGTTTTACGGCTTTTTTCTTTATCCCCGTCAGAGGTTAGTTTTTCCACAACAGCTTTGCAGATACCGTTCATAAAAAGTCTCATTTCCGAGGTATCATTCATATTTAAAATGTTATTGAGCCATAATTCCTGATTGCGGACTATGCCGTTAAAAGCGGCAAAATCTGTGTAATGATATAACATAAGCAGCCTCCGAATATATTACATTAGATACTATTATTGTAGTATGAATCAAAAGGATTGGCAAATGAAAGTTCCTGTTAAGGATCGTTTCTTTTCCCTTGACATATATTGGAATTCTAATTAACATGGGTATAGCATTTTTATATTACAGAAAGACGAGGGAATATGATGGATAAGTTAGTATATCTTTGTTATCCGATTTTAGCGGTTGTTTTATTTTGGGGAGCCAAGGTTTACGGAAGAAAACAGTGGAACGACGGTTTTATGTCCTTATCCCAAACCAAGACATTACAAGGTTTCTTTGCGCTCCTTATTATGTTTCATCATTTGGGACAGAAGACCTGTGCATCATGGCTGAATCCGAAATTTATTATCCCGGGACTGGAAGTGTTTGTTCCGATTGGTTATTTCTTTGTAGGTGTATTCTTATTATGCTCCGGATATGGTGTTTACAAGAGTTATAAAACAAAAGAAAATTATTTGGACGGATTTATCGGAAAGAGAATCGTTCCTCTTATTATAGCGTTTTATGCTTCGGGAATCATTTTCCTGATTGTGCGTCTCCTTGTAGGAGAGAAGATGGATCTGCCACAGTTCTTCTATTATTTATTGGGAGCACAGCTTGCAAATTATTATGCATGGTTTGTAATCGCACTTCCGTTTTTCTATCTGGCGTTTTATCTCAGCTTCAAATTCTGTAAAAAAGAAGGATGGGCAATTTTCTTTAACGGATTGTTTTTACTGGTTTATGTGCTGATTGGTCTTCATATAGACCATAATGACTGGTGGATGAAGGGTGAATGGTGGTATAATTCCGTACATTTCTTCTTTATCGGTTTGTTGTTTGCCAAATTCGAAGATAAGATTGTTCCGAGAATCAAACGTCATTATGTGATTTATCTGATTATTACAGTGATTGCATTGTTTTTCTTATATGGATATTCAGAGTTTGCCCAGGCATTTTATTCTTACTATGGCGAGAATATGCGTGTGGATGACAAAGTGTTTCGTCGTTTCATGTGTCTGATGTCTCAAGTGGGAGCATCATGGTGCTTTGTATTTACAGTATTCCTGCTTACCATGAAAATTAAAATCGGCAATAAGATTCTGGCATTTATGGGAACCATTACGTTGGAATTCTATCTGATTCACGGTTTGTTTGTAGAACTGTTCGGATTTAACTTTTTGGATGTGGCACCAAGCCTGTATTACATAAAGAATGTGTTCCTCTATACGGTAGTGGTTGTGGTATGCGCAATACCCGCATCGCTCTTGTTTAAAAAATTAATTAATATCCGTTTGCCGAAAAAAACGAAAGAGTAATGAGATATTTGAATCTGCCGGAACAGGATGCCGGCAGATTTTTGCGTTTGACAATAGGATAGCAGCGTGCTACAATGATGCAAGAATAAAAAAGAGAGAGGTGAAAAGATGAGAAGATAGTTTGCTTTTGATTACATGAAGACTTATGCAGCATGGGCGATGTTTATTTGTGATGCCCATGTAGACCGGGAAATGCAAAAAGTGTTTCTCGTATTTCATGTTGCCAAAAGTGGATTATGTTCTCATAACCTCTCTTTTTTGTGCAATTTTTTACATAAACAAAGTGACGATACCATGCTTTTTGCGTGGTAAGGTTATGAAACGTAACGGAACCCTTTGGCAACAGACGGTTCCGTTTTTGTGTGTAAAAAAGGAACCCCGGAAGGAGGAATGAATATGGCACAAATCAGTGTAAATAATTTAACCTTTGCTTATGAAGGCAGCTTTGATAATATATTTGAAAACGTATCATTTTCGGTGGATAGTGATTGGAAACTGGGATTTATCGGGCGAAACGGAAAAGGGAAAACCACATTTTTAAATTTGCTGCTGGGAAAATATGAATACGCAGGAGCAATCAGTACCAATATGGTGTTTGACTACTTCCCTTATCAGATTTCATCAAACCAAATGAAATTATCTGCAGCAGAGTTTGTTGAAGAATTAAAACCCGGTTGTGAACTTTGGAGAGTCATCTGTGAATTGGAACAGTTACAGGAAAGTGCAGAAATACTTTACAGACCTTTTGAAACATTAAGTCCCGGTGAACGGACCAAAGTGCTTCTTGCAGTATTATTTTCCGGTGAAAATGATTTTCTGTTGATTGATGAGCCCACCAATCATTTGGACAGAGGGGCGAGGGAAAACGTAAAGCAGTATCTTGCGAAAAAGAAAGGATTTATTTTAGTATCCCATGACAGGGATTTGCTGGATGCCTGTATCGATCATGTGCTTGTTTTAAACAGACAGAGTATTGAGGTGCAAAGCGGTAACTTTTCTTCCTGGTGGGAAAACAAACGCCGCAAGGATTCGTTCGTAACAGCAGAGAACGAAAAGCATTTAAGGGAGATATCTAAGTTAAAGAAATCGGCTGCAAAAATTGCATCATGGGCAGATAAAAGTGAGAACACCAAAATTGGATATGACCCCAGAAAAGAGCCGGACAGATGTAACGGTACAAGACCTTATATCGGCGCCAAAACGAAGAAATTACAGAGCAGGGTAAAGCAGGTGGAGCGGCGTATTGATAGGGAGATTGAGGAAAAAGAAGGGCTTTTGGTAGATTTGGAAAATCCTGTTGATTTAAAGATTATGCCCCTTACCCATCATAAAGAAAGGTTACTAAACAGTAGAGATTATGGGATTACCTATAATGACGCAGCAGAGCCGGTACTTGAAGGATTAACCTTTACCTTAAACCGTGGTGACAGAATTGCCCTTCACGGAGATAACGGTTGCGGAAAGTCTACGTTGATAAAGCGGATTTTGGAAAAGACCGGTGCGGCAAAGGAACATTTAAATATTACGGAAACCGGTAGTTTCGAGATAGCTGCGGGACTTATCGTATCCTATGTCAATCAGGATACTTCCACGCTAAAAGGCAGTATTTCCGGTTTTTGCAAGGAAAGAGGGCTGGAGGAGAGTTTGTTTTGTGCGATTTTAAGGCAGCTTGATATGGAAAGAGTACAGTTCACCAAAAACATGGAAGATTACTCAGAAGGGCAGAAGAAAAAGGTCCTTTTGGCAGCAAGTTTGATGACGCCGGCACATCTTTATATTTGGGATGAACCACTTAACTATATTGATGTGTTTTCCAGAATGCAGATTGAGAAACTTTTGCTTCAATACAAACCGACAATGTTGTTTGTGGAACATGATGTAAGATTCAGGGAAAAGATAGCAACCGAGATAGTAGAATTATAGGGAGGATACAGTATGAAAAATATTTTAATAGAAGGAATTCAGGGGGCAGGAAAGTCCACGTTGATGGAAAAGGTGCATGAAATGTATCCGCAGTTAAAAGTTTGCAGGGAAGGGGATTACTCTCCGATAGAACTTGCATGGTGCACATGGATGACGGAGAGCGATTATCATCATATTTTGAAAAAGTATGATATGCTGCAGGAAGAAATACAAAAGAATACAGTGCAGGAAGAGAATCATTATATCATTACATATACGCGGATTCTTACAGATGTTCCCGGTTTCCATAAGGAATTGGAAAAGTATGAAATTTATCAGGGAAGAAAATCTCTTGAAGAGTTTGAAGAAATTATTCTCTCCAGATTCCGTAGATTTAAAGAGACCGGATATTTATTTGAATGCAGTTTTTTCCAGAATATTGTGGAGGATATGATTTTGTATTATCAGATGGAAGATGAGGAAATCATAGAATTTTACAAGAGATTGTTTGAAACGGCAGATATGGAAAATTTCAGGCTGCTTTATTTATACAGTGAGGATATAGAGGAAAATATCAGAATCATTAAGAAGGAGCGTTCCGATAATCAGGGAAATGAAATGTGGTATCCCCTGATGCTGAATTATCTGATCCATTCTCCCTACGGAAAGACACATAATTACAGCAATTTTGATGATATGATTGCACACTTTAACCACAGACAGGAATTGGAAATTAGGATGATTGAGGAAGTGTTTAAAGATAAGACAGTGGTACTTCCCGCTAAAAAGTGGAAAGACGAAAGTGTTGAAATTATACCATAAATATGGTATAGTCAACAGAGATGAATATCAATATTTAGTTTTTGATAGATACATCATTTCCAATGAAAAAAGTGTTGATTTTAGGGGACGAAAGGATGGTTTCATAAGATGCGACAGGAAAATTATTATGAAAATTATGATAAAAAAGAAAACTTGCATTTTGACTCAAAGGTAGTACACGGAGGAATGGGATGCGACCCCATTACAGGTGCGGTCAGTTTTCCGATTTTCCAGACGGCGACTTTCCGCCACAGAGCATTCGGGGTATCGACAGGTTATGATTATACCAGACTTCAAAATCCCACCAGACAGGAACTGGAAAGAAGCATGGCCATATTGGAAGAAGGATTGGAGGCATTTGCCTTCTCCAGCGGACAAGCAGCTAACATGTCAGTTTTCGGTATGTTAAAGCCCGGTGACCATGTGATTTTATCTGATGATATCTACGGAGGAACTTTCCGTATTGCTGAGGATATTTTCAGTGCACTGGGATGTGAATTTACCTATGTGGATTTATTTTATCTTGATGAATTAAAGAAAAATATCCGTCCCAATACCAAAATGGTATTTATGGAAACACCCACCAATCCTATGATGAAGGTGGCTGACATTCAGAAAGTGGCGGAAATTACCAAAGAAAAAGACATTATTTTTGTTGTGGACAATACATTCCTGACACCTTATTTCCAGCGTCCATTGTTATTGGGAGCAGATATTGTGGTTCACAGCGGAACTAAATATTTATGCGGACATAATGATGTAATCGCAGGAATTGTCATTGTAAAGAGCAAGGAGCATGCGGCGCATTTCCGTTTACAGTTAAAATCAAGAGGAAACGGACTTCCGCCCTTTGATTCATGGCTGCTTCTTAGAGGATTAAAAACACTTTCCCTGCGAATGAAGAAGCATGACGAGAATGCAAAGGCAGTTGCAAACTGGCTTAGAAAGCATCCGAAAGTAAAAAAAGTATATTATGCAGGATTTGAGGACCATATCGGATACGACATCAGCAAAAAGCAGTGTACCGGTTTCGGCGGTATGATTTCTTTTGAACTGGATAGGGAAGAAACAGCAATTCAGCTGTTATCTGAAGTAAAAATGATTTTATTTGCAGAGAGTCTTGGCGGAACGGAAACGTTAATTACTTATCCGCTTACACAGACCCATGAATCCATTCCGGCAGATATCAGGGAAAAACTTGGCATTAATGAAAAATTCATTCGTATCTCCATCGGAATTGAAGATGCAAATGATATTATTGCAGATTTAGAACAGGCATTAAATTAAGCAAAAAGGGTTACGAGAGTAGTTCCATACTTTCAGTAACCCTGAATTTGTTTATACAAAAATAAATACGAAAAGAGAAAATAAAAAATGAAAGTAAAATTTACAAAAATGCAGGCGTACGGAAATGATTATATTTATGTTGACGCCATTCATCAGGACATTATAAATCCCGGTAAACTGTCTAAAATGATTTCAGACCGTCACTTCGGTGTGGGTGCTGACGGACTTGTTATGATATGTCCGTCTGAAAAGTGTGATTTCAGAATGAGAATTTTTAATCCGGACGGAACAGAAGCAGAGATGTGTGGAAATGCCCTGCGAAGCACTGCAAAATTTGCGTATTATCACAAACTGACAGACAAGACCGAATTTGAAATTGAAACACTTGGGGGAATTAAGCAGATAAAGTTGTTTGTGGAAGATGGGGAAGTGGTAAATATCCATGCCAAAATCGGCAAGCCTATTTTAGAAGCCGCGAAGGTTCCCGTATCAACAGACCGGGATATTTTCCTAAATCAAAAGATGGAAGTGCTTGGAAAAGAATTTTACGCATCTTCTCTGTCATGGGGCAATCCCCATACGGTTATTTTTGTGGATGATGTAAAAAACTTTGATGTACATACTTACGGACCGGCCACGGAATATCACGAACTGTTTCCCAGAAGAACCAATGTAACCTATGCGCAGGTAGTGGACAGAACCCATATTAAAATCAGAGAATGGGAGCGAGGAACCGGTGAAACATTGGGATGCGGTACAGGCTGTTGCAGTGCCGTTGTTTTTGCCAATATTTTGGGCGAATGTGACAGAATTGTAGAGGTGGAACAGCCCGGCGGTGTTTTGTATGTAGAGTGGGATGAAGAAGATGTGATACACATGACGGGACCCTCTTATGTAGTATACCAAGGAGAATACGAATATGAAGTTGAATGAACTCATGTCGCAAGTGACATATGAATTAATAAAAGGAAATATGGAACAGGAAATCACAGGTGTGGTATATGATTCCAGAAAGGTAGAAAAAGGGTCTTTGTTTGTATGCTTAAAAGGCTTTTTGTCTGACGGACATAAGTACATAGGGAAAGCCGTAGAAGCAGGTGCAGCAGCCATCCTTTTGGAGGAGGATGCCGGCTGCGAAGACATGGATGTGACGGTTTTAAAAGTAAAAGATACAAGAGAAACACTTGCCTATGTGTCAGCACAATGGTTTGGCAATCCCGCTGAGGATATGACCATTATCGGATTAACCGGAACAAAGGGAAAAACAACCACGGCACATATGATAAAGAAAATTTTTGAGCATGCAGGATGCAAGGTGGGGATGATTGGTACATTAGGTGCTTATATCGGAGAAGAGAAACTTCCCACCAGAAATACAACACCGGAATCCTACGAACTTCATTCCCTTTTTGCACAGATGAAAGAGCGTGGATGTAGCCATGTGGTCATGGAAGTGTCCTCACAGGGATTAAAGCAGAAGCGTACCGCAGGCATTACTTTTGATTTTGGTGTTTTTTTAAATTTATCCGTGGACCATATCAGTGAGGGAGAACATGCAGACTTTGAAGAATACAAAGAATGCAAAAAAATGTTGTTTAAGCAGACGAAACAGCCTGTTATCAATCTGGATAATGAGTTTAGTCAGGAATTTCTGGCAATTATGAAGCAGCCGTTTACGGTATCCTGCGTCAAAGATGCAGATATAAAGGCGTGCGAGGTTAAGAATCTTTGGGAAGATGATATATTGGGCATTGTCTTTGAAACAGAAGGAAAAATGCAGGAGAAAATCACGGTATCCATGCCGGGTATTTTCAATGCCGAGAATGCACTTGTGGCAGTGGCAATCGCCTACTTATGCGGAATAGAAAAAGAAAGTATAAAAGAGGCACTTAAGCACGTATCTGTCAAGGGGCGTACCCAGTTGATCCGTGAGACAGCACATTTTGCCACCTTTATTATTGATTATGCACATAATGAATTGAGTATGGAGAGCTTGCTCCATATGCTCAAGTCCTATGAACCGAAACGCTTAATCTGTCTTTTTGGCGGCGGCGGTAATAAGCCTAAGCAGCGCCGGTATGATATGGGAAAAATAGCAGGAAAGTATGCTGATTTGACAATTCTTACCACGGACAATCCACGTTTTGAAGAGGTGGAGAATATCAACAATGATATTATATGCGGACTGGATGAATACAATGGAAAATATGAAATTATTTTAGACCGGAAGGAAGCGATAGAGCATCTGATTGACACAGCAAAAAAAGGTGATATTGTTGCACTTATCGGGAAAGGACATGAAGATTATCAGGATATTAAGGGCGTAAAATATTATTTTTGCGAAGAACAGATTATACTTGATCATTTGAATACGAAATAACATTACAAGACGAAAAGGGAGGGCATCAGATGCAAAAGAGAACAATACCCGGCATAATATGCATGATAAGTATGATTGTTCTGCTCTCCGGCTGTGGAATGGTTTTGGATGTATCAAGTAATCAAAGTGATGAACTTATCATAAAGGAAGCAGATATTCCCATATCCACGCCGATGCCTGCATCTACACCAATTTCCACCCCCGTTCCAAGCCCTGAAAAAACCCCGGAACCGGCGTTTGAGGAATACGATATTACACTGATGGCAGTAGGCGACAATCTGATGCATATGGGGATTGTATATACCGGAAGAACAGACGAAGGTACTTATGACTTTTCTTTTTTGTTTGACAGTATCTCAGATTATCTGAATGTTGCTGATATCAAAATAATTAATCAGGAAACAATCCTGGGAGGAAACCATCTGGGCTTCTCGGGATATCCTCATTTTAATTCACCGACGGAAGTGGGGGATGCCATAGCAGAAGCAGGTTTCAATGTGGTTTTGCATGCTTCTAATCA
Organism: Lachnospiraceae bacterium; assembly: GCA_045586385.1. Classification (GTDB taxonomy): domain Bacteria; phylum Bacillota; class Clostridia; order Lachnospirales; family Lachnospiraceae; genus Suilimivivens. Next base: position 118,089 of record JAZNAE010000005.1, read on the forward strand.
CTCTGCGGATATGCAGCTTGCGGGAATCAATCATTGTGTTTCTTTTTGGGAAACGCACCCGGAAGTATTGATGACAGGGATTTATAAAGAAAAGGAGAATCATGAGATTCCGGTTTTGACGATAGAAGGAATCCGTTTTGCCATTTTAAATTATACCTACGGTCCAAATCTGGGGACCTTGCCGGCCCCTATACAGGGACATTTGGACATGCTCTGTAATTGGGATGAAAATACGGGTTTAATTGACTTTACAACACTGCATCCGCAAGTGCTTGCAGATATCGAGGAAGCAGAGAGGATGGCGGATGTGGTAATCATATGTCCTCATTGGGGAACAGAATATGAAACAGTACCGTCCACTTATCAACAGACCTTTGCAAAGCAAATGACACAGGCAGGAGCAGATTTAATTATCGGAACACATCCGCATGTGGTACAACCTGTAGAGTGGGTCAGGAGTGACAACGGAAACCGGGCATTATGCTATTATTCGCTTGGAAATTACGTATCAACCCAGAAAGAGGCACTGTGTATGTTGGAAGCCATGGCATGGGTGACTTTCCGAGTGAAGGAAGACGGCGTGGAAATAGTAGAAAATGATACCGGTGTGTTGCCTATGGTCTGTCAATATCATACGGGACCACTTAGGCTGCAGGATGTATATTTATTAGAAAATTACACAGAGGAGCTGGCGGCAGGTCACGGAATTTACGGATACGGCGGCGTCATTCTCACTTTAGATGATTTGCAAAAGTGGAGCGGAGAAATATTGGGAGAGTGGGTACTTCCAACTAATCAGATATTAAAATCGCAAGAGTAGACATGAAAATAGCAAATATTATGTTGACATAAATCCATTTTTTGCTAAAATAGTAGAGGAATAATTAAAAGATAATGTGAGGTGCTTTATGGCAAAACAAAATGAACCTTTGGTAACACATATTTATACAGCTGATCCTTCAGCGCATGTATTTGAAGACAAAATTTATATCTATCCCTCTCATGACTTAGCGCATGACGGTGAAGATAATGATAACGGTGACCAGTATAAGATGGAAGATTACCACATTTTATCTATGGATGATGTGGATGCTCCCTGCGTAGATCATGGTGAAGCACTTCACATGAAGGATGTTCCCTGGGTAAGCGGTCAGATGTGGGCACCGGATGCAGCATATAAGAATGATACATATTATTTATATTTCCCTGCAAGAGATAAAGATGGTATTTTCAGAATCGGTGTTGCTACAAGTAAGAGACCCGAAGGTCCTTTCACTCCCCAGGAAAGTCATATTTTAGGAACTTTCAGTATTGACCCTGCGGTACTTGTAGATGATGACGGTAAGGCATACATTTACTTTGGAGGACTTTGGGGCGGTCAGCTTGAAAAATGGCAGAACAACAGCTTTAAGTCAGATGCGGCAGATCCCGACCCCGCCGGACCGGCACTCGGACCCAGAGTTGCAGAGCTTAGCGATGATATGTTATCCATCAAAGAAATTCCTCAGGAAATCTTGATTGTAGACGAAGACGGAAGAACGATTACAGCAGGCGAAGAGGACAAGAGATATTTTGAAGGCCCTTGGATGCACAAATATAACGGAAAATATTACTTATCCTATTCAACAGGCAGCACTCATACGCTTGTATATGCAGTAGGTGATTCACCGAAAGGACCTTTCACATTTAAAGGAAAGATTCTTGATCCCGTAATCGGCTGGACAACACATCATTCCATTATTGAATTTAAGGGGAAATGGTATTTGTTCTACCATGACAGTTCCATGTCAAACGGTGTAAATCATCTCCGCTGTGTAAAATTCAGAGAACTGAAGTACAATGAAGATGGAACTATCGTTCCCATGAAAGCTTACGAAGACTAATTGATAATTATTCGAAACAGACATGATGCACATTCATGTCTGTTTTTTTGTGGAGAAATACATTTCTTGTCAATCATAGCTTTTATGTGTTATGATTGATATTGTTGTGCAAAAACGGGAGGTTATTATATGCTACAAATGATAGAGTCAGTTAATACTGCGGTAAATAATTTTATATGGGGGATTCCGGCAATCATTTGTATTATTGGTGTCGGATTATATCTTAGTATCCGGATGAAATTTATCCAGATACGCAAGTTCCCAATGGCAATGAAGCAGACCATTGGAAAGGTTTTTGAGAAAAAAGAAGCAACAAAAGGAGCCATGACGCCGTTTCAGGCAGTGTGTACAGCACTTTCCGCCACGGTAGGGACAGGAAATATTGCCGGTGTGGCAGGTGCTATTGCAATCGGCGGACCGGGGGCTGTTTTTTGGATGTGGATTTCTGCTTTTCTTGGTATGTGTACCAAGTTTTCGGAAGTGATTCTCGCAGTTCATTACAGAGAACGAAATGAGCAGGGGGAATTGATCGGCGGGCCTATGTACTATATCAAAAACGGGCTTGGGAAAAAATGGCACTGGCTTGCGGGATTATTTGCCGTATTCGGCGTATTTACCGTATTCGGAACCGGTAATGCAACACAGGTAAATACGATCACGGCAGCGATTAATTCAGCACTTTTGAACTACAATATTGTTTCACAGGAAAATATAACCACAAGCAATTGGATAATTGGTATCATTATTATGCTCTTGGTTGCCAGTGTGTTGCTTGGCGGTATCAAAAGAATCGGCAGAGTGTCAGAAAAACTGGTTCCCTTCATGGCTATTTTATATATTGTATTGGCAGTAGGTGTTGTAATACTTAACATTCAGCGGATTCCTGAAGTGTTGTATTCAATTGTTTACGGAGCATTTAATCCTGCAGCAATCACAGGCGGTGTGGTAGGAAGTTTCTTTACAAGCATGACAAAAGGTGTATCAAGAGGTATTTTTTCAAACGAAGCAGGTCTTGGTACCGGTTCTATTGCACATGCGTGTGCAGATACCGCAAAACCGGTGCAACAGGGATTCTTTGGAATATTCGAAGTGTTTGCGGATACCATCATCATTTGTACACTGACAGCATTGGTTGTTCTTTGTAGCGGTGTGCCGATTACCTATGGTGAGGCGGCAGGTGCAGAGCTTACAATTCTTGGTTTTACATCGACATATGGTAACTGGGTATCTATTTTTACAGCAGTAGCGATGTGTTGCTTTGCGTTTTCAACAATTATCGGATGGGGATTATACGGAGCACGTTGCATTGAGTTTTTATTCTCATCCAAAGTAGTAAAGCCGTTTATGGTAGTATATTCCCTGGTGGCAATCGTAGGAGCTACTATAGATTTGGGACTTGTTTGGAGTATTTCGGATACCTGTAACGGACTGATGGTAATTCCCAACCTGATTGGTGTGTTCTTGTTATCAGGTACGGTATTTAAACTGGTAAAAGAATATCTTAACGAAAAATAACAAAATTAAGACATTTTCCTTGAAAAATCATGAAAGAAATTGTATAGTAATAAAGGTATGTTTTGTTGAGAATAAATTAGGAGGAAAATATTATGAAGAAAATTATTACACTTATGCTCACAGTAGCTATGACTTTCACATTAGTAGCTTGTAGTAGCGCAGGAGCAGCTAAAATGACAATGGGTACAGGCGGAACAGCAGGTACATATTATGGTTACGGCGGTGTTCTCGGCCAGTACATTAAGAATAAAGCAGGTATTGATGTAACAGTTGTATCCACAGACGGTTCCAAAGCAAACATCCAGGGTATCGCAGCAGGTGACTATCAGTTAGGTACTGTTCAGTCTGACGTTATGGCATATGCTTGGGCAGGAACACGTTCCTTTGAAACTGAAGGTGCAGTTGATTCCTTCCGTACAGTAGCAGGTCTTTATGCAGAAGCAGTTCAGCTTGTTACTATGGATCCCGAAATTAAGAGCGTAGCTGATCTTGCAGGTAAGTCCGTATCTATCGGTGCTCCCGGTTCAGGTGTTTACTTTAACGCAGTTGACGTTTTAAATGCAGCAGGTCTTACAGAAGAGGACATCAACGCACAGTATCAGTCTTTCGCAGACAGTGCTGATGCATTGAAGGATGGTAAGATTGATGCAGCATTTATCGTAGCAGGACCTCCCACACCCGCAATTACTGAATTATGTACAACAAACGATGCATATTTAGTTCCTATTGATGGTGAAGTGGCAGAAAACTTAATGGCATCTTGTCCTTTCTACACAGTACATAATATTCCTGCAGGTACCTATGAAGGTCAGACAGAAGATGTACAGACCGTAACCGTTAAGGCTACATTGATTGTAAGTGCAAATGCAACAGAAGAAGCTGTTTACAACTTAACAGCAGCTATCTTTGATAATATCGAAGCAATTACTGCAGAAAATGCAAAGGGTACAGAATTAAGTATCGAAAATGCAACAAGCGGTATGACAGTTCCTTTCCACGCCGGAGCAGCAAAATACTTTGCTGAAAAGGGAGTAAATGTTGAAACTAAGTAAGAATAGTTATTAACGAATATTGGGGCTGCGACGAATTTTCGCCGTAGCCTTTTTACTCATAAGTAATAAAATTTTCAGGAGGTATCAATGGGAGTATTTGGGAAAAAGAAGACTGCAGAAACACAGGAGCCTATGGATCTTGATGCAGTAATGAAGAAATTTGACAGAGAATCCAATACGCGAATATGGGAAGGAAAGGCTAAGATTGCAGTAACAACAATTTTGGCACTTTTTTCACTTTTTTGTATTTATGTAACATTATTTACGAGTTGGCTTGAAGAGATTCGATTAACATCCTTTGTTGCTTTTATTATTTTTATCGGATACATAGTGTTCCCCGCTAAAAAGGGACAGCAGAAGGTTAATTATATGCCTTGGTATGATGTTGTATTGATGATTTGCGGTACAGGTGCATTCTTATACTATACAATAAATTCCATGACCATCATTCAGCAGGGCAGTAATTTTGAGTGGTATCAGATTTTAATTGGTATTGTGGGTATTCTTTCCCTGGCAGAAGTATGCCGAAGAAGTGTAGGTATACCAATTCTTGTAGTGGCGGGATGCCTGATGTTATATGCTTTGTTGTTTGGATTATCCAATCCTACACTAAGTGGTAAGTTGAATTATACCGTCCGTTATCTGTTCTACAGTAAGGAAGGTATTTTGTCCACACCGATTAATGTTTGTTCCAAATTTATTGTAGTGTTTATTATTTTCGGTGCGTTCTTAGAGCGTACGGGAATTGCAGACTTCTTTATTAATATTTCCAATGCATTTGTAGGTGGATTTTCCGGTGGCCCTGCAAAAGTAGCGGTTGTGGCAAGTGCCATGGAAGGTATGGTTTCAGGTTCCTCTGTAGCAAATACTGTTGGTTCCGGTTCCGTTACCATTCCGCTCATGAAAAGGACAGGATATAAACCTGAATTTGCAGCTGCGGCAGAAGCTTCTGCATCTACAGGCGGACAGATTATGCCCCCTATCATGGGAGCGGCAGCATTCCTCATGGCAGATTATGTTGGTGTTCCTTACAGTAATATTGTAGTGCGTGCGATTTTGCCTGCAGTACTTTACTTTGCAGGTGTATTTATTACGGTTCATTTAGAGGCAAAAAAAGAAGGCCTTCGTGGTCTTACCAAAGAAGAATTGCCCAGAATTAAACCTTTAATTAAACAGACGTATTTGTTGTTACCTCTTATTATATTGGTATATCTGGTTGGTACCAGTCAGCGTTCCATCCAGTATGCGGCAGCGATTGCCATTATTGCAGTTATTATTGTAAGTTTATTTAACAAAAATAACCGTATAACATTAAAACGTATTTGGGAAGCTTTGGCAGCCGGCGGACAGGGAATGATTACCGTAGCAGCAGCCTGCGGTGTTGCAGGTATGATTGCAGGAACCATTACTATGACAGGTCTTGCAAATATGATGATTAACGGTATTGTAACACTTGCCGGAAATCAGGTAATCATAGCACTTGTACTTACCATGGTTTGTTGTATCGTACTTGGTATGGGTGTGCCTACCACAGCAAACTACTGTATTATGGCGGCAACCTGTGCACCGATTCTGATCCGTATGGGTGTACCTACTTTGGCAGCACATTTCTTTGTATTTTACTTCGGTATTGTGGCTGACCTTACCCCCCCGGTAGCATTGGCGGCTTATGCAGGTGCGGCGATTGCCCAGGCAAATCCCATGAAAACAGCAGTGACAGCAACAAAACTTGCAGTAGGTGCTTTTATCGTACCGTATGTATTTGCTTTAAATCCGGCTATGTTGTTTATTGATACGACAGCAGTAGAAATTGTTCAGATTTGTATTACATCCTTAGTCGGTATCTTCGCTGTATCGGCGTCCTTGGAAGGCTGGTTTTTATGCCACATGAAGTGGTATGAGAGATTAATGAGTCTCTTTGGCGGATTATTATTGATTTATCCGGGACTTCTTACAGACGGTATCGGACTTGGTCTGGTAGCTGTTATGGCAATTCTGCAAATGGTTGATAACAGAAAAACAGCTAAAGAGGCAAAAACAGTATAGAGTAATAAACTTAAATGAAACAGTCTTGTGCGTATGTATAAGGCTGTTTTGTGCTAATCCTTGGAGGGATGAAGTGTGGAAAAAAGGGGTCAACAATTAAGGGAAATTTTAAAAATATTATTTGTGATTGCATTTTTGTCGGTTGTAGTATTTTTCTGCTTGGGTGAAGTGTTTTTGTCCAAAGAAAATCCTACAGGTAGCGGAAAAGTTACTTTGTATGAAGGTGGTTGGGAACGTGTATACGCGGATGGTACAAGATTTACAGTAGCGCTTCCCGGTACGACGAAGGCAGAGCGCGGGGAGACAGTCCGGTTAGAGACTTCCTTACCGGAGAACCAAGAGAATACATGGTTTTGTATGCGGGCATCGCAACAGGAGATGTATGTCTTTGTGGGGGATGAACTTCGAAAGAAATATACTACGGAAGGTTCCCGTTTGTTTGGAAATAGCAGTGCCAGTGCATATGTTTTTTTTGAGATAACAGAGGAAGATGCGGGTGAGATTCTTGCGATTGAACTGATTAGTTACAATGAGTATACAGGTTTTCTAAATGAAGTATATGTGGGAGAAAAATATGATATTATTACCACATTTATACGGGAGTGTTTACTTGTACTTGTGGTGTCTTTCTATATGCTGATTTTAAGCTCCATCACGGTATTTATCGGACTCATATTACGCTGGGTATATAAGAAGCATGTTGATATTACTTATTTAGGTTTGGGTATTATGCAACTTTCCATGGCGATGATAGCAGAATCAAGGGTCCGGCAATTTTTCCTGCCGAATTCATCGGTTGCAGAGCATGTGGGATTTTTACTTACCATACTGATTCCCTTTCCCTTTGTTGTTTATGTGAACAGAGTCCAAGAAGGGCGATACAGAAAGATTCACAGTTTTCTCGCGATTTGTGTGGCTGTAAATTACATTGCATCGGCACTATTACAGGTGTTTAATGTTGTAAGTTTGTCAGATTCTACAGTTGTAGCATATGCACTGATTATTATAATGGTAGTATGTTTTTCAGTTACAATTGTTTTAGATTTTATAATGGGAAGAATCCGTGAATATGGAGAAATCCTATTTGGTTTGATAGCAATGCTTATTGCTTCTGTATGGGAAACTTACGTTACTTTTGTACCGGAGGTACCGATATATGGAGGTGTTGTTCTTAGTTTCGGCCTGATTGTTTTACTTTTTATGGCGGCTATTAAGACAGCAAGAGATATGCTGGCAGTAGAACAGAACCGACAAATGGCAGTCGCGGCGGGAGCAGCCAAGGCCAGATTTTTGGCCAATATGTCACATGAAATCCGTACTCCGATTAATACTATTATCGGAATGAACGAGATGATTTTGCGTGAAAGCCAGGATGTTTCGATAGAGGAATATGCCAAGAACGTACAAAATGCCAGCAGGCTATTGCTGGGACTTGTTAATGATGTTTTGGACTTTTCCAAAATAGAAGCAGGAAAAATGGATATTGTGGAAAGTGACTATCAGTTGCAAAGTATGCTGTCGGATGTCATCCGTGGAATGCGGGTCAGAGCAGAAAATAAGAAACTGGATATTGTGACCAATATAGACAAAGCATTACCCTCTGTTTTAAAGGGAGATGAAATCAGAATCCGGCAAATCTTAAATAATTTGTTATCCAATGCTGTAAAATATACGAAACGGGGAAGTATTACGTTTAGTGTAAAAGGTGTTTACGGACAGGATACATTTGCTTTGCGGATGTCTATAGAGGATACCGGCGTGGGAATCAAACAGGAGGATATCAGCAAACTGTTTGATAGCTTTAAGCGATTGGAAGAAAATAAGAATCATTACATAGAAGGAACGGGACTTGGATTAAATATTACAAGACAACTTGTGGAACTTATGCACGGAACAATAGAGGTAAGCAGTGAGTATGGAAAAGGTTCCTGTTTCACTGTAATTATTCCCCAAATAATCGTGGATAAAACCGTAATGGGAACCATACAAGAAGCAAACCGTAGAGACGGGCATGTGAAGAAAGAGTATAAGCCTAAATTGTATGCACCTACGGCAGAAGTTTTGATTGTTGATGACAATGAGATGAACCTGTTAGTGCTTAAGTCACTTTTGAAACGGACAGCAATAAAATTAACGATGGCACATGGTGGCATGGAATGTTTGGAAATATGTAAAGATAAGAAGTTTGATTTGATTTTGATGGATCATATGATGCCGGAACTTAACGGAATAGATGTCTTGCATATCATACGAAAAGAGGAAGGGCTCAATCAGTCTACGAAAATGATTGTACTTACCGCCAATGCGATAGTGGGCATGGCAGAGATGTATATCAAAGAAGGATTTTCGGATTATCTTTCCAAGCCGGTTATGGCAGAAGAATTAGAAAAAATGCTTCGGATTCATCTGCCTTCTGATAAACTGCAATTTTAATATAATGGGTTACAACTGTTGTGCTTTCTGCATATGTGCATAGAGACCATCAAGGGCAAGGAGCTCCTCGTGAGTGCCTTGCTCTTTTATTTTTCCTTCATGAATAACTAAAATCATATCGGCATTCTTTATTGTAGACAATCTGTGAGCAATGGCAATAATTGTACGGGTTCCTGCCATATGGTTGATTGCCTGCTGGATTTCTTTTTCCGTTTCTACATCCACGGATGCTGTAGCTTCATCCAAAATAATAATAGGGGATTTCCGAAGGATTGCCCTGGCAATGGAAATACGCTGTTTCTGACCTCCGGATAAACGAAGACCACGTTCGCCAACCTGTGTTTCATAACCATCAGGCATATGTAAAATATCTTCATGAATATTGGCGGCTTTTGCGGCATCCATTATCTCATCCATGGTGGCATCGGGTTTGGCGTAGCCGATGTTTTCGGCAATTGTGCCGTTAAACAAAAAGGTATCCTGAAGCACGGGAGAGATATTCTGACGAAGGCTCTCCAAAGTAATATCCTTTAAATCGTGTCCGTCAACAAGAATTCTTCCTTCTACCGGGTCATAAAAACGGGAGATAAGTTGGGTAATGGTTGTTTTCCCTACGCCGGTGGGGCCCACAAGAGCCACCATCATGCCGGGTTTACAGGTAAAGGAAATATCCCGGAGAACCGGTACTTTGTTGCTATAGTGAAAAGATACATGTTCAAATGTTATTTCGCCGGATACGCCGGAAAGCGGTTTTGCCTCTTTTGTATTTTCGATGGCAGAAGGTGTTTCCAAGATCAGTGCCACACGCTCAGCACCGGCAAGTGACTGCTGGAGGTTTTCAAGCCACGTGGCAAGACCGGAGATGGGTGCATAAAAGAGAGATAAATACAGCATAAAGGCGACAATATCCGCTACCGAAAGCTGTCCGGCATAAGCAAGGTAACCGCCTACGCCGACTACTAAAACCGTGCCGACGGAAGATACAAATTCCACACTTGGGTGAAAAATAGCACTGGCTTTTAAGGCACGGAGCATCGCACGGACCTGCGTAAAGTTGCTTTTGCTGATAAGGTCCGCCTCATCAGACTCTTGTCCAAAGGACTGTATTTCATGAAGACCGGATAAATTATCCTGCAGTTTGGCATTCAGTTCCCCCATACATTTTTGGGAAGCTTTAAAATATGGTCTGACTTTTTTGGAGAAGATCACACCGGAAATGAGAATAAGGGGAATGGGAGAACAGGTAATGAGTGCCAGTGTAGGATTGATGCCGAGCAATATAATTAAAACACCTAAAAAAGTCATGATGTTTGTAATCATATCAGGAATCATGTGGGCATATAAAAGTTCAAAATCCCTGGTGTCATTGACAACGCGGCTCATCAGATCGCCTGTCTGTTTATCGTGAAAAAAACCAAGATCAAGACTTTGTAATTTTTGATACATGCGGTCACGGAGGTCACCAACCAGATACCATGCCGCTTTATGTGCCAAATAGTTACTCAAAAAGCGGAATAGCACACGAAGCAGATATAATAACAAAAGAAATGCTGCCAGATTTTTGATCGTATGTAATGCACTTTCATCCATGCCGGCATTTACAATTCCGGTCATTTGGGAAAGCACCTTCGGTGCAGCTAAATTGACTCCTGTTAAGAGCAGGGTGGATAAAATGGCAAGAATGTAGAATCCCTTATAGCGGGTGGCTTCTTTGGTTAGTTTCCATAACATTTTCATAACATACTTCCTTTTCATATATATTGGATAATTAAAATGATTTTATATCATTTTGCGTGGGGTGACAAGGGTGACCGGATGTGTTAAAATTATTTTATTGACATAAAAACGACAAAAACAGAGGTATGACCTGATGAAAAGAAATAAAAACATAGCTGTAATCCTTTTATGCGTAATATTAGCCGTTGCTTTTTTGGCGATATTACTTATTTTTATGCAGAATGAAAGCGTAGAGGAAGAAGTGCTGTTATCCGATATAAAGATGGAACAGATTTCGGTAGAAGAAGTGCAGGAAGAAACACCCAATCGGATAGAAGAACCGAAGGCAGAAGAAATGCCTGAGCCGACATCTGAGCCTACTGTGGAGGAAGTACCAAAGCCGACGAGAAAACCGGCAGAGGAAGAAACACCGGAGCCGACGGCAGAGCTGATAGAGGAAGAGACGCCAAAGCCGGCAGAAAAAACAGAACCGGAAGAAGAACCGGAAACGGAGCCGACAAAGGTGCCGGAAGCAGACGCACAGGGAGACGCACAGACAACAACGGTTACCGTAAATGAGATAGAAAGTGCAAGGATATCTTCTAAGGAAATTCAAATCAGCTTTACAGATCATTATGACACGGCAGTTGAGACCTATCTTATAATGAGAAGAAATGTTTTGACAGGAGCCGGATGGGAAAATGTCGGAACGATAGCATCTGATAAAAACGCAACGGGAGATAAAAATGTTTTTTCGGACAAACTTGCAGAAGGTTCGCCACAGCAATATGAATACCGCGTGGACGTGGCACTTTCCGACAGTCAGACATATGCATCACAGGAAGGAAAAGTAATCCTGGCAAGTAATATTATGATTTGTATTGACCCGGGACATTTTGCAGGAAGAAATAAAGTGACGGGAGAGCAGACCTACGGATATGCAGAAGGTGATTTTACCATAGAGGTTGCCAAGGAGTTAAAACGTATTTTGAAAGATAGTTACGGAATAGACTCTTACATGACCAGAAACGGCGGAAGTATTACCCTTGGCGGTTATACAGACGGTAATCTTGACAGCGGTCACATCAGCTTGCGTGGCACCTATACAGCGGAACGGGATGCAGATTTATTTTTATCTGTTCACACAAATGCAAATGAAGAAAATGCAAACGGATACCCGACCTGTATGCAGCCCATATCTATCAACAAACCTATTGTGCTGGCTAATGGACTTGCCTGTTCATCCGATACGATCGTCAGAGTTGCAAACGGTATAGGAGTGAATCTTGCAGCTGCCAATTATCAATTGGGAATTTCAACAGTAAAAGATTTTGCCACAGTAGATAAAAACGCTGTCGGTGAGTGGACAAAAGCAGCAAATGATCAGACGGATGCAGCCGGAACAGTCTATAGGCGTACCGCTAGCAGCGGCGGTGAATATTACGGTGTACTGAAAGGTGCGGCAAGTGTAAATAAACCGGGAATCATTGTAGAGCACGGTTTCCATACCGTGCCGGAGATGAGGAGAGAAGCAATGGAGGGGAACCTGAAAACATTGTGGGCACAGGCCGATGCGTACGGGATCGCATATGGATTTGGTTTTGTAAGTAATATACACAGACAATAAGTCAAAATACAAAAAGAAAGAATTACAAATGAGGTGGAAAGATGTTTTGTACAAATTGTGGAGCAAAATTAGCAGATGACGCATTATTCTGCACAAGCTGCGGAACGAAGTGCAACAGAGAAACAAATGAAGTGATTCAGGAGCAAACAGTCACACCACAGGTGCAGACTGTTACGTCACAGACACAGCCGGTGATGCCGCAGGTGCAGGAGGTAAAGGCAGATAAGCCGAAAAAGCATACAGGATTGGTTGTTGCAGTCATACTGGTTGTTCTGGTATTTATGGCGGCTGCTGTAGGCGTAGGTGTCCTCTTTTTTATGAACAACACCTTAAACAAACAAAAGGATGAACTTACAGCAACAATAGGAACCTATGAACTTTCCAAATATAATGAAGAAAAAGATGAGATTGTTGAGGAATGGGCAGAATTAGGATTATTTGCAATCTCAGATAAGAAAGAATTTATTGAAGATTTGGAAGATCTTGCAGAGGATGCGGCAGATGACAGAGAAGAATTGGATGGTTATAAAGAGGAGCTTACAAAAGCGACTGAGGCAAAGGATTCATTTGGCTTCATAGAAGATTTTTCTGCCTTTGACACCTATCTGAGTAACTTCGAAACAGCAATTACAGACGGAGATATTGAAGAAGCCAAGAATTATGCAGAGCAGGCAGAAACCATGTTGGAAGAACTTTCTGTAGAAAACATGAACTGTGCATATAATATATATGAGGAGTATTATTACGTGGATATGTCCATTGCAGACGGAAGCGAAAAGGATGCTTATTATGAGCAGCTTACAAAAATAGATGAACTGTTTGCAGAGGAAGATTATGAGGGATTAAAGACTGCTTTTGAAGAAATGGATGAGATTGTTTATCCCTACATAGAGCCGGAAAATCCGTTAGAAGTTATGGTGCAGCAGATTGATGTTTCAGAATTTCCCAATATAAAGGTGTATACAAGAGTAGAGGATCAAAATACCGGAGAAGTACCGGAAAACCTCGATCCGATTATGTTTTTTATCAAGAAAAAAGATGTGAACGGAGATTATATTAAACAGGAAGTATCCAAAGTAGCACAGCTTGATGAGTCAGAATCTTTAAATATCAATGTTGTTGCAGATGTAAGCGGCAGTATGGATGGCAGTTACATAGAAGAAGCAAAAGAAGTTATGTCCAACTTTGTTAACAGCGTACAGTTTGATGCCGGCGATATGGTAGAACTTACTTCTTTCAGTTCCGGTGTTAAGATTGAGGAAGAATTCTGTGCTGATGCAGCTACCTTAATAAATGACATTAATAATCTTGAGACAGATGATATGACAAGTTTATATGATGCATTATATACTTCTGTCATCAGAGTGGCATCACAGCCCGGTGCAAAATGTGTCATTGCATTTACCGACGGTTATGACAATTATAGCAATTGTACTTACAGTGAAGTCATTGAGGTGGCACAGAGATATCATGTTCCGATTTTTGTAATCGGTATCGGTTACGTGGATGATTATGCGATTGAAGAAATTACTTCACAGACCGGTGGAGAGTATTATAATACCATGGATATTGCTTCTATGGAGGAGATTTACGAAGAAATTTATAAAGCAGAAAAAGAACTGTATCTGATTGAATATGTGGACGATGAGTCCGGTGAATTTATGGATGAAACAGATATTCTGGTAGGTTATCATTCAGAGGAATACGGCGGAAATGATGAATTTACTTATGTGCCGAATATTTTGCTCAGTGTAGATGGCCCTGCATTCTACGAGGACGGACCGGAAGCCGTGGTAGAGGCCTATATGGAAGGCTTTGACGATGCCATGACCTATTCAGATTTCTCCTATATTTCCGATTATCTGTTGGAAGACAGCAATATTTATAAGTCCCAGGAGAAATATGTAACAAGAGACATTACGGAAACACTGGATTCCTATGAAATCGTAAGTGTAAGTTACTATGGCGATGATGAGTGCATCGTGACGACCAGGGAAACCTATTATGTGCAGATGGCAGGAGAGCCGTTGCAGTTACTTACACAGGAATGCCAGTACATCGTAGTAAAAGATAATGATAAGTGGAAACTGACAGATTTTGCAGCACCGGTTGAAGTGCTACTTAGAATTAATCAGTAATAAAGAGCCGCAGCATCTGCTGCGGCTTTTGGCGGAGGAAAAATTATGCTTTATACCATCACGGATTACTATAAAGAATTTAGGTGTATTGCGGATAAATGCGAGGACACCTGCTGCGCAGGCTGGCAGATTGTGATAGACAAAGATTCCTTAAAAAAATATACGAAAGTAAACGGAACATTCAGAAAAAGAATGTTCCGTTCTGTGAATTGGCTTCAAGGAACCTTCCGTCAGGATGAAGACAAACGCTGTGCCTTTTTAAATGAAAATAATCTCTGTGATTTATATTTAAGTCAGGGAGAAGACGGGTTTTGTAAGACGTGTAGGGAATATCCCCGCCATACGGAAGAGTTTGAAGGTGTCAGAGAGATTACTTTATCGATATCCTGTCCGGAAGTAGCAAGAATTCTGATGAGCCGGAAGGAGCCGGTAACGTTTATCAGTTATGAAAGAGCCGGGGAAGAAGAGTTTGAAGATTTTGACCCTTTTCTGTTTTCTATTTTAGAAGATGCCAGAAAAGAGATGCTTTCCATTTTTCAAAACCGCAGTCTTTCTATTAGTGAAAGAGTACTGCTTGTATTAGGTATGGCGCATGATATGCAGGGCAGAATGAATAGACAGGAACTTTTTGACTGCATGCAGGTGATGGATAAATATAAATCGAATAAAGCATTGGATTTTGTGAAAACATATATAGAACGGGCAAGTGCCAGGCAGGGGAACATGCTATTTGCACATGCCATGTTCCGCCACTTGTACCAATTGGAACTCCTGAAAGAAGATTGGGGCATATTGCTTTTAGAAACAGAAAATTTATTGTATAAAGATGAAGAAAAATACAGAAAATTACAGGGAGAGTTTGAAGCATATTTACAGGAAAAGGAAGATGTGACAATTCGTTTGGAACAGCTTCTTGTCTACTTTTTATTTACCTATTTTCCGGGAGCTGTTTATGACGGGGAAATCTATGCAAAGGCACAACTTTCCGTGTATTGTGTCTTTATGATATGGGAACTTTGGATGGCAAGATGGCTGAAAAATGAAAAGACTTTGGACTTAGAAGAGATGACTGAGCTTGTATACCGTTTTTCGAGGGAAGTGGAACATTCCGATTTGAATTTAAAGACAGTAGAGAGAATTATGCATAAGAAGTGGTTTTTGAGGTAGAGGATTTAAATGCATGAATGATATATTGACTAAAATGAATGACATCATGTACACCTACATATTGATTATTTTGTTAATCGGTGTAGGTGTTTATTTTACCATTAAAACCAAAGGTGTGCAGTTCCGGTTGTTAAAAGACGGTATTCAATCTATGTTGGAGAAGACGGAAGAAGGAGCGGACGGCGAAAAGAAAGTTTCTTCTTTTCAGGCGCTTATGATATCTACCGCATCCAGAGTGGGAACCGGAAATATTGCAGGAATTGCAACAGCTATCGTGGCAGGCGGTCCCGGTGCTGTTTTTTGGATGTGGGTTATGGCACTGATAGGTGGCGCCTCTGCATTTGTGGAAAGTACCCTGGCACAGATTTATAAGATAAGAGTAGACGGACAATTTAGAGGAGGCCCTTCCTACTATATGGAGCGTGCTCTTGGGAAACGGTGGATGGGAATCTTGTTTTCCATTTTGCTGATTATCTGTTTTGCTTATGGATTTAACGGATTACAAGCCTACAATATGTCATCTGCCTTGGCCTATTATATAGAAGACTATTCTAATACAATCTGGCCGCTGGCGATTGGCATTATTTTGGCAGTTGCCGCAGGATATATTATTTGGGGAGGTACCCATAGAATTGGTTTTATTTCCTCCGTCATCGTACCGGTAATGGCAATTGCTTATATTTTGATCGGGTTGATAACCATGCTGCTTCATATTACAGAACTCCCTCATATATTTGCAATGATTTTGAAAAATGCGTTTGATTTTAAAGCAATGGCAGGTGGATTTGCCGGAAGTGCAGTGGTAATCGGTATCAAGAGGGGATTATTTTCCAACGAGGCAGGTATGGGTAGTGCACCCAACGCTTCCGCATCGGCAGAAGTAGATCACCCGGTAAAGCAGGGACTAGTACAGGTGATTTCCGTCTTTATTGATACGATTTTAATATGTTCCAGTACCGCTATGATGCTTTTGGTATCAGGCATCGACGGACAAAGCGGTGTCTTTGACGGTATCCCATATGTGCAGGCAGCAATCAGCAATAATGTGGGAGAGTGGGGAATTCATTTTATTACAGTCTCTATTTTTGCTTTTGCATTCAGCAGTTTAATCGGTAATTACTATTATGCGGAGTCTAATATTTTGTTTATTAAAAATAGCAAAGTACTGCTGTTTGTTTTCCGTGTGACCTGCCTGGTGGCGATTTTCTTAGGTGCACAGGCAGATTTCGGATTGGTGTGGAATATTGCTGATATTACGATGGGACTTATGGCAATTGTTAATATCATTGCCATATTCCTGCTTAGTAAGGTGGCGTTTAAAGTGCTGGCGCATTATGAAGAGAAGAAAAAGCAGGGAGAGAATCCGGTGTTCTATGAAGATGAAGTGGGACTTACGGGAACTGTGTGGAAGAGAGGAAAATAAAAGTAGTTTTTTAATAAAATAATGAAAAGTTTCAAAAAAGCAATATATTTTGAATATATTGCTTTTTTGTGCATATTTCAACAAAAATATTGCACAAACACATATTTGGTTATATAATTTATACAATGACATATAAAGATACAGAAAATTACATAGGAGGATTATTGTATGAAATGTATGAATTGTGGTACGAAAAATGAGAAGACGGCACAATATTGTGCGAAATGTGGACATGATATGAGTTCTAAGCAGAGTATATTTGCATTTTTAACAGTGCTTGCTACTGTGTTTCCGGCAATACTGATTAAGGTTCCGCTTCTTCAATTGGAAGGAGAAGGTTTTGGATGGCGAGAATTAGGGGTACACATTTTAAATATACAAGAATTGCTTGAAGCCATTGGCCACGACACTTTTATATTAGATATCGATTTTTTGCTGGTATTAATTTTCCTTTTATTCTGGGCATTATATGTTTTAATGACACTCATTTTTTTGATTGGTATGATGGTAGGAAAACGTGGAAATAAGACATTTCGCTTTGCACGCGTAGCTTCGACTTTTAGTATTATGCAAATTCTTTTTATTGCAATTATATGTATCCAGATAGATACTTCCTCTTATTCAGAATTTGGCATTGCTTTGCTTTATCCTACGGTAGGATTGATTGCTGTTTTGGTAGTTAACTTGATTAATAAAATAATCTTTATTCCGAAAACCCTTTATGCTAAGTCCAAAAAGCATTCATCTGTTACAACGAGAGTATGTAAGCAATGTGGAAATACATATTCAATTGGTAATTATTGTCCTACTTGTGGTAGCAGTGAAATTCAATAAAGAATAATTACTCATAAAAAGGGGAAAATAGAATAAACTCATTATTGACAAAAGTTTTTCGCTTTGCTATTATTTTTATCGGAGACTCGGCTTTTGTGGAAAGTCTATCAGGGAGAATGCGTCACCGACTGAAAGCGCGTTTAAGATGAGTAGTAAGCTTGGGAACACTCTGATGTATGTATAATTTTATATGGAAAAGAGGATACTTTTAGTTAGTATCAATGCGGGTGGCACCGCGGGTTAAATTTCGTTTACTCGTCCCGGGAATATTGATGAATATTCCCGGGATTTTATATTTTATTAAGGAGGTTTTATTATGTATAGAACACTATTCTGCAACGACATACGCGATGAGCATGTCGGAAAAACTGTCCAGCTTGCAGGCTGGGTAGATGTAGTGCGTGACCATGGTGGCGTTATTTTTATTGATTTGCGCGACTACACAGGCGTGACACAGGTGGTTGTCCACAATGAGGAATTACTAAAGAATGTTAACCGCGAAACGGTTATTTCCGTGAGCGGTATCGTAAATAAGAGAGATGAAGAAACCGTAAATGAAAAGATTGCAACAGGATATGTAGAGCTTGTGGCAGATTCCCTTCAGGTACTTGGAAAGAGCCATAATATGCTTCCCTTTGAAGTGAGAAACTCTCACCTTAGCAAGGATGAGCTTCGTCTCAAATACCGTTATCTGGATCTTCGTAATCCTAAGAACCATGACAACATTGTGAAGCGTTCCCAAATTATCCGTCATATGCGTAACAAGATGGAGTCCTTAAACTTCCTTGATATGCAGACACCGATTCTTACGGCTTCCTCTCCGGAAGGTGCCCGTGACTTTTTGGTACCCAGCCGTAAACACCCGGGTAAGTTCTATGCACTTCCTCAGGCACCTCAGCAGTTTAAACAGCTTCTCATGGTATCCGGTTTTGACAGATACTTCCAGGTAGCGCCCTGTTTTAGAGATGAGGATGCCAGAGCAGACCGTTCTCCCGGTGAATTTTACCAGCTTGACTTTGAGATGGCTTTTGCAACTCAGGAAGAAGTTTTGGAAGTGTGTGAAGATGTGATTTATGATACCTTTACCACTTTCTCTGATAAGAAAGTAACACCGAAGCCTTTCCGTCGTATCACCTACGCGGAGGCTATGATGAAATACGGTTCCGACAAACCGGACCTTCGTAACCCCCTCATTATCTGTGACCTTACCGACTTCTTTGCAGACGTAGATTTCCCTGCATTTAAGGGAAAACCGGTAAGAGGTATTGTAGCAAACTGCGCAGGAAAATCCAAAAAATTCTTTGAAGATTCCTTAAAGTTTGCAACATCCCCTGAAGTGGGACTTGGCGGTCTTGGATATATTACTTTGAAGGAAGGCGTATTTGCCGGTCCTATTGCAAAGTTCTTAAGCAATGCGAAAAAGGAAGAAATTATTAAGTTAACAGGTGTAAAAGAAGGAGAAACACTGTTCTTTATCTGTGATGATAAGAAAGGTGATACCGAAAAGAAAGCGGGACATATCCGTTCTTATCTTGCAAGAAAAGACCAGCTTGATTTAATCCGTGATGATGCCTTTGAATTCTGTTTTGTTGTAGATTTCCCTATGTACGAAATCGATGAAGAGACAGGGGACACCATCTTTACACACAATCCCTTCTCCATGCCTCAGGGTGGAATGGAAGCACTCCTTGGTGATGACCCGACACAGGTTCTGGCATACCAGTATGACCTTGTATGTAACGGTATCGAACTTGCTTCCGGTGCAGTCCGTAACCATGATATTGATATTATGAAGAAGGCATTTGAAATTGCCGGATATTCGGAAGCAGAATTAAAGAGCAGATTCAATGCCCTTTACACCGCATTCCAGTATGGTGCACCGCCACACGCAGGTATGGCACCGGGTATTGACCGTACCGTAATGCTTCTTACAGATGAAGAAAAGATTTTGGAAGTTATCGCATTCCCTCTTAACGGTAATGCACAGGACCTTTTGCTTGGCGCTCCCAGCGAGGTTACCAACCAGCAGCTTGAAGACGTTCATTTGCTTGGCAGCACCAGTGCACTTACAGCACGGGGACTTACGACCGGCAGCGGCAAAGCACGCAGTGAAAAGCGCGCCACATTCTCAAACGACCAGCAGTTGAATCAGTTATCACTTTCCGAAAAAGAAGAAAGCGATATGCAGGATATCTTCAAGATGATGAAAACCCATGAAGAGGCACTGAAAGAAATCGATACGGAAAATGTCGAAGAGATGGTACATGTAATGCCTATGACCAATATACTCCGTGAGGATGTAAGAGATCAGAAATTCTCAAGAGAAAGCCTCTTAGAAGGTGCTCCCGAACGTAGTGAAGACAGTTGGCAAGTTCCCAGACTTGTAAAGTGAGGTGCGTAAGATGAACAATTATACGATTAAATTATCAGATAAAGGAACCATCGCAGTTGACGACACCATCCTTGTAAAGGATGTGCAGGCTGCTGCAGGTTCCCGCATATTGGAAGGATTTAAGCCACTTTTTAGTGCAGAAGCAGTGACCCGCCTTGAGAAGGCAGGCTATGAAATTGCAGGAAAGACTCATGTAGGTGAGTTTGGACTTGACCTGGTAGGTGAATTTTCTTACTACAGCGAAAAAGAAGAGCAGCTTAAGGGTGCAGCA
Source organism: Lachnospiraceae bacterium (assembly GCA_045586385.1). Taxonomy (GTDB): domain Bacteria; phylum Bacillota; class Clostridia; order Lachnospirales; family Lachnospiraceae; genus Suilimivivens. The sequence continues at coordinate 138,586 of JAZNAE010000005.1, forward strand.
GCACAGGCTGTTGCAGATGGCGAAGTAAAGGCTGCACTGAGTGTTGATATGAACGGTGCAACCCGTAGAGCAGCAGCTCTTTCCGGAGTAGACTTTTTAAAACCTACTTACGGAACCGTTTCCCGTTACGGAATTATTTCCTGTGCAGCTTCCGGTGAGCAGATGGGTGTTTATGCTGCAGATGTAAACGGAATCAAAGAAGTGATGGAAGTAATAGCCGGTCATGACGAAAAGGACGGTACTTCCTTAAAAGAAGAAAAGTATGACTATAGCACAGACCTTTCCGTTAGCGGAAAAAAGGTTTGTATTGTAAAAGAACTGATGGAAAAAGCAGACGAAGAGACAGCAAAGAAAGTAAATGCTTATGCTGATAAGCTTCGCGCAGCGGGTGTAGTGGTAGAAGAAATCTCCGTTGATATGTTTGATGTTGCAAACACTGCATGGCAGATTCTCATGACAGCGGAAACCTGTAATAACGTTTCCCGTTATGACGGTGTAAAATTCGGACATCGTGCCGCAGAATATAAAAATATTGACGAATTATATGTAAATACCAGAACAGAAGGTTTCAACTTCCTTACCAAGGCAGTGATTCTCTACGGCTCTGATGTATTATCCAAAAACCGTTATGACGACTGCTACGGCAAATCCCTGAAGGTGCGCCGCGTGGTAGCAGAGAAATTTGCAGAGCTTATGGAAAAGTATGATGCAGTATTAACGCCTGTATGCAGTAAGAGTGCTTATACTGCTTATGAGATTGATAAAGCATTCGGCTTTGTATTTGAAGAGAGTGTATTTACAGCAGTTGCAAACTTAATCGGTGTACCTGCGCTTACAAGCGGCGGCGTACAGTTTTTGGGCAAAGCATTTAGTGAAAGCGTGCTTCTCAGTCTTGCAGGAAGCGCAGAAAGGGCAGGTGAATAGGTATGAAATATGAAATTGTCATCGGACTTGAAACTCATGTGGAGTTAAATACCAAATCCAAAATTTTCTGTTCCTGTGGCGGACATTCAGAAGCTAAAGAACCCAATGATTGCGTATGTCCTGCCTGCAGCGGTATGCCGGGTATGCTTCCCGTAATGAACAAGAAGGTAGTAGAACTGGCAGTGACAGCAGGTCTTATGTTAAATTGTGAAATCAGCAGATATACTACTTTTGATAAAAAGAACTATTATTATCCGGACCTTCCCTGTGCTTATCAGATTACACAGCTTAATCATCCCATTTGTACAAATGGTCTCGTAACCTTGAAGACTTCCGAGGGCATGAGGGATGTGCGTATTAAGCAGATTCACATGGAAGAGGACGCAGGAAAACTGGTGCATGTAGGCAAAGCATCTTTGGTAGACTTTAACCGTACCAGTGTTCCGCTTATCGAAATTGTAACCCAGCCTGACTTTAGAAGTGCAGAGGAAGTTTTAGTATACTTAAATAAATTAAAATCCATGTTCCGTTCCGGCGGTATCTCTGAGTGTGAAGAAGGTGCTATGCGTTGTGACGTCAATATTTCCGTTCGCCCTGAAGGCAGCGAAGAATTTGGTGTGCGTACAGAAATTAAGAACATGGCTTCCTTTGAAGCAATCGAGCGTGCCATCCGCTATGAAGCACAGCGTCATATGGATGCCATTGAATTTGAAACAGAAGAACTTGTTCAGGAAACCAGACGTTTTGACGATGTGAGCGGAAAAACCTTTGCTATGCGTAACAAGGAAACAGAAGCAGACTACCGTTATTTCCCTGATGCAAACTTAATGCCCATCATTATCGATGATGAGTGGCTGGAACAGATTAAAGCAGCAAAACCTGTGGAAATTGATGAAAAAGCAGATACATACAGAGAGGCAGGCATTTCCGAAAAGGAAATCGATATGCTGATTCACAACCATAACGTAAGCAAACTGCTTGATGATGTAGTAGCTATGGGCTGTGATGCCAAAAACGCAGCAGGCTGGATTCTGACTGACTGTGTAGGTATCCTTCGTAAAAACGGTAAACTTCTCGGTGACCTTACAATTACCGCAGATGATCTTGCTGCCATCATCAAAATGGTTGATAGCGGTGACGTAAACAGAATGAGCGGCAGAAAGATTCTCACAGCAGTACTGGAAGAGGGCGTAGACCCGGTAGCATACTGTAAAGAAAATGGTCTCGATGCAAAAGTGGATACCTCCGTTATTGAAGGAATTATGGACAGAGTATTTGCAGAAAATGCCCAGGCCATTGAAGATTACAAGAACGGTAAAGTAAAGGCAAAACAGGCACTTTTCGGCGCTTGTATGAGAGAGCTTAAAAACACAGCAGATACAGCAGTCATCAAAGAAATCCTGGAAAAAAAATTGATGGATATTTAAGAGAAAAAGATTTATTATATAAGGTGAAGGGTAACTAGTAAAAAAGCTTTAATAGATGGGGGGGCCATATGAAGCTGAGAGCAAAGATACAAGTACTTTTTTCACTGATTATTATTGTTACATTGGTCGTGGTAACACTGTATGCAAAAGAGTTGCAATATAATGCAGCATTAAAGTTGTTAGGGGATAATTTGACAACTTCTGCATCCATTGCATCAAATTATATCGGTCAGCATTTACTGGATTATCAGCATACCATTACAGCCATCGGGCGTAGTGAGATACTTTCAGGAGATGCTTCTGTTGAGGAAAAGACAGAATATGTAAATGATTATGTAGAAACATTCGGACTCACCAGTGCTAATATTTTGGATAAAAACGGCGTCAGTATCATAGACGGAACTGATTTTAGTGACAGAGAATATGTAAAGAAGTCGCTAAGCGGTGAAAGTAATCTTTCCGAACTAACGCTGAGCCGTTATACCAATACATATGGATTCAGTATTTCTGCACCTATTGTAGATAAAACCAATGTAATTGTAGGCGTGGTATATTTCCGCATGGATATGAACTATATTCAAAATATACTGGAATCTTTCCATGCGACAGACGAAAGTTATTCTTATATTATTGATGAAAACGGAATGGTAATTGCCCATCCGGATAAAGAAGTGATTCAAACCTTAAATTTGCATGAGCAGAAAAACGGTTTGGAACTGATAGCGGATGAACTGGCACAGAAAGCGATTGGTACCGGTGATTATCAGTATAACAATCATTCCATAAAATGCGGATATAGTCCGATTGCAAATGCTAACGGTTGGTCCCTGGTAATCGCGACATCCACGGAAAGCATTATGAACGAAGCAGTTGCAACTTCCAATGCAATTATTAAAATAGCATTGCTTGCTTGCGTCATAGGCCTTATTATTGTGGCTCTTTTTGCAGAGTATATCAGCAAGCCGGTTGTCAGGATAAAGGATAACCTGGTGCAGATAGCAGAAGGAAATTTTGCAGTAGAAATAGAAAATGTTCATAGAAAAGATGAAATCGGTATACTTCAAAATGCTACCGTTTCATTAATAGACACATTATCAAAAATCATAGGACAGACAAACAAGGTGTTGGAGCGTATGGCAGCATATGATTTGACAGCACAAGACATGGCAAATTATCCCGGAGCATTTAATACCTTGTCAGCCTCTGTTAACCGTATTAAAAGAATATTAAATAACTTAATTGTAGAAGTTCAGAATTCCGTTTCCAATGTGGATGCCGGGGCCCAGCAGCTTTCCATGGCAGCCGAAGCATTGTCAAAGGGAACTTTGGCGCAGGCGACTTCCATACAATATCTGGTTAACAATCTGGATGACATTGCGCAAAGGACTATCGGTAATTTTGAAGATGAAGAAATTGTAAATGAAAAATTAAACATACTGGATCAGCAGATTAAGAACGGTAATCATCAAATGAGTATATTGCTTGATGTGGTACAAGAGATTGAAAATATGTCTGCCGATATCAACAAGATTGTTGCAACCATTGATTCCATTGCATTTCAAACCAATATCTTGTCACTGAATGCATCTGTTGAAGCATCCAGAGCAGGGGATATGGGGCTTGGCTTTGCAGTTGTTGCGGAAGAAATCCGTGTGTTGGCACAAAAATGCGGCGAATCCTCCAAGAAAACAGAAGAACTTATTAACAGATGTCTTTCTTCTATCGGAAGAGCAAAGGATTATGCAGATAACACAATGGAAAGTTTGTCAGTTATTGTAAGCGGTTCGGAAGAAATCGCAAAAGCCTTTGATAATATTGCTGAAACAACAAAAGAACAGGTAAATAAAACCAATCAGATCAGAAATGAAGTGAATACCATTTCTGATGTTGTCCAGTCCAATACGGCAACAGCGGAAGAGACATCCGCTTCTTCGGAAGCATTGGCGGAACAGGCTTATGCATTAAAGGAAATAATTCATAAATTCAAAATATAAGGGGTAATATTGATTCATTTATTGAGGTGGTAAAGATGGAATTATTTACCAGAAGTTATGACAAAGAGTGGAACCGCATTGTTCATATTTCAGTGTATCAATGCGACGGAATACCTGAGAGCATCAATGATAAGGACTATTATAAAATACTTGCATTGGACCAGGGAACACTAGCATTTGAAAGCTGCGGTATTAAAAAGACGGTTTCTGCTCCTGCAATTTTTATGCTGACGGATGAGGAAGTTTCTTTTTCGCCGGGAAAAGGTGTTTCTACAACAACTGTTTTTTTGAAGACAACTGAGATACGTGAAGAATTCACACCGGAACGCATCAGTACCGGAGAATTTGAAAAGGAAATGGGAAGAACCATTTACCAGGACTATCTGTTGATAAAATCCTTTGATAAAGAACCTAATAAATCCAATACCGTACTTGTGCCCGGCGTATCTGCGTATGATAAGATTTCGAAGATTATCCGGCTTATGAATCATGAATTGACAAAGCAAAGTGACGGTTTTTGGCCATGCCGCAGCCGGTCCTATTTAATAGAATTACTTAGCTTTATCAGTTATGTTTGTGCAAAGCCGGCGGCTCATGTGGTCAATGTGAAGCAGGAAGATGCAAAAGCAATCGGTGATTTGTGCGTCATGTATTCAGGTGCAAATGATACGGTTAGCGATGATACAGTCAGTGAGATTATACAGTATCTGGGCGAGCATATCGGGGATAAAGTAACCCTTGAAGATGTCATGAAAGAGTTTTCCATAAACCGCAATAGGCTCAATGAATTGTTTGTCAAAGAGACTTCCATGACATGTCTTAACTATTTTGTGAAAATGAGAGTGAATCTGGCACAGATTATGCTTGCCGAGACAGAACTTCAGATAGGAGAGATTGCAGCCAGAGTAGGCTATACGGATTCCAATTATTTCATTAAAGTATTTAAGAAAGTGTCCGGAATGACACCATCAAAATACAGAGAGAACTATTCATAATTTCAATAGAAAATTTGTGCGGATATTACTGTTTTTCGTGCAAATTTTTCTTATATCCGTTGAAATATTAATGTTATCCTACTTTTAGAAAAAGAAACAAAGTCTTTTATAGGAGAGTGGGAAATATGAGAAGAACATTATATTTAGCGGTTGTGGCAATAACGGGAATGCTTTTAACAGCTTGTGCAGGAGGAAACAGTGTACCCGCAGAAGATCCGGAAGCAGTAGGAAATGTTGATGAAACAGTTAAAGAAGCCGTATCTGTGCAGTTGCCGGAAATCAGTGCTCCTACAGAGGGGAAGTCGTATGAAATAAACGAAACATGCAAAGTACTTGAAACCTACGAACAATACAACATTCAAGTACCTGATGTGCAAATGTCAGAAGAATTATGGAAAGACGGATTTCAAGGTTTGACATTTAAGTCACATACCGTTGCAGTTGCAGATGATACTACTTCCGAAGGTGGCAAATATGATGTTGTGGATACAATTGTTGTAGCAGTTGAAGGAGCAAATCCTTTTGAAATTTTGCCGCAAACAATTGAAAAAGCAGTTACCTACAAAAGAGACGCTGCGACTTTGGAATGGATAAAGATAAGCGAGTCCTGTAAGAAATGGAAAATAGACCATAAAAAGTTTGGCGGAACAGCCTGGAAGATGAGTACGGCAGATGGCGATACCTATATTAGGTTAAGAGATACCATCGAATTCTTTTATACAAATGTAGACCAAACAATAAAAAGCACAGAGATTGTAAAATTTGAAACAACCATTCTCGGTGCAATGGCTACTGTAAAAGACGGTGAGATGATAATGGAGAGAATCCATATACTGTCAGGAACCGTATCAGATGAAGGAACCATTACATTAACAGTGAGTGTTTATGATATGGAAAAAGAGGACTACAAAGAGGAAACGATAGAAGTTGTGCTTAGTGATTTTGAACGGATAGAGAAAGCAGATTTACCATTTACGGAAGAAGAATATAAGGAGGTCGCCGCATGGTAAGGGGTGTAAAAAAATCAATTGTTATAAGTGTAGTTATGGGAGTTTTGGTTTTTGCAGTAGCAGGATGCAGAAGTGCCGGAGATGATGCAGGTACTGCCGAAGTGCAGAGTGAGGTTACAGTGCAGAATGAGGCTGCTATAGAAGTCGTGGTGGAAGATACACAAGAAGCAGAGGTTGAGGCAGAAGTCGCGACAGAGGCAGAGAGTGAAAGCACTACAGAAGTTGAGGCAGAGGTTAATGATATGTTCCAAGATACAGGCATCAGTACGTTTGAATTATCTTCAGAAGATTTGCATGACGGTGTATGGGATAGTATTATCACAAATACGGATAACGGGTCAAACGTTTCCCCGCAGCTTGCATGGGAGCCTGTTCCGGATGCAGGATGCTATGTTATCCTTATGGTCGATACCACAGTTCAGGATTGGATTCACTGGAAATCCAATAATGTCACAGAAACAAATCTTCCGCAGGGATGGGCGCCTCAGGATGAATATATCGGACCATATCCTCCCGGCGGAACACATGATTATGAAATCTATGTTTTTGCATTGAAAGAGCCGGTTGAAAGAGTAAAAGGAGCTTTTAACAACTCTAATATGAAGTTTAAAGCAAACGCGCTGGCTCTTGATGAAGTAACGGAAGGCGCAAGCGGAAACATCATTGCATATGGACATATAACCGGAACATATACAAAAGAAGATTAATGAATATAGGGAGATGTAACAGGTTCAGATTATACGGTGAAATCCGTGTGATTTGAACCTGTTATGATTTCAAGGTACTGAAATGTCTTGACCATGTCACATTTACATATTTATAATAAATACATTGAAGGGAGAACGAATATGAAACATAAGCGTAGAGTATTATTTGCAATATGTATGTTGTTTTTTTTGTTATTGGGAAATGTTGATACTGTAGAAGCAGCAAAAAAATCAAAACCGGAGCTGACAAGTATAACATTTGATATGGATTATTATTATAATACATATCCGGATTTACAAGCCAGCATTGGTTATGATTATAATAAGTTATTTAATCATTATATAACATGTGGATTGCGGGAAGGCAGATGGGGAAGTAAAGAGTTTAATTGTTTGGTATACAAAAATAATTATATCGATTTACAAGTAAATTACGGAGATAATTACGAAGCTTACTGTATACATTATGAGGCAATTGGAAAATCAGAAGGAAGAAATGCGAAAAGTAATGTTACAGCAAAACCTTCAATTAACGGAAAACTATCCGGAAATGTCATCGGCAGTTATTCAACATTATATGAAACTGATATTCCTCGCGCAATCAATGTTGCATTAGCAGCATCCAGAATTAACGGTGTGGTAATACAGCCGGGCTTGGCTTTTTCCTTTAGTCAGACCGTTCTTCCGAGAACACCGGAAAATGGTTATGTGGAAGCACCGGTTATTGAAGGCGGCAGGTTTGTTCAGGATTACGGCGGAGGAATCTGTCAAGTGTCATCAACCTTGTATGCTGCGATGTTAGACGCAAGTTTGCCCGCGACAGAACGTCATCCGCATTCTGTATTAGTAAACTATATCCCTATAAATATGGATGCAACAATTTATGAGAATATTAAAGATTTAAAATTTACAAATGTTTTTCCTGAACCCATTCAAATTAGTGCATCCGCTGATAATGGAGTTTTGACAGTAGCAATCAGTAAATAATAGAAATTTTATATTATTATGGAATTCAAGTTTTTACCGGATTTTGGGAAAAAGAATGGGAAGAGAGAATGAAAAAAATATCAGTATTTTTATGTGCAGTGGGTCTGAGTACTGTGGTTTTGACATCCTGTGGACAAAGGGAAGAAATACCCATCACTGAAGCGGAAGACACACTTATCACTGAAACAGAAGAAACAGTGGTAGCAGATGTGATGACTGAGCAGGATGAAGAAATACCGGAGAATATTTTAGATGAACCGGAGGAGCCTGCAAATCCCTACGACTTCACTCTTTGCTTTGCAGGTGATGTTAACCTGGATGAAAACAGGGAACTGATAAAGGTTATGGACCGCCAGGAAAACGGATTAAAGGATTGTATATCCGAGGAACTCCTTATGCATATGAATGAAGCGGATATCATGTGTATCAATAACGAGTTCACCTACAGTTTAAGGGGAGAACCAATGGAAGGGAAAGCATATACTTTCCGTGCAAATCCGGACCGTGTATCGGTTTTGCAGGAGATGGGGGTGGATATTGTGAAACTTGCCAATAATCACGTTTACGATTATGGCAAAGATGCAATGTTAGACACTATGGATACCCTTGAGGCAGCCGGAATTGCCTACATGGGCGCGGGTCACAATCTTGAGGAAGCCATGGAGCCTGTATATATAGAGTTAGATGGAAAAATAGTGGCATTTGTAGCAGCATCACGTGCCGAGAAATACAAAATGACTCCGCAGGCGACAGAGGATTCTCCCGGGATTTTGCGTTGTTACGATACAACTCTTTTTCTGGAAACAATCACTGAGGCAAGGGAAAATGCAGATTTTGTAGTGGCATATGTGCATTGGGGAACAGAAGAGAGTCATGAGTTGGAAGAAGTGCAGCTAACCACCGGAAAAGAATACATTGACGCAGGAGCAGATGTGGTAATCGGTGCACATAGCCACTGTTTACAAGGCATGGAATATTATAATGGCAAGCCCATTATTTACGGGCTGGGAAATTACTGGTTCAACGGAGAAACAGGTGACACCATGTTGGTAGATTTGCACTTTTATGGAAATGATGACGGCGGACAGTTGGAAATACAGGTAATTCCTGCTATCCAGTGTGATTATCAAACCAGTTATGTACCGGAGGAGGAAGAGCAGGAGCGTATTTATTCTTTTCTCGAGGAGATTTCCATAAATGTAGAGATTGATGAGGAAGGAATTGTTAGACAGAAGTAGGAAGTAGACCTACTTTTTATTCCATATATTTCCCCTATATTCTGCGTCAAATTTTGAATACATAATCTTCTGGGAATTATACAGGCTGTAATATCCCGATAACATGTAGCTGACTGCAACGCCAATCAATATATAGCTCATTCCACTCATGCCAAATAATTCAAAGCCCAGAAGAACAGAAGTGACAGGGCTGTTGGTAACGCCGCAGAATAATGCAATCATACCTACCGCGGCACACATGGATGGTGAAATGCCCAAAAGATGTCCAAGTAAACATCCAAATGTAGCGCCAACAAAGAAAGACGGCACGATTTCGCCACCCTTAAACCCTACACCAAGCGTAATGGCGGTCAGCAGTATCTTTAGGATAAAAGCCTCGCCATTTACCTCACCCTGCATGGTGCGTTCAATGACGTCCATTCCGGCACCCATATAATCGGTAGTTCCTGTTAAAAATTGTATTACCACGATTAATATACCAAATAAAAAGATTCTCAAATATGCATTAGGCACCCACTTTTTTGTATATTTTGACGCAGCGTGCATGGCAATGCAGAACAAAATGCTAAGTGCAGCACATAGAATAGATACTAACACAATTTTGCCGGTACTTGTCATAGTGAAATCAGGTACATAAGAAATCATCATAGCCTCGCTGCCGATTCCATAGAATTTGGCAATTTCTACGGCAATCAAACTGGAAAATACGCAGGGAACCAACGCCGAATAATACATAATACCTACACTGACTACTTCCATGGCAAAGAAAGTAGCCGCAATAGGTGCTCCGAAAAGTGCTGCAAAACAAGCACTCATTCCACACATCACTGCTACATGCATATCTTTCTCATTCAAGTGAAATATCTTACCAATACCATTACCGATGCTTCCACCCATCTGAAGTGCCGCACCTTCTCGTCCGGCAGAACCTCCAAACAAATGTGTAATCAAACTGCTGATAAAAATAAGAGGTGCTGTCCTGAATCTGAGTTTTTCTTCAGATCTGACCGCAGCAATCACGCTATTGGTTCCGTGGTCATCATCCCTTTTCGCCACATGATATAAAAATACAATCAAAAGACCGCCAAAAGGCAGGCCTAATATAATCATAGGATTGGCATTCCGAAAATCAGTCACAAAATGCAATCCGTAGTAAAATGCCGTACCAACCATACCTACAACGATTCCTATAATTCCGGCAATTAAACACCATTTAAAGAAACCCAAAAGTCTTTGGGTTTGTTTTTTTATTTCTGAATAAAAAAGAGCTGATTTATCGTTCACGTTATACGTTTCTCCTTCGTGATTTTAAGTTAAATTCATTATATGTTATAATCCGACGAACATCAACAAAAAGGGAGAAAATGCCTGTTCACAGTTTATCAGTTTTGATATCAAGAATACCTGCGTTCAGCACTGATTAACTTGCTTCTTCAGCTGTAAACAAACAGGCATGGCGTGTTGTTGTGATAGATAATATAGTTCATTTTTATCTTAAGCGAAGCAAAGGTTTGGCTAAAGCAGGCAACGGTAGGATATCGGACGGAGATTTGGAAGGGCTGGGTGTGAAATTAGGTTGAAAACCGGATGTGAATTAGAAAAGACAGATATTTGTTTCATATTGAATAAAAGTGTCGGTTGCGTCAAAAATATTCATTATAAAATTGATTATTTAAATATTATGATATATAATTATTTTGAGCAAAAGTGCCGGTTGCGTCAAAAATATTCAATCAAGGAGATGGTGAAATGGATATCAAAAGAGATAAATACTTGGCAGATTTGATTAACAGAATGAACAATGGAATGATAAAAGTTGTAACTGGTATCAGAAGATGCGGAAAATCATATTTGATTTTTACTATTTTCAAGAATTATTTAAAGGAACAAGGAGTTGATGAATCTCATATTGTTACTATTGAGTTGGATCAAAGAAAGGATAAAAAATATCGAGATCCGGATGTGATTTTAGAGTATATAGAGTCGCGTATTATAGATGAAGGACAGCATTATATATTGTTAGATGAGGTCCAATTATTGAGTGAGTTTGAAGAAGTTTTAAACTCATTACTTCATATCAAAAATTTGGATATATATGTAACCGGAAGTAATTCTAAGTTCTTGTCCAAAGATGTTATCACTGAATTTCGTGGAAGAGGAGATGAAATTCATATTTATCCATTAACATTTAAGGAATTCATGCAGGTTTACGAAGGTGATATATATCGTGGATGGGCAGAGTATATTGTCTACGGTGGTTTACCGCTCACTGTGACAATGAAAACAGAAGAACAGAAGGTTAACTATTTGACAAAACTGTTTGAAGAGACGTATTTGAAAGATATCATTGAAAGACATCACATAGAAAAATCTCAAGAGTTGGGAGATTTGGTTAATGTATTGGCGTCGGCTATTGGTTCTCTTACCAATGTGCCGAAGATTGAGGCTACATTTAGAAGCGTAATACAATCTAATATAAGTGCAAATACAATTCGGCAATATATAGAACATTTAGAAGATGCATTTGTTATCAATAAAGCTAATCGTTACAATGTTAAAGGTAGAAAATATATAGGAACACCTCTTAAATATTATTTTGAGGATGTAGGATTAAGGAATGCCAGATTGGGTTTTAGACAGGTAGAAGAAACTCATATCATGGAAAATGTGATTTACAATGAATTACGTAGTAGAGGCTATTCTGTAGATGTAGGGGTGGTTGAAAAACGAGGCAGAAATGAGGAAGGAAAAGAGGAAAGAACATATTTAGAAATTGATTTTGTAGCAAACCTTGGAAGTAAGCGATATTATATTCAATCTGCATTTAGTATGCCGACGGAGGAAAAACGTATCCAGGAAAAAGCATCGCTTATTAATGTAGGTGATTCGTTTAAAAAAATCATTATTGTTAAGGATGTTGTAAATGTAACAAGAGACGAAGATGGAATAACTACGATGAGTATTTATGATTTTCTTTTGAAGGAAAATAGTTTGGAGTTATAGATACTATAAATGGGTTATAAACACTAACATTGAAGCTTAATAAGGGGATAAAATAAAAAGATGAACAAGGTATATCATGATATTTTCAGAGCTATTCATGAAGGAAAATGGCTTAAAATTGAATATCGGAATCAGGAAGAAGATATCACTAAATTCTGGGTGGGAATTTCAGATATTGATATGTTTGAGCGAAAGTTGATTGTAGATGGGCTTCATCTTGGGAAATATACATTAGGGGAGAAATATAAATTATCAATTGATAGCATCCTTTCTTCAGAAATTGTGGAAGGCTCTTATTATGCTGTTAACAAACAGCTTACTGAAGATATTTACTTAAATCCGCATAAATACAAATCTTTATTTGACAATACTGCAAATTTGCAAATTTTGAATTATCTCGAGATGTGTAATCGTATGGATACAACACCTTATCATTCAGAATTTGCATTAATCCAGAAACTAGATAGGGATAGCTTTAATGGTGAGACATATCAATTGAGCGGAGAGCAATTTCAAGAGGTGGTTAAGAACTTCCAATACAAAATGGAAGAAAATAAGCGAAATGATGGAAAACTTCGAATACAGCAATTGGCGATGAATGTTTTGAGTATTCATACACAAAAAGGGTTGTATATTTTGGCATACAGAAAATTAGAATTGGATGTAAAGCGAAGAGTGCTTCGTCCTGATGATGAAATTACTATTTGTACAGAATTTGTAATGGGAGAAGTAAAGGAAAGTATTCGTAAGTTCCTTGACGCTGATGAGTTTGAACTTTTGGCAGATTTTGAAGAAAATCAGGAAAAAATCAAGGATTGTATTACAAACCATTCAGGGCAAGTTATGGGGGTAGACGATATGCCTTATATGATTGGACTTGGGATGGATATTGTATTGGATTTGCACAAAGAATATCAGGCAATCATTAAAATGTACAAGGAAAATCAAGTGACAGTTCCACTTAAGGCCTTTTTTGGTGATTTGCTGGCAAGACCAAGGAGAAACAAGGATTATCCCATTGCACTGATTAATCAGAATATCAATCTGGATCAATTATTGGCGATTCATAATGGAATGAAATATCCATTGGCATACATTCAAGGACCGCCGGGAACCGGCAAAACAAATACGATTATCAATACCATCATTACAGCATTTTTTAATGAGAGAACTGTGCTGTTCACTTCCTACAATAATCATCCTATTAATGGTGTGTTTGAAAAACTTACGAACATGACCTATAAGGAAAAGAAGATTCCTTTTCCGGTAGTTCGCCTGGGAAATGTGGAGAAGGTGAAAGAAGCCATAGAGTATATTAAAGCAGTGTATCAGCAGGTGGAAAAAATACAGGTGTTTGAGGGTACCTTGGATAGACGTAAAGGCGACAGGGAAATACGGGCAAAGCAACTATCCAATCTTTTGAAAAAATATGAAGAAACATTGGAACTTAAGGATAGAAAAGATGCCATTAAGCAAGTGATTGATTACCAAAAGAAGAATCCTCAATCTATGCAAATGCTACCATTTCAGACAGACCTGCAAGGACGTCAGTTAGAACAGGTAAAACAAAAAATTTTCGAAGCGGGAGAATTTACCGATGAACAAGCAATTGCGCTTGTGGATTCTGATTATGAGCAGTTACGTCAATATTTATACTATATGTCTGCCCGTTATATTAAGAAATTAGGTGGTAATCAATATAAGGACCTATACAGTATTCTTTTTGAAGAAAATCCTGAGACACAGGTAGACAGTTTTACAAAGTTCTTGGGAAAAACAGAAAATATAAAGCGGTTTCAAAAGCTGTTTCCAATTATCATTACGACCTGTATTTCTGCGCATAAGCTAGGTGAGCCCACACCTATGTTTGACATGGTAATTATGGACGAAGCCAGCCAGTGTAATACAGCGGTTTCCCTGGTGCCCATTATTCGTGGTGAAAATCTGATGTTGGTAGGTGACCCACAACAGTTGAATCCGGTGATTTTGTTGGATGAAGTAACTAATCAGAAACTACGCCAGAAGTATAAAGTGGCTGATGAGTACGATTATCGCAAAAACTCCGTCTATAAAACCTTTTTGGCGTGTGATTCTGTGAGCGATGAAGTATTATTACATAATCATTATCGGTGTCACAAAAAGATAATCAATTTTAATAATCAAAAGTATTATAATTCAAAACTGAAAATTCGCTCAGCAAGTAAAGAAGAAAAGCCACTTATATATATGAATGTAGTGAACGATGGAGCTGGTATAAAGAATACGGCACCGGCTGAAGTGGATGCCATTATTGAATATGCACGAACAAATAAAGACAAAAGCATCGGCGTGATTACGCCCTTTGTAAATCAAAAGAAGCTGATAGAGGAAGAACTCAAAGCGCATCGTTTGGAAAATGTGTCCTGTGGAACCGTGCATGCGTTCCAAGGGGATGAGAAGGATGTAGTATTGTTTTCTACAGTTCTTACTAATCAAACCCAGGTCGGTACCTATAATTGGCTTAAGAACAATAAAGAACTGATTAATGTGGCAACATCCAGAGCCAAGGATAAGCTGATTGTACTGGCTGATGCCAATAACTTGAAACGTCTGCATCAAAATGACTCAGAGGATGACTTGTACGAGTTGGTAGAATATGTTTACAAAAATGGAGAGTCTCATGTGACTCAAAAGAAAGCCAATTCAAGAGCTTTGGGTGTGAAACCTTTCAGTACGGCTACAGAGGAAGCTTTTTTGGAAAATTTATCCCACGCACTGAGCAACGTTTGGTTGTCACAAAATAAGTATTCCATCCAAAAGGAAGTAGCAATTTCGCAGGTGTTTCAGGATAATCTGAGTTACAGCGATTTGTTCTATTCCGGCAGATTTGATTTTGTGGTATATGAAAAAATAGGAAAACAGCAATTTCCGGTACTGGCGATAGAACTCGATGGAAAAGAGCATTTCGAAGATGAAGTGGTAAAGAATAGGGATAAAAAGAAGAACGAAATCTGCGCTGCACACAATCTGCAAATTATTCGTGTAGAAAACTCTTATGCCCGTAGGTATAACCATATTAAGGAAATATTGTTGAGTTATTTCTCAATAAGGCATTAAGAGTGTTATCGTGTGTGGTAAGATAAGTAAAGATTCATTTCAGAATAGTTAAGAAGAGGAATTTGAAAATGAAAAAGAAAACTACTTACGGATTTGGGACAAAACTATTTCTTATAGTTTTATTTATCTGCGGTTTCTTTATGTTTTGCAATTTGCTTATGGTATTTGAGAAAACGGAAGAAATAGAAGGGGTAGTAGAACATACTTATATTAGCCGGTCTTATAATAGTATCACAAAGAGAAGCAGCAATGGTGTCCCGATGTGTAGAGTTGTTTGGTATGATAAAGACGGTGAGAAAGTTACTTACGGAATGCCAAATGATTTAGGGTATGAAGTTGGGGATTCTTATTACATCGAAGTAGATGCTGATACCAATCGGATACCGAAACGTTCTTTTGGAGAAGGTATTGTGGCAGGTGTTATCGGGGTGATTCTATGTGTGGGTTCTGTTATATGTTGGAGAATTAAATTTAAAACTTTAAAACATCGGTATGGTGTTAATGAAGTGAAGAAATTAACGGAAGAGGGAGTAATCAAGAATTAAAAATATTATTACTGTATTAATTTAAAAAAGGGCTGATGGATAATGATGATATCTGTCAGCTTTTTTGAGTTAAGTTTTGTAGCTCTTTTTTGCATAGTTGGCTATTATTTTTGGCTTGAGGGAGGTTTATTGGACATTGCTTGTGAGAAAATCTATTTGTAAAGAAGCAGCGAAGCAGTTGCTACAACAATAGAGATATTAATACGGAGGAACAGTGATGACAGATTGGAACAACAATGGAAAGAAAGATTCTGCAGATAATTTTATTGAATATCAGATTTATAAGCAGTCTACAAGTAACAATAATTATACTCCACGTAGTGGTGGTGGCATATCAACATTTGATGCGATTTTAGCAACCATCGGAGGACTGTTTATGGCAGCGGCAATCATTGCATTACTTGGAGGGGGAGAAGATACGCCGGTACTGATTACGATTATTCTGTGGATTGTCTGTGGCTCGGGACTTAGCGTTTGGTTTTGTAAATAATTATGCTAGTGATTGGATGCGATGGTGGCGATGGCGAGGAAGAGTGATATGGAGGTAGTTTATGCAAAGTGCTTTAGGAATGCAATTTATTATGGATGGAAGTGGAAATTATTATAGAACCAATGATAATGATCAGTTAGTAGTAGCAGCAAATAGAGAAGAAGCCACTATATTTACTTTTTTTGAAGCAAACCAAAGAATTGGTGGTGGTAAGAAAGCATACTTTTATCACACGATTCCTGTGGAAGATAATTCGACAACGCAAGATATGAAGTTGGAGGAAAATGAGATAGCGGTACAAGAGGAAGTTTTGCCGGAAGATGATATGGTGCCGTATGAAGTAATTTTTGAAGACGAATCAGTGGCAGAAGAAACAGCTTTTGATGACGTTACTTTACAAACACCGATAGTTGCGATAGTGAAAAGTAATAAAATTAATGTAGAGGATAATCCGAAAAGGTATGATATTGCCCATTATGATTGGTTAGAATATTTACAGAATTTTTGCTATTTGGCATCAGTAGTAGGAAAACGTCATGAAGAATTAACAAAGCAATTATCAGAAGTAGATCAGAAAGCTTGTGATATTCTTCATTTGATAGAATTATATGATCTGATGGATGAAGAAGAGGTAAAGGCAGTTAGTTTACTTAAGGACATTCGTCAGAGGCGACGTGATATTAAAGATGAAATGCTTTGCTTGGAATATTTTCAAGCTTCTTTTGGAACAAGCAATAACGTTTCAGAAGCCAAAACAATTATTAAGCAGATAAAGCGATTGGATAAAAGAGTTTATCGTCCCCGTCAATTACCGGAATTGTTTAAGGGAATGAAAGACAGGAAGACAGATAGGAAGTTATACAGAGAGAATAGAAATCAAAGAGAAAATATTTCAGAACATGTAGAAGAAACGCACGAAGGAGAATCCATTATGGAATATGCGAGAAAAGAAACAATTTATGATACGCAGATAAATGACTGGCTTGCTTTTGCGAAGGAACAATTAAATTTTTACCAAAATATACCTCAATATATAATAAATTTGCAGGCAGAAATAAATGCTATTGATTATGCAATCGAGGAAGCGTTAAGTCAGATAGAAGACGCGAACTATAATGTTGCGCAGGGATATAAGGCGTTTAAGGAATTGAAAGATTTACGTAATGAGAAGAAGGAAAAACAACGTGAATTAGATTGTTTAAAAGTGATTACCAAAGATTTGGATTGCAGTAAGATGGAAGAGGAATATGGGGGAAAGGTAAGGGTATTGGAGGATATATTGAACACTGAGAGTGCCGTATTGAAAGAGTAGAGAAAGGACCACTTGAAAGCTGGTTCATTATGCAGAATGTACGTATGTGGGTTCATAAATTGATGTAAGGAGGGTATACAAATGGCTCGAATAATAGAAATAGAAGAAGGGCGTAGCTACTCGTCATATTTTTGGTTTGGATCTGTCAAGGTTCCTAGCAAAGATAAAATTTATGATAAGGATGTGGTGGAATTACCAGAAGTATTTTCAATTGAGGAGGGTAATGTGGAATGTTTTCTATACTATTTTTTGTTGAAATATTTTGACAATGAACTTGTATATAACAAAAATAGATATGATGATGCAAACGGATATGAGGAAGACTTTGTTCATTGGCTTACATTTAATTTTTATACATACAATACTTTGAAGGCGATGATAGAAGATATATTATATTGTGTTAATTTATTAAAAACAGATTATCATAATGAATATTTACACCCATTAAAAGAAAGCTTTTCAATCTATTATATGTGTGGGAAGAATGACAAGGATTACGGAAATAATAGTAAGGAAGCAATACAAAGAAATATTGATGTAGTTATTGATTTTTATGAGAGATTTGTAAAACGTTTGCTTCAAATGATGGAGAACAATACTGATGCTGAATTAATATATATCATGGGACCGTAGACTAGGTTGGGGTTTTAAATGGAATAGCAATAGAAAAAGGAGTAAGAAAAATGACCCGGGAAACCATCAATCAAGTACTAAAATTCAGAGATGACAGAAACTGGAAACAATTCCATAATCCGAAAGACCTGACACTTTCCATTAGCTTAGAAGAAGCTGAATAATTGGAAGTGTTTCGATGGAGCGGCTCTGACACTGAATGCAAGGACAAAGAAGATAAAATAAAAGAAGAACTGGCTGATGTATTATGCTATTGTATTTTGATGGCAGACCGATGCGGTCTTGACATGGATGAAATTATACAGGCAAAGATGAAACGAAATGCCGAAAAGTATCCGGTAGAGAAAGCTAAGGATAGTGCAAGAAAGTATAATGAACTATAAATATGAATAGGTGATGAAAGAGATTGGATGTACTTTGCAAGGGTGCATACAATCTCTTTTTTTATTACATATTTTTACGATGGGAAAATGTGACAAAAATCGGCAAAAAAATGACAAAAGTGGGAAAGAGACTGAAAAAGATTCGATGAATAATGTACTATTAAAAAAAGATGTAAAGTTGTGGTGGCTTAAAAAATGCATTCTGTATTGGAGATTTGTGTGAGAAGACTATAATTATCAGAAAATGACAAGAACATACGTAAGAAAGGAGAATTATTATGTTTATTCAAAGAAATAAGAAAAGAACACTTAATAATATTGGAAAAAAATTTTATAATTTTAATTTTGGTTATGAAAAAAATATATATAGGTATGTATGTTATAAGCAAGTAAAAAGAAAAGAGCAACAAAAAATAGAACAATTTAAATTCAACTCCTATAAAGAATGGAATAATTATGTATTAAAAAAATATGAAGACTATGAATTGGATGAGTTAAAAGAATTTAGTAGATATCTTAATCTAATAATTAGAAATAACAAACCATGGCAGGAGTATTTAAGGTTAATTACGTCTATTTGCCTCACATTATTTTTTACTGAAACATTTAATGAGGTAATTAGTGTTTGGGTTGAAAAAAATAATAGCAATATAATTTTTTCTATGATTATCTGGCTTATAAGTATGTTTATCGTTTGCTTTGGTGTATTTATAGTGATGTGGCAAACAATTATGCCATTGTTAAATGATAGTATTGAGGAAAATATGTTAATTGATTATAAAGAAATTGTTGATGATATGATAAAAGAGAAGGAAAAAATATGTGAAAATAATACTACAAAAATATAATATACCACGGCAAGAAGTTGCTTTTCCGGTAGAATGCAGGAAAATCAAGGGGGGGGGTGGGAGTTTGAGAGAGGATTTTTATACCAAATTTAAGCCGAAATTATGTGGATTTGGGGCTGTGACGTGGCGGATATAAAAGATCGGAGAGGGGATAAAAATGAAAATTGATTTACATTGTCATACCCGAAAAGTAAAAAAAGGTGATGGAAAAGGTAGAAATGTTACACCAGAACTATTTAAGGAGAAGATTGAATTAGCGGACGTGAAGATTGTAGCAATCACAAATCACAATATGTTTGACTATGATCAGTATATAGAATTACGAGATGTAGTTGCTGGTATATGCCAAGTTTGGCCAGGAGTGGAAATTGATATTGCAGGTGAGAGTAGATATCATTTGATTGTTGTGTCTAAACCAGATGAGGTATTGGAGTTTAATTCTTGTTGCGAGAAATTATTTAAAGGAACAACTCCAGACACTTGTTTTTTGGAATTGAAAAATGTATATGGTATATTTGAAGAAATTGATGCTATTTACATACCGCATTTTCATGATAAAAAACCAGCGATATCAGAAGCGGATAAAGAACAGTTATACAGCTTGGTAAAAGATTCTGCGAGAGTGTTTATTGAACCTAGAAATCATCGTACATTAGGGGTATTAGCTAATAAAGAAATGAGTGTATTGATTGGAAGTGATGTACAGGATTGGAGTGTATATGAAACTAGTACATTTGCAGATTTAAGATTACCAGTGGCTAGTTTTTCAGAGTTTTTACTTCTTGCAAAGCGTGACAAATCGGTTGTAGAAACATTATTAAGTAAAAAGACCCCAATAGCAGTAATAGGAAAGCCACATCCTTCAGTAAATTTACCACTTATGCTTTATCCAGATGTAAATATCATTTTTGGACAAAAAGGAACTGGGAAAACAGAGATATTAAAATCAATGTATGAAGAGATGCTAGGTGCTGGAAAAAACTGTAAAAAATATATCGCATCAGAAAGAGGTGAAGATTTTTCTTCTCTATTAAGCATACAGGATATGGAAGTTTCATTAGAAAAAATGGGTATAGATTCGTGTGAGGAGGAATTTTGTAAAATTGCTAGTTGGAATGATAATAATCCAACACAGTTTTCAAATTATGTTAATTGGTATCAAACAAAAGGGAATAGTAACAATAAAAGTCGAATGAAAATAACAGAGGCTATTCATGATTTTTATAGAAAACCAGATAAGTTTGATATACATCAAAAAGACAAAGAAAGATTTAGTCAAGCACTTGAGAAACTTAAAAAAATAGAGTGGAATGAATATGTGTCTGAAGAAGAAATTCAGTTATTAGAACAGTTGCTTATCAGTCTGCGTGATTCAATTGTTGAAAAGCGAAAGAATGATTTGATTGATAAATATTCTTCAAAATTAACAAATAAGACTATTGATAAAATCAAAGCTCTTGCGGACAGATGTTCTGATACGATTTCTAGACCATCAACAGCAGGATTAAAAGAGTTCGCTTTTAATAGAATTGAATTATATAGGATTGTAAGCAGAATACTAGAGGGTATTAATTCACCTGAGTATAATGAACGTATTCGTTTAGGGTCGTTAGAAGGAAAAGGCGATATTTTTATTAATTGTAAGTATCGAATGGTATGTCCTGAGGAGAGAACGGCAAATTATCCGGGGCAAAGTATAAATGCCCTTAGGGAGATTGTAGGGACGTTAGAATACATAAAGCAACATGTTTTTGATGTTGACATTGCAATATATGTTGAAAAATTAGTTGCATTATGTGAAGAGAATAATGTGCTATCTTTAAAATCTTTTGTAGGTAAATCCAAGCTAATTATTACATCGGATGGTACTAAGTATTCGCCTTCTAATGGTGAAAAAGGAATATTATTATTAGAGCAGGTGTTGCATGAAGATGCTGATGCATATTTTTTGGACGAGCCTGAACTAGGAATGGGAAATTCTTATATAGATACGGATATAAGACCTTTAATTTGCAATTTAGCAAAGCAGAGAAAATTTGTTGTTGTGGCAACACACAATGCAAATATTGCAGTACGAACTCTTCCATATATGTCTATTTACCGGACGCATGAGAACGGTGAATATAAAACTTATATAGGAAATCCGTTTGATGATCAATTGGTTTGTATTGATAATCCGGAAGATATAAAAAGTTGGACGGAAGAGAGTATGCATTCTTTAGAGGGTGGCTACGATGCATTTTATGAAAGAAGGGATATTTATGAATCAAGAAATAATTAAAGCAACGTTGTTAGAACAAGATGATATTGATATTTTACGTTTTGAAATTGATGAAGAAGAATTAGATATTAATCTAAACAGCCCAGAGTGTCAGAATTCTTTGAAAAAACTGTTTACATTGATTCTAGAAAAAGTAGTTGGCGGAAGTGTAGAGATAACACTGGAAATTCAGGATGGATATTCTAGAGGAATGTATATTGAAGTTTGTGAAGAGTATATTAAGGATTTGAATCGTGAGTTAGGAGAAGTTACCGAAATAATTAATAAAGAAATCGTTGAGTAAAGTGAGGTGTGATATATGGATTCAGATAATCTTGTTGTATCATTTGAAAATTCTTTTTGTAATGAGGTTGCTGAATTTGCAGGTGAGATAGTAGAGTTTGGCATTGATTTAGGCATAGACAATGAAGTGTTAAAAGATGTTCCATTTGTTGGGACTGCGTTTAAACTATATAGTATTGGAAGCAAGGTTTATGATAGACATTGTTTAGAAAAATTATATTCATTTATATTATCTATTAACGATGGAAGTTGTTCAATAGAACTGCAAGAAAGACGTCGAGAAAAATTTGTGGAGAACAAGACTCATCGAAAACAAGAATTGGATTATATTTTAATTTTGATTGATAGGTATATTGGAGTAGAAAAAACTCAACAATTAGCGAAATTGTATTTGGCATATTTAGATGGAGTAATTGATTGGAATGAATTAACCAAATATGCAGAAGTTGTTGACCGTTTCCTCCCGGGAGATAAGGAATTTCTTTTAAAAGAAAGAGCATTATATCATACAATATCAGTCCCTATACCTGATGCATTTTTGCGATTAGCAGCTTTAGGAATTTATCAAGAATATATGACAGATATAAGTGTACCAACGACTTTAGGAACCATAACAATTCCAGCAAAACAGCAAAAAACATTTAAAACAACGGCATTTGGTGAAAAGCTTCAAGATATTCTTGAAAAATAGTAGGAGAACATGTAGCTAATTGGATGTTTTCTGATGTTAAAAGCTGCTTGTCAAAAGGATATGTTATAGAATTGGAGTGTTTTTGAGAATAATAAAGTTATGATGGTACGAAGGAGAAAAGATATATGTACGGGGAAAATAATAGCTTAAGAGCGCAATTACGAGGAAGATTGTTTGAATTAGCTTTAATAAAATTACTTGAAAGTAGTGATTTTACTATAGTAGACCCAGTAAATGAAATGGATACACGAGTTAAAGAGTCTCGCGATGGTTTTATTGAATTTAAGGGAAGAGGTTGCTGGCATCAAATCGATTTGCCGTTTGATTATAAGCGCGTAACACCATTTTCTTATCCAATGAGGTTACTTGGAGAAGCAAAATTTTATAAGACAGAAATTTCTAAAAAGTATATTAGAGAATATATTGGTGTGCTAAAAGATATTCAAGAAAACTATTTTGTGGAAGATGGAGATGATATAAAAAATCTGGCAAAAAGAAGAATTGAAGTGGGAAGTTACTTTTCTGCAAATGGTTTTCAGGCTGAAGCAGAAAAATTAGCATATGCGCATGGAATTAGAACCATTTCTTATAAAAATAATTTTGCAGTGAAGATGATTTGTGACGCAATAAATATACTTGAGGATAGATACATTTCAGTTTCATGGATACAGAATGGGAATTGGAAGAACTTCAAATCGAGATTAATGCAGTTTTTCAATTTGTCAGGAAATCATTTCCAACAGATGCATCATGAAGTAAGAATTCTTAGTGAGTGCTTTGGCGAAGGATATGAGAGTATATTAGAAGATTTGAAAAGAAATTTAGATTCAATTCAATCAAGTTTTATTGGGACAACAGAAACCGGATTCTTATTACATTTTGTGGGATTCGATAGATTCCCAGATGAGGTATTTTTAGAAGGTGATGAAGGTCATTGCAGAGTGTATTATGACATTGATATAGAGACAGGAAGGCGCTATTTTTGGATTGAATTTGCAAATAATTATAGGCACTCTGTTCCAAGTAAATTTTATTTTTCTCCACCGGAGTCTTTAGATGATGCAGCAGTTTTTGGTGGAAGAAGAGTGTTACAAGAAAAAAGAGAACATTTTCGCAAATTATATATGGCTGTAAATATTAACGGAGTAGCACGTAATCTAGTCATAACAATGGATAATAATTGGTTAGATGAAGTGGAGCGAGGAATCCAATAGAATAATTTAAGAAAATGTGACTAAAAGAGCGCACATGGTAATGAGATATGCGCAAAGTAGAAAGGGGCCTACAAATGAGTCAGAAATCAACCTACCCAAACATAGACATGCAAAGAACCGGCAGAAAACTAAAACACATGATTGAATCCGCAGGCTATACACCTCGCATAATCCAAGCCTATTTACATTTGTCATGTGTACAGCCTATTTATCGTTGGTATAAGGGACTGATATTACCATCAGTGGATCATCTGCTTATGCTTAGTGAATTGCTGAATGTACATATGGAAGACCTCTTGGTGAAGAAGAATGTAGTACCGGTGATATACGATATAGAGCAGTGTTACGTTCAGGCTGCACAGAAACGGTTTATAGCATATTACAAGAAAATATATCAGTCAGTGGCATAGATGGCTTTGGACTAACCGTCCAATGAAAATACTATTGACAAATGATATCCTCTTATCAAAGCCCGCAAAGGGACTATGATAGGAGGATATTTTTATGGAAAGAAAAATTGATGTTATTGATGATTTTAACGGAAGAAAGATAGTGTTTATTCACGACATTATTTTCAAGAAAAAGCAGTACGTTGAATGGAAGGATGTGAAAGAGTACCTAAAGAAATATGTAGGCGAGGTGTATAAGGTTTTAGCCGTAGAAGAGGAAATTTATATTGGAGCAGATTTCCCCAATGAATATTCAGGTTCGGCATATACATATTCACTTAAAGGCGCAAATGTAAAGGCTAAGGCAAATGCTGTTCAGGGGATTCCTGAAATGATTGAGATTGCTACCGGTGGTAACTACAAAGCGAATGATGAAGAAAAGCATAGTCGTAATGCAAAATTTGGTTGGTATCGTTATGATACTTATTTTGCAATTCCGGTGCATGCCAGTGATGGAGAAGTGGATCATTATAATGTGTTCCATGCTTCATTATTGATTCGTCATTCAGAAGACGGAAAGAAATATTTATATGACATAATAGACATAAAAAAAGAAACGGGCTACCCGCTTGAGCCATAAGGCTGTACACGACAAAAAACCCATTTCTTGAGTCTATAATATGAAATTTAGTCGGAATAGTCAAGAAGAAAATCAAATAACACCGAATATATTAGGAGTTGAAAAAATGTCTAAAAGAGAAATAAATATTATGTCGGATACGCAACAAGCATTAGTGAAAATGGGAGCAAATATACGGAAAGCAAGACTGCGTAGAAACCTTAATGCAGAGTATATAGCGGAGCAGGCAAACATTAGCACAGATACACTATCAAGTATAGAAAAAGGGGCACCTACTGTTTCGATTGGTGCTTATGCAGCAGTTCTTGCAGTGCTTGAGCTAGATAAAGATATACAGTTGATCGCATTGGATGAAGAGGGAAAAAAGCAGTTTTGGGAACAGAATTTATATCCAAGAGAGAGGGCCTCTAAAAAGAAATAGCAAAACGCACTTTTTGCGTGTTGTTCCAACTGTTGCCAAAAGTGCGATAGTTCAAAAGTGGTTGTCGCAAATTTTGCGACAACCTCATTATGCGAGATAAAGGCGGAAAATAGAACATGATACCAACATTATACGAACCGTTCAGCCACTGGTCAGAGAAAGGTTCTGTTTACATATTATCAGATTTGCATTTTGATGATGCAGATTGCAAGTTTATGAGTCCGGACTGGATTACTCCACAGGAACAGATTGCAATCATCAATGGGATGGTAATGAAGAATGATACATTTATTTGCTTGAGAGACGTTGGAAGTCCGGAGTATATCAAGGAGATCAAGGCGCGAAAAAAGATTCTGATTCTCGGAAATCATGATGCAAAAGGTGCATATAAGAATTACTTTGATGAAATCTATATAGGTCCGCTTTTTATAGCAGAGAAAATATTGTTATCGCATGAGCCTGTGTACGGATTGACATGGTGCCTGAATATACATGGTCATGACCATAGCAATATGGAACCATACAAAGAGGGATGTAAGCATAGTAATTTGGCGGGAATGTATGTGGATATACACCGATAAATCTTGGAATGATTATCAAGGAAGCGCGCTGTCAGATTTTCCGAGCATTCATCGGATGACGATTGATAGGCAAGTAGAAAGAGGAAAGAAAAATGACACCGATTGAGTTGCAACTGTGAGATATCCAAGGCAGATTATTTAAACTTCCAGCCCGGAGAGGAATAATTTATCAAAGTGTTTATGAAATCTGCGACTGCAAAAGCATTAGATTCTACCTATAATCGGATGCAACGGGCAGGCGAAGAATATCTTTTGGATGAAGTGATTGATGAAGCAGGAGATAGATTCGAAAAGCTGGGAGAAGTTTATTCGGAGGAGCTGATATATTGAATAGGGTACATATACCGGTACTGGCATTATGTGACGGGTGAATTCAGTAAGGAAATATATAAGCAGGCACTGGTGAAGGTTATGAAGCAAAAATATACGAGGCTATATATGATGACACCGGAGGAAGTCATAGAAGTATTAAAAGGGAATAATTGAATATGTTTGCGGCAGGAGGTGGCCATGCTAGAATGTCTTGTCGACAAGGCACTGATTTGTGGATTGACATAGTCTGTAAGTCGGTGTTTTTCTTTATGCCTTGGAAGCATGGCTACGGGGTCCTGCAGTCAACATATTGTGCAAGAAATGATTTGTATTATCTCAATTATGTGATAAAATAAAAATGTTATTAAATATCAACGGTAAGATAAAAAATAACAAAAATCGATATTGAGTATTGAGGTATTACAATGGTAAGAATAAAACTGTGTGAATTGATGGGGAAGCAAAAAATGACAAGAAAGTGTCTGTCTGAATTAACGGGGATACGTCCAAATACTATAGGTGACTTGTATAAAGAAGATGTAAAAAAAATAGATATACAAGTTCTGAATCAAATATGTGAAGTATTTAGCTGTGAAATCGGTGACGTATTAGAATACATTCCAGATAAAAAGGATTCAGAGGTGTAGTATGGTTGGTAGAAAATATAATTTTATAGATTTGTTTGCTGGTTGTGGTGGACTAAGTGAAGGTTTTTATAAGCTGGGATATAATGCATTAGCACATGTTGAGATTGAACATACAGCTTGTGAAACATTAAAAACAAGAATGAATTATTATGGATATGAAGATGCAGAAAAGGCTGTTTTAGAAGCAGATATAACAGATAAAGATATTGTTAAAAGAATAAGTGAGGTGGTTGGAGATAATGAAGTAGATATTATTATTGGAGGTCCACCATGCCAAAGTTTTTCAACTTTAGGGAAAGCTAAAGATGATAATAATATGCAAGATGATCCGCGAAACTATTTGTTTGAAAATTATGTTAAAGTGTTAAATCATTTTAAACCAAAATTTTTTGTTTTTGAAAATGTTACTGGACTATTAGATACTAAAATTAAAGGTAAAAGTATATTTACTTTAATACTAAAGAGACTTAGGTATAGATATAAGGTTTTGGACGAAGAAAGTATAATTGTCTTAAATGCGACAAATTATGGTGTGCCTCAAGATCGTAAAAGAGTAATTTTGCTGGGTGTGCGTAAGGATATCGACATTGATCCTAAAGAGGTATATGAATCTATAATAAAAACTCATTATTTACCAGATGATAACGAAAGTGAACGGATTGGAAAAGAAAAATATGTAACTGTTAGAGAGGCAATAGGAGATTTGCCTTTTTTAAAGCAAGGTGAGGGAGAAAAAAAATCAAGTTATAATCTGGATTATTTACAGTGTAGTGAATATGTTAAGAAGATAAGAAAACCATCGGATGCTATTTTGTTAGATCATGTAGCAAGAAAGAATAACATGAAAGATGTTGAACGTTATAGAGTAATGGCTGAAAATCACTGGAATTTTTTGCAGTTATTGGAGTGTAGACCAGATCTTGGGCATGAGAAAAAAAGAGTATTCTTTAATAGTTATAAAGTTCAGTGGTGGGATATGCCATCTAAGACAATAATCGCACATTTATATAAAGATGGTAATCAGTTTATTCATCCAGATCCAAAACAAGGACGAAGTATAACGGTTAGAGAAGCAGCAAGATTGCAATCTTTTCCAGATGATTTTGTCTTTGAAGGTTCAAGAACAGATCAATTTAAACAGATTGGAAATGCAGTACCACCTATGCTTGCTGAAGCGATTGCAAAAGGTGTTAAAATAATGCTAGACAGATTAGAAAGAGAAGATAACTTCAATGATATTTCAAAGAGTGACAAAACTACAAAATAGTGCAGATAAAAGTTTTTTTAAGGAAAAAATAGATATATACATAAAAATAGTCGAAGCTGTGTCAAAAAAGGAAAACTTGCGGTATACAGAAGTAGATGAATTGATATTATTGGATAAGATGAAAGAGATAGGTGTTGTCTGCGATAACAGTGACTATACATCTTTGAAAAGTGTTTTGTCTAAAGAGAAATTTGCCGATTTTGTACAAGCATTATCGGTTGAAATATACAACGGGGATATTATTTCGCCATATTTAGTAAACCTAAATAATACAAGAAGACGTGAAATTCAAGAAGTTGAGAAAAAGCGTACAGCAATTAAATTGGTCGATTTTTTTTGTGGAGCAGGTGGACTTAGTTTGGGTTTTAAACAAGCTGGTTATAAGACTGTATTAGCAAATGATTTTGAACAACTCTGTATTGAAACATATAGATACAATCATCCAGAGATTCCAGAGGAACGAGTAGTATGTGGAGATATCAGGGATTTATCAAAAAGAATAAATGAGTATATAACGGAAGAAGTAGATATTGTTATTGGAGGTCCACCTTGCCAAGGATTTAGCTCGGCTAATAAACATCACAGAGTTATAGATGATCCTCGAAATGAGCTATATAAATACTATCTAAAATGTGTAGAACAACTTATGCCCAAAATTGTTGTAATGGAAAACGTAAAAGGCATGTTAAAAGTCGCTGATCAAGTAGTAGAAGATTACGAGAGTATAAGCGTTGAAAAGGACGGAAAGAAGTATTCATATAGGGTTGGATATAAATTATTAATATCATCTGATTTTTCAGTTGCACAAAATAGAGAACGATTAATATACATAGCATTACGAAATGATATTTGTGAGAGCTATGGAATTATGCCAGCAGATATATTTGAAAAAATAAAGAAAAAAAATATTGGTAAACCCAAGTATAATCTTTCTTTGGCACTTGAGGGTGTAAGAAAACTTAGCGCTCCACATACTATGGGTGTGGGGGAGATTGACACAGAAGAAAGTGGAAGAAAGATCGATATAAATCCCTATAGAGGGGTGGAAAATGAATATTTGAGAATGATAAATAATAATAAGGAAATTCCATTAGTATATAATCATAAAGCACGGTATTGCAGTGATTTGAATCAAGAAATATATAGACGTATGGAGCAAGGAGATGATGCTACGGATTCCAAGATTGCAGATATAATGCCTTATTCTCATAGAAATGATAAGTTTAAGGATAAGTATTTTAGATTATATGCTGATAAGCCATGTAGGACGATAACAGCTCATTTGAGATCTGATTGTCATTCACATATTCATCCTTACGAAGATAGAGCAATAACCCCCAGAGAAGCTGCGAGAGTTCAGTCTTTCCCAGATGATTATCTGTTTATGGGTCCGTACTTGAAAACATATATTCAGATAGGAAATGCTGTACCTGTAGTTATGGCACGGGAGATTGCTATGGTGCTGAAAGATTATTTGGATGGTGATAATAATGAAAATATATAGTTTTACAAAGAGGCTCAATGCAACAGAATTAGGTGTTGGAGTAACCAATGATACTTATATTGCTATTCCGAGTGAAGTGAATTTAAGTAATATGTTGCAGAATCAAAAGATAATAAATCCTTATGATAGATATTCAGGAGAAAAATACTGTCCTACAAGATCTGATTTCAAATATGTTCAAACGGGACAGAATAATCAAGAAAGAATTTCTGGTCTAGGTGAATATTATGAAAAAACACAAGCTAAAGTAGGCGATGAAATACTTGTTGAAACCATTGTTACCAATAATAGTATAGAATATTACCTTGATTTGTGTCATCGAAATGCAATCGTCTTTCAAGTGAATAGTATAAATGGGAATCGATGTGTGGATATATTGGCAAATGATTATATTGAATCATATGCTGATGGGGATGATTACAAATTATCGGTGTTTTATAAGGGAGAAAAGCATGATCTCGTGGTGAAGTTTTTAGAAGAGGCTAAGAAAAAGAAAACATCACCTAAAGCAACTAGATTTTATGATTTACTAATTGATGGTAATAGTATTGTTTCTGAATATAATTATCAAGAATATATTGAATTATTAACGGACGGAATGAGACTAAGCAGAATGAAAACATATACATATTCTCTAGTTGAGATAGTGGAGGCGGAAAATGAGTAATTATTATATTTTTATAGTAGAACAGAGCATAAAGACATTTTCAATAATTGGTCATGGTCAAGACTGCAAATTTGAGTTTTTAGAAAAAGGAGAAAATTCATTATCTGAAGAATTAAATGACGGTGATAAAATTATTGGATTTATTTCAAATGATGAAAAGAGATTTGCATATTTATTTAATGTTGATAAAAAAGAACTTTCTGAGATTCATTTAATCAAGACTTTTGAAATTCTTGATGGACCAGTACTTGATGAAGTAGATGATGAAGTGAGAAATTCAATATTGACGATTGAACAAAATAAGTCGCTTATTAGTATTAGCGAGAATCAATATAATGCAATAGTTGCACTTATGACAAAAGCCGCAGCAAATAGCGTACTTGATGTTAATAACTTATATAAAATTAAAAATGTTGAATATAAAGAATTTGATTATGGCGTAGAAGAGCTTGGTAAGATATTAAGGGATATGTATGACAATGCAGCTCCAAAGCTACAAGTAGCTGCAATTCATATCTTTGGAATTAAATATGGTAAAAATATCATAGAAAAAGGATATAAGGCTTCGGAAATTATTAAAGCTGCTAGAATGGATGATACATCTTATGGGACAGAGCTTAGTAAAGCGCTGAATATATATAAATGTTTTGTCGCAAATACATATGGTATTAGTTTGCTCGATGAAAATGGTCAAATTATCAAGATAGGCATGGGAGGGAAAAGGAAAACCGGCGCTGAAAATATTTTATTGTATGGTGTGCCAGGAGCAGGTAAGAGTCACGAGATTAAAACAAAATATTGTGCTGATGAAAGATACATAGAGCGAGTAGTATTCCATCCAGATTATATGTATTCAGATTTTGTAGGACAAATTTTGCCAAGAGTAGAAAAGGATAAAGATGGTAATGACAAACTGAGATATGTATTTACACCGGGACCATTTACAAAAATGTTGAAAAAGGCAGTGAACGACCCGGGAAATTATTATTATCTTATTATCGAGGAATTAAATCGAGGTAATGCACCTGCAATTTTTGGTGAGATTTTTCAACTTCTTGATAGAAAAGATGAAGATGAGTTTCCGGCTGAAGAAGTTGGTGAAAGTGAATATGGTATCTCAAATTACGATGTTGCAAGAGAGGTATATCAAGATGAAGAACATCCGGTAAGGATACCATCAAATATGTTTATTTTAGCTACGATGAATACTGCAGATCAGAATGTATTTACTTTAGATACTGCATTTCAGCGAAGATGGAATATGAAGCAAATAGAAAACAGAGTGCAAAGTGCTGAGCATGTAAATGCTATAATTGCAGGAACTAAAGTTAATTGGGGCGCATTTGCAACAGTTATTAATGATATGGTAATTGAGATCAATGTTGATATGGCAAGTTCTGAGGATAAGCGATTAGGAGCATATTTTGTTAAGAAAAAAGAACTTGAGGCAAGTCGATTCCCAGAAAAAGTACTTAAGTACTTGTGGGATGATGCCTTTAAGATGGATAAGACAGCAATATTTAATGATAGTTGCAAGACTTTAGAAGACGTTGTTATAACTTATGAAAATACAACGAGTGATAAGCTTGCTGCAGTTCTGCGGTTGAGCGTGTATGAGAAGATGCTTTCTAAAATGCAGAAGAGTACTGAAGAAGATAATGAGAATTAGGTGGTGTTTTTTTGAGGGAAATTGATATTAGAAGTAAATGCAGAGTGAATTCTAATCGAGAAATGGACACATTTGTTGGTTTGAGATGTACAGATGGCGATATTAGTATTAATTTTCCGATGGGTTTCCACATCTCAGAAGATAACAAAGAGTTAAGAAAAGATATTATGCTGCTTTTTACAACGCTGACTGTAAACACAGAGCGAAGAGAGTCTGAGTTGCTAGGTCAAAGTAACAATTTTGATGAAGTTGAGTTTCCTTTGCAGTCATATATGTATCTTATAAAAGATTATTTTGTGAGGGGATATTATAGGGAACAGGAAGTTTCATATAAGGTTTCTAAAACAGGTAAAATAAATTGGAGTAGGACCATAAAAACACAAAGGCCTTATGCTCAAGATACAGATGTATTTTATCTAGACTTTGTTACAAAGAAGAATAGCATAAAGGAAAATGAACTAATTACGTTAATTCATGAGTATTGTGTATATGAGAGTTTTGAACGAATAGGTTGGCTTTTTACCCAAATGATGCCAAAACGTCCTAGAATTGCTAAGCGCGAAAAGGTATTTCGAGCAGTTCTTAGAGAAAAGATTTTAAATACGTTTAACGATAGAAACAGGATGCTATTTAGGCATATGTTAGCAATAATCGATTTCGAGGGGGATAAAGACTCGGATAAAAACTATCGTTATGGAACATATCGATTTGAGTATGTTTGGGAAAAAATGATTGATAAGGTATTTGGTATCGAAAATAAGGCGGATTATTTCCCAAAGACAACTTGGTATGTGAGTGGAAATAGATATGATAATGCTTCGCTGGAGCCGGACACAATTATGCTGTATGGGGATAATGTGTATGTTCTAGATGCAAAGTATTACAAATACGGCATTACGGGCAGAACGTGGGACTTGCCTGAATCAACATCTATCAACAAGCAAATCACATATGGAGAATATGTGGCAGGTGAGGAAAAGTTTAAGAAACGACATGGAAGTGATTTTAAGGTTTTCAATGCGTTTCTTATGCCTTTTGATGCGTTTAAGGTTCAATGTGCTGATAATCCAGATATGATTAAAATTGGTGAAGCAATAAGTAATTGGAAAGATAATTCGGAGGAATATCAAAGAATTCAAGGTATACTTATAGATGTGAAAACATTGATGAGTATTAATGTTCGCCAAGAAATGAAAGAAATAGAGAAGTTGGCGGAGTTGATTGAAATATGAGGGGCAGGAGGTGAGAACGAGATATGGACATTAGATGTCAACAGTTTACAGCAAAAGGCATTGCGAGTGAAATGTTGGATTTTTTAGGATACTCACATGATATATATGGGAAAAAAATATTAGAAAATTCATGTGGGGAAGGAAATATATTATGTTTAGCTGTCGAACGCTATATTCAAGATGCACTTAGACAAGGTTTTACAACAAAAGAAATAGTTCTTGGACTGGAAAAAGATATATATGGTGTAGAAATTGTAGAAACAACATATAGTAAATGTGTTAATAATCTAAATGATATTGCAAAGCGATATGCACTTGGAAATGTACAATGGAAAATATTCAATAGCGATATTTTAACATTTCCACTTCAATGTAAGTTTGATTATGTCATTGGCAATCCACCATATATTGCTTATCGTAATCTGGAGAAAAAAGATAGAGAATATATAAAGAGGAATTATGTGACTTGTGTCAATGGAAAACCAGATTATTGTTATGCTTTTATCGAAAATGCTATTCGGTATTTGAAGGAAGATGGAAGCATGGTTTATTTAATTCCAAATAGTATATATAAAAATGTCTATGCGCAGGATTTGAGAAATTTGATTCTGGAATATATTCAAGAAATTAGAGATTATCCGAATAGGAAGTTGTTCGATAATGCATTGACGTCTTCTGCAATTATGCTCTTAAAAAAGGGAGAATATGCAGAGAATTTGAGATATGTGAATGTCCCTAAAAAAGAGTGTAGGATGATTGACAAAAATAGATTGTTGGGGAAATGGATTTTTGAGGAAGTAAGTGAACAGGGCTTTTCGGTACGGTTTGGAGATTGGTTTAGGGCATCAGCGTCCATTGCAACACAACGTAATAATATTTTTGTGATTGATACTGAAAAAAGGGATAGTTTGAAAATTGAAAAAAGTGTGCTGCGTCCGGCAGTGAGTCCAAGGAATAAGAAATATGATAAAAAGGTGTATATCATTTTCCCATATAAGATAAGTAATAATGGGGTGGTTAATTATACGGAAGAAAATTTTAGAGAGAAATATCCTAATGCATACAAGTATTTGCAGAAGAATAAAAAAGAATTAAAGAAGAGAGCTGCTGATAAGACAGCAAAATGGTTTGAATTTGGTAGAAGTCAAGCTTTAAAAAATATGAATAGTAAGAAATTGTTGGTTTCAACTGTTGTTACTGAACGAGTGTATGTATATGAAGTCAGTAAACAGGAGATTCCGTATGCGGGCATATATATTGTTTCAAATGGGAAGTATGATTTGAACATAGCGAAACGAATATTAGAAAGTCAAGAATTTCTCCAATACATCAAAGGAATAGGTACACCGGCAAGTGGGAGTTCTCTTCGTATAACTGCAAATGATATAAATAATTACATGTGTTCTATAAAAGCGCTATCTGAATAGATAACAGAAAGGAATATGCATGAATAAAGCGGTAAATATAAAGGTTAATGCGAGACATATCGGTCAATTAGGGCGTGAATTAGTTACAGATTATGTGACTGCTCTCACAGAATTAGTAAAAAATTCATATGACGCGGATAGTGAAG
This sequence comes from Lachnospiraceae bacterium, assembly GCA_045586385.1. Taxonomy (GTDB): domain Bacteria; phylum Bacillota; class Clostridia; order Lachnospirales; family Lachnospiraceae; genus Suilimivivens. The sequence goes on from JAZNAE010000005.1 coordinate 173,548, forward strand.
TTGTTGATGTAATATTTGAGAATATGCTTTCGGGACAGGGCAGAATTATTATTGCAGACACGGGAAGCGGTTTTACAGCAGATGACATCGAAAATAAATGGGCTGTTATTGGAACAAATAGTAAAGTGAAAAGTCCCTATTCAGAAAAATATAAGCGTCGTTGTGCAGGCCGAAAAGGAATAGGTAGATATTCTGTTGAACGTCTAGCAGAATATTGTACAATATATTCGTTTACAGAAGGTGAGTCACCTATTAAATATTATACAAATTGGAATAGATATGAAGGAATCGATTTTAATGAGCTAAAACAAAGAATAGAGATTTTGAAGGATCATTCAGACTATGAGAGTGCAAAATATATTAAAAGAACACTGGAATATTTATTGCTTAGTGAGAAAATAGACAAAGAATCAAAGGATTTGATTATTAATGTGATCTTGGCTGGATGCAAATTGGATTTTCTGATGTTTTATAGCAAAGATATGCTTGATAGATTAGAAATGTATTTATATCCTATCTGTGAGAAGTATGGCTCATTAGAGGAGCGAGTGGAAGAAATCAAAAATGTCATTGAAGAATTAGATGGAGAAGAGAGAGAATACTATTATCAAAGATTAATAGAATTATACCAAAAAGGGAATAATAGTGTAGCAGATGAGCGTAAGGCATACACAGGAACTTTTCTTGTATTGGAGTGTTTGAGAGATGAGTGGGAGAAGGGAGATATAGAAAAAGTAACAAAAGAGTTTAGATTGCTTGTATCGCCTTTTAAAGAAAAAAGCAATTTTTCTATGTATGTGTCTGCTCCAGATTACGAGTTATATGAAGTGAAATTAGAAAATAATATTTTAAATCAGCGATATGCGAAAGTGGAAGCATCATTGACAACAAAAGTAACGGCTGATTCGAAAAAAGTATCCGTTTTTTCGACATTATATGAGGATGTTAAAGGTGCCTCGATACCTAATGAAGAGATTATGGATGTTTTCCTTTGTGGTGATTTGCAAATTACACTTTACTATTTTTTGCGTGACAAATCATTAAAATTTGAAGGTTTAAAAGCGTCAGAAGCGAAGGAAGTATTAGATGCGTTTTGTGGAGTCAAAATTTATCGAGATGGTTTTAGAGTGAGGCCATATGGCGAAGAAGGAAATGATTGGCTTCTGTTAGATCGAACAAAGATAAAGGATCCTCATAGTTATAGAGTTGGTAACAATCAGATAATAGGTGTTGTAAATATCAATTCTGATGCTAATCCGTTGCTGATAGATGCAACGAATAGAGAAGCAATCATTGAGAATGATGCATTTGGGCAACTGAAAGAGATAGTAAAAAAATGTATTAATATTATTGAGCAGCATAGATATAACGAGTATCAAGAAGAAAAAAAACGTTCAGAAATTGAACAAGAAGAGGCTAAACGTAGAGCAGAACAAGATGAACTCCAGAGAACGATTGTGAAAAAGAAAGAAGAATTAGATAATGCGCTGAAAACAGGGAATTCTATGACTGCAAAGAAAGTTGTCGATGAGCTTTTAGAAACATTTTCTTCTGATCAAAAGCAAGAAAAGAAGCATTATGAGAAGACAAAGCAAGAATATGAGAAAAAATTGACAGAAAGTAATAATGAACTTCAATTATATAAAAATCTTGCTGCATTAGGAATTCTGGCTGGAAGTTTTGGGCATGAAACGGACGATTCAATTGCTAGAATTTTACAGAACATGGTATATCCTAAAAAAAGAATACTTGATGTATTCCCGAATGATGAGGATATCAAAGCCGCTTTTATTGATTTGGATGACGATATCTATAGGATATCATGCTATAGCAATTTGTTAATTGCATTCTTGAAAAAGAAGAAGAGAAGTGAAATGAAAAATCTTTCATTCAAGAAGATAATAGAAGAAATAGTAGGATATTATAGAATATTAGTAGAAGAATATTCTATAGAAATTGATGTTTCTAATTTGGAAGAATTCAAATGTGAAATTCCTATGAAACAAATAGATATTGAGTCAATAATTGTTAACTTATTAACTAATGCATTTGAGGCTTTAAAAGGAATTGAAGGCTTGCGACAAATTAAGTTATCGACTTATTTTGATAAAGAATATGTCATTACTGTCGAAGATTCAGGACAGGGAGTTGCGGATGGTTTAAAGGAATGGATTTTTGTTCCACTCAATACAACAAAGAAAGAAGATGGAGTAGGACTAGGATTGACCATTGTGAAAGATGTTGTAGAAAGTTATATGGGTCAGGTAAAGGTCGATACTAGTGAAAAACTAGGTGGCGCTCGATTTACAGTTGAAATTCCATTGAGAGAGGTTGAACATGAGTAAGTATGTAGGAATGTTTATAGATGATGATAAAAAGAATTTCGATTCTATACGTAGATTGCTTGCATTGAAAGATATAGATTTATTGCCATACGACGCTTTGCCGACAGATATAAATGATATTTATCAAAGAGCATTGGATAATAATGTTGACTTTATCATTATTGATTTTGATTTAGGAAAGCAGTCTGTAAAATATACTGGGATAGATGTGTTGAAAAATATTCGTGAACAAGATGCAGAAATATATATTATTTATTTGACGAATAAAGAATTTGTGCAAGATCATATAGGAGATTTCGACCAGACAGTTTACAAGAAGGAGTTTGCACGGGAAATAGATAATGTCGTAAATCGACTGGAACGCGCACTTTCAAGGGATTTATCAATTAAGAATGAGAGAGAACTTGATAATAACTATAATTTGCAGAAAAAATATTTAGAAGATCGAATTTTGTTACTTAAGAAAAAGCTGGAGGGTGAGGCGTAGATGGCTGAATTCATAAGAAAGAAACGTTTCTTTAAGTACAATGATAAGTATTGCAAGGAATTTCTAAGAAAAGATTTTGCTAAGAAATGTGCGTATTGTAAAATCCGAGAAGGAGATCTGGCTGGACCGGAGAACTTCGAAAAGGATCATTTTTTCCCGATTTCAAAGGGAGGAGAGGACAAATACGATAACTTATATTATGCATGTAAAAGTTGTAATGGAAAATCTGGAAAGTCAGATAATTGGTCGAGCATGCTCTTAGATCCATGTAAAGATGATATCTGGGATGTTCATGTGAAAGTGAATGCAAATTTTGTATGTGAGGAACTTTCTGATCAAGGAGATGAGTACATAAAAACTTTTAAGCTAAATCGTAAATCATATATTGATAGGAGAAGAATAATTTCAAATCATCAAAAAGAATTACGTGATAAAGTATTAGAATATGAACGCCTTTGTCAGCAATTAGTGGAACTTGGCTCATTGAACGGCGTAGCTCAATCTTTGTGGGATGATGTACAGGAATATAAAAAGATTATCGAACTTGGTGTAAATCACAGATTTTCTGAAGAAGTGCATGATGAGGGTACTGATGAAAAAGTTTATTCTGCATTAAAAAAAATGGGGACAGTGGAGTATGTTGATAAAGATTATGATTTGTTTTATGAGTTAATTACTACAAGTAATAAATATTTTTGTAATGTGGAGGTCACAGAGCTTGCTTTTGATTCTAATGGTGTAGCCCAAAAATATATATCTATAGAGAAATTAAGAGTTTGGGAGATAATTAATAAACAAGAAAAAATTTTGATAATCATTTTTAATAGAATTGATCAAGAAGTGTATGTGGTTTCATTAGATGAAATATTAAAGTCATCTGGAATAAACAATGCAAATAGATGTGCATACTATGTAAAAAGAGAAAGTAAAGCCGTGAGTTAATATTACATATTAGATTTACTTAACCATATATTGGATACACTTCTGGTCACGAGGGGATGAGGACCAAAGGTTTCATCATAAAAAGTAGTGTTAAATATTATATGAATCAAAATCTTATCTGGGAGGTAGTTCTAGATGTATCAGAACAAATACCAATAGTAAATGCGAAAGAAATTTTTATTGATGAAAAAGTATTTAAAGGATTATTGGATAGTTTAGAGAAAATTGATTGGAGTGTAGTCTAGAGAGGAGATGCTACGCCGGTGAATTGCAAGGATGACAAGCCTCTTAGGGACAAGAAAAAAATTCAAAAAGAATTGCTCCGAGGAGTCAGTGCTGAGGATATGGCAGTATATGAGTTGGTGGGCGTTATCTGGCTATCCCAAAAAGAGTAAGGCATAGCATCAAAGCAAACTATTGGTATTCATAAAATATAGCAAAATAATTGATATTTTATAAATATATTAATGTAATAGGAAGGAGAGTAGGTGTGAACTATAACTTTAGACAATTAAAAGAAGGAAAGATATCAGAAATTCCGACTACAAGTGGAATTTATTGGGTGATTATGCCGGAAACATTTGCAATGAACTATATGAAAGAGACCGATGGACCTAAATTTGGGAAAAAAGGCAAAAAGATGGCATACGAAATAACTGAATTACATAAATGGGGAGAACACTATAGGGGAAAAGGAGCAGGCGATTACGTTTTGTATATAGGTAAGGCAAAAAATTTACAAAATAGAATTAGACAATATTACGAGTTCGGCTATAATGATGAAAAACACCACATACATGAAGGTGGGCGTGCAATATGGCAATTAGAAAACAATAAAAAATTGCTAATAAAATTTCAAGAGAGTGAAGATGAAGAGAGAATAGAGACAGAACTACTAGATAAATATATTTTAAAATACGGAGCATTACCATTTGCTAACAGAAAAAGGGGACCAAAAAAATATAGATTATTTTGAAATAAAAAATGATAAGAAATATAGTTAAGTGAGGTTAAGATATTTATGATAAATAAAGTTAAAGTACTCTTCATCTGCCACGGCAGCACTATCCGTTTTTCAAAAAAGCCAGTAAAATCGGAACTTGCGGGATTTTGAAAAGGTGATTTTATGCCAAAAATATGCCAAAAAATTGAGGATTTTTGAACTGTGACATGGTTTACATAATTTTAAAGAAAG
>JAZNAE010000006.1:0-1646 GCA_045586385.1 Lachnospiraceae bacterium
TAATTTTACAATCTCACGTCCGATTCCAATTGCCGCAAAGAGCATAATCAAATACCATGTACCCTGAATAAACTCTACATCAAAGATGGAAATGAACTCACCACTTTCTGCTTTATACATACAAAGCACCTGCGGACATGCAAGGAATAAGGTGAAAAACAAAACCGAAATTCCTATTCCAAATGCAATGCCCACTTTGGAGATAGTCTCTTCTTTTTTCGGAATCCTTGGTAATTGATCCAACGAATCAAACAATGTATCCATCTTGATTCCTTTGTGGTACATATACGCAAACCCTGCTGTTACTGCTGCAAATGTAAATATCGCGCCATCTACCACACAGGCAATCATCTCTACAATCCAGTTCACGATTACATCAATGCTTGTTTCCACTGCACCGGAAACTCCTGCTGCCGTAGCTGCTCCTGAATACAAATCAATAACAAGTAATATGAACTGTGCAACCACAAGTCCGAAAACTACGCACATAAGCGCTGTCTTTAAAACATATTTATAAACTCCGTAGTATGGTGCTCCGATTAAACAATCCTTACCCTCTGAGCTGTACTTCTCATAAAGATCCTTCGGGTCTCCGAGTTCATTTAACACTTCTTTAACCGTTTCTTCGTCCAGTTCTTCTCCACCACAACGTTCTTCCAGCATATCATCTATAATGGATTGCAATTCCTTTGCCGTATCTTCTTTCTCTTCCTTTTTCATAAAGCGTGTTGCCGCATATATGTATCTTTCGATTAATTCCTGATATTTCATGTTCTTTCTCCTTTTACTCTTCAATTTATTTTGCAATGGAATCCGAAAATTTCTTCCAATGCTGTGTTATCTTTTCCAAAACAATCTTACCGTCATCGGTAATCACATAATACTTTCTCGGCTTAGCACCATCGGTTTCCCATTCACTCTTTAAAAGTCCCTGCGATTCCAAGCGACGCATCAGCGGATATAAGGTATTTCCCTCTATGGAAATGTCCGCTTCCTCCAGTACCTTTACCAGATTGTATCCGTACATCGGTTCTTTCAGCTGGCTTAAAACCAGCATAATCAATGTTCCCCTTCGAAACTCCTGCATCAAACCGGCTACTACTTCATCGTGATTCATATTCCATCCTCCTCTTACTTTTATATAAACCGCCACTCCCCTTGTTTTGATGTATCTCATCTGTTACTGTGTGGCGCACACCATGCTGTTGTCATTATAATACTGTGTCTCGCACACTATGTCAACACTTTTTTCAAATTTTTTCTAAGAACTTTTTTCCATAAAAAAACCCTGCACAGTTTCCCATGCAAGGTTTTTATCTTTTCGATCAACTTATTTGAATTTAACTGCGGTTCCGTATGCAATCACTTCTGCAGCGCCCTGCATAACGGATGAGGAACCGTAACGCATATTAATTACTGCATCTGCTCCTAGTTTTTCTGCTTCTTCCACCATACGCTTTACGGCAATCTGTCTGGCAGTATTTAACATTTCGGTATATCCTACAATTTCACCACCAACCAATGTCTTCATACCTGCCATAAAATCCTTACCAAAATTCTTAGAGTACACTACCGTACCTTTTACTATCTCAAGAACTTCCAATTCCTTCCCCGGAATATAATCAATATTTACTAGCTGCATCCTC
>JAZNAE010000007.1:0-42640 GCA_045586385.1 Lachnospiraceae bacterium
GCTTCTTCCACGCTTGCATATTCACCGCAAGCAACTGCTGCCAGCATTGCACCGCCAAGTGCAGGACCTTCTTCACTCTCGATAACATCCACCTTAACGTTTAAGATATTTGCAATCATCTTCTTCCAAAGAGGACTCTTCGCACCGCCACCACAAATCTTGGTTCTTTCAATCTTGATGCCAAGGGACTTCGCAACTTCAAAGGAATCTCTTAAAGCAAATCCAACACCTTCAAGCACTGCCTGTGTCATGTCTGCTCTGAAAGTATCCATGGTCATACCGATGAAAGTACCTCTTGCATTAGGATTATTGTGAGGAGAACGTTCTCCCATCAGGTAAGGCAGGAAGTAAACATGGTTTTCACCAAGCTTTGTAATGTTTGCCTGCTCTTTTGCATATTCTTCTGTTCCGATGATTTCATCCATCCACCACTTGTTACAGGAAGCTGCAGAAAGCATACATCCCATTAAGTGATAATGTCCGTCAGCATGTGCAAATGCATGTAAGGCATTAAACTTATCTACACCGAATTTTTCGGAAGAGATAAAGATTGTTCCGCTGGTACCAAGGGAGATATTACACATACCGTCACCTACCGTACCGGTTCCCACAGCTGCTGCCGCATTATCGCCTGCACCTGCTGCTACCTTAACGGTTTCAGGAATACCGAGCTCTGCTGCGATTTCCTTAGTAACTGTTCCTACACATTCATAGCTTTCATAAAGTTTAGGAAGCATATCTACGGTAATACCACAGATATCACACATTTCCTTAGACCAGCAGCGGTTCTTAACATCCATAAGAAGCATACCGGAAGCATCGGATACATCTGTACAATTTACACCGGTAAGCTTGTAAGCGATGTAATCCTTGGGAAGCATAATCTTTGCAATCTTTGCAAAATTTTCAGGTTCCTTATTCTTAACCCATAATACCTTGGGTGCTGTAAATCCTGTAAAGGAAATATTAGCTGTGTACTCAGAAAGTTTATCCTTTCCGATTACATTATTTAAATAATCACATTCTTCAAAGGTTCTTCCGTCATTCCATAAAAGAGCGGGACGAATTACGTTATCATCCTTATCTAAGATAACAAGTCCGTGCATCTGTCCGCCGAAACTGATGCCTGCAATCTGAGATTTATCAGCCTCTGCAATCAGTTCCTTGATACCTGCCATGGACTGTTCATACCAATCTTCAGGCTTCTGCTCTGACCAACCGGGATTAGGGAAATATAAAGGATATTCTTTAGATACAATCTTCTGAATCTTTCCCTCTCCGTCCATTAATAATAATTTTACCGCACTGGTTCCTAAGTCAATTCCTATGTACAGCATTTTGATCCTCCTTTAATATTTAAAAATAATGAATGTTTTCATTCATAATAATTTCCAGTTTCGAATACAACTTGCGCTGTTCCATGCTCTTACCATAGCACATTTCATTAAACAAAATCTTCACAGCCTGATAAGCCTGCATGCTTAAATCCTGATACACTACCGCATCTATGGAAGAATCCTCCACGTAGCTTCTGATTTCTTCAAACAAGTCAAACCCGACCAGTTTAATATCTTTTCTGTTTCTGTCCCCCAAAACCTTTGCTACCACATCAAGTCTGTAGGTCAAATCAAAAATACCGGCAAGTTCGGATTCCTTCTTTATACAATCATCGATTACTTTGTATATTTTATTTTCCTCTGTAAGACCATATGATACGGGAAGTAATTTTATGTACGGGTATTCTTTCAACTTATCCGTAAAGCCTTCCAATCTGGCAGCAATATCCGGATTGGTTTTATATTCATCGGTTACCGGTATAAAAACCTTTCCGCCGGAAAGCATTTTACCTAAAAGTTCCGCCGCAAGCCTACCGCTTTTATAATAATCAACACCTACATAATAACTGTTTTCATCTTCCTGATAATCACGGCTGAGAAGCACTACATTAGCATGTGCCTTCTTTAATAATTTTAAAATCTGCTCTATGATCTCTTTGTCAGAATAAGCAAGTATAAACGCATCAATTCCCTGCGAAAGCATTTCTTTCACAGCAGTCAGCTGTCCCTTAGGTTTTTCGGCATCATACTCGGAAATCAGTACAGAAAGACCGTCATCCCCGAATTCCTTTACTGCTCTCCTTAAACCTTTACCGATTTCGGTTGAAAAATAATTTGCACTTTTTGATTTGAAGCCCACATAACCAACCGTATAGTGTTTATTCATAGCCAAATTTCTGGCATTACGGTTCTGTACATAATTATACTTCTTAAGGGCTTCGTTAACAATTCTGCAGGTCTCTTCACTGACATGACCTTTGTTCTTAATAACTTTATATATGGTGGTTCTGGAGATACCGATTTCTTTCGCTATTTCCTCCAGCGTCATACGTGATATCTGTTCCATTTTTCCCTCTTTTTTGCAGTTTGTTAACACGTGTTAACTATATGATATCACTACGCATATTTAATGTCAAACGATTCCCTTATGGCATTTTGCACAAAAAAATCGACCGAATTTTGTATCGGTCGATTTTATGAATTTGCCACACATTATATGCCTAATCTTTTCGTGCTTGCTTTTTACTCCGCTTTTCTCTATACATGTTTTTATCTGCTTCTCGTATACATTCCAAAATGCCCTTGCTTTCCTCGCACAGCGCGTATCCGATACTTGCAGACAGCTTGTAAGGCTTACTCCATGTCTGATTCTTTATGGCAATGACTTCTCTGATATCTGCAATTACTTTCTCTACTTCAGACTTATTGTCTGTTTCCAGACAGAGCATATATTCATCGCCACCGGTACGGGCCACATGCCCTCTTTCACCTTTGCATCCATCCAAAACATTGGCAAGTTCACAAAGAGCCGCGTCTCCCTCTAAATGACCATACCTATCATTGATCATTTTAAGTCCGTCCATATCAGCACTTACTACATAAAAACCGGGACCACCATTACACAAGCGGGCATATCTGTTTTGTATGATCTTTTGAATACTTCTTCGATTACCGATGCCTGTCAATTCATCTGTTTCGTATAACAGTCTACCTTCCATCAAAAGTTTATTTTCTTCATACATCTTTTGACGCTCCATGGCAATAGCAAGACCTAGCAGCCATCCACGGTACGCACTTCTTAAATCGTAAATATGCTCTGAAACCAAAACTACATAGCCCAGACAGTTATCCTTTTCATGAAGCGGCGAAACGTGTACATATTTATTTTTGCTTATATACTCTTCCGGCAAAATATCCCTGCGTAAAAATCTCTTATCCATAAACTCTACTTTTTTCTGTGTGATAATTGCCCTAAGTGACATATGCTCCGTATAATTTTCCCTCATAGCCACTTCTTCTATTCTTTTTTCTTCCTCATCGCAAAGACATATATACAGCTCCTTATATCGATAAATACTCATATATTTCTGTGCTGCACCCATCAATTCTTCAAATGTATCCGTTGCTTCAAAATCCATGTCCATATATACAATATTGTTTAATACATTACGCATATCAATCGCGTCAAAGAACAGTGAACGTTGTATCGCCTTATCAGGTGTATATGCACAACCACATGATTCTTTAAAAGCTTCTTTCACTTCAACATTTACAACTCTGCTCTGGGGCAGTCCGCTGCTCACATTTCGCAAAATCTCAAAGGCTACCCTGCCCATTTCATCACTGGGCACATACATACTGGAAATAGTCGGCGTGGAATATTTGACTTCATCAATGTCATCAAAGCCTGACACCGCAATATCCTCAGGCACACGCACTCCCCTCTTTTGAAGTGCCTCGCAAACAGAAATAGCCATATAATCATTGGCACATACAATCGCTTCCGGCATTTCTTCTCCTCCCAGAAACCACTCTACTGCCTCATTGCCCTTGTTGCGCCAGTAGTCCCCTTCAAAAACCATTCTCTCTGTTACTACAAGGTTATATTTATCCATAATTTCCAAGTAACCCAGGTATCTTTCACCTGAATCCTTCAAATCGCCTCTCCCTGTCATAAAGCAAATTCTTTTGAACCCATGGACAGTCACAAAATGCTCTACCATTTTTTTCATGGCAGCACAATTATCAAACAGCACATTATAAAATCGCTCGTCTTCACTTCTAAGACATACTATGGGACAAGTCACATTCTCTTCTATTGTCTCAATTAATTCTTCGTACATTCCCTGAATACCCAAAGTATCCGCACAAATAATGACACCATCATATTCCGGCCACTTCGGAATCTTTATAACACTCTTCTCTCCATAGGCATAAAAAATATTTTGTCCATAACATCCGGCATTAGAAAAAACGACAGTCTCTACCCCTAATGCAGTTGCTTCTTTTGCAACTGCCTCTACAACTGCCAACTCATGCACTCCGTAATCACCAATAAAAACAGCTATTCTTTTCACAGTTTTCCACCTGCCTTCTTCATCATAGCATCCGCACCTTTTTCTAGTACTATTTTACCACTTTTCCACATTCGTATCAACTGTTTTTCCTTTTTAGTTTGAAATATTCACTTTTTTGCAAAAAATCAGACAAAAAAGAGCCTATACAGACTCTTTTTTCTTTCTCTTCTCTTTGTACATATTCTGGTCTGCCATACGCATGCAATCCATCAATGCCATGTTCTTTTTGCAATATGCGTATCCGAAGCTTGCAGAAAGGGCATACGGTTTATCCCATTTTGCATTAATATTCTCTATTGCCTTTCTGATATTTGCTATCACTTCTTCCACTTCAGATTTGTCTTCCGTACCGATGCACATCATATATTCATCGCCACCGATTCGCGCAACATTACTGCTTGTCCCCTTGTTATCATCAAGAATCTCCGCAAGGGCACACAGTGCCACGTCACCTTCCAAATGTCCGTACCCGTCATTGATCTTCTTCAAATCATCCATATCAATACTTACTACATAGAACCCCGTTCCCGTAAGACGCATACGTGTAAATCTGCTTTGCAGGATTTTTTCCATTTCTCTACGATTTCCAATTCCCGTAAGCTCATCCTTTTCAGACAAACGTCTTGCTATTACCAATTCCTTATTTTCTTCATACATTTTCAGACGGGATAAAGCTGACCCCATTCCCAATACCCACGCTTGGAAAAAGAATCTGACAGCATCTATTTTCTGTGTTTTTAGTACGATATATCCCAAACAGTTATTTTTTTCATGAAGTGCCGAGATATAGAGGGGTTTATTTCCATCCAAGTATTCTTCCGGCAAAAGACACTTTCTTGAAAACTTCTGATGCAGAATTTCTTCATTGCTATGAGTAAGCACGGCCCTAAGCACCATATTTTGGGTGTAATTTCCCATCATGGCCATTTCTTCTATTTTCTTTTCTTCTTCATCACAAAGACAAACATAGATAGCATCATAGGGAAAAGCATCAATATATCTGCGTGCACTCTCCATTAGTTCCTCAAAGGTATCTGCATTTTCAAAATCCATATTCAAATAAATATTGCGGTACATAACCCTCTTAATATCCTCTGTTTCCAAAAACAGGGATCTTTGAAGTGTCATATCACATTCATAATTGCAACCGCAAGATTGCTTATATGATTCTTTTGCCTCCAAATAAACATTCTTCGGCTGCTCAATACCATTGTTCACATTTTCAATAATCTGCAATGCAGTTTCTGCTATCTCTTCATTTGATACATACATACTGGATATGGTGGGAACTGAATACCATACTTCCTCCACATCATCAAAACCGGAAACTGCCACATCTTCAGGCACGCGATATCCCTTCTTTTGTAATGCGTCACAAATCGAAATCGCCATATAGTCGTTGGCACATACTATAGCTCTGGGCGGTTCTTCTCCGTCAAAAAACCATTCTACAGCTTCATCCCCCTTATCACGCCAGTAATTACCTTCAAAAAGCATACTGGGAGTCACTTCAAGTTCATGCTTTCTCATAGCATCAAGGTATCCTTGCATTCTGTCTCTGGAATCTGCTAAGTCTCTTCTTCCGGACATAAAACATATTCTTTTATATCCATGTTCTTCAATAAAATGATTGGTCATCCTTTCCACTGCCGATTTGTTATTAATTAGCACATTATAAAACTGTTCATCTCCATTCCGGAGACAAACAACCGGACAAGTTGCCTGTTCATTGATTCTTTCAGCCAATTCTTCATACATCCCCTGAATGCCAAAGGTATCTGTACAGATAATAATCCCAATGTAATCGGAAAGTTGAGGAATTCTGATAATACTCTTTTCACCAAGTGCATGAAAAATATTATTGCCGTATGAACCTGCGTTATTAAAAATATGCACTTTTATATTCTTTTTGGATGCCAGTTTTGTAACAGTCTGCATCACTTCCAATTGGTATGTACCATATTCTCCCAAAAAAAGAGCTATTTTCTTCATATATTCCTCCAAAGCCAATCACCTTTCCAAAAAATCAATTTCCTTTTATTTTACCACTCCCCTCCTACCATATCAATATTTTTTTATTCCATATAACTGTACAGTAATGCAAAAACCCGGTGTTTGTTTACAAACACCGGGGGCCTCTTATCAATCCAAATTCAATTTTCTTTTTACAATAAATTCACTTACAATATACAATACAATCGTCATCACCAGTGCAATCACACTCACACCATAATACATCGGTGCCATAATTGCAAACACATTGTCCTCACTGGTGTATGCCATTTGTTGAAACATCATGGGAAACATCACAACCATAGAAAGAGTCTGCATAACTGTCATTATGGCAAAATATGCACCTACACTGCCAAGTATCTTGTGTTTTCCTACAAGCTGCCCGATGGTAATTGAACCGACAATCATCAATGTCCCACTAAATGTTCCCACAACCATCATCACAACCATACTAACCAGGAAATTTACACCATTTTCTATCGCAAAAAGTTCTTCCATGGCCCTTCCAAGCTCTGAGAGGAACTCCCCAAGGGTTACATTCGCGTTAGGCTCCAAAAATAAAAATGCCATACCGCCGAAAATAAACACACTGACAATAATCGCTATACTTGCAAGTGCCGACCATGCACACATAGGTAAAATCTTAGATATAAGCAACTGTCTCGCTGTTACCGGTAATGTATGTGTCAGATAGCCCTCATCCGTAAACATACTCTTGTAAAAACGGAATGCCAGATAAATCATAATGCCAAGACTTACTGCAATCAATGCAAAATAATATATTAGCCACAACAAAATCATCAATATGGTAAGTCCGCTTAATTCACTTTCCCATATAGGTGTTGCAAATGAAAAACCCGCAAGCACGGTAATCACGAGCAAAGCCACCAACATAAAAGTAGGAACCTTCCATGTTTCCATCCATTCATGCTTCAATAATTTTTTTAACATGCGAACACCTCCCTAAAATAAGCATCCACGCTCTTTCCTTTTTCTTCTCTGATTTCTTCAACAGTTGTCTGTAAAACCAGATTGCCGTCTTTAATGAAAATCACCTCATCCAAAACATTTTCAATGTCGGATATTAAATGGGTGGATAAAAGGACCGTCGCATTTTCATTATAATTTGTGATAATTGTTTTAATAATATAATCTCTTGCTGCCGGGTCTACGCCGGCAATAGGTTCATCCAGAATAAAAAGATCTGCATCCCTACTCATCACCAGGATAAGTTGCACCTTTTCTCGTGTACCTTTCGATAATGTCTTAATCTTTGCATTTTCATCAATTTTCAAGGAATCCAGCATTTCCTTTGCCCGCTCCGGTTTGAAATCTTCATAGAAGTCTGCAAAATAAGCAATCAGTTCCTTCACTCTCATGGAATTCCTTAAATATGTTCTTTCAGGCAAGTAAGATATTCTTGCTTTTGTCTCAGGTCCGGGCACGCTGCCGTTAATCAGCACCGTTCCTTCAGTGGGTCTAAGCAGACCATTCATAATTTTAATCAGTGTCGTCTTACCGCTTCCGTTTGGTCCTAATAAACCAATAATTTTCCCCTTTGGAATGGAAAGAGTGATTTGGTTTAATGCTGTTTTTCTCTTGTCATAAACCTTGGTAAGATTGGTGATATTTACCAACTCATTCATTTATTTTTCCCCTCCTGCTTCATTCTTAAGCAATGTAAGAATTTCTTCTTTTTCAAATCCCAGTTCTCTCATTCGCTGTATAAATTCCTGAATCTGTTCTTTTGCAAGCATATTACGAGTTTCTTTAATCATGTTCATGTCCTCCGTCACAACTCTGCCGCTGGTACGCTGAGTACTTACAAGACCATGTCTCTCAAGCTCTGCAAGTGCTCTCTGCATGGTATTGGGATTCACTCCCGCTTCCGCTGCCAGCTCACGTACACTTGGAATTTTCTCTCCCGGTTTATAAGTGCCGGATACAATTTGTATTTCAATCCGTTCCAATATCTGTGCATAAATCGGACGGTCAGAATCTAAATTCCACGCCATAGCTTCCTTCCTTTCTTTGTATTATTGTATTATCTACTTAATACAATAATACGCAGTTTGTGTTTTGTCAATACATATTTTATATTTTTTACAAATATTTCTATCCACACTTTACACTTCTACGTTTTTTCTGCCCATGGTATCACTTTTCTTTCTTATGGGCAGATACTATTTATCTATTTTTCTCCGTTCTTCTTCCCTTAAGCAGCATTTCCCTCATCATGGTTAGACATTCTCACACCATCACTTCTTCCCATACGAAATATTTCTTTCATCATGGTTAGATATTCTCATCTCATTGTTCTTCCCATTATGCTCTTTTTGGAGACTATGGTAAGAAAACACATCCAACAGCAAAGCCATTTTATCTACCCATATCCCTATAAAGCATCTATATGGGCAGAAATCACCTTCCTCTACTCATGAAATCCGATCACACTAAACAACGCCCCGATCATAATACAAAAATCACTGATATTAAATATCACTCTTCTGATTCCTTTGACCGGCACATTAAAGCTCACATAATCTACTACATATTTCCTTACTATTCTGTCATAGGTATTAGAGTACGCTCCACCTAAAAGAATCGTCAGTCCCCATTTCAGTAGTCCCTTACCGCCCTGCCCCAGTGTCAAAACAAAAATAATTGTAGCAAGCAAGGTAAATGCAACCGAAATCCCCATAATCATTTTCTGCCTTGTCTCTCCTGCATTTAAAAAGGCGCCCTTATTATGATGCTTTCTTATAATCAGCATATTCCTGCATTTGGTCTCTTCCTGCCCTATAGCCTTAGTAACCTCTATATAATTTTTAATTTTAAAATCTGCCGTAAATATTCCTACGATGACTGCTACATGCTTTAACCACTCTACCATTTTACTCCCTGCCTTTTTCAAACTTTTTACAATCATACCTTATTTTGAACAGAAAAAAAAGACACCTTCCGAAGAAAGTGTCTTTATGTAATCGTATTATTCTTTTACACCACCGATGGTAAGACCTGTTACAAAGTATCTCTGTAAGAAAGGATACAGCATGATAATCGGAAGCATAGTTGCGATAGATGCTGCTGAACGTACTGTAACAGGTGTGATAGCAGCATTAGCCGCTCCTGCTGCAGATGCATTTGCTGCATTACCGGACTGGTTCATAACGGATGATAACAGTTTCATAAGTTCGTACTGAAGTGTTGTATATTCCGTTTTTAAACGGTTATATAACATTGCATCAAACCAAGAGTTCCACTGGTATACAGCTACAAACAATGCTACTGTTGCATATACCGGCTTACAAAGCGGGGAAATAATCTTCACAAATACCGTCCAGTATCCCGCACCGTCAAGCTGTGCCGACTCTTCCAGGGAATCCGGAAGTCCTAACATGTATGTACGGAGCACTAACATATTGAAAGCACTGATTGCACCGGGAATTACGTATACCCAAAATGTACCTGTAAGTTGCATATTTCTGTATAATATGAATACAGGAATCAAACCACCGTTTACATACATAGTAATTACCCAGAACAAAGATAAACCGGATTTAAATAAGAATCTCTTACGGCTTACTACAAAGGCAAGTAATGCATTTGCCACAAGTGCAAGTAACGTTCCTATAATGGTACGTAACACAGTAATGTAAGAAGCAGTAATCATGTTCTCTTTACCGATAATGGTCAAGTAATTCTTAAATGTAAATCTTCTGGGCCATAAATAAATTCCGCCACGAACGGCATCAATACCGTCATTAAGGGAAATAGCCAACGTATTCAATACCGGATATAACGTGATAACAACAAAGGCAATCATAAATAAGGTGTTGCATACCGTGAAAATTTTATCTGCTAATGATGTTTTCTTCTTCATGCCTTCACCTCCTAGAATAATCTTTCTTCGCCCATACGTTTTGCAGCATAGTTTGCAATGACGATTAACATAATACTAACCGCGCTCTTGAAAATACCGGCTGCCGTACCAAGCGAGAAGTCACTATTACTAACACCCCAGGTAAGGACATAAATGTCAATGGTATCGGAAACACTCTTAATCAAACCATTTCCTAATAAGTACTGAATTTCAAAACCTGCATTTAATACGTTACCAACGTTCATGAGCAACAGAATCATAATGGTAGGTCTGATACTCGGAAGCGTAATATATTTAATTTTTGCCCATCTGCCTGCACCGTCAATAGATGCAGCTTCGTAAAGACAAGGATCAATCGCCGTAATTGCTGCCAAATAAATAATCGCATTCCAACCTGTTTCCTTCCAACAGTTGGCAAACGCTACAATCGGCCAGAAATACTCCTTATAGGCAAAAAAGTTAATTGCCTGATCAATAAAGCCGAACCTTAATAAAAGGTCGTTAATAATACCGGATGATGACAATGCATCATGCAAAATACCGGTAACAATAATCCAAGAAAGGAAGTGAGGCAAATAGGAAATCGTCTGCACTGTTTTCTTAGCAATCGTAGATTTAATTTCATTTAAAAGGATGGCAAACAAAATTGCCATAAATGTAGATGTTACCAGGTTAATTACACCCATCGCTAGGGTATTCCTGATAACCTGAATAAATGTTGCATCTTCAAATAAAAACTGGAATTTTTGCAGTCCTACAAATTTAGAACCCAAAAGACCACGGTTTGGCTTATAATTCTGAAAAGCCATCAGCCAGCCGGTTAAGGGCCAGTAATAGAAAACCATTCCGTATACAACCATGAAAAAGGAAACAATCAGCAAAAACTTTTGTCTCTTAACCTCTTTCCATGTGATTTTTTTATCTCTTATAACATTTTCTTGTTTTCGAGCCATGTTGACACTCCTATCTTGCAGTTAAAAAGCGGCAATAGTTTTCTCTCTGAAGCCTATTGCCGCTCTTATCATGCAATTATTTCAGAATATTACAGTTGTTCATCCCCGACTTATTTGAATGTGTCAAGAATTGCCTGCATTTCAGCCAAGAAATCTTCAGGCTTAGCAGAGTTGTATACTTCCATATACTCTGCCCATGTAGCGTCGAAGTCTTCAGCCATAACAACCTGAGGTAACCATTCATGTTTGATTTCGCCCATCTTTGTCCAAGCCACACCACCAGGAGTATCTGTAGTGAAGTTGTTAGAATAGGAGTACATAGGGAACCAAGGTCCGTTTGTTTCAACAACAGATCCCATCATATCAACGTAGTTACCTGCGCCGTATGCTGCGAAACAGTCTTTCAAAGGCTGAGCCATATCGAACTGGAATTCTGAAGGCTGTTCTTCAGGCTTGTTAGCGTTGATACCATCATCGCTTGTTCCATGCCACTGAAGTAAGTAGCTGTACTGGCAACGATGAGATGCCTGGTAAGCAGGATCAGCCCAGTTCATTCTCTGTTCTTCTGTTCTGTAGTATAAACCGTTTTCATCTACACAGTAGTCAACATCTTTAACACCCCAGAATCTTAAATCATGGAGTTCCTGATCCATAGCGGACTGAACGATGAACTCGAAAGCTCTGTCAGGATCTTCACAGTCAACTGTAATAGCAACACCGGATGCCTGGTTAACAGTATCATCATATGTATGCCATCTGTTTTCCATACCAGCTTCTGTTGTTAATCCAAGAGGAACATAGTTACAACCAACCTTATCAAGACCCTGCTGTTTGAATACATCGTTTACTGTGTAAGCGAAATCCCACCACTGGTCAACCATACCAAGTACACGACCTGTGGAAAGCTTAGCGATATATTCGTCATATGTCTGTGTGAAGGATTCAGGATCTACGAATCCTTTCTTGTATTCTTCATTCAACTTTCTGAAGTATTTGATTGTATCTTCAGAAGTATTGTAGTCACCGATTGTTAAAGTTTCTTTGTCTACTAATACGGAACCATCGTTAGGATAACCAGCTAAGAACTGACCAGCGTTTTCAAGACAGAAGTATCTCCAGTCTTCGCAAAGGATAGTATAAGCCATGTTAGGTGTTCCATCTTCCATTGTAGGGTTAGCTGCAATGTAATCTTCGATTACCTGGAAGTATTCATCCATTGTCTGAATCTGAGGATATCCAGCCCATTCAAGTACTCTAACCTGAATCCAGAAAGCTTCATCGTTATGAGTAGTTGCTGTAGGATCTCCCTTTGTGTTACCGAAAGGATTGATCCAGTAGATGTGTCCATCAGACCAACGGAATTTTTCCCATTCAGCTTCTGTGAACCATTTTTCTTTGAACTCAGGATACTTGTCGATGTATTCGTCAAGAGCAACTAATGCACCGGAGTCAGCAAGGATACCCATATCATCAGAGTCGATGAGGTCAGGATATTCACCGGAAGCGATTAATGTACCGGTTGCTTCAGCAGCTGTCTGTCCTGTTAACCATGTTTCTTTAATCTTTACGCCCCATTTTTCAGCGATCATCTGAGCGATTTCATTATCGCTATTGATTTCTGAACCGGGCATTGTGATAAACATGTCGAGGTTAAGAATTTCGTCCTCAGAATAAGTCTTAGCTTCTTCTGCAGGAGCTGCTTCTTCTGTAGCTGCATCTGTAGCAGGTGCTGCTGCTTCTGTAGCAGGTGCATCTGTAGCAGGTGCTGTTGCTTCTTCCTTAGCGCCACAACCAACTAATAAAGTAGCTGTCATAGCAACGCTAAGAAGTAATGCTGTTAATTTTTTCATTTTCATTACTTTTTTTCCTCCCTTTTATAAAATGAAATAGTAATGAATAAATTATAAAAAATTTGTGAACAAAAAAAAACGGAAAAAGTCTATATAAAAACCCGAAAAACTCTAGATAGTCTTTTTAGAGTTTTTCGGGTCTTTTTTGTGCATCTTATTTCAGCCTTCAATTTCGCCCGCATTTTTGCGGTATCTGGCAGGTGTACACCCTTTTTGCTCAATAAAACGGGTAATAAAATAATCCGTATCATGGTATCCCACTTCTTCTGCAATCACACTGATTTTTTTATCCGTCCTAAGAAGAAGCTGTGCCGCTTCGTTAATTCTGTAATTACTCAGGTAATCCTTAAAAGATTGACCATATTTTTTCCTGAATATCTGCCCCAAATAAGAACTATTGACAAAATATTTTTTGCTGAGTCCTTTTAAAGTCAGGTTTTCCGCAAAATGCTCTTTTACTTCTTTTTCCACCTCTAAAAGAACACCTCTGGAAACATTCTTGCGAAGCTGTATCAGATACTCAGCGTATTCACAGGCAAATCTTCTCATATGTGCCCGGCCGCCTCTGGAAATACCGGAGTCAAACACATTATCACTGATATAAAGCATCACTTCTTCCTGGTCTACCGATTCATCCTGCTCCACTGCCAGATGGATCAACTGGAAAAGAAGGTAGTTTGTGTTCATGGAAACAATTTCTCCCGTCATTCCCATACTTTCCATCTCATTAAAAAGTTCATCCACACTGTTATTGATTTCCACACGGTTGTTTTGTTCTACTGCCGAAACCAGACTGTCCAGACTTTGCTTGCACAAAACCACTTTGTTTTGATTTACATGGACTTCTTCCTCATAATAGTAGATGTTCTTTTCCGCCTTAAATCCTTTAAAAGGCTTTAACATACAGGCACTGCTGTAGGAGTTGGAAATCCTTGCAATATCTTCCACTTCTTTACCAATCAAAAGAACTACGTTCTCACTGATATCTCCGGAAACAGCCTCATAAAGTTGCTCCATAAAACCTACGACGGATACTCCCCTCTCTTTTGCCATATACTCGCCAAACAAAAGGCCGATTTCATGTTCTTCCTCATACCCCGGCATTTCACAGATAAGATGTCTCTCTTCTTCTTTCAAAAAAGAATTAACATTATGGATCAGCTTTTCTTTTCGTAATTTTAGTTCATCATCCGACAAATCTTCCAATTGCGAAATATTATCAAGCACGATATGGACATATCGGCTCTTACCTGGAAGATGTATATTTTCTTTGATATATTCCAAATTCGCACTTTCATATTTTCCCGTAAGAAGTGCTATTACATTTTGCATAAGATACAGTTTCTCTATCTTCCTGCTTTCATCTTCCTGTTTCAGGATAACCGCCTTTTGCTTTGCTACTGTACGCAGCACATCCAAAAGTCCGTTTTTTTGTACCGGCTTGACCATATAATCCATACAGGAATACCGAATCGCTTTCTGGGCATATTTGAAATCATTGTATCCGCTTAAAATCACAAAATAGGCATCGGAAATTTCCTCTTCCCTGATGGTCTGCAAAAGTTCCAACCCCGTCATAACCGGCATTGTAATATCCGCTATAATCAAATCCACCCTGTTTTCTCTCAAATAATCCAGTGCCTCTTTTCCATTGGACGCCATCTTTACTATCTTGAATCCTTCCGCCTGCCAATCAATCAGCACCGAAAGTCCTTGTAATATAAAAGGTTCATCATCCACAAGCAACACTTTCATGTTCATAATAAAATCTCTCTTTCTTATTCCTGTTTCAGCACTTCAAGAGGAACCTTAATCAGAATGTAGGTTCCTACACCCTTTTCACTCTCAAGTTCAAACTCTGCACGTTCATCGGTAGACATTCGAAGCCGTAGGCACGCATTCATCATTCCCACATGCTTATTGCCCATCAGTTCTTCTATACTACAGGTCCGCATTTTATACAGGAATGCTTCTACCACTCCCTCTTCCATACCATCTCCTGTATCTTCCACTTCTATGCAAAGCATCTCATCTTTTCTGTATATCCTTACATATATCCAGCAGGACAACGCTTTCTTTTCTGCCCCATGTACACAGGCATTTTCCACAAAGGTTACCAGTGTCAGTTTGGGAAGAACATATCTTTCACATTCTTTTTCCACTTCTATTTCATAGGAAAGTTTATTACCAAATCTATACTTTTGCAACTCCAGATACGCCTCTATAAATTGCAATTCTTCACTTATTGTAACATAATCGGAACGCCATTGCACGTTCTGTCTCTCAAGCACTGCCAATCTCTCTATCATGGCAGCCGTTTCCTCTTCCCCCTTCAGCACACTGTGCATACGGATACTTTCAAGTACATTAAACAAAAAATGTGGGTTGATTTGACTGTGCAATGCCAAAAGTTCTGCATTCTGTCTTGCCATGTCTATCTTTTGACGTTCCAAACGGTCTATATAAACGGTCTTAATCAGTTCCCTAAAGCGTACCACCATCCGATTATAGTTTCTCATAAGACCACTGATTTCATCATGTCCCTGTATATTTTCAATTTCCTTAATACTTTCCGCATCAATTTGCTCAAAAGCATGTCCCAGTTCAAACAAGCGCACTGTAAAAGAGCGGTTAATCATTCTGGCAAGTATCAGCGGAAGCAAAATATTCACAGAAAGCAAAAACAAAATAAGAGGCGTATATTGCTCCATTCGTGTAAAAACCGTATCTTCCGGAGGGAAAACTAAAATACGCATTTCCGTACCATAAATATTAAACTCTCTTTCATATGCATTTTTATCAAGTTTGACACTGTCAGGCAAGTAACTATATGATGTACGGTTTCCCGAATAACCAACGTTAGAAAACAAGATCTGGTTTCCTTTACACAGATAAACAGGCATGCTGAATTTCATATCATTCAACCGCCTGACTATAGTACTGTAATCCAGATCAATTTTTACAAGTTTTTCAGAGGGCAAATCTTTATAGTAATCCAATTTACGTATCACCGATACTTTTCGGGGAGATGTCGAAGTCGGAGCTGCTTCCCCGATATAATAAAAAATAAGCAATATATCTCCCCCCGAATACTGCAATGTCTGATACCATTCCTCCTCTTTCACGGAATCTATTTGATGAAAATGATTTCCGTTTACGATGGTCTCATTATCACTGTACATAATTACGTTCGTATTCTGGGTACCGGAACTAATCTCATAAAATGTCTTCTCCATAACACCGGCACTTGCCTTAAAATATTCTACATCAGATTCATATCTCTCTTCCAAAAACTCATTAATAGAACGGTCAATATATAAACTGTTTGCCATCTTAGCCGCTTCCTCAAAAGTATAGGTCAAATCACTTTGTACGGCACTGGCAACATTTTCCATTTCGTACTTCTGTTCCACCCTCTCACCTTGCAAAATAATTGTCAAAACAACCCCATCTGTCAAAACAAGCGGCACAAGTACACACATAACATATAGCAGTGTCAACTTTCGCATGATACTTAGGTCGTTTAATTTTTTTTCTACTTTTTTAAGAAGCCAGTTCATATTGACCGTTCTCCCTTTTTACCAGATACGATAATTTCCGCTCAGTGCAAGGAATGCAAAGAAATACAGACAGTTATCATAGTATCTTCTGTCTCCTTTTCTTAGGGGCGTATTCCACAATTCCTCTACCCACTTCCAAGCCGTTTCTATTTCCTTTTCATCCTCGGAATAACCGATGACAGCAAGAGAGCCCTGTGCTGTAGCAGCCATCATTCCCACCGGGTGAAGTGCAGGCTCTTCAATGGGTGTGCCGTCCACTTCATAAATCACATAAGGATTTTCACTTCTTTCATTCCCCAGATAATTTTGCAGTCTGGCCGCCGCTTTAATATGTCCTTCATCTGTACCAAACCATGCATAATCAAGTCCGATATTAGCCACTGTACGGTACGCATCGCTGAAAAACCAGTCATGCCTGTCGCTTGTCCACGGAAGCGGTCTGCTCATAGGGCTTCCATCAAAC
The DNA here is from genome assembly GCA_045586385.1 of Lachnospiraceae bacterium. Lineage (GTDB taxonomy): Bacteria > Bacillota > Clostridia > Lachnospirales > Lachnospiraceae > Suilimivivens. Next base: position 17,137 of record JAZNAE010000007.1, read on the forward strand.
TCTGCATATTCTGCATTCATACCCGTAACGGGATGACATGCTTTTGCTAAATATTCACGGCTAACCTTAACCGCATCCCCAAAAAATGCACGGTCTTCTTCATCAGCCCAAAGTGCATACAATTCATAAAAATGAGGCAAATGATAGGATGGATCTGTAAAATCAATTCCGGGAACAAATAAAATCTGCTTATTTTCAGGATGAAACATAGGATGGCCCAATCTACCGTTCTCTCCCTTATGTAAGCAGGCTCTTAAAATTTTCTTAGCCATTTCGGAATAACAGAAGATTCCTTCGCCATCTCCCCATCTGTGGGATGCAAAGAAAAGTGCCATGGCAAAAAACTCTTCGCCGTCAGGTGCTGCACCTTCTGCATTTTTGCTTCCGTCAAGACCGCAGGACCAGGCAAAATATCCTTCATTCCAACCGGTATCCATCCACATATATGTACATGCCCACTTCCAAATACGGTCGAACTCTTCTTTTTTGTCAAGTTGGACACAAATCATCATACCATATGACATACCTTCAGTTCTTGCATCATGATTTCCAGTATCCTCCAAGTATCCCATATCATCTCCCACGGGATGATAAATCCTCTCTTCCTCCGGACCATAAAAAAAGGTATTCCATATCTCACTTAAACGGGCATCAATTTCTTCCTGCGTCTTTCCCATCTCCAAAAAGAGATTACGGTATGTTTTATTCTGCAATATACTCATATTTAAAACCCTCCTTTAATATATGGTTCTTCCTTTTTCATCCGCAATACCTGATTTGCGGTAAAAATAGGTATTAATCTGATCACGCCATTCACGGGAATGCATTTTCTGATGCGCAAGTCTCTCTGTAACACGTTTAAACACAAGTGCCGGTAATCTGCCCTCCAACTTTGCAAAGCGTACTGTCATTTCATCCACCGTTTCAACACCTTCAAAATGCGTGTCATAAATATGCTGAATCACAGTCTTTCCTGATTTCAATTTCCATGTATAGGGTACGTGATGGAAAAACAATAACAGTTCATCCGGGCACGTGTCCACATTGTTATATACCGACGCATGGGGTTCATGATACAAAAGAGCATATCCTGTTCCTTTATCGCTCCGGTCCACACCGATTCCCAAGTGGTCTGCTCTGTGGTAGGTACCCCACCTATCGTATTCATAACCGTCCACATTAGGTCCGTAGTGGAAACTCGGATTTACCATCCAGCCGATTCCGAGGGGTGCGTTATACTTCTCATAAGCAGGCCAAGATTCCATAAGCATATACTCTATTGTTTCAGCCACCAATTCATCTTTGCCGTAGCTAACGGTAATCCACTCCGCTGCAATTTCTTCTGCAGATAAATCCGGTTCAAATGCAAGTCTTCCGAAACCGTACAGATTCGCCATTGCCAAATCATGTCCTGTCCAGTTGTCGTCATTTCCCATGTTGGAAACTGCTGCCATACCGCAATTATGCTGACCAAACGTTTTACCTGACACAATATCTCTTACGGTATCATAAGTATCTCTCACATAGGTTTTAAATGCAAGTACTTCTTTAAACATAGGTATCAGATAACAGATGTGCCTCTGCTGTCCGGTATACTCCTGGGCAATCTGTACTTCTAACATCTGATTCGTCTTTTCAAGCCCACCAAACAAAGGATGAATCGGCTCTCTTACCTGGAAATCCATAGGACCATTCTTTATCTGTAGTATAACATTATCTCTAAAGGTTCCGTCAAGTCCCATAAAATTATCATAACCGGAACGCGCTCTGTCTGTCTTTTTATCACGCCAATCCTGTTGACAATTATATACAAAACATCTCCAAATAATCGTGCCACCGTAGGGTTCTACCGCTTCTGCCAACATATTGGCGCCATCCGCATGTGTCCTATTGTAGGTAAACGGACCGGGACGTCCCTCTGAGTCCGCCTTAATCAAAAAGCCGCCCAGTTTCGGTACCGCTGCATATACTTTTGCCATGCGGTCCTTCCACCAGTCAATAACCACATTATCAAGGGGATCTGCAGAATCTGTTCCCCCCATTTCTACCGGTGCTGCATAGTTCAGACTCAAAAACAGTTTAATACCATAGCTATCAAGCACTTCGGAAAGTTCACGCACTTTATCCCAATAACGTTCGGTAATCAGGTAGGTAGCACATTCCTTTACATTTACGTTATTAATCACAGTGCCGTTGATGCCCACTGCAGCAAGCAACCTTGCATATGTATGGATGCGTTCATCCACTACCATTTCATTATTCACAAAGAAAAAGGACTCTCCCGCATATCCTCTTTCTATACTGCCGTCCATATTATCCCAATGGTTAAGCATACGAAGAGGCATGTCCGGCTTCTTTTTAATATATAAAGACTTTAATTCCTTTTCCATCTGCATCTGTCTAATCAATTCAAAGGTACCATAAAGTATTCCGGCAGAGTCAGATGCCTCAACAATAATTTTGTTACCTTCAACGTAAACATGATATGCTTCTGCGTCCATTCCGGAATTTATCTTCAGACAAATTCTTTCTACTACAGAACCGGCATTTTCTCCGCCACAACTATCTGCTGTAAATTCCGGTTTTTTACCACTCATTTTCCGGATTGCAAGCTGTAATTCCGCCACACTGTTTTCCATTCTTTTGTCATCACACACAGCTTCAATAAAACGTATATTCTTTACATCTTCGTAATCTTCTTTTAATGCATAGTTTAAATATGCCTGTTCAAAACTCATATTACCGTCACCTTTCCTTTCCCTAAAAAGGGAGTCCCAAAATCTCAAACGACTTAAGGGACTCCCCCTGTAATTATTTTATGCAAGTACTAACTCTTCCTCTGCATACATTTCAAATGTAATAGGACTCTGTCCTGTTAATTTTTTACTTCTCTCTTCCGGTTGGCATGTTCCTATCGAAACAAGATACTTACCTTTGCCGACACGATTTACTGCCTCTTCATCGTATAATGCAAATGCACTTACGGGAAGTTTTATCGTAACCATTTTCTCTTCGCCGGGGTTAAGGGCTACTTTGGAAATACCCTTAAGCTGTGCATTGGGTGTTCCTTCTCTGTCAGCCTTCACATAAACCTGTACGGTTTCTACTCCCGCAAAATCTCCTGTATTTTTCACCTTTACGCTGATTTCCGCTCCGTCTTCACTCACAGTATCTGTAGAAAGGATGGCATCCGCATAAGCAAAACAGGTATAAGACAATCCATATCCGAAGGGATACAATGCTTCATTCTGCATATAACGATAGGTTCTGCCCTTCATGGAGTAATCCGTAAATTCAGGCAATTCATCTGTACTTCTGTAGAATGTGACCGGCATTCTTCCTTCCGGATTTGCGTCTCCAAACAGAATTTTTGCAATGGCACGTCCACCCTGCGCGCCGGGATACCATCCGTGAATCATAGCCGGAATATGTTCGTCTGCCCAACTAAGATCGAGCGCACTACCTGCCAGTGTCACAAGTACGATGGGTTTACCGCTTTGATATGCCACTTCTAAGATCTCCTGCTGGTTTCCGGGAAGTTTCAAATTAGGTTTGTCACCGCTGGCATACTGGTTACCCTGGTCACCCTCTTCTCCTTCAAGACCGGAGTCAAGTCCGAGACACATAATCACTACATCACTGGCATCACAGATTGCCTTCACTTCTGAATGTCTGTCCTTACCGGTACTTAAGTTTTCAATATAATTCAGATGCAAATGACATCCTACAGACACGAGGGTTCTGATATCATCCCCTACATACTCCTGAATACCTTGTGAAATGGTATTATATCTGGATGCAGTTCCTTCGTAATTTCCAACGAGCGCTCTTCTGTTATCTGCATTCGGCCCGATAATTCCAATAGTCTTAATCTTTGATTTATCAAGCGGCAACATATTATTTTCGTTTTTCAAAAGAACGACACACTTTTCAGCTGCTTTCAAATTGAGTTCCTGCATTTCTTTGGAATCCACAACAGTATAAGGTATATCATCATAAGGTGTCTTGCCTTTTTCATCAAAGAGACCCAATTTCATTCTGGTAGTAAAAAGATTGATAAGTGCTTCATCCACTCTCTCTTCACTGATCATTCCCTTTTCCACTGCTTCTTTCACATAGCCAAACAGATTACCACAGTTTAAATCACAACCATTCTGCACAGCACGTGCTACAGATTCTACCGGTCCGGCAGTAACCATATGGCCTTCATGGAAATCTTTAATCGCCCAGCAATCAGATACCACGTGACCTTCAAAGCCCCACTCATCTCTTAAAATATCCTGAAGCAGCGTCTTACTTCCGCAGCAGGGTTCCCCATTGGTTCTGTTGTAAGCACCCATTACCGCTTCCACCTTTGCTTCCTGTACACATGCCTTAAATGCCGGAAGATAAGTTTCATACATATCCTGTTTGCTTGCCACTGCATCAAAGCTGTGGCGCAAATCCTCAGGTCCGCTATGAACAGCAAAATGCTTTGCACAAGCTGCCGCCTTCATATAGTTTTCATCGTGTCCCTGAATTCCTTCCACAAAACGCACGCCTAATCTGGAGGTAAGATACGGATCTTCACCAAATGTCTCATGTCCTCTGCCCCACCTGGGATCTCTGAATATATTTACATTGGGAGACCAGAAAGTAAGTCCCTTATAGATATCTGTATCATCATACTGCTGCTGTGCATTAAACTTTGCTCTTCCTTCTGTGGAGATTGCATCTGCAACTTCTTCAATAAAATCTTCATCAAAAGTAGCCGCAAGACCGATTGACTGAGGAAAAACGGTGGCAAGTCCTGCTCTCGCAACACCATGAAGCGCTTCGTTCCACCAGTTATAGGCCTTAATACCAAGCCTGTCAATGGCAGGAGCTCCGTGAAGCATTTGGAAAGCCTTTTCTTCTAATGTCATCTGTGCTACCAATTCTTTTGCACGTTCTCTGAACTTCTTATTCTTCTCTTCATTTCTCACAAGTTCCATGTCCTTATCTCCCTATTTTTCTTCATTACTATGCATACTTTCGCATAGTAACATCATTATATTATGCTTCACCGTTTTTTGCTTTTTACATATTGCGTTGTGTGTATCACATTTTGCTATTTTCTTATTTTTTCGTTGTTTGATTTTGCATAGTTCTTATCGCATTTTCGTTATCCCTTTTTATAATTTCCATATTTTTTACCATTTTGTATATCTTGTATATATATTCCAACTTTTATTTTGGCACTTTGCACATATATGTCAGTAGCAAAAATTGATTTGACACTCCTATCATTCTATGCTATTGTTGAAAAAACCAAATGTAAATCATCTGAAAGGCTTTTTTAGTTATGATAGAGATTTTAAATGGCACACGGGAAACCGTCGTTTATCGTGATTTTCAAGGACTTAAGCTATACCATAATGTAGAAGCGGACCATTATCCGCTTCACTGGCATACTGCCTTGGAAATCATTGTTCCCTATGACAATAGTTATACTGTAATGATTGACAATACACCTCATACCTTTTCCGAAGGTGATATTTTCATCACTCCACCCGGTACACTCCACGAATTGATAGCACCACCTTCCGGGGAACGTTTAATCTTACTCTTCGACTATAGTCTTATCTGTAATATTAAGGGGATGGACTCCTTGTTGCATTCCCTTCACCCTTTTACATTAATATCAAAAGAAGAGTACCCGGAGCTCAATACACGCTTACGTTTTTATTTGGACGAAATATCCCGGGAATATGAAAACAACGCTCCTTTCACGGAAGCATTCATCTATGCAATGATGCTGCGCTTTTTCATTGATATCGGGAGAACCAACTTCAATGCAACCACACGTTTTCCCGGCATCACTTCCGGCAAACAGCATGAATATATCGAAAAGTTCATGAATATCTGTAACTATATTACGGATCATTGTGCCGAAAACATCAGCATGGAAGAACTTTCCAATTTGGCAGGCTTTTCCAAATTCCATTTTGCCCGGCTTTTCAAGCAGTTCTCCGGCATGTCCTGTTATGAATATCTGCTTCAGAAACGTGTTGCCCACGCCGAGCAGTTATTAATCCAACCGGATATATCCATCACGGAGGCCGCCATGCTCTCGGGCTTTAACAGTTTATCCACCTTTAACCGTGTTTTCAAAACACACAAAAACTGTACACCGTCCGAATACAAAAATTTAAACCGGAAAGAAAACAAAAAGGACGCCCCTTAAGGAGCGTCCCATTTTTATTACTATTAATGATTAGGGCTGTTCAGCAACATCACCGAAAGTAGCAATCCACTTTTCAGTACGTTCGTCGATAATAGCCTGACCACCGGAGCTTAAGTAATCTTCGTAACCAGCATCCCAGATGGAATCAAATTCTTCTACAGATGCAACAACAGCTGTATCGAATACGATATCTCTCTTTTCAGAAAGTGCAGGTCCCATTCCTTCTTCTGCAGTAATAGCACCAACGTTTACATTTCTTTCTGCACGGGAATCTGTCATAGCGATTTCGTAAGCAGCTGCTACGTCAGCAGGATCAGCTTCTGCATAAGAGTATGCAAGAGACTGAAGTGTAGATTCTTCTGTTTCAAGGCAAAGACCATTACATGTAATTGTGTAGTCGATGTTCTGACCGGAGTTCATGATAGCTTCACCTTCAGCTGCCATAGAAGCATATACGCCATCTTCGATTACTGTATGTGTAACGCCTTCATCACCGAGCTGTAAGTACTGGATATGTGCAGGATCACTGATCCAATCTAAGTATAACATACAAGCAACAGGTTCTTCATTTGTGCTGGGGAAGAAGATCTTACGGTCACCAGCAGAACTTGTGATGAACTTTGTATGTGTTCCTTTGGAATCTTCGAAAGGATCGATTGCAACGAATTTTGCATCAGGTCCAACTAATCTTACTAAGTTTGCTGCGATACTGTCTGTACCATTTCTCCAAGGATAATCCCAGTTATGAGTAAATGCGCCAACATATCCGGCTTTCATCATATCGTCTTCTGTAGCATCACCGCTTCCGTATAAAGCGAAATCTTTCCAGATAAGACCGTCATTGTACCACTTATTGATTAATCTTACAGCTTCTTTTGTTCCGTTTTCTGTGAACTTTCTGTCATCGAAACCATTTACATAGTATTCTCTTCCGCTGATAGCAGGATCCATGAAGGATTCGATTAAAGTAGCTGCTCTCCAACCCACATCGTAGCTGATGGAGTAAGGAACCATCTTGTCAGCTTCTGCACCAAGTAATGTGTCAGCATTGTCTCTGAATGCTACAAGCATTGCTTCGAATTCTGCCTTTGTTGTAGGTGCCTGTAATCCTAACTGATCAAGCCAGTCCTGACGAACGAAAGTATTGATACGAGCTGTAACGGCTCTCTTACCTTCGATAGCCCAGATTGTTCCGCTTTCAGGATCTTTGTTCCAGTTGATGTTTGTATCACCAAGCCAGTTCCAAAGGTTAGGAAGCATATCCTTGTAATCTTCAAGGTAAGAAGACATATCAAGTACACCACCCATGTTAGCGTATGTCTGGATTGTAGGATAGTCGTATGTTAAGCAGATGTCAGGAGCATCGCCTGCTGCAAGTAAGTTGTTGATCTGTTCAACTTCTGTCCAACGGGGAACAGCTACGAATTCAACTTCTACGTTGTGATCTTCTAACATACCTTTTTTGATGTAATCTGTGTACATGTTGTTTATGGGGTCAGAACCGCCATCGTTACCACGATCGTAAACTTCAACTGTGATCTTTCTTGTTTCAACAAATTTTCCGTCAACGATTTCACCGTTTGAAGGATCAGCAGCTGCTTCTTCAGCAGGTGCAGCTTCTTCAGCGGGTGCTGCTTCTTCAGCAGGTGCTGCTTCTTCAGTAGCAGGTGCTGTTTCTGCGGCAGCTTCTTCAGTCTTACCGCCACAAGCCATTAATGACATTGTCATACAGCTTGCAAGTACGAGTGCAATAATTCTCTTTTTCACTTTGTTTCCTCCCTATTAATATAGAATTATTTGTTATATGAATGAACGCACGGTCACGCCGATACGCTTATTCCTTGACAGCTCCCAGTGTAACACCGTGAATGAAGTATTTCTGTAACCACGGGTAGATACACAAAATCGGGATTGTGGAAAACATTACGATAGCCGCCTTCAGGGATTCTGAAAGACCGGGTGTCGAAAAGCCTTCCTGTGTTGCAACTTCTACTTGGTTAACATTGTTTAAGATATTGTAAAGTAAAAGCTGCAGGGGATAAAAATCTTTGTTTTTCACCATGTACATAAGGGCATCTGAATATCCATTCCATCTTCCTACTGCATAGAATAATGCCAAAGTAGCAAATACCGGTTTGGAAAGAGGCACATAAATACTGGTCAATATCTTAAAGAAACTAGCTCCGTCAATTTCCGCAGATTCCCTTAAACTGTCAGGAATTCCGTAGAAAAAGCTTCTCATAATAATCATGTTGTAAACACTCATACATCCGGGAATAATCAGAACCAGTGGATTATCCAAAATATTAAGTGCTTTCATAAGCAGATAGTTCGGTATGGTACCTGCATTAAAGAACATGGTAATCGTGATGAAAATATTAATAATTCCACGTCCTTTTAAGTTTTCAAAAATAAGCGGGTATGCACAAACAGTCGTCATTACCAATGAAACCACTGTACATATAATAGTAAGTATTACTGTCCAGATAAATGCTTTGATATACTTTACATCCCCAAGTACCATGGCATAGGCATCCAGGTTCCAGCCCTTGGGCCAAAGGTATACTTCTCTTTTAATTAAAAATTCCGTTCCACTTAATGATCTCGCCAACAGGTTTATCATAGGCACAAGGCATATGATGCTGACAAAGACACAGATTATAACAAATACCCAATCGCCTGCTTTTGCAGATTTAGATTTAATCATTTTTCAAGCCTCCATTCTCTTTCTTCTTACCAAATTCCTCTCTCTCCCAGCTTTCTGGAAATCCAGTTAGCTAAAAGAAGGAAGAATACGCATATGATAGATTGGAAGAAACCTACCGCTGTGGTTAAGGAGAACTGAAGTCCCTTGATACCGTTCTTGTATACGAATGTGGAAATTACGTTTGCCACGTCCATAACCAGCTTATTCTGTAATGCGAAAGGTCTGTCAAATCCGCTTCCGAGAATGTTACCCAAACTCATAATGAGGAGTACTACGATAGTGGGCTTGATACCGGGCAAGGTAATATGCCACATTTTTCTAAAGCGTCCTGCACCATCAACCGATGCCGCTTCGTAAAGTTCAGGATTAATACCTGCAATCGCTGCCAGGTATACAATGGAGTTCCAACCGAAACTCTGCCAAACTCCAAGGAATATGTAAGTAGCCACCCAATGTCCCGATTCATTTAAGAAAGGAACCGATTCAAATCCCATGTTGTTTATAAGCATGTTGATAAGACCGTTTGTGGGCGCAAAGAGCTGTAATGCCAACCCATAAATGATGACCCATGAAAGGAAGTGAGGCATATACGCAATTGTCTGAACCACTCTCTTAAAGTTCTTGAACACAAGCTCATTTAATATAAGAGCAAAGATAATCGGTATCGGGAAACCGATAAACAAATCAAGCAAGTTAAGGAATAATGTATTTCTCAGCGCGTAGAGGAAATCTCTATTCTTAAATGCCTTGATAAAATATTCAAATCCGTTATTATCTGCCCAAGGCATTTCCCATACACTCTGTACAATACTGTAATCCTTAAATGCAATCTGAATATAAACCATTGGTATGTACTTAAATATCAGAAGATATACAAGCGGCAATGCAAGTAATACATATAACTGCCAGTATCTCTTCATGTAAACACCAAAACTCTTTTTTTTCTGTACTGCCACGATGTTTGTTTTAGAAGCTTTCACGCTTACACCTCCAAAATTTCCTGTAATATGTTGTTACACTTCTTGTATGTAAGCGCTTTCATTCCTGTTCAAAAAAAGTTCTTATCGGCAATGGATTCATTATGCCACTACTGATAAGTCTAGAAGGAGGGTCACCCTCTCTTATATCCTATGTAATCGCTTACAAATGTAACTGCTTACAACCTATTATAATACATTTTTTTTATTTTTCCAGTCCTTTATATACCGCACTACCCATTTTCGTGATTTTCCACAAAAAAGGCAGTGCGTTATAATTCACTTTTACTAATTCGGACTTTATAATCCGGCTATCACATCGAATGTACGGTCGATGTTCACCTGTCCATACCCCCACTCCCGTGATGGGTACGTATTACCGGGATTTCTCACACCGCCACGTATCAGATAATTTTTCAGTTCCCTGCTTTCCACCCACTGTCTGTTGCCTTCCACAACCGCCCATTGCATAAATTGTGCACAAATTCCGGAAAGAAGTGCGGCCGCCATTCCGGAACCCGTTCTTTCACCCAGTATCGTATCAATATTTACCCCCGGCGTACAAAGATCCGGCTTATGTCTGCCTTCTCTGGTAAAGCCTCTTCCCGATTCCCCGTAAAAGCTGCCATTTTCATCCTGATAATAAGTAGTGGTAATTACCTCCGTCGCATTTCCGGGTTCTGTAATCGTCGTATAGGGTGTGGGACGCAAAAAATAAGTTTCCGATTGCAGAAATGCCCTAATCGGAAGCCAGATATGAAAACTTGCTTCCTGTAAGCCGGCTTCGCCTCTAACCGCTACCTGTATGGTCCAAACCCCGGGCGTAGGATCTACAAAGCGGAAGAAGATCAGTTCTCCGCCAGACTCCTGCTCCACCAGCACATGGTCCACCCGGATTTTTGTATCTTCATAAACAAACGAGAATTCTCTCGTTTCCCTCACCTTAAAGTCCACCCTGTCTGTCGTCTCGCCTCCGGGCGAACGGATAGAAATCGCATGGGTTGACGGAATACTCCCCCATAATTCTGCCACAAACCCTCTTTCCCCCTCGCCTACACGTATTTCTACACTCTCCACCGTCTCCCTGAGGCCTTGCAAGGCATATCCTTCATAATGATGGGCATTGTTCCCTTCATTTCCTCCGCATACTACCACCGCCCTGCTTCTTCTGGTGGCAATGGTGTTTAAATAACCTGACAAAATAGAGTGGCCATCGTGATCTCCCATATTTGTGCCTATTCCGATACAGATAACAAGAGGTCTGACAAGAGAAATTGCGTAGCTTTCCAAATATTTGATTGCCGTAATCACATCACTTTCCGAATAGGCTGTGACTGTATCGTCTACCATATAAAATTCCCGCAGATATGGTTTTGCCTGCCGCAGTTTCACCACTACAATATCTGCATCCGGCGCAGCCCCTAAAAACCTAAGGCCCCCGCTTAGGGCACTTCCCGCTGCCACACTTGCTATAGCCGTTCCGTGACCATCTTCATCATAGCTGGGAACAATTGCTCTGGGATTATCACTAAGCAGCGCTGCATCAATGATATCCTTTTTATACTCTGTTCCGTACAAAAGACCGTCAGGTAATGGACCGTCATTAATATTTTGATCCCAAATTCCTAAAATTCTACTGCTGCCATCCTCTCTGCGAAACACCGCATCATCATACCTGATACCGGTATCCAAAAAGCCAATCACTACCCCCCGTCCCGTAAGGTTAAGGGGTTCTCCCTGCACCTGCAGGATGCCACTGTTAATAAGTGGTGTAGGGTCAAAGTTTGTCTCACTGCCTGCCCCCGGCGAAATGCCGTCTCCATCCACCTGCATAAGTCCGTACAATTTAGGAATGGAGCGATAGGTAAACCGCCGTATTCCTATCGGCGTTACTTCCTCTTTGTTAATATAAGTAACTCCGATATTGGTATCTATCGGCTGGAAGACATAATCTTCCACTTCCACGTCAAGACCTTCCGGCTGACTGTAATCCGAAAGTACATCAATATAATCATTTGACGCAATCTTTTCCCGATCCGTCATAAAATCCCCTTCCGGTTTTTGCTCTCTGTCTATTATATGCTGATTACAACCTTGTTTGTGTCCAAAAGTACCTTTTAATGAGTTAATTCCCGTTTTTGGATTTCTATACATTTTCGTCCTGCAAAAGGAAAATGGTATAAGGAATCCGGTAATACACTTTTTTGTACCAGTTTTCTTGCAAAAATACGGTCATAATCCTTTTTTATCTGTATTTTTCTGGAACTGAATTGGTCAAATTGTTGTTCTTATACCAGTTATCCTATTATTTTACCAAAAATCCACCGTATTTCTGGAATAAAAAACACATAAATTATTTTTTAGTACCAAAAAGAAAAGGTCCTTTGACAAAATCTATGAGAATCATCTGTAAAAAAAGAAAGGAGCATCGCTCCCATAAGATGATTCCGTTTTCGGAATTACTTATTTCGCAACACTCCCTTTATTTTTACTAAAAGTTTTTAGCACATGTTACAATTTAGCCTTCAATTAATTTTATATCGTCAGAATTTTCGTTACTGATACTACGGATATCAATAACAGGTCCGCCGGTCCCTTCAATATACTCTCTGGTGATAGTAACCTTTCCGATATTGTCATCCTTGGGAATCTCATACATGATATCCAGCATGAATTCCTCGATGATGGCACGCAGTGCCCTGGCACCGATTTCTTTTTTCATGGCCTTCTCGGCAATCGCCTCCAAAGCACCTTCATCAAAGGAAAGCTGCACTTCGTCAAGTTCAAGAAGCTTTTGATACTGCTTTAAAATCGCGTTCTTAGGCTCTCTCAAAATCTTAATCATCATTTCCTTATCCAATGCCTTAAGTGTATATACAATCGGAAGTCTACCTAAAAATTCCGGAATCATACCGAACTTTTTTAAGTCCTCTATAGTTACTTGGCTTAATATGTTACTTTCCTTATCAAACTTATCTTTCAGCTCCGCATTAAAGCCAATCGACGTCTGCTTGCGGAGTCTTTGTTTAATAATCTCTTCCAAATCAGGAAATGCACCGCCACATATAAAGAGAATATTTCTGGTGTTAATTGTCGCAAGAGGCACCATGGCATTTTTACTGTTTGCGCCAACCGGCACTTCCACTTCCGCTCCTTCCAAAAGGCGAAGCATACCTTGCTGCACACTTTCTCCGCTGACATCACGGTTGGTCGTATTTTTCTTCTTGGCAATTTTATCGATTTCATCAATAAAGATGATTCCACGTTCTGCCTTTTCCACATCGTTATCTGCTGCCGCCAAAAGTTTGGAAACAACACTTTCAATATCATCTCCGATATAGCCTGCTTCCGTAAGGGATGTCGCATCTGTAATGGCAAGCGGCACGTCAAGTAATTTGGCAAGCGTCTTAACCAGATATGTTTTACCGCAACCGGTAGGTCCGATCATGAGCATATTGGATTTTTCAATTTCAATCTCATTCATGGTTCCCGTTGCCACCCTCTTATAATGATTGTAAACGGCAACGGATATTACTTTCTTTGCATGCTCCTGGCCGATAATATAATCATCCAGCTGTGCTTTGATTTTATGCGGCGGAGGAATGTTTTTAATATCCAAAACAGGTTCATCAGATGTCTTTTCTTTTTTCTTTTTTAATTTCTGTTTGTTTGGGATTCCGCCCTCCCCCTGCAAATCCGAGATGTTCACAAAACGGATATTGGGAAATCCTTTATCCGACATGCTTTTGTTTAAATCACCCATAAAAGACGGGTTGTTTAACATCCCCTGATAATCAAACTGGCTGACAGTATCCATGGTTTTATGCATACAGTCATTGCAAACGCAAATGTTATTGGGGAGTTTAAACATCTTGCCGGTCTTACTTTCCGGTCTTCGGCAAATAAAGCAAACATCTTCATATTCACTTTCTCCGCCTTTTTCTTCCGCTTCCGGCTTTCCTTCTTTTATCTCCTCTACGGATAGTTCTTCTTTCGACGCTCTGTCTGCAGTTGTCTCATCTGCTTTATCGGATGTATCAAAAAGTTCTTCGTCTTTTTCATTATAATCTGACATAATTCCTCACATTCTGCCTTCCGTCCGGCTTATAAATATTTATACAATTCTTCTCACCGCCAATATTTCACGGTAAGTTGCTCTCGATATTTTAATACCTGTTTTTGCAGTGCTGGCATGCACAATCTGTCCATTACCGATATAAAGCCCCACATGTCCCGCATAGCAGATAATATCTCCGGGCTGTGCCTCCGAATAAGATACACCGGTTCCGGCAGTCCTCTGCGCATAGGAGGTTCTTGGAATAGAATATCCAAAATCCTTATAAATACGCCATGTAAATCCGGAACAATCTGCTCCCTGGGTAAGGCTGGTTCCTCCCGTCACATAAGGATTTCCAACAAACTGACACGCATAACTTGCCACCTGCTGACCCGTGCTTCCGCTTCCTGAATAACTGGCCGCGGAATTATAACTGCCGGAAGATGTTTTCTTAGAAGCCTCTTCCTGTGCTTTCTTTGCCTCGTCAATCTGTGACTGCTTTTGACTTGCTGCCGCTTCCAGTCGCCTGATTTCCGCATTCTGCTTTTCTACATTTGCTTTATATACTGCAGCTTCCTGCTTTGCCTTGGCAAGAAGCAGTTCATAATCCTCATAAGCAGCCTGTTTCTCTGCGAGCATGGTTTCTAAATTTGCTTTCTCTTCTTCCAATTCATGCTGCTGGGCTTCCAGTTCTGATTTTTCTTCTTCCAACTGCTCTTTGATTGTCTGCGTTTCTTCTCTGGCAAGCTGATATTCCTCCAGCATGTCCCGATCATATTTTTCTATTTTTTCAATGTATTCTGCCTTATTCACCATATCGCTGAAACTCTGGCTTTCTAACAGCAACTGCAAATAAGTAGAATCACCTTTTTCATACAAAAACTTAATACGCAGCTTCATAGCTTCATATTGTGCCTGCTCCGTTGCCAACGCGGCTTCATATTCGACCGTAGTTTCTTCTATTTGTGTTTCTTTTTCTTCAATATCTTCTTCAATCAGTGTAACACTTGCGATTGTTTCTACCAAAGCGGCGTCTGTCTCTTCTATTTCTTCCGCTACAACATCAGCCTCATCCTGCATGGTATCGATTTCACCGGTTATGCTGTTTAGTTTCTCCTGCTGCTCACTCTGCTTATTCTTCGCTTCTTCTTTTTGCTTTTCTAATTCTTTCTTTTCTTTTTCTAAATCAGAAATAGTGGTAGCACGCACCGGTTCTACCACTAAAATCATCATAATCAATGACATACATATTGCGAATACATGAATCCATCTTTTTCTTCTCATATGCATTTGCCCGTTTAAAAATAATTGACTATTCTGCCACTGCCACTCCTGTGTTTTCACGCAAAAAATCAAGTACTCTTTCCATCATCAGATATTCTCTGTATGCTTCCACATCAATCACTTCTTTATATGCATCTACAGTTTCATAACTAGATGCCATAGCTTCTTCAGCAATGGTTGTCTCTAATTCTTCATCGGAAACGGTGAGGCCTTCCTTTTCCGCAATCACCTGAATTACAAAATACTGTTTTGCCATCTCAACGGCCAGATTGGTCAGTGTTGTATCATAAGTTTCTGCCGTACCACCGTAAACAGCCGCCACATAATCGGGAAGACTCATTCCGTACATAGATGCATAGTTTCCCACATTGTTCATCAAACCGTTTTTCAGTCTGGTCACCATAGCTTCCGGTATGTCCTTTTTAAATTCAGCAGTCTGCATAATCTGATCTAAAGCCATTGCTTCTTTTTCCTCTTCATATGCAAGCTGTTTTTCTTCCAAAATAGTGTCTTCTATATACTGGCGGAACTCTTCTACCGTAGAACACTCTTCCACCCCGAGTCCTGCTACAAATTCATCGGTAAGCTCCGGCAATTCAAGTACACTGATGCTGTTAACAGTAACTGTGAAAATTGCAGGTTTGCCGGACATGTCCGGATTGTTCAGATAAGGATCGGGAAATGTCACTTCCACATCTCTTGTCTCTCCGATTTCCATACCAATCATCCCCTCTTCAAATCCGGGAATAAACTGACCGGAACCGATTGTCAAATCATACCCCTGTGCAGTACCGCCTTCAAAGGCAACACCATCCATTTTTCCTTCATAATCAATGTTTGTGATATCACCTTCCATAACCGCACGGTCTGTCACTTCCACGGATGTGGCTCTTCCTTCCAGAATATATTGTATGGAATATTCCACTTCATCTTCCGTTACTGCAGGTTCTTCACTGGTCATCTGAACGGTAAGCCCCTTATATTCTCCTACCGCAACATATTTATCTGCCTTTACATCTTTTAAATACTGTGCCTGTGCGTCATTACTTCCGCATGCACAAAGCAGCATAACGGATGAAAGTCCTAAGGCTAATAATCTCTTTTTCATAATAAAAATCTCCTCGTTTATTTATAATAATCATTTTCATTCCTTTATCTTTATACCACAAAAACGGCTTTTGGAAAAGCACTTCCTTTAAAATCGGCAATGCATATTATAATACCGGTGAAAATAGTCTGCAGACCTGCTCCTTAAAACGCATCCACAGTGGCCTGCTCAAATAATTATTTTTGGTTATTTTTTTACATACTTTTAAATCTTCTATAAAATGCCGGGCCATCTCAGCCGCCTTCTGTTTGTCATAAACAATGGCATTTACCTCAAAATTAAGGGAAAAACTTCTGATATCCATGTTGGCCGTTCCATAACAAAATACCTCATCATCAATGACAACACCTTTTGCGTGAAGGAAGCCGTTTTCATAGGTATAACAGTTTGCCCCCGCCATGACGAGCTCTCCCACATAGGAATAGGTTGCCCAGTAAACAAAAGGATGGTCCGGCTTGCAAGGTATCATAATATTCACCGTAATGCCCGACTGCACGGCAATCATAAGTGCCGCCAAAATTGCCTCATCCGGAATAAAGTATGGGGTTTGAATATAAATATTCTTTTTTGCCTTGTGTATCATCATAAGGTAAGTGTCACGGATGCTCTTATGGTAGGTATCCGGTCCGCTTGAAATAATCTGCATAGGTATTCCTTTTTTGGGTGTACTGTCAGGAAATGCCATATACGGATCAAAGGGTAACACATGCTCCCTGCACGCATAATTCCAGTCCAGGATAAAACGCCCCTGCAATGCCTGAATCACAGAGCCTGTAATCCTCATATGCGTATCGCGCCAATAGCCGAACTTTTGATCCGCCCCCACATATTCCCTGGCGACATTAAAACCGCCCACATATCCTACTTTTCCGTCAATCACTACGATTTTACGGTGGTTGCGGTAATTAATACGCAGCTGCAGTCTTCCGAACAATGCCGGGAAAAATTCAGCCACTTCAACACCTGCTTCCCTAAGACTCTTCCACTCTTTTTTACGGAAGGTACGGCATCCCATGGCATCAAACAAAACCCGGACCTCTACGCCGGCTTTTGCTTTTCGCAGCAAAATATCCTTCATTTCCGCAAAAATCTCATCATTCTTTATAATATAATACTGAATATGAATGGAGTGCTTTGCACTCTCTAAATCTGCAAAAAGCTGCTTAAACTTCTCCCTGCCGTCCGTGATAATCCGCATCTCATTGTCATCAGACAAAATGGCTCCTGCACTCTGCAGGTTATACAGTACCAGGTCGGAATAGTGTGCCATCTCAAGTTCTCCGGCAGTAAACTCTTTATTTTTTATACTCGCTTCCTGCCTACGGATTGCATCACTTAACTTGTCCTCGATTTCCTTCGTCCGGAACATCTTTGCTTTATGCATATCCGTTCCCACAAGAATATAAAACACAAATCCGAGAACCGGGACAAAATAAAGGATCAGAAGCCATCCCCACACCGATTTCGGGTCCTTGCGCTGGAAAAACACAATGATGATTGCAAATATTAAGTTGATGTAAGCCAATATTTCCATCTTGCCACCTTCTTTGCTACTAAAATAATAACAGAATGCCCTTTCCAATTCAACGAAATCCCTTGCTTAAATTCTTAAAAAATGATAAAATGTCCTACAGTCGGTTTCACCGGCAAGGTACATCAAGGAGGATTATCATGAATACATTAACAATTGTATTATTAGTTATTATAGCTATATTACTCATTGCCATCGTTGGTCTTTATTTCCTTGGCAAGAAAGCACAAAAGAGACAGGCGGAACAGCAACAGCAGATTGATGCCATGAAACAGACTGTTTCCATGTTAATTATTGATAAGAAACGAATGAAAATCAAAGAATCCGGTCTTCCCCAGGCAGCTATCGAACAGACACCGAAGCTTATGAGAAACTCCAAGCTTCCCATTGTAAAAGCTAAGGTTGGTCCCCAGATTCTCTCTCTTGTCAGCGACGAAAAGATTTTCGATTCCATCCCTGTAAAGAAAGAAGTAAAAGCGGTTGTAAGCGGTATTTATATTACAGACGTAAAAGGACTCCACGGCAAACAGGCTCCCGTAGAACAGAAAAAGAAGGGCTTCTTTAAGCGTGCTTTGGAAAAAGCACAGGAGAAAGCCGGTGCAAAGCCCGTAAAATAAGCAAACAAAAACTCCGGTCATCCGGAGTTTTTTAATTTGCTCTATAATAGTAATTAAGCTTATATATATCAGAAAAATCTTTTCGGCAAACTTTTACAACGTTTCGTATGATTTTTTAGAAACGCCCTGTTCATAAATGCACTGCCCGGAGTGACTGTCCGAAAAGCTGTCATTGTAACTGCGTCGAGCCTATAAAACTTTTAAGAAAAATCTAATAAGAACACTTTAAAGATGTAATAAACAAGCCATTCCATAACTTGCTCCGCTTCGAACAGTTGGAATGGCTTGTACATTTTTTAAAGTGTTCTTATTGATTTTTTACAAAAGTTTTCAAAAGGCTCTTAGCACATGTTACAATTGACAGCTTAAGTTGCACGACGGGCAGTTAATAGGCATATGAACAGGGCGGGTTCAAAAAATCCCGAAACGTTGTATCGTTACGAAAAGATTTTTCTGATATAAAAAAGCTGAATTACTATTATAGAGAAATCCCCTGTTCTCGGTTTCTGATATTCATCTCGATTTTACAGTCGGCTAAATGTTCATAGTTAGCCTCCAGTGTATAGTCCACATTTACCTTAATGGCATCATCCGCTTCTTCAATACTGATTTTACCGGTATCGATTCCGATAAGAATATTTCCGAATGGTGTTCCGTAGTTTGTCATATTCTTTTTATTTTCTTCAAACACCATATGGACATTCATCAGTCCCTTTTTAGTGACTTCCACAAGGGAATCTTTAAATTTAATGATGTTTTTTGTTGTATCGGAATACCCTTCTGTTACTTCATCGTAAATAACATAACGGCTTCCGCTTCTTTCATAATATTCTGCTGCGGTAATAGTCTCAAGCGCCTCTGCGCCTTCTTCTCCCACCGCATATTGAAGTCCTTTTAATGCAAGCAGTACTTCTTTATCCATGATTTATTCATACCCTTCTCTTTTCTGCAATCCTTCTTTTATCTGCCCTTAATATTCTTCGATATTAATTGTCTTGGCAGAAAGAATACCATACTTAATAATAGAGTTTGCAAATACCTTAAATTTCTCGGAGGCATCACTGACAAAAAATCTGTATTGATTATCGCCCAGACTTGCAGGTGTGTTATTCAACAAATCTTTTTCGGCAAGAAGCTCTTTTAATTCCCTGGCTGTCTCATAGGCCGGGTTTACAAGCCTCACCTTATCTCCCATAATCTTTGCCACCGTATCACGAATCAGCGGATAATGGGTACAGCCGAGCACAAGTGTATCTATGTCAATATCAATTAACTCTGTCAGATATCTTTTGGCAATTTCATCTGTCACCGGATCCTGCCAAAGCCCTTCTTCCGCAAGGGGTACAAACAAAGGACAAGCCTTTCCTACCACACTTACTTCGGGATTTAATTCTTTTATGTATTTCGAATATATTTTGCTGTTAACGGTCCCTTCCGTTCCGATCACACCAATCCGTCCGTTCTTGGTGGTTTCAGAAGCCACCTTTGCTCCTGGCTTTACCACACCTATCATGGGAATATCCGTCTCTTTTTCTATTTCGTCAAGGGCATAAGCACTGGCGGTATTACAAGCCACAACAATCGCTTTTACCTCTTGTGTCTGTAAAAAACGCAGAATCTGGCGGGAAAACTTCGTAATCGTTTCCTTAGATTTATTTCCGTAGGGAACTCTCGCCGTATCGCCAAAATATACGATTCTTTCATCGGGAATCTGACTCATTATTTCTTTTACTACTGTAAGTCCTCCCACGCCGGAATCAAAAACCCCTATGGGTGCATTTTTATTCATCATAATCTGTCATCCTTTTTTCTCTTACCTGACATACATATTCGTAAAGTCTGCTTTTTATACGGATTTCTTCTGTTTCATCTGTTTCTTCCAGCTCTTCCATTTCCGAATCCTCACAGGATTCCGGAACCAGACAAAGCTCGGGATATACAAACCCCCACCAACCTAATGTGCCTACAAACAATATCATCGTACCAAAAAACCGTTTCATACTCATTTCACCTTTCTTTCAGATAAAAAAAGTATTGACGGGTTTTTTACCCTCTATACCTATAGCACGATTACATCCTTTTTTCAAGGCGTATCTGGCTGATAATGGATTTTTCCTGATTGTCAATGTGAAGTCTTGCAGCGGCTGCTGCTTTCTCCTTATTTCTCTCCAGAATACCTTCGTAGATTTCCCTGTGTTCCGCAATCAGTTTATCATGCTGGCTTTCATCCTTAATATAAACAAAACGATAGCGATACATTTGTTCAGACAAATTATTTACCAGCTGTTTTAATCTCTGATTACCGGTCGCCTCCACGATAATATCATGAAGTTTTACATCTGCCCTGGCTATCACAGAAGCATCTTTCCCTTTGGTAGCTTGTTCAAATTCCTCACAAGCCGCTTGCAACTCTTCCATGCCTTCCCGGGTAATTCTCTCACAGGCAAGCTCCACACTAAGCACATCCAAGGAACGCCTTACCTCAAGCACATCCTTCAGACTCTTTTCCGTAATCTGGGCAACCTCTGCCCCGCGTCTGGGAATCATAATGACGAGGCCTTCCAATTCGAGCTTCCGGATTGCTTCTCTGATCGGCGTACGGGAAACACCCAGTTTGTTTGCCAGATGTACTTCCATCAGTCTCTCCCCGGGCCTTAGCTGTCCGGTCAGGATGGCTTTCCTGAGTGTATTAAAAACCACATCCCTAAGGGGCAAAAATTCATTCATATCTATTTGAAAATCATTCATCTTTCCGCCTCCTTTTCTATTCATATTCCGGTGTATATTCCGGCTTTACAAACTCTGTCACAAAAACCTGCTTTGCCAGTTTTCTTTTTACAATGGCTTCATAAGCCACTCCGGCTTTTTCCTTATCGGTATAGATACCAAAAACAGTGGGACCGCTTCCGCTCATAAGGGAATTTTCTGCCCCCTTTTCCTTCATTAAATCCTTGATTTCTTTAATAACCGGATAATTTTTCTCCGTTACGGTTTCAAGAACATTTCCCATTCTCTCCGTAATGCCTTGTAAATCAGCTTTTTGCAGCGCTTCTACCATGCCGTCAATATCCGGGTGATAGGAAAGCGTATCTGCGTGTAGATTTTCATAAACAAACTTTGTGGACACATCAATATCCGGTTTTGCTATCAACAAATAAGCATCCGGCGGCGCGGGAAGAACTGACAGCACTTCTCCAATCCCTTCCGAAAGGGCTGTTCCACCCACGATGCAATAAGGAATGTCCGCTCCGATTTTTACCCCCATCTGCTGCATATCGGCAAGGCTCATTCGAAGGTCAAAGAGCTTGTTCATGGCACGGAAAACCGCCGCCGCATCGCTGCTTCCGCCTGCCATTCCGGCCGCTATGGGAATATTCTTTTGAAGCGTAATCTCTACACCATCTTTTATGGCAAAACGGCTCATCACCATCTCCGCCGCTTTATAAACCAAATTATCCTTGTCGCCGGGAAGGGGTGCCTGTCCTACTGTAAGGGTAATGCCTTCTTTTCCTGTTTTTTTTATGGTAAGCACATCACAGATACCCACTGTCTGCATAATCATCTTCACTTCATGATAGCCGTCCGGTCTTCTTCTTAAAACATCAAGACCTAAATTGATTTTGGCATATGCTTTCTCTGTTATCTGCTCCATCATAAACCTCCCCGGTTTGTGCAATTGATTTCTTGTATCTTCCGTTATTTTTGTGTCACCGTGTATTTCTATGTAAGATTGTATACATAATACATGGATTGTACTTAATTATATACAAGATTGTTTATTCTGTCAATGTCTGTCACGAGTCATAGACCGTCCAAAAACCGCGGAAATATGCGGTTCACAGCACATTCCCGCCCTATCATAACCTACTGAATACATCGTCACCTATTATGGTTTTGGGACAAAATGAGAGGCAAAGAAGGACGATTCTAGTGCAAGTTTCTACTCTCATCAGCTTATTCTTGACTTATGGAAAGAAACTTTTTACATAACTTACGTACTTTTCTTACCATAACATCATCTTTCTTCATTATGGGCAGATAAAATTGTTCTGTTCTTTTTTTCTCTTCTGTCCATAAGCATCAATTACTTCACCATGGTTAGAGAAATACATCTCGCCATGTCTACCCATGATGAACTTTATCGCATTTATAGTAAGAAAAACATCTAAAACAGTCCACTCATGTCTCTACCCACAAAACTCATTTTTCTTTTTAAGGTAAGAAAATGCAGGAATACACCTTCTTTTCTTTCTGCCCATGCCCTTAATAAAGTTCTTTGTGGGCAGAAATGAAGTGGGATTAAATCCAAAGAATTTAGTAAATTTGTCAACCAACCCTAAACTTTCCGGAAATCCTGCCGATAATAACTATAACAATAATTGTCTTATCTACCAAGGAGGGTGATATTATGAGCGTAAACGGAATTACAGGTGCGGCATCTGCATACAGTACCTATGCTGCTACACCCAAAACAGAAACAACTGCTAAAGCAGAAACCAAACCGGAAGCAAGTGCCAAGGAAAATGCCGGCGTTGTATACGAACCTTCAGCAGAACAGGCTACTGAAAAAGTGACCAAGAAATATACACCAAACGCAGAACTGATTGCCAAGTTGAAAGCCGATGCTGATGCCAGAACTGCACAGTTTAAGAGTCTTGTAGAACAGCTTTTAACAAAACAGGGTAAAACCTTTAATAATGCGAACGACATCTGGAGTATTTTATCCAGCGGTGACTTTACAGTAGATCCTGCTACCAAAGCACAGGCACAGGCCGACATTGCAGAAGACGGCTACTGGGGCGTTAAGCAGACTTCACAGCGTATTCTGGATTTTGCTACCGCATTAACCGGCGGTGACCCCGATAAAATCGATGAAATGCGTGATGCTTTCTTAAAAGGCTATAAGCAGGCAGAAAAAACATGGGGAGACGAACTTCCCGAAATTTCCAAAAAGACCTATGATGCCGTACTTGCAGGTTTTGACAAAATGGCAGAAGAAGCAGGTCTTACCGCTTCCGAAACAGAAGCATAATTACATAACTATTACAGACAGAAAAACACCCGTCCACTTTCGTTTAAGTGGGCGGGTTCTATTTTTACACATTTTTCACTATCAAAATTCTGTCTCCGGCTTTCACTTCATCAGACGCCAGATTATTCATCTGCATGAGGCTAGCCACTGGCACATAATATCTCTTTCCTATATCCCACAAGCTCTCCCCGTCTCTGACCATATAAACTGCAATACCGGGCAGTGCAGACATTTTTTCTCCGTCAAGCTCCGTAGCCGTCACTTGCTCTACTATCTTTTCTACCCATTTGCGGTATATATTGGTTCTGAAAAACAGCACACATTTTACATCAATTTCATCACTGTCGATTATGGAAACAGCCACCTGCTCCACATCACCATGCAGTGCGAACACACAATTGTCAGAAATACCGTCGGCCTCCAGCACATAACTAAACGGAATGCTCTCCTTAATCATGCCATAGTTTTCCTGTGCCATGTTTTCATATAATACATGTAAATTAATCACACCGCTTATTTCGATTCCGTTTTCTATAATTTCTTTATCCGTAACCTGAAGTTTTGTGGAAGCATGCAGAATTTTGGCAATCTGTGCTCCCTCTTCTGCTTTAAAATGCTCTGACAGCTTTGTTTTTCCGCTACACTTGGCAAATATTTTTCTGAAATTTGCTTCCCGCTCAGAGACAGAAACTTCTTTTACCACTCCGTATACATCGGATAGAAGCGATAATTGTTCCTCCTCGTATGCACAAATATCAAGGTTTAAACATACTTCAAACGTAATAACTCTCTCTTCTCCGTCAAAATCCGGACGGACAACTGCTTCCTTCACTTCTGCTACATAGCGGATTTCCGGAATCATTCCTTCCTCTGCACCCATGCAATCTACACTGCCGGAAAAAGGAAGTGTGGTCTCATAATGACAAATTCTCTCTTCTTCCCCTTCCCCACGATAAAGGAAAAAGGCCTTAATTTCTCCCTGCACCGCAATCTTATCCGCAAGCATCTTAAACTCCACATTTACAGGAGAAATATCCCACCAAATCAGAGAAAAAATGTTGGGAAAACTTCCCGGAATTTCTACTTCCTCTTTCACCCTGAAAATATCCTTCTTGCGCATTACCATGGCAGCAATGTCCAAGGTCTTCTTGCGATACTCCACCGGCTCGTCACATGTAAGATCCACCGCAGTCTCCTCATCACACAACTCTTCACAGGTTGCACAAAGCATGAGCAGTGCCTGCACACTCAATTTTCTGGAATTAATCAGGCCCACGGTCAAATCTTCCACATCCCACTCCACCAGGACATCGTCACCGTTTCGTACCCCCTCCATATAAATCTGCTCTTCAAAGGGAATATTTCCGTCCATTCCGGCCATATCGCTCTTTTCTTCTTCCGTAAGATAAAGCACCTGAAAGCAAAGTTTTCCTTTTACATTCACATGGTCATCGGTTACCTTGATTTCCTCTATGACCACATTCCCCTTATCCATAATGAGTTTATACGCATCCGGTCTGGAATCGGAAATATTTGCATCTCCCTCCAATGTTATCTGTGTGGATGCCTTACACTTTTGGCAATCCATATGTATGTTCCGTTTCATTAACTCCACAAAAAATACCTCCCGCGAGTACTTGTTCTAATGTATGCCCCCGAAAAGTATTTTATTCCACCTCATAATTATCATCAAAAATACATTTTTAATGTTGTGCACCTCTTTTTAGTAGCAGAAAATCTTTTTGAAACGATACACCCTTTCGGGATTTTTTGAACCCGCCCTGTTCATATGCTTATTAACTGCCCGTCGTGCAACTTAAACTGTCAATTGTAACATGTGCTAAGAGCCTTTTTAAAACTTTTGTAAAAAATCAATAAGAACACTTTAAAAAATGTACAAGCCATTCCAACTGTTCGAAGCGAAGCAAGTTATGGAATGGCTTGTTTATTACATCTTTAAAGTGTTCTTATTAGATTTTTCTTAAA
>JAZNAE010000008.1:0-8328 GCA_045586385.1 Lachnospiraceae bacterium
GAAATATTTTCATCGCATATAATAAGTTTTGCGTTGTGTGTGTGCACATGGAAAATGACCGGCGGGGTGTGGCTCAGCTTGGCTAGAGCACCTGGTTTGGGACCAGGGGGTCGCAGGTTCGAATCCTGTCACCCCGATTAGCAACGCTTATTATATACGCGGGTGTAGTTCAATGGTAGAACACCAGCCTTCCAAGCTGGATACGTGGGTTCGATTCCCATCACCCGCTTTTACACTGCCAATCGTTCTTAGCGAGGCGTGTAATAATGCATTACCAACAATGCATATGTGTTCGTAGCTCAGCTGGATAGAGCAACGGCCTTCTAAGCCGTGGGTCGGGGGTTCGAATCCCTTCGAGCACATTTATATGGTGGGTATGGCGCAGTTGGTTAGCGCGCCAGATTGTGGCTCTGGAGGCCGAGGGTTCGAGTCCCTCTATCCACCCTTTACCAGTTGCCCCGGTGGCAGGCTTGGTGTTTGATGGGCTATCGCCAAGCGGTAAGGCACAGGACTTTGACTCCTGCATTCGCTGGTTCGAATCCAGCTAGCCCAGTTTTTCATCATCATATAAATATCATACGGGCCACTAGCTCAGGTGGTAGAGCACTTGACTTTTAATCAAGTTGTCCGGGGTTCGAGTCCCCGGTGGCTCACTAAAAAACTGTTCTGAAATTTTCAGAACAGTTTTTTATTCTCTCTCCAAATAATTGATTGTAAAATGCGCTTCGCCGTTTTTGTCCAAGTCCATAATAATAAACGAAGGTTTCTTCCCGTCCTGTCTCGGATAGGTCAGACTCCCCGGATTAACAGCAATAATTCCATTATCAAAGTCAACCACCGGTCTGTGTGAATGTCCGTACATAACAATATCAACTTCACGCTCTTTTGCCTCTGTTTTAATATACCGGTCACTAACCATAACACCATATGTATGTCCATGGGTCAGCCAAACCTTATACTTTCCTATGTAAAACTCTTTCTCCCTCGGCAAGTCAGAAAAAAAATCATTATTTCCCTGCACCATCTGAACAGGACATGCCGCACTCTGTGCAATCAGGTACTCGCTACCCTCTATATCCCCGCAATGCACCACCATATCCACCGGAGCCACCCTCTCAAGCACCCGCAGATAATTTTCATTATAGCGATGGGTATCGCTGACTATCAACACTTTCATATATCTTTCCCTTACATTTCCGTCAATAAGCGCTCTCTGATCGCACGCAGGGCTTTTCCTCTATGGCTAATTTCATTCTTCTCATCCTCAGAAAGCTCTGCCGTTGTTTTTCCATAAGAAGGGACATAAAAAATCGGATCGTAACCGAACCCGTTTTCTCCCTTTTCTTCGTACCCGATTCTTCCCTCTATGGTTGCCGTTTCCGTAATCACTTTTCCGCCCGGCAAAACAGCCGCTATGGCACATACAAAACGTGCCGTTCTCTTTTCATCCTCCACGCCGGCAAGGCGTTCTATCAAATTTGCATTTTTGACAGAATATGGCGTATCTTCCCCTAAATATCTGGCAGAATAAATCCCCGGTTCCTTATGCAGAAAGTCTACTTCAAGTCCCGAGTCATCTGCAAGCACTATGGCATCCGGCATGCACTCTGCCACAGCTTTTGCCTTTATTACCGCATTTTCCTCAAAACTTTTTCCATCTTCTATAATCTCAGGGTCTATCCCTGCTTCTTTCATGGAATAAATAACTGTTTCTTCTCCTTCTATTATAAGTCCCGCAAGAATTTTTTTAATCTCACGCATTTTTCCTTGATTGCCTGTTGCAAAAATAATCTGTCGCATATCTTCTCCTCTATATCCTATTGCGCTTCTCCGTAAACCTGCATAATCGCATTATAGATACCTATTGCAATTTTATCAACATACTCTTCTCTTCCGAGCAAATTTGCTTCCTGCTTATTGGATATATAACCTGCCTTTACCGTGGCAGCCGGCACCGTTGCCTGCCTTATGGTATAATCACTTTCTGTTGCCTCCACAAGGCCGAGTGCTTTCCCTTTAATACTGGTCACAACTTCCCTTTCCAGACAATCGGCAAGCTCGACACTACCAAACCCGGGAATAAAATAATCACCGTTATAAACCGTTTCTGTCCCATAAACAGCGCTGTCTTCTGCCACATTAAGTTCAATACGGATGTACATATCCGCTTTTGTTTTATTGGCAAGTAAAACTCTGCTTTCTTCTGACGGATTTTCATTGTCCATCCTGGTATAGTAAGCCTTCACATCACTGCTATCCAGCTTTTCTTTTAGTTTCCTTGCAATCTGAAGATTCACTTCTTTTTCTACCAGA
This sequence comes from Lachnospiraceae bacterium, assembly GCA_045586385.1. GTDB lineage: Bacteria > Bacillota > Clostridia > Lachnospirales > Lachnospiraceae > Suilimivivens. Next base: position 2,314 of record JAZNAE010000008.1, read on the forward strand.
TCATCATTTGTATTACCTGAATATATTCCCCCGTAAGCCGGATCAATGACTACTATCTTATCATAAATTTCTCTGGGGTATAGAAAATTAATATATAAATTTTGATTTTCCAATATCGTTCTGCATTCATAAACATCCGTTAACTGAAATTTTAGCCTGCATCCGTCTTCCGCAAACTCGAAACTTCCCTGTTTCACCATTTCCCTATTGCCGGATATAGCATTATCCACATAAAAGTTTTCCTCTTGTGTAGGGATAAAAAGCCACAATTCCTGATCCATATAGTGATTTTCAATAATAATGTCATCTGCTTTACACTCTTTCGGCAAAGGGATTCTCAAAAAACTGGTGTCTGCTTCTCCCAAAAGGAAAGTTAAATTATTACCCTCACTTTCCTGCGTCATTTCTGTCTTCACAGTCGTCTGCTTCTGCACCTCATCCTGTGCCACATCCACAACCGTTACTACCTTTTCTGCCGACAAATATATAATTGTTATAAAAGAAATTATAAAAAAAACCACACTGACTATGGCAGTTTTTTTCATTAAACTCTGTTGCATATATTCATCCTACTGTTCTGTATTTCTCTGTTTGGGCGGTTTTTTGCCCGGAAATTGATAAAAATATGTTTTCATCATTCCGTTGTATATTTTTCTGTTCTTTGCCGCTTTTATCCCCATGGCAGTTTCTGCCTGCTCATAAGCTGTAATCAGATAAATCGACCAGTCGTCCAGTTCCTTAAAACGTTCTCCTATGGTCCTATATAATATAGGAAGATTCTTTTTTTCTTCCAGTCTTTCCCCATAGGGAGGATTCGTAATAATAAATCCGTATTTTTTACTGTGACTCAACCGGTCAACTTCTCTTTTTTGAAAATGAATCAGTTTTTCCACACCTGCAAGACGTGCATTTTCTCTGGAGGTTGCAATCATTTTTTCGTCTATATCATATCCTTGAATATCCGTCTCTACGCTAAAGTCTATCAACTCCTGTGCTTCTTCCACGGTATCTTTCCAATAATCTGCCGCTACGATATGCTTCCATTTTTCTGCTGTAAAATGTCTGTTCATTCCCGGCGCTATATTTGCTGCCATCATTGCCGCTTCAATTGGAAATGTTCCGCTTCCGCAAAAAGGATCCACAAGTATTCTATCTCCCCTCCAAGGAGTCAGCATAATAAGCGATGCCGCAAGGTTTTCCGCAATAGGTGCTTTAGCCGTCAATCTGCGATATCCTCTCTTATGCAGTGACTCTCCGGTCGTGTCAAGACCTACTACTACTTCGTCCTTCATCAAAAATACGCGGATAGGAAAACTTTCCCCCTCTTCTGAAAACCAACTAACTTTATAGGTTTCTTTCAGTCGCTCTACCATTGCCTTTTTCATAATAGACTGGATATCCGAAGGGCTGAACAATTTACTCTTTACACTGGCTGCTTTTGCCACCCAAAACTTTCCGTCGGCCGGAATATATTCTTCCCACGGCAGCGCCTTGGTTCCCTGAAATAATTCTTCAAATGTTTCGGCATGAAAACTTCCGATTTTAATCAAAATTCTTTCTGCAGTCCTTGAAAAAACATTGATTCGGCAAACAGCTTCTTCATCTCCCTCAAAAGTGATTCTGCCGTCCTCCACTTTTGTTACATCATATCCCAAATCTGTTATTTCTCTTTTCAACACCGCTTCCAATCCGAAATGGCAGGGTGCAATCAGTTCAAATCGTCTCATTTACATTTCCTACTATTCTTAATATAGCACTAGTATACCACAAGCCATTCTTTTTTGTATATCCTAAAACTTTACATCCGCATGGTACAACAAAAAAAGGCACCAACCGGTGCCTTTTTTCCGAACAACTAGTATTCGTTATTTCTCTTGTTGTTATCAGAAGAGCTGTTCTTTGTACTGTTCTGACAATTCTGGCTGTTCTTGTTGTTGTTCTGGCTGTTGTTCTGGTTGTTGTTATTCTGGTTGTTGTTATTCTGATTAGACATATTTTATTCCCTCCTGTTTCTTTAGGTTACACGAATAGTATCTCTATCAGAAATTATTTTATACCATTTATTTTTGGTATTTTTTAACTATTTTAGCCCATTGTGACAACAACGTCATAAATTTCTTTTCCTTTTACGTAAGGAATTACACAGCCTTCTACTGCCTTTCCATCCACTGTAATGCCTTTGATACCCTTTTCAACATTATCAGGATTTACTACTTTTATGTTATACGTACCTTCACGGAATTTTCTGGTAATTTCAAAATCCCCAAATTCCTTAGGCACGCAAGGATTAATGCTAAGACCTGTATGTGTCGGGTATACACCTAAAATGTACTGTGATACATTTACAAAGGTCCATGCTGCAGTACCGGTAAGCCAGCTGTTCTTTGCTTCACCATGGAACTTCGCATCGCGTCCTGCTACCATCTGTGAGTATACATAAGGCTCTGTTCTGTGGATTTCACTGATTTCTTCCACATAAGCCGGACAAGTTTTCTGATAAATTTCAAATGCTCTGTCGCCTCTTCCGATTACGGTTTCTGCGATTGATACCCAAGGATTATTATGACAGAAAATACCTGCATTTTCTTTGTATCCGGGCGGATAGGAAGAAACTTCACCAAGCTCTAAGTGGTATCTGGTATATGCCGGTTGCAAAATCATGACACCGTATTTGGTATCCAGTCTTTCTTTCACGGAATTTAATGCTTTCTCTGCAAAACCTTCCTCTACGCCTACGCCGGCAAGTACACAGAATCCCTGAGGCTCAATAAAGATCTGACCTTCTTCACATTCCTTGGAACCGATTTTCTGGCTGTATGCATCATAAGCACGCACAAACCATTCTCCGTCCCAACCATCTTTTAAGATGGCATCATACATAATCTTCACTTCGCTTCTTGCTCTGTCTGCTTCTGCCTGATCGCCCATCAGTTCACAAAGCTGTGCATATTCTTCACCGTATTTCACAAACATACCTGCAATAAATACAGATTCCGCAACCGGTCCTTCACTGGGTCCGAAGGTCTGGAAGGATTCACCGGGATGCTCTGAAAAACAGTTTAAATTCAGACAATCATTCCAGTCTGCACGTCCGATAAGGGGCAGATTATGAGGTCCTTTGTGATTTACAATATAGTCAAAAGAACGTTTTAAATGATCCATCAGTGGTGTTGCCACAGATTCATCATTATCAAAAGGCACCATTTCCGTAAGGATCGTGGTATCTCCTGTTTCTCTTACATAAGCACTTGTTCCCGCAATAAGCCATAAAGGATCATCGTTAAATCCACTTCCGATATCAGAGTTACCTTTCTTGGTAAGCGGCTGATACTGGTGATAAGCACTACCATCCTGGAACTGGGTAGATGCAATGTCAATAATTCTCTCTCTTGCTCTATCGGGAATTAAATGTACAAAGCCAAGTAAATCCTGGCAGGAATCTCTAAAGCCCATACCGCGGCCGATACCGGATTCATAATAAGAAGCAGAACGTGACATATTAAAGGTTACCATACACTGATACTGGTTCCAAATATTTACCATGCGATCCACCTTATCATTGGAAGATTTTACGGTATATTTTGAAAGCAGATTCTGCCAATATTCATTCAACTCCGCGAATGCCTTTTCTACATCTGCATCTGTTTTGTACTTATCAAGCATTTCATAAGCACGTTTTTTATTAATCACACCATAGGATTCCCACTTTTCATCTTCCGGATTCTCTATGTAACCAAGAACAAATACATAAGATTTTGTTTCACCGGGCTTTAAACTGATATTAATCTGGTGAGAGGCAATGGGCTGCCAGCCGCTTGCCATAGAATTGGTACATGCACCTTTTTCAACCGCTTCCGGTTCACCGGCACCCCTGTACGCTCCCAGGAATGCTTCACGAATGGTATCAAAGCCATCTACTTTTGTATTTACGGAATAAATTGCATAATGATTACGTCTCTCTCTGTATTCTGTTCTGTGGAAAATTGTAGAATCAACCACTTCCACTTCACCGGTGCTGTAATTTCTTTGGAAGTTTCTGCTGTCATCATCCGCATTCCAAAGACACCACTCTACATAAGAGAAAAGGGAAATTTCCTTTTCGGAATCAGAATTATTTGTAATCTTAATCTGACTCACTTCACAAGTATCGTTCATCGGAACAAAAGTAAGTACGGATGCCTGTACATTATTTTTAGAAGAAGTAAAACGGCTGTAACCGATACCATGACGACATTCATATTTATCAAGTGCCGTCTTGGTGGGCTGCCATCCCGGATTCCAAATGGTATCTCCATCTTTAATATAGAAATATTTACCATTGATATCTGCCGGAACATCATTATAACGATAACGTGTCAGTCGCAGTAACTTTGCATCCTTATAAAAAGAGTAACCGCCGCATGTGTTTGATATTAAACTAAAAAAACTGTTGCATCCCAGATAATTAATCCAAGGGAGCGGTGTTTTGGGAGTATTAATCACATACTCACGATTTACATCATCAAAATAACCGAATTTCATAGTACTTTCTCCTTTTCAGAAAACGTTTAAGTTGCTGTTACACCTTGATTATACTCAAAAGATACCCGTAATGCAACCACAAAATTCCACATTACCGGCTTTCCTCTCTAACTTTTGTTAAAAAGTGCAAAATTATCTGCTTATTTTATGTGTATTTTTTACAAATCTATCTATTTTGCCCAAAAAAATCAAAAAAAATGTTGCAGAAGTATAAAAAATGGTATACGATGAACTTGCGAAAACGTTTAAGTTTCGTATTACCGAAGGGAATGCTTAAAAATGGTATCGTTAAAAGATATTTCAGCTGTATGTGGTGTTTCAATTGCTACTGTAAGTAAAGCTCTGAACGATCACAGAGACATCAGCAATGAAACCAAAGAACACATCCGTCAAGTTGCGAAAGAAATGGGTTACTCTCCCAATTCTGCCGCCAAGGCATTAAAAACAAACCGTACCTATAATTTAGGCGTTCTGTTTGTAGATGATAATCAAAGCGGTTTAACACACGACTATTTTGCACACGTACTTGACAGTTTTAAACGTACCGCTGAAGAAAATGGTTACGACATTACCTTTATTAATGGAAGTAAGGAACGTTCTCAGCGGATGTCCTACTTAGAACACAGCCGCTACCGCGGTTTTGATGGTGTCGTAATTGCCTGCATCAACTTCTATGATCCTGAAGTTGAAGAACTTGTCAGAAGTGAAATTCCTGTGGTTACCATTGACCATGTATTTAATAACAGAATTTCCATTATCTCTGACAATATTAAAGGAATGAAAGATTTGCTTACTTATATATATGAGCAGGGTCATCGCAAAATTGCTTACATCCATGGTGCCGATTCATCCGTAACCCAAAACCGTCTGTCCAGTTTCTATCGCACCGCCGAAGCACTTGGACTTGAAGTTCCGGATGAATACATATTGGAAGCCGCTTACCGTGACACGGCTAAAGCTTATGAGATGACGGAAAAACTTCTTAATTTAGAAGAACCGCCAACCTGCATCTGTTATGCAGATGACTTCTCTGCTTTCGGCGGCATTAACGCCATCAAGGAACGCGGACTCCAGATACCGGATGACATTTCCGTTGCCGGTTATGACGGTATTCAAATAGGAAGACACATTGAACCGCAGCTTACTACTCTTCGCCAGGACACCGCAACCCTTGGCAAACTGGCTGCAGAAAAATTAATCAGTCTGGTAGAAAAACCCAAGACTACCATTATTAACCAAACCGTAGTGAAAGGTGAAGTTTTCACCGGTAAATCTGTAAAAACAATTTAGGCATTTTCGGAAAATACACCTTTTCCGTAAAAATAAATGCACACAACAAAACACTCACATTAAAAAAGGGAGGAAACGAGTAATGAAGAAGAAATTACTTAGCGTAGTGCTCTCCGTAGCAATGGTAGCAACATTATTAGTTGGTTGCGGCGGAAGCGCAGAAACAACAGCACCTGCAGAAACAGCTCCTGCAACAGAAGAAGC
>JAZNAE010000009.1:0-2150 GCA_045586385.1 Lachnospiraceae bacterium
CCCCAATTCCTTGGACATCATACAGGCCCCTTGCATACACCTTGTGAAGGGAGAAGATAAAATAATCTGTGCCTTCTCCTCCTTTAACACCGCAATGGTCTCCTGTATCTGACTGACTCCCTGTTCTGTAAGGGGTGCGAAATTCTTTGCCACGGCAATACCGGCCCAATCCTCTACTACGCTGTAATCCGGTTCTCCATGCCGTATCATAATAAATTCTGTCATACGATTCACCTGCATTCCTGTATCACTTTTTTCTGTGCCAACAGAGCCTTAATACACTCTGTTTCATAAAAAATCTTTCAAACGCATCATCGATTACCATAATTTCCCTTACGTGGAAAAACGACAAATTCTGAACTAATACATCAGACTTTGTCACAAATCCATTCGACGCTGTCGAGCATTTTCTAAAATATCATTTTAAAAATCTTATTTGCACATTCCGATATCGTCATAAAATGAGTATCCACCGTTAAGTCATACCCCTCTTTCGGAAACAAATAGGTATACGATGCTTCGGCAGAACCCAAACATCTGTCACCTCTCTCTTGTTCTCTCTTTTGTATTATCTCTAAAGGACATGTTACATTTACCATCCATAAGCGGTTAGAACTTACCGTCTCTTTTAACCGGTCAAAAATCCGCTCACTGGTAATCACATGGTCAATAATCACACCATGATTTTCTTTAAAAACTTGGAATACTTTTTCACAAAGAGAACCGGAAACCTCAAATACGTCATCTTCGTATATTACCTCTTCCTTTGTCATCTTAAGAAAATCATCAATCGAAACAATTTCGTATATTTCACTTCTTTTTTCTTCTATTAACGCTTGTAATTCCTTTGCCAGCGTAGATTTCCCACTGCTGGAAGATCCATTTAGCAATATCATCTGTTTTCCCATTATTATTTTTCCCTTCGTATCAAACCAACTCTTGCAAAACTAATCCATCACTATGCCTTTTGAAAATGTCTATATGCCAATATGCCGATAGGAAGGAAATACACACACCAACCCAATAGAGCAATAGTTCCGCCATTTCCTGCATCTCCGCTTGCCATACTCGTGAACACTCCTGTCATCGGCATAATAAAACAGCCAATGAAGAATATACCGTGAATCATCATCAAACATTTCAACCATTTGTCTGTTTTTGAACTCGGATTGATAGAAAGACCAATGAAAAAGGTGGAAAGAGCCATCATTCCATAACCAAGCAAATCATAATTGAACAGCAGACCCCCCCGCTGAAAATCCAATATCCGAATGGCCTGCTCATTCAAATTATCTAATCGCACACTCGTTGTCTGAGCAAAATATACCAAAAAAATCAATGCCGCATAGATACCCGCAATAGTGACACCAATATTAGCAGAAACACGTCGTTCCTCGCAACTTTCATATTGAAATCCTGCTGCCATCATGATGTATCCCAAAGGCAAAAACATACACACGAAGTATGAACCAAATGGAAAATCAACAATCATACATACAGCAAAAAGAAAAACCGTGATTGTAACAATGAGTGTACCGATTTTGGGAATTGTTCTGTTCATTATTTCTCCTCCATAACTTCAAACGGTTATTTTTCAAGTTTATTCCTCACCGAACTAACTACGAAAAGTTTCTATTTGTCCGCAAAGCATCTGATAGAACCCAAATTTCTCATAAAACGGCTTTAAATTTTCTTCATAAACAACAGAAATCATATAAATTCGTTTTTCTTTCAGATATGCAATCATCTGATTCATCAATTCAGTACCTATCCCTTTCCCTTGATACTCCGGATGAACCATCAGATCCTGAATGTAAGCATCTGTCACACCGTTTGACACACAATCAATATATCCGATTAGTTTATCTTTTTCATAAACGGCAATATGATAATAGGATGTCATTAACGGATTCTCATATTCCTCTTCCATTCTGTTCCAACCTACAGATTCACGCAAATCCGATAAAGCTTTGGCTGATATCTTTTCGTTGTATTTATATATCATTTCATATTCTCCCTTCTGCACAAATCGGAGTTTATTTATGTCGAGGATATTCAGGCATCAAATCAATCAATCTTGTTGTCCTCCCTTCTTTATCCAATAGAATTTCAATATTTTCCACATCTCCGCCTAAATGCATCATAAATTC
>JAZNAE010000010.1:0-55885 GCA_045586385.1 Lachnospiraceae bacterium
CTGATATACAATACAACCATAGGTGGGGGATAAAATAGGCTCCAGCTGGGGACAGGAATAGGCCACGTCACCCTGCTCATTTTTACCCTTAATATATTTAGGAATAAAGTCCATAGGACCCGGACGATACAGGGAAATACCTGCAATCACATCCTCCAGGTTCTGGGGCTTCAGTTCCTTCATAAAGCTCTTCATACCGGCACTCTCCAGCTGGAACACTCCTTCTGTCTTTCCGGTGCCGATGCTGGCCAACACTGCCTTGTCATCGTAATCCAGCTGATCCACATCCAACCGGATGCCGGTGCTTTTTTCAATAAAATTGACTGCATCATGGATAACCGTCAGGGTACGCAGACCCAGGAAATCCATTTTCAGCAGACCCAGTTCCTCCAATGTGGTCATGGTAAACTGGGTGGTAATGGAACCGTCGGAGCCTCTGGATAAGGGCACCAGTTCCTCTGCCGGTCTTGAGCAGATAACGACACCTGCTGCATGCATGGAGGTATGCCTGGGCAAGCCTTCCAGTCTCTGACTCATATCGATTAATTCTTTCACCTGAGGGTCTGTTTCATACATTTTACGGAGTTCCGGATTAATCTGCAGCGCCCTCTCAATGGTAATATTCAGTTCGTTTGGAATCATCTTGGCAAGAGAATCCACATACGCATAGGGCAAATCCATCACACGTCCCACGTCTCTGATAACACCCTTTGCTGCCAGTGTACCGAAGGTCACAATCTGTACTACTTTTTCGGCACCGTATTTACGTCCCACATAATCGATGACTTCCTGTCTTCTCTCAAAACAGAAGTCAATATCAATATCCGGCATGGACACACGTTCCGGATTCAAAAAACGTTCAAACAGCAAACTGTATTTAATGGGATCAATATTTGTAATTTTTAGTGTATATGCAACAATACTTCCCGCCGCAGAACCTCTTCCCGGTCCTACCATGATGCCGTTTTGCTTGGCATAATTAATAAAGTCCCAAACAATTAGGAAGTAATCCACATATCCCATATTTTTAATAACATCTAATTCATAATCAAGACGTTCTTTCAGCGTAAGTCCGGTGTCTCCCGCAGGTGCATTTTCATCCTCGCCGTAGCGTTCATGCAAACCGTCATAACAAAGCTTATTCAAATATGTCCATGAATCATAGCCTTCCGGCACTTCAAAATGAGGAAGCTTCGTTACGCCGAATTCAATCTCTACTTTACAGCGCTCCGCAATCCTCTGCGTATTTTCCACTGCCTCCCATGCATAGGGGAACAGTCCCTTCATTTCCTCTTCACTTTTTACATAGTACTGGCCGCCCTCATAGCGCATTCTGTCTTCGTCCGCAAGCTTCTTTCCTGTCTGCAGGCAAAGCAGAATATCGTGAGGCTTCACATCATCTGCATAAGTATAGTGAACGTCATTGGTAACCACTAAAGGAATATTTAATTCCTTGCTCATCTGCAAAAGGGCAGTATTTACCATTTTCTGTTCCGGCATTCCGTGATCCTGCAGTTCCAGAAAATAATTATCCTCGCCAAAGCAATCTCTGTACTTTAATGCCGCCTTCTTTGCCTCATCAAGAAGTCCTTTTTGAATATACCTTTGCACTTCTCCGGCAAGACAGGCAGAAAGTGCAATTATTCCCTCATGGAATTCTCTTAACACGTCCATATCCACACGGGGTTTATAGTAATAGCCCTCGGTAAAACCGCGGCTTACAATCTTCATCAGATTATCGTAACCGGTATTATTTTCTGCAAGCAAAACAAGGTGGTAATACCTGTCCTCACCACCGGTAAGTTCCTTGTCAAAACGGGAATTTGGCGCCACGTAAACCTCACAGCCAAGAATAGGTCTGATTCCTTCCGCCTTACAGGTTTTATAAAAGTCAATCACACCGTACATGACACCATGGTCAGTAATTGCTGCACTGTCCATGCCCAACTCTTTGACACGCTTTACATATTCTTTTATTTTATTAGAGCCGTCCAAAAGACTATACTCTGTATGGACATGAAGATGTGCAAATGCCATGGTTGCCTCCCGTTTCCGTTGTTTCTTTCCACTAAAAAAACTCCTTTTTTATTGTAACAAAAAAGAAATGTCTTGGAAAGTACCTGACATTTCTTTTTCTGACTATCTCTTTTCCTGATATACCGCCAACCGTTCATTCATCAAATCTGCTTCCTTCATTACTTTCTTCCACGTAACCACAGACACAAACAAATAGATAATTGCAATCAAAACAAGCATTCCGATAACCTGTGGTAAATTATCAGCATAAAACCACTCAAACCAAAGTCCGCAACCCACCACAATCACATTCACCATAAAATAATGAAGCACACATCTTACTTTCATACTATTTTTTGTGATATCATCCGTATACATTAATGTGCCTGCACTGGTAAGGAAAGATACCAATAATATCTGCCACATAATATCCGTGTCAAAATTAAGCTCCGGAAAGAAAATCATACAATATATTGCAACTCCCAAAACAATACAGGTAGTTACTTTTGTAAATACATCCAACAATACTTTCAGCCTTTCCATTTTTCTCCCTCCTTTACAATCCCAACTTTTCTTTCAAAACCGGCACATACTGCCTGGAAACAATCAACTTTTCACCATTTTTCATAGTTGCTTCAAACCTACCGTTAAATGCCGGGCTTAAGGATTTCACCTTTGACAAATTTAAAATGGCAGACTTGGATACCCTCAGAAAATCTGTTTCTTGGAAACGTTCCTCAAGCTCGTACAATTTAAACTTTGTTTCGTAAACTTCTTTTTCCAAATACAAAAAGACCTTATTGTCCACAGCCTCAAAATAATAAATTTCTTTCGGCACCACCTGCACAATATCTGTTCCCTTGGTAGCCGTTATTTTTTCCTGTCCCGCTTTCAAAGCATATACAAGTTTCAAAATATGTTCATCCATCTGTTTACAGCGGATAATGATTTCATCCTCTTCACCGTCCATGCGGTCCATAATTGTAATTTTCATTCTTACACCTTTATCTGTCATGAATCTTTTTTCGTTTGCTGATGACCGCGGCCACCACAATTGCTATTATACCATAAAGTGCCAAAATAAGAATCTGCTTTTCTAAAGTTATTTGTGTTTCACCGTTCCACAAGACAATTCCCAATTCCTTTGCGAACACTTCGCCTACCATATCCGGCAACCCCTTAAATGTCTCTGTCATGGCATCTTCTGTCAAAACCTCTCTCATCATGGCTGCCCCGTGAAGGACGGGCAAACACTTTAATACCTTTACAATATTTTCTGAAAGCATAGATACCGGCAGATAAATACCGCCCAGGAAACCTACCAATGTACCTACTACCGTAAGCATTCCTCCCCATGCACTTTCACTGTGAATAAACAGTGCCAGTAGATAACCTACTGCTGCATAGACAAAGGCATTCATCATAATCATGAAAAGCACCTTGACAAATGCATCCATAGACAGTAGTGGATTCCCCTGGGCTACCATATATACCTCTCCCACTAGCAGGGTTAGAAAACTCATGCCACTACCAATTGCCCATGCCGCCAAAATATAGCCTAAAGCTATTTTAATGCGTTTTACAGGAGCTACATAAAAACTTGCCAACTGACCTTTTACTTCATCACGGATCATGGTCTGCATCACTGTCAGTGAAACGGTAACCGTATTTACTGCCAAAATTCCTGCCAATGTCCACATCTGTATTAAGTATCCGGCATTCTTTTCATCCGCCAATGCATCCCTTTCTCCACCATATTCCGAAAGAATCCACAACACTTCATCTATATTCATTTTCCCCAAAAATACCACCATCAAAAGAAGGATAATCAGCATAGACAATACTGAAAAAAATACCGCTCCGTAATCCCTCAAAAATACCAGTACATTTCTTTTAAATAAATAATAAATTTCTTTCATTTTATCCCTCTAACTTTCTTCCCGTAACATTCAGGAACACATCATCCATGGACCCTTGCACCATTTCAAATCCTTCTATTTTAGAACGCACATCCTTAAGAACAGGCAGTGCCGATAAACTGTCCTTTAGACCAATCTGTAAAAACTCTTCTTTTTTCTTGAATTCTATTTGCTTTTGTATTAAATATTCTTCTATCTCTTTTTCCGTCTCTCTTTTCGGAATTAATTTCAATTTATCTTTTGCATATTTTTCCTTTAATGAAAAAGGGGTTCCATACTCCTTTATCTCTCCTGCATCTATGACAGCAATATGAGATGCCCTTGCCGCTTCCTCCATATAATGGGTGGTAAGAAAAATTGTCATATTTTCTTCCTTGCGGAGTCTGCCGATACTCTCCCACACAATTTTTCTTGTTGATGGATCAAGTCCCGTGGTAGGTTCATCCAAGAACAAGATTTCCGGTGCATGTATCAGTGCTCTTGCAATTTCACAACGCCGTTTCCAGCCACCGGAGAGCTTACCAAATTTTCGTCCGTACACATCCGAAAGTTCAAGCACTTCACAGACACGCGATACATTCTCTGCCAGTTTCTTTCGGTTCTTTTCATATAATGCACCTCTGACAAACAAATTTTCCTTCACAGTCAGCCGCTCATCCAGGCAATTGTTTTGGTAAACAACACCTATCTTCTTGCGGATTTCTTCATCTTTTTTTCCTAGTTCCGTTCCACAAATATGCACCATCCCCGCTGTGGGTTTTAATACGGTACACAGCATGTTGATGGTTGTTGACTTTCCGGCACCATTTACGCCAAGAAATCCAAAAAGCTCCCCTTTTTCCACCTGAAAATCAATCCCTTTTACTGCTTTTACATTTCCGAAATGCTTCTGCAATCCTTCCACTTTTATAATCGGTTCCATATTTTTTCCTTTCCTCTACCAATTGACAATCACCGTTTCTTACCGTTTTTCACATAGTAACCAAAAAAACAGCCTGCCGCAATATCACTTGCGGTAAGCTGCATCTCTTTATCAGTAAGTTGCATTTTCTCCATGTGAAATGCAACAAAGGCCGCCCTCCCGGGCGACCTTTGTCTTACAATTTCTTATAAATATTTCTTCAAGTCATCTACCTTATCAAGCTTCTCCCAAGGAAGATCAAGGTCATTGCGGCCAAAGTGTCCATAAGCTGCTGTCTGCTTGTAAATCGGGCGACGAAGGTCTAACATCTTAATAATTCCGGCAGGACGAAGGTCAAAGTTCTCTCTTACGATTTCCACCAACTTTTCATTGGAAAGTTTACCTGTTCCGAAAGTATCAACCATGATAGAAGTAGGCTGTGCAACACCAATTGCATAGGATAACTGGATTTCGCACTTGTCAGCAAGTCCTGCCGCAACGATGTTCTTTGCAACGTAACGTGCTGCGTAAGCTGCACTACGGTCAACCTTTGTACAGTCTTTTCCGGAGAAAGCACCGCCGCCGTGACGTGCATATCCGCCATAGGTATCTACGATGATCTTACGTCCTGTAAGACCTGCATCTCCGTGAGGTCCACCGATTACGAAACGTCCTGTAGGGTTGATAAAGAACTTCGTGTTTTCATCAATTAATTCTGCAGGAAGAATCGGGTCAAATACATACTTCTTGATATCAGCATGAATCTGTTCCTGTGTTACATCAGGGTCATGCTGTGTAGATAATACAACAGCTTCCAATCTTACAGGCTTATCATTTTCATCATACTCTACAGATACCTGGCTCTTTCCGTCAGGTCTTAAGTAGGTTAAGGTACCGTCTTTACGGATCTTGGTAAGCTGCAGTGCCAGTTTGTGAGCAAGGGAAATAGGGTAGGGCATAAATTCAGGTGTTTCATTGGTTGCATATCCAAACATCATACCCTGGTCACCTGCACCGATAGCTTCGATTTCAGCTTCACTCATTTTGTTTTCTTTCGCTTCAAGTGCTTTATCAACACCCATTGCAATGTCAGCTGACTGTTCATCAATTGCTACAAACACTGCACAGCTGTCACCATCGAATCTGTAATCTGCTTTTGTGTAACCGATTTCTTTTACAGTATCACGAACAACCTTCTGCATATCAACATATGCATTTGTTGTAATTTCACCGGTAATTAATACGAAACCTGTACAGCATGCGGTTTCACAAGCAACACGGCTCATGGGGTCCTGTGCCATGCAGGCATCAAGGATAGCATCAGAAATCGCATCACAGACTTTGTCGGGATGTCCTTCAGTTACGGATTCGGAAGTAAATAATCTTTTTTCCATTTTTCTTCTCCTTTTCTGTAATAAAAAATTAAGTCCACTCATGAAACATAAGCGGACCGACTGTCGATAATCAAATCCTCTTATTGTTCGAATAACCAAATATGCTTGGCAGATACTCGCTCAGGCAGGCACCTTCCGATTACGGGGTTGCCGTGGCTTCACAGGTCCTATGCACCTCCACCACTCTGAATAAGAGACTCTTCACAATATTGAATTTTCCTATCTGTACATAGGCTACACCAGAAATATATTTTTGTCAACTATGTCATAAAATAAATGATAAAATATTGACAGTAATGCCGATAAAACTTATAATTTATTTAGGACAATTGTGCCATTTGCACTATAATATATATTGGAGTTGCTAATGAGAAGAATAAACACCTCTGAACTGGTTCCCGGCATGATTACTGCCGAGGATATTCTTAATTTTAATAATCAATTGATTCTTCCAAAGGGTCTTGTCTTAACAGACAAAACTATTACGAAGCTTGCCTTTTATTCCGTCCTTCAGGTCAGAATAGAAGACGATCCGGCAGCACCCGGCGATGATACATTTTTCGAGCCTTCCTATGCAGAAAAAATACGGCGTAGCCCGGAATTTATTCAGTTCAAACAGGAATTCGAAGAAGATGTTGATGCATTTAAAGACGTCATGAATGATGTTATCGAAAAAGGAGCTCCTCTTGACGTTGAAAAATTAATGAATCACACTCTAAACATTTTAGATCCCTCGTGGACAAGCCCGAATGTATTTGATATGCTTCACGGAATGCGGGAATATGATGATGCCACTTATGTTCATTGTATGAATGTTGCTCTTATTTGTAATGTCTTTGCCCGTTGGCTAAGACTAAACGAAGAAGAAATACGTATGGCTACCATCAGCGGCCTCCTTCACGACATTGGCAAAACAAAGATTCCCGATAACATTATCAAAAAACCGGGCAAACTTACTGAGATAGAATACAACATCGTTAAAACACATCCCCAAAAGGGATACCGCATGCTGGAGACCTCTCCTTTACCCAAATCTGTTCTCAACGCTGTGCTGATGCACCATGAGAAATGTGACGGAAGCGGTTATCCTTTCGGATTAAAGGGAGATAAGATTGATCCTTATGCGAAAATGGTTGCCATCGCTGATATTTACGATGCCATGACCTCTGCAAGAATCTATCGTGGACCCTTATGTCCCTTCAAGGCAATCGGTTTGTTCGAAAGTGAAGGACTTCAAAAATATGATGCGCGTTTCATTTTGACATTCCTCGAAAACGTTGTAAACAGTTATTTGCTTAACGACGTACGTTTAAACAATGGTGTTACAGGTAAAATTGTCTTCATCAACAAAGACCATTTGGCATCTCCTACCATTCAAACGAGTGAAGGTTTCCTTGATTTAAGTGAACATCCAGACCTTTATATCGATGATTTAATTTAATACGAAGCATAAGTTAAGCCGTCACATCTGTGACGGCTTATTTTATCAACCTGTTTTCAATCGGAACTTCTGTAATTCTCTTTCCGTACTTACCTTTTCAATCTGTGCACCTAACATCTGCAATTTATGCGGAAAATCTTCATAACCTCTTTCGATAAATTTAATATCATCAATAATGGAAATTCCCTCTGCTGCCAAAGCAGCTGTTACAAGCGCTGCACCCGCCCGCAAATCCGGAGCACTGATGCTGGCACCGGTGTATTTGGACACCCCGTCAATAATAGCGGTATTTCCTTCTACCTTAATATTAGCACCCATTCTGGTAAGTTCATCCACATATTTAAATCTGTTTTCAAATATGCTTTCCGTTACAATACTCGTTCCCGTAGAAAGACCAAGTGCCACCGTAATCTGAGGCTGCATATCTGTAGGAAAACCGGGGTACGGTAATGTCTTTACATGGGTATGTGTAAGGGGCTTTGCAGCTACCACACGTACTGCATCATCCGATTCTTCCACCTCGCATCCGATTTCCATAAGTTTTGCACTGATGGACTCCAAATGCTTGGGAATCACATTCTTTACGGTAACATCTCCCTTAGTCACTGCCGCAGCAAACATAAAGGTCCCGGCTTCAATCTGATCGGGAATAATGGCATATTCCGTCCCGTGAAGTTTTGGAACTCCCTTAATTCTGATAACGTCTGTTCCGGCTCCTTTAATCACAGCACCCATACTATTCAGGAAGTTTGCCACATCTACTACATGCGGTTCCTTGGCAGCATTTTCAATAATTGTCTGACCTTCTGCCATAACAGCAGCCATCATGACATTAATAGTCGCTCCTACGGTAACCACGTCAAGATAAATGTGACTTCCCTTTAGCTGCTGCGCTTCCGTAATAATTAAACCATGTTCAATTCTGACATCTGCACCCAGTGCGCGAAATCCCTTGATATGTTGATCAATCGGTCTTAGTCCGATGTTGCACCCTCCCGGAAGTGCAACTTCTGCTCTCTTATATCTTCCCAAAAGAGCACCAAGGAAATAATATGATCCTCTAATCTTCTTACTGCTATCATCTTCTACTACTAAACTATTAACGGTTTTCGCAGTAATTTTTACTGTGTGCCGTCCTAATCGTTCCACCTGACATCCGATACTTTCAGTGGCCTGAATCATTGCCATAGTATCACTTAAATCCGGTACATTGTCTATTATAACAGGTTCATCTGTCATTACTGCTGCTGCCAAAATCGCCAACGCCGCATTTTTGGCACCGCCTATTTCCACTTCACCAACCAGCGGATTACCGCCTCTAACTGCATACTGTTCCATAGTATACCTCTATATTTATCATAAAATGTTATTATCGCAAAAAAACATAAGCATACTAATTTAGTATAACATATTCTCCTCATTTGTAAATGCCAAACGTTAGTTCAGATACTTGAGCGGATCTACATGGCTGCCATTAAGCAACATTTCAAAATGCAGATGCGGTCCCGTACTGACGCCCGTATTACCACTCAGTGCTATCTTTTGTCCCTGAGTCACTGTCTGTCCTGCCGATACCAACACTTTACTGAGATGCCCATATCTTGTCTGTCTTCCGTCCACATGATTAATATAAACCACATAGCCATAACCGCTTGCCCAGCCGGCTCTTGTAACTTTTCCGCCCGAAGAAGCCACCACCGCCGTTCCTGTAGGCGTAGCCCAGTCAACACCCTTGTGATTACTGCTTGCTCCTCTGGTAGGTGCATTACGTCTTCCAAATCTCGAACTGAGTCGTCCTCCGGAAATAGGCTTAATGTATGTCGGCGGTATTTTTGTTCCACGCTCTACTATCTTCGGAATTGCTTCAAAAGTAATCTCTTCTTTAACAATTTCCCTTCCTACTTCTTTATCATTTTCGTAAGAAATAATGGCTACAACTTTTCTATGTCCTGCAGAAGGTTCTTGAAGCGTCACCTGATCTGTTGTATACCATTCATCATTATCTACATAAATAATATCGGCTTCATAATCTTCCTCATAATAACGCTCTTCCTTACGCATCACCATAAGTTCAGGCTTAGGAACCGTAATAATCAATTCGTCCCCCGGGCGAATCATAGATCTCTCATCCTCAAGATTTTCATTCAGCTCAATTAATCTGTCTAAAGGGATATTCGTTTTAATTGAAATTTCAGACAAAGTATCTCCGGATTGAACCTCATACACCTCGTTCTTTTCCTGTTCTTTGGTAATACGTTCAATAGCCACATCCAAATCTGTCAGTTCTTTTGCCGCCAAATATGCTTCCACTACTTCAATAGTATCACCAAAATCCATGGAAATTAGTCCTAAATCATAATCACTAAAATCCAACTCCTTCGCAGGCTCAATACTTTCAAAAAGAGTATCTACTTCCGCATCGATACCGGCACTCACTGCAACCGCCTGTGCTTCTTCTTCCTGCACCTCAATTTCTTCTTCCGATTTTACCTTTGTAGTCAAAACAGACAATTCTCTGTTAGGGTCAAGATTAATCTCTACGGTATACTTATCTTCTGAATCATACCTATCTATTGCTGCCTGTAATAAGGCAAGAACCTCCTGCTCATTGGCCAAGTTAATCACCAACTCATTTATCTTTACAGTATAAGCACGATTCATGGTTTCCCGTACACTGTCAGCCAAAACCATTGCCATATTGGAAATTACTATCCCGGAATCATCTGTCTGCCCCCACAAAACTTCGGCTCCTTGTGTTTTTAACTCTGCTTCTACAAGTACCAATTCCTCACTGTCTGCCGCAAGTTGCTTTCTCGCTTCCCGCATAAACTTTTCCGCTTCTTCCACAGAGCCTACTGTTCCCACTCTTACATCATTTAAAAACACCGTGTACATATTATCTCCGGTGCTTTCAAATTTCATATAAGAAGGCAGAAAAAAGATACTGACAAATACTGCCAGTATTGCAATTTTAATACTTCTGACCTTTATTCTTTTATAGTGACAGGTAACAAATTTCATTTTAAACCTCTATATATAAAATGTCGCTTTTCGACACATTATGCTTTTCGTAACATTTTCGTAATAATTACATTCTAACAGTAAATGTTTTTCTTGTAAAGGGTGGTTATTTACATATTGCTGTAATAGGTTAATCTCTGCTACAATTACCTTAGTACAAATAAAACTACAGAGAAAGGAGTTCTCCATGGAGCAAATTATTTTTCATATTGATGTAAATTCTGCTTTCTTAAGCTGGAGTGCTCTTTCCCTTTTAGATGCGGGCTATTCCACAGACATTCGCGAAATCCCTTCTATTATAGGTGGCGATATCGAAAAGCGCCATGGTGTCGTTCTTGCGAAATCCATACCTGCCAAAAAGTATGGTATTGTTACCGGCGAACCCATCGTTAACGCCATGCGCAAATGTCCCGGTCTACATACGGAAGCACCGGATCACGCCCTTTACCACCAAAAAAGCAAACAGCTTATGGATTTTCTGGCAAATATCTGCCCCGATATCGAACAGGTAAGTATTGATGAATGTTATATGGACTTTACCCCCATTAAGGCTGATTACAACACGCCTTCGGAGGCAGCACATTTTATCAAAAACCGTGTGAAAGAGTTATTCCATTTCACCGTAAACATCGGAATATCCGACAAAAAAATGCTTGCGAAAATGGCTTCTGATTTTCAAAAACCAGACAAAGTCCACACCCTCTTTTCCTGTGAAATAAAAGAAAAACTTTGGCCACTTCCTGTTTCTTCTCTATTTATGTGCGGAAAATCCAGCGTCCAGACACTTACAAACCTGGAAATCCGAACCATCGGCGATCTGGCACAAACTGACCCTAAAATTCTTTCCGCACATTTAAAAAGTCATGGTATTACTCTTTGGGAATATGCAAACGGCATCGATTCATCAACTGTTTGTTCTGCTCCACAGGAAGCAAAAGGTATCGGTAACTCTACCACCTTGTCAAAAGATATCACCAATCGCGAAGACGCATGCAAGACTCTTTTGTGGTTATCAGAATCCGTCGGCAAACGCTTGCGCGAAGCCGGCCAGATTGCCGGTATGGTCAGTGTGGAAATTAAATACAGCAGTTTTCGGAGTGCATCGCATCAGACGACACTTTTTTCAGCCTCTGACTCCACACAACAGATTTATGATACCGCTTGCCGGCTGTTTGATGAATTGTGGGACGCAACTCCCATTCGCCTTTTAGGTGTGCGCACTGCCAAACTTTGCCCTGCAGATACCCCTTCCCAGATGAGTCTTTTTGATTATACGGAACAATCACTGAAAAATATCGGAGACACATCTTCACCTGAAGTTAAAAAAGCAGCACCGTCGCACGAAAAACTTGCTGCTTTGGACAAAACCTTAGACTCCATCCGAAAAAAATACGGTGAAGACGCCGTCGTGAGAGGCACTTTTTTGTAATTTGTTGCACTTATCCCAACTTTTCTTGCCCTTTTCTCCATCTCGTTGGGATATAAAAAAGAGCCATGTTCCGTTACATGACTCTTTTCTAGATTTCTTATCTACTTTTTCTTTCTCACACTATATCCGAAACTTCCCAGTTCGTTTCCAAGAGAATAATAAGTTCCGTGTGAATAAACCATCGGCCTTGCTTTGCTCAAAGAAAATTTACCTTTTTCATCCATATATGCCTCATCCGCATGAACCGCTACCACTTCTGCCAGAAACATATCGTGTGTACCCAGTTTTATAACTTCCTTTACCTTACATTCTATATTTACGGGACTTTCTTCAATAAGCGGTGCTGATACCTTTTCGGCCTTCATGGGGGTCAACTTCATTTCTTTAAACTTGTCCACGTCCCTACCGCTCTTAACCCCACAATAGTCGGTGGCAAAGGTAAGTTTTTCGGTCGTCAGGTTGATTACGAACTCGCCCGTTTCCTCTATCATGTGATACGAATAGCGTTCCGGCCTTACGGAAATAGATACCATTGCCGGGTCACTGCACACGGTTCCGGTCCACGCAACGGTAAACACATTTTGATTCCCTTCTTTATCCGAAACAGTCACTAAAACTGCGGGAAGCGGATACAACATATTGCCCGGTTTCCAACTCTGTTTAGCCATCTCTCTTCATTCTGTCATAGACAGACCTTTCTTCTACTTATTTCTTATTTAAAACAACCCGAAAATTCTGGCAATCGCAATCCCGAGATTGGCCAAAGATACAATCATCGTAATAATCACAAAGGGTAAAAGTACCTTATAGCTCTTTCCCACTTTACTTTGGGCTTCCTTAATCTCTGCAGTCTGTTTTTCCAGTTCTTCAATCATGGATGCCTGCACGTTACGGTACACTTTAACATTATCCGTGTGCAGAAAATCCTCCATACTTTTAAAGGACTCTTCAAGTTTATCCTGCATACCCGTCATGGTTTCTGTAATTGCATCTACATTGTCGGCATTTTCTTTAATCTCGGCAATCTTTGCAAGACTCTCTTCCACGGTTTTATTCAGGTGGGCATTGGCTTGGTTTGCCAACTGCTGTACATCTTCCGCACTCTCTATATTTTTCAGATTTAACTTCCTCATTTCCTGAAGACATTCATCGTATTTGCCCATCTGTTCTTTAAACAATTCCATCTGTGCTTCAAGGCTCTGCAGCTCTGCTGCATCGGCAGCTGAGTTGGCACGAATCATGTCCTGTGAAGTTAATTTCTGTGCTATCTTATCCATAAAATTATCCATTACTCATCCCTCCGGGTACATTATCCTTATTCTTCTGTACTCATTTCTCTATTGCTATCTTATCACTTTTATTATAAATTTACAATGCGATATATTTTTGTGCATATTGCATAATTTTATTCACTGTTTTTTGTGTCCGTTGGTAGTATTAACGTTATTTTCATATGTTGTTCATATTCTGTTCATATTTATAGGTTATATTATATTTATAGAGAAGGAAAAGTTACGTAATGTTTTTCATTACACACATAGATAAATTTTTTCATAATAGCCCAGGCGCAGAAATGTGTCTGGGCACTCCTCATTTTTAGGGTTTATTCCTTTACATTCAGATAAAACAAGAAAAGACTGTAATGCATATTCACATGCAATTACAGTCTTTTTTCCCAAAGAAATCTCAAATAATCGGATTGGAATTACTCACTATCCAGTCCAATTGCCTGTACCTCTTCGTTCAGCGAAAGCATTCTCTTATCCAATTCCGAAATCATCTTTGAACATTCAATCAATTCATTCTTAATATGTACCGGAACATTTCTTTCAAATTTATAATTAATCTTATGCTCCAGGCTGGCCCAAAAGTCCATAGCTACCGTTCGAATCTGTATTTCCACTTTTGTATCTACAATTCTGTCAGACAAATAAACAGGTACCGTAACCAGCATATGATAACTCTTATAGCCGCTGGGTTTAGGCTTATTAATATAATCTTTTATGGATATCACTTTAATGTCACTCTGATTACTGAGCATTTCCGCAATTTGATAAATATCCGACGTAAACGAGCAGATTACCCTGATTCCTGCAATATCATTCACATATTGAATCATATTCTCAATGGTAGACTCATATCCGTGTCGTTTCAGTTTCTTCACAATGCTTTCAGATGTCTTCATACGTGATTTAATATGCTCTATAGGATTATATCTGTGTACATGTTGAAATTCATCATTTAATATCTGAAGCTTCGTCGATATCTGCTTTAAAGCAGAATTATAAATTAAATTGACCTCTTTCCAATTATCTACATCGCTTTCGCGACCCGCCCTTAATTCCATTCCTTTACCACCTTATTACTATAATACTGCCATTTCGTAACTTCTGCCTATATTTTACCATATTTCATAATAAAATGTACACTTTTCACAATTTTTTTATATTCTTTTCATTTTTGTTGGGGATTTTATTGCATTTTACTACTGTTTTTTTCTTCCTTTTATGATATGATGATGTAATCACAAACATTACTTTTATTAAGGAGACTCTTTATGTTCCGTCTTTGGGCTAAAGTTTTTAAAGACAACCGGTTGATAAAAGATACGGTCATTTGCAATAATGATAACGATACACGTACCCATAAAGTCTTCAGGGCAATTGATCAGGTATGCGATGAATTCGATTTGGGAAAGCCCATTTGGCTGGATGCTACCGTTGCGGAATTTAAACGACATGCAAAGGCCAGATTCACACAGGATAATTTTATAGAAGCAATCGATTTTGATTATTTGGAAATCCATATCATCGAGGAAGATTAAGCAGGTCTGCAACGCAGAACTGCTTTTTTATTTTTTACGAATAATCTTATTGACATGCGAAATAATATATTGTAGTATTAAACCGTATTAGATGTAGTTATTAAAACTACTTGTTGCGTCCTGGGACGTCACGGTCGTTTTTTCTCCACATCAAAAGTTCAGTCGATTGTAAGTCAAGGAGGTCATTAACATGCAAATTACAATTCGTGAGCCGGGTAGTGCAATCACCCATTTTATAGGAATGATGATGGCAGTTTTCGCCGCAGCACCGCTACTTATTAAAGCGGCACTTTCATCAGGTCCGTTAGCATTTACCGCTATGGGTATTTTTGCTCTCAGCATGGTTTTATTATACGGTGCCAGTGCTACTTATCACACGGTAAACATATCAGGAAAATCACTCCGTTTTTTCCGCAAAATAGATCATATGATGATTTTCGTCCTGATTGCAGGCTCCTACACACCGGTATGTCTGATTGTTTTAGGCGGCAGACTGGGCTATACACTTTTAACTGTTGTATGGGGGATTGCACTGTTTGGAATGATACTGAAAATGTTTTGGATTACCTGTCCTAAGTGGTTTTCTTCCCTGCTTTACATTTCCATGGGCTGGGTATGCTTAGGGGTGTTTGGAACCTTATGGAATGTTTTGCCTCACGCCGCTTTTCTTTGGCTGCTTGCAGGCGGAATTTTCTATACGATAGGTGGTGTAATATACGCTATGAAAATCCCCGTATTCGGCAACCGTTTTCAATATTTCCGTGCCCATGAACTTTTCCATGTTTATGTCATGGCAGGCAGCGTATGCCACTTTATCTTTATGTATAATTATGTTGTTTAATATATATTGCAAGTAACGAGGGGCATATCAGTTTGATGATATGCCCCTTCTTTTTCTTTATTATCTTATCAATGAATTACACTTCATATCCGTTAGGATTATTGCTCTGCCATCTCCAGGAATCTGCACACATATCTTTAATATCATACTGTGCTTCCCATCCAAGCTCTCTCTTTGCTTTAGATGCATCGGAATAGCAGGTTGCTATATCACCGGGACGTCTGTCCTTAATCACGTAAGGCACCTTCACACCGGTTGCTTCTTCAAAATTCTTAACAATGTCAAGTACACTATAACCCACACCGGTTCCTAAATTATAAACACAAAGTCCTGCTTTTTCTTCTATCTTTTTCAATGCTTTCACATGACCAAGTGCTAAATCAACTACATGAATGTAATCACGCACACCGGTTCCGTCAGGCGTATCATAGTCATTACCAAAAACACCCAATTCTTTCAGTTTTCCTACCGCTACCTGTGTAACATAAGGCATTAAGTTGTTGGGAATTCCATTAGGGTTTTCACCGATGGTTCCACTCTTGTGCGCTCCAATCGGGTTAAAATAGCGAAGTAAAATCACATTCCACTGCGGGTCTGCCTTTTGCATATCGGAAAGAACCTGCTCCAGCATGGACTTGGTCCAACCGTAAGGATTGGTACACTGTCCCTTTGGACACTCTTCTGTAATGGGAATCATGGCCGGATCGCCGTATACTGTTGCAGAAGATGAGAAGATGATATTCTTCACCCCATGCTTTCTCATCACATCTACCAATGTAAGCGTACCTGCAATATTGTTTTCGTAGTATTCCCAAGGCTTTTGAACGGATTCACCGACTGCCTTTAACCCTGCAAAATGTATACAGGACTCAATCGCTTCCTTCTCAAAAATTGCATTTAATGCTTTCCTGTCCAAAATATCCGCTTCATAAAATGCAACTGCCTTTCCGGTAATTGCTTCCACTCTCTTTAAGCTTTCCTTACTGGAATTGCTTAAATTATCGACAACTACCACTTCATAGCCTGCATTTTGTAATTCCACTACCGTGTGGCTGCCGATATATCCGGCACCACCTGTAACTAAAATTGCCATTGCTTATTTTCTCCTTAACATCTATTTTATCTAAAGTCTATAGTTCAATTCCGTTTTCCTTGCAAAGCTGCCTTGCACTTTCCACGGAGTCTACACCTGTCTTATTTTTAATCGGTGCAAACTCTTTATTGCGCTCCACTTCAAAAGGAAGGCAGCTGTCAAGTTCATGAATCATATCAAGCACCAACTGTTCAAACTTATAGCCGTTTGGCTCCTCCGGTTTTACTTTTTCACCATTTTTGTCAAGACAAGGTATCTTCTTCTCCACGATATGCAAAGGAAGCTTCTTTTCTCTGATTTCTTCAAGATCAGATATCCTAAATAAATAATTCAGGATTACACCGAAATAATACGAAGGATCTCCGTTCTCATCCTTCGCGCACATAAGTTCATCGGTCAGTTCATAGTACTCAATGATGGAGGGCCTTCCATCTTCCAAGCACATTACCCCCACCTTTTCATCCGGTGCACATTTGCGTACTACCTTGGCACCGCAGGAAGCATCCTTAGCAATTACCGCTCCCACAAAACAAGGGTCTGCAATTCTCTGAAGAACATTGTCAACCGCAAATACATTCAGCCATTCCACACCGTCTGCAATAGCCTTCTGTGCAATCCCCCATTTATACATGGATGAATACCATCCGCCGTTGCCGTTGGGGGATGTAGATATTTTCCATTTTTCTTCCATATATACCTGACCGTCATAATCAGATGCCGGAGCCATTTCCTGCATGAAGAACGTAATATATTTACTGTTGTACCCGAAATAATCATGTTCTTTTAAGAAATTTACGGTTGCCGTATGGTTTTTATCGCTTGTCATCACATAAAGAGGAATCCATGCATCCGCAGTCTTTACCACATCCATAAGGTTCTCAATCAGCCTTTGGAAAATATAGACGTCTTTGGTAATACCGATATTATACATACCTTTCGGATCATCAGAACCCAGTCTGGTTCCCATTCCGCCTGCTAAAAGTACCGCTCCTACTTTTCCGGCTTTAATAGCTTTCAAACCAATTCCGGTAAATTCTTCTTTCTTATTTGCAATTTCTGAAAGTTGCATTGCTTTAAGAGGGGAAATCTCCCCTTTATTGTTTTCTTTTATTTCTCCCTTGCAGGAAGATAACACGGAAAAATCCGTATCTGCTATCTGGGAAAGCAATTCTTCTTTCTGACTGTCATTTAATTCATCATAATATGCAAGTACATGTTCCTGACCGAAACCCTGTAACTTCTCTAACGCCTCTTTATAATTCATCACCATGTCCTCCGCGTTTCGTCTTTTCACCATATTATTATAAGATTAATCCACTAAATATGCAACACCCCGTGCCACTATGTTAAGGATTTGTTAAGTCTATGTTAAGTCTACGTTAAGACAATGCAAAGGTCTTGTTAAAAAGCCTTTTAAACACTTTTTTCTCTGTATTTCTACTGTTAAAATGACTTTGCAAATAAAATCACGAGGTGCAAAACATGAATATAGGACTTTTACTTATTATGATTATCGGTGGGGCTGCCGGATTACTTTCCACATTGTTTTTGGTTATTTCTCTTCCGGCTGTAATCATTTGGAAATTTTACAGAAAAATAACAAAGAAAATTCCTCTCACCATGTAATCATACGAGAAAAACCGCATATTTTAACAGTAAGATATTTTTAAGGAATTTCTTATGCAAATATATGTGGTCAAACCGGGGGATACCGTTGATGGGATCGCCTCTTCTTTTGGTATCACTCCGGATTCAATTATTTACAATAACCAGTTAAGTTATCCCTATGCCCTGGCCATCGGCCAGGCTCTGCTTTTATCCGTCTCACCGGGTACCCCTTCTTATACAGCTTATACAAACGGTTACGCATATCCTTTTATTGAGGAGTATGTTCTTACGGAAACACTTCCTTATCTTTCTGCACTTTCTATCTTTTCCTACGGCTTTACCACTGACGGCAATCTCATCCCCCCCATGCTTGATGATTCTTTTATGATTACCGCCGCAAATAGGTTTCAGACCAGACCAATTTTAACATTGACCCCTTTCGGACCTGACGGCAATTTCAACAATCAACTGATAACTGCCGTTGTAAATAACGAAACTGCCAAAACCACACTTTTCCAAAATCTTTTATCTGTCATGCAACAAAAAGGATTTGTCGGACTGGATATTGATTTTGAATATATTCTTCCACAGGACCGTATCGCTTTTGCAGATTTCGTAGGTGATGCCAGGGTCTTTTTCTCTCCTTACGGTTATACCGTATCCGTGGCACTCGCGCCCAAAACAAGCGATATGCAACGAGGACTTCTTTATGAGGGAAAGGACTATGCGCTTTTAGGAAATGCAGCTGACTTTGTTCTTCTTATGACCTACGAATGGGGATATACCTACGGTCCCCCCATGGCAGTAGCTCCCATCAATAAAGTACGGGAGGTTGTAGATTATGCCGTCACACGTATCGATCCTGCCAAAATAGATTTAGGCATTCCCAATTATGGATATGATTGGACTCTCCCCTTCCAAAGAGGTGTCTCCATGGCAAGAACCATCAGCAATACAGAGGCTGTTCAGCTCGCCATCACTTACGGTGTTCCTATCTCCTTTGATGAAACTGCCATGTCTCCCTATTTTCAGTACGAGGCAGACGGCGCTACTCATGAGGTCTGGTTCGAAGATGTCCGGAGTCTGCGGGAAAAATATTCACTCCTTCCCGCCTATGGACTTCGCGGTATCGGCGTCTGGCAAATCATGCGCTTATTCCGGGCCGCCTGGCTCTTATTCGCCGACACATTTCTTATCGCCGGCAAGTAAGAGTGATTCAAAACAATTGCCGGAAGCTTTCTCATTCTTCCGGCAATATTTCTTTCAAATAACGTAGGAAATTGCCACCCATTATCATAATGACATCTTCTTTGTTCATTCCCCTTTGCAAAAGTGCCGCCGTAAAAAGAGGAATCTGTCCGTGATGTAGGAAACAATCAGCCTCTTTCGGTGGTTTTAATCCCTTCTCTGTCTTACTGCGAAGTTTAAATTCCGCCCTGTCATAAGAATCACATAAATCAAATCCAAACCCTACATGTTCCGCTCCGATTTTCTTCACTTCATATTCTGTGTGACGGCAAAGCATTTCCAAATGATTTCCACTTTGCGATCCGGTAATCAGGCGGCATCCGTTTATTCCCATAATGCCTCCTTTTACCGCCAGCTTTCCCATCTGTTCATCGGTCAGATTTCTGTAGTTATCATATACTGCTTTCGAGCAGGAATGCGTTGCAAGAAAAGGTCTCCCGGTTATGTTCAAAATATCCTCAAAGCCATCATCATTTAGATGACTTACATCTACAAACCAACTCATTTTTTCCATTTCTTCTACGACCTCTTTTCCAAGTTCTGTGAGTCCTCCGATTACCTGTCTGTACTCCCCTGCCTTACAACATCCTCTCGCCAAAGCATTATCACGGCTCCATGTAAGGGAAGCTCCGCGGACCCCCATCTTATGAAGTTCAAATAGCCGTTCCTTTTTTTCTCCGATGCAATCAAGTCCTTCCATATAAATCAAAATTCCGATTTTATGCTCCTGGTTTAAAAGTTCCAAATCTTTTTTACAGGTAATCAAAAATACTTCCGGCAAATTTTCGCAATCTGCTTTTAATGCCTCTATCTGCTTGGTCACATCTGCCCACGCCCCCGCTGTTCCCAGTTCATCAATCACTCTTGTAGGAACATATATCGACGAAAAAACAAGTTTGATTCCTGCACTTTGCCAATTGTCCAAATAGTAATTCCTAATAATCTCCGCCTCGCCCGCTGTCCTACGCAAAAGAATTTCCCCTGCCAAATCCAGATGGGCAT
Organism: Lachnospiraceae bacterium; assembly: GCA_045586385.1. Classification (GTDB taxonomy): domain Bacteria; phylum Bacillota; class Clostridia; order Lachnospirales; family Lachnospiraceae; genus Suilimivivens. Next base: position 20,738 of record JAZNAE010000010.1, read on the forward strand.
CCACTACCGGATTTTCCCTGTGCATCTTTTTTGCTAATCGTAAATATTCTTCTCTTACCTTAATATCCATACTTCTCCCGAAACAAAAAGGGTACTTTGGAATTCCAATGTACCCTTTATTTTTGTAATATTATATGCAATTATTTTTCCAAATCTACCGTCTTTAACAATTCTCTGATTTGTTCCACAGAAAGCCACTCTGTATTATTATCGGAGCTGTACGAAAATCCTTCCGGCACCTTCTTGCCGCTTGTGTTAATTTTCTGCTTACTGTTCCATGTCACCTGCGGATAAACAATAAAATGCTTTTCATATTCATAAGTAGTGGATGAATCTTCCACTGTTACCATGATTTCATGAAGTTTTTCACCGGGATAAATCCCGATTTCCTTTGTTTTACATCCGGGAAGCATTGCTTCTGCCAAATCTGAAATCTTAAAAGAAGGGATTTTAGAGATAAATGTTTCTCCGCCGGTCGCTTCCTCTAATGCCTTAATAACAAGTTCAACTCCCTGTGTCAAACTAATCCAGAAACGTGTCATACGATAATCCGTGATGGTAAGCTCTGTGCATCCATTCTTAATCATATCATAAAATTTCGGAATAACGGAGCCGCGGCTGCCTGCTACGTTTCCGTAACGTACGATAGAGAAATTAATATCCTTTGTTCCTGCATATGCATTGGCAGCAATAAACAGCTTGTCCGATACTAATTTGGTTCCTCCATAAAGGTTTACAGGATTAACCGCCTTATCGGTAGAAAGTGCAACCACCTTCTTTACATTGGTATCAAGTGCTGCATCGATTACATTCTGCGCACCATGAATATTTGTTTTAATTGCTTCGTTTGGATTATATTCACATGCAGGCACCTGCTTTAATGCAGCTGCATGAACTACATAATCCACGCCTTCAAATGCTCTGGTAAGCCTTTCTTTATCTCTTACATCACCGATGAAGAAACGGAGTTTGTCCGCATATTCTTTAAATTCTCCCTGCATGATGAACTGCTTAAATTCATCTCTGGAGTAGATAATAATCTTTTTAGGATTGTAGTGAGTAAGTACATATTTGGTAAAGCATTTACCAAAAGAACCTGTACCTCCCGTAATCAATATTGTCTTGTTATCTAATAACATAATCATAGCCTCCGCTGATTTCCAAAATTACTCTCGCCCTACATTTTAACACGGATTACGCCGTTTCGTAAAGCATCTTACAACTTTTTCAAAAACCGATGTACTTTTCGCACAAATACCGGTGCATAAGAAAATAAAAGCAGATACTTTTTATTCTTTTCTGTCAGATAAGCATTCTTTCTGATTTGCTTACGATGACTTTTCACATATTTACATACCTGTACATAAAATGCATTATTTAAATGCATCTTCGAAATGGGGATATGCAAAAGATAATCCAGGCGCTGAAAAAGTGCAAACCTCTGTGCTTCTTCCTGAAGCTGCGGATACTGTGCCTCTACAATTTTTTCTACCCTGTCCGCATTGCGCACAATATCTTCAAACACTCTGGGAAATACATTTTCCTCCCTGGTTCTGGTATTGCTTCCATATCGGTAAAACACATGATAATCCTGATCCGGCAAGATGGCTACCGCCGGTATCTTTGGCAACAGATTGACCAACAACCTGAAATCTTCATTCAGTTCGCCCTCCGGAAAACGCTCTTCTTTTAGCAGGGAAGCATACGTCAGTTTTGTACAGAAAGAACAATCTCCCCTATGCAACAGAAGTTCCCGCATAAATTTATCGCTTTCCCAAATTTCCGCCTTTTCGGGAGGTATGCATACATTTTCCATGAGATTTCCGTGTTCATCAATTTCATCACGGGAAGTCTGCACCATCAAAAGGTTTTCCGCAAGCGCAAGCGATAAAAGTCGCTCATACATCTGCGGTTCAATGTAGTCATCACTGTCCACAAAACCTATGTATTCGCCGGTTGCCATTTCTATTCCAAGGTTTCTCGCCGTGGAAACACCACCATTCTCTTTATGGAAAACCCGAATGCGCTTATCCTCCATGGCAAACTTCTCTGCCATGGCACCGCTGGTATCGGTAGAACCGTCATCCACCAATATGATTTCCAGATTGCGATAGGTCTGTTTTCTTATGGAATTTACACATCTGGGTAAATATTCCACAATATTATAAATCGGTACAATCACACTGATCAGTACCGGTTTCCATTCTTGTTCCATGTACCTTCTCCTTTATTTTCCGGGTGATATGACAGGTGCTGTGCTAAGAGGACCTTCCTTAGCCGGCATAGGATTTCCTTCCCCTATCTCCTTGCAAAAGCGCACCAGTTCTTTTGCCGCATAGGTAGCATTCCAAAGAGAGGAAATCGTCTCATAGGCGTTCCTGCTCATCTCTCTTATTTTTTCCGGATTTTCTATTAGGAAGCAAACCGCCTCTGTCATTTTCTCTACATCACCATTTGGATAAATCATGCCGTTTTTTCCATGGCAAACCAAATACGGAACAGCACCCGCCTGCATACTTGCCACTTCCACACAACCACTGTTCATTGCCTCATTCACAACTGCTCCCCAGCCTTCCAAATGATTGCTGGTAAAGACGTGGATGTGACTCTTTTCCATAATCTTTCTTACCTTTTCCGGTTTCATAAAGCCATGAAAAGTAATTTTATCTTTCACTCCTTCATCCTGTGCCATGTGGAAAAGTTCTTCTTCCATCTCCCCGCTTCCCACCATGTGAATATGGAAATCAGAAAATGCATTGTCATGCCATAGTTGCTTGCGTTTATTCAATTCTTCTGCCAATCTTATCATGTATTCCGGGTGCTTTAAGGGCATAAATCTTCCGGCCCATACAATTTCAAGAGTACCTTCCTTAGGTTTTAACGCTTCCCACTGCTCTTTCGTATAAGTAATTGTCTCCGGGAAATACCCCCACTTATACATCTTGCCGGGATATGCTTTAATTAAGGAAAAATCGGACGCCACATAAGCTCCTGCACAAAGCAGATATGCCTTCGCATTTCTGAAGCGGATGTGTTCTTTATATTTATGGAAAAGCCCTTTGGGGGATATCATCTTCCACTGCCCTTCCCGATAAATGCGTTCACTGATACGAATGACAGGTTTTCCGGAAAGAAGTCTTTTCTGCACCAAGTCTTCTCTTTCACTCCAACCGGCAAGCAGAACATCACATCCTTCGATCAGTTCCTTACATACGGTCTCTTCCTCATACAAAAGATGCACATAGGGCAGATTTACACCGTCCCGGTTCCACCCCATAGCAATTCTCTCCTGCTCCATGGGCATCGCCTGAACAAAACAAAAATTATCTCCCAGCATTTCATAACAAACGTCGCAAAAGGGTATTTGATGATGATTAATATAATTGGATAGAAAAGTAATTGTCACGCCCAATTTTACGCCCTTCCCATAATCTCATAAATTTCAAGCAATCTCCGATAATTTTGATGTCCGTCATGAAGTAGTTTTGCACGCTGCTTTGCTGCCTGTGAAAGTTTCTCTGCCAACTCTTTCTCATCAAATATTCTGCAAACAGCCTTTGCAAGTGCATCCACATCTCCACACGCAAACAACAGACCGTCTTTTCCGTCTGTAATCATATCGGGAATCCCACCAACTTTAGCTGCTACCACCGGCACTCCAAGAAGCATAGCTTCCCCAATGGTATTCGGTGAATTTTCAAGGACAGAAGGACAAACAAACACTTCCGAACGCAAAAAGCGTTCTTTCATCTCCTCCTCGGAAAGTTTTCCAAGCACAACAACCTTATCCCTCAAATCATACTTTCTTATCAGTGAAAGAAGATATTTTCCGTAGGCCGATAATTTGAGCTTGTCCTTAACCGTATGATGTTCCATAATACTGTTGCCTGCCAGGTATAGTTTGGTATCCGGGTACTTAGAGAGAATTTTGGGCATTGCTTCAAGTATAAAATGAAAGCCCTTCAGCGGATAATCCCCCTGCCCCATAAAGATACTGTACTTCTCACACGCATCGCCATTCCACTCTCCTATATAAAAGGCACTGCGCATGGTTTCATTCATATGGTGGTATACAGCATTCGGATTCATCATTGCTGTTTTCTCTTTATCAAAAGAAGTTCTGCCTGTAATATGACCGGATAAGCGGATAATTTCCTTTTCCCGCTCTCCGCGTATCCTAAACTTCTCCTGTTGCCGCTTTAAGGAATCCTTTCTGATAAAATCCCTAAAGCTCACACTTTTACTTACTTTTTCAGGAATATCCGCCATATATACCTTTGCAATTTCACTGCATAGTCCCTGGATTCCGATTAATGTCCTCTCCGGCTTGTCGAAGGTTTTGATTGCCGCAAGTGCATGGGGAAATTCTGTTCCGAACACGTGAATCATATCCGGTTTAAAATCTTCCAATATTTCTGAAAACCTTTTTTCCAAAGACACATCATAGTTCTCAGGATGTACCAAATCCTCTGCAAATCCATAGCAAGGGACTCCCTGTACCCAAATTGCATCTCTGCCGATCCTTTCTATGGTTTCGGCAGATACCGGAAAACAAATCCCAAGTAAGACCTCTGTATTTTCTTCTCCCTGCGTAAGTGCATTTAGTATACCGGTAAGCCATCCTTCTCTGTTGCTGTAGGGTAGATTTATTTCTTTTGCAATTACCGGCAACATAATATTACAAATCCATAATACCTTTTTCATCACAAGTTCCCGACTTTCTGCCTACTTTTTATAAATCATTTCTTTGAAGCGGTTGTAAATACCTGCCGTCCATTTATTCTGTGCTATCATGGTGCGTAGCGGTGCAAGGGTTATCCACATAATGGCCCTGTATTTCAGAACTTGTCCCCTGCTCATGTATTTATACACAATTTCATTATGTTCCTTCGCCGATAATTTCCGATTCTCCTTTGTCTCTGAAAAACCGCCGCCCTCATAATCCGCAATTAAAACATCTTTATAAATAAATTTCACAGGTTCTTCTAAGGTCTTTGTAAAAAAACACCATAAAAACTGTTCATAATCAGCTCTTACCAGGTACTTTGTTTCAAAGGGATGCAGAAGAAGTAACTCTCTATCATAAAAACAAGCCTGATGACATGGCACATTCCTATAACAACCAAAAGCATCCAGTTTTGGATTGGAGTATACCACCTGCCCGGTCAGCCTCTCAAAAATATTCCCATAATAAATGCCATGTCCGACAGGATTTTGACAAATCAACCTCTCTGTTTCAGACAGTACATTTTCATCATATAAAAAATCACCACAATTCAAAAAATAAACATATTGTCCGGATGCCTCTAAAACCGCCTGATTCATGGCATCATAAATGCCTGTATCCTTCTTACACACCTGCTTAATCCGCCCATCAGCAAACTCCCTAATGCAGTCCAAGGAACCATCTGTAGAGCCACCATCTTTTACGATTACTTCATAATCCGTAAAAGTCTGCTTCAAAATACTTTGCAACGTATTCTTTAATTTATCTCCGGGGTTCAAACAAACCACCAATATAGAAAATAAAGGTTTCATACCCCCTCCTAGCTTACATCTGAAAGAATGGGAACCATCTCATGAAAGAAAAATGTTTCATAGGGCAGTATACGGAGTCCGTCCGCTCCCGCTTTTCTCATAAACAATATAAAATATAAAACAGCTGCCAATACCACGCCTGCTTTAAAAAGCTTCTTTAATTTTTCATTACCAACCTGCCCGATTAACGCAGGAATAAAGAAAATATGCGTAATGGTCAGATAATAGCCGATTCTGGAAATGATAGGCAAAAAGGAACAACATACATACATCACAAGTGCTCCTAAATTGCAATAAAAGTAAAATCTGTTTCTTTCATTCCCCTTTACTGCCTTTTTATAATAGATAAGTGCCAATATCAAAACTGCCACACAGCGGATAATATTAATATAACTGGTGCCACCCTCAAGGTACTCCGTATCTTCATATGTAGGATATAAAAATACCACCACTTTCAAATAAAAGTCCTGCATAAAAAAGAAAGTACTGCAAAAGAGTGCTGCAATCGCCAGTTGCCACTTTTTCCAATTCAGGGATGCCAAAAAATAAAGAGGAATTACCACAAGCAGGGACTTATGGAAGGTTGCCCCTAAAAGCACCAGCAAAATAAATTTTCGCCATTCTCTGTGAAGAACATAGGGAATTGCAAAGAGGGCAATTGCAAGTGCCAGATAATATCTCACCGTATTAAAGGACTGAAAATAATATCCCAGTGCCATAAACAGAAAAAAGCTAAAACCAAAGGAATCAGCCTGCTTATAAATCGCTACAAGAAACAGCAATATCGTAAAAAAAGCAAAAAAAGCAAACACTAACAGGAAGTTTTCAAATCCGCTTAGTGTATATAAAAGCTTTACCACGCTGTTAAAACCTATTTCCGTAGGTACATAGGCATCACAATTGACCAGATGCATAAACTCCACATACTTGGCATAGTCATTTCCCACATTAAGTCTGCATGCACAAACCGCAAACAAAATAAGAAAAATAAAAGTAATGCACACGCCGTTAAGCATCTGCTGTCTGCTCATCCTGTTATTTACTTTTATGCACTCATTATTAATAAGCAGTCCCAAAAACACGGTAACTACTGCCACCATAATATATACAATCATAGGTTACCTCAATTTTCCTTCAGCAATTCCGCTCTTCATCCACCGATATGCTTGCATCAGAGACACATCTTTACACATCTCTCCCTTATGTGCAAGCAAAAAACGCAGTGAAAAGGGCTTCGCCAGTTTCCCGTAAAGGAAATGATACAGCACACCTCTGTCTGTAAAAAACTTTTGATTATATCCGGAAAACCATGTAGACTCCCGGAAAACTTCTTCCCCGATTTCTTCTATAGAAGCATACATATGCATTCCGCTCTTTAAACAATCCTTTAAAAACAGGCTATCTTCACCGTTACTATACTTTGCACCACCGCCAAACAATAGAGAAAAACTTACATTTGCCTTACGCAGCGCATCTAATTTTGCCGCCACTGCAAAGGTTGGATATCTTCCGTAATTATGCCACCTGATTCTCCGCTCTTTCCAATTGTAATAAGTAGCACGGGATGCATCCACCTTAAAATTAAAGGTAATCAAATCCGCATCCGGATTCTGTTCAAATGCAGAAAGTACTTTTTCCCGGTAATCATCATAAAAACAAATATCCTCATCAGAAAAAAGTACAATATCTCCTGTAGCATGAAGTAACGCTGTATTGCGATTTAACCCCACGCCTCGCTCTGCCATGGAAAAACACTGCACTCTGTTCCCTTCCTTAGAAAACTCCTGATATCCGTAGCTGTCACACTGATTCACAATCACTGCGTCTGTTTTCAGATGCATATTTTCTGCCAGCACATTTCCCTCTTTATTTACCGCCGCTACCAATACCTGTAATTTCATAATTCTCCTTTATCAGTTATAATAACTGTTCAAAAAGTCTTCATCTGCCTGGGTAATAATCATACCGATTACTTCACAGTCCTGATTCTTCAGAAGATTTAACACGCGCTCTGTCTTCTTACTGACATCCGTGCCGTATGGCAATAAAAGAATGGCACCCTTAAGGGCTCTTATTTGTGCACAGTCTTCTGCAGTTATCACACTTTCATTAAAAGGAACCGCTTTCCATGCATCTTCCTTCTCTGTTTCCCCTTCCGGCTTTGGCATAGTCCATGTAAGTCCACCCATTTCACCGTCGCCGCCAATAAATTCATTTTCTCCGGCATTTAAAAGCTTCTCCAGTTCCATGGTCCGTAGATCTACATGACCATCCATATCAATCAGGACGAACTGTCTTTGCTCTCCCAGCACATACGTGATATTGGCAATCAGCTCTCTTGCATAGGGTTGCAGGCCTTTCTGGCTTTTCATCATCATACCAAGTGCACGGGCCTTATATCTTTTTTCCACATCTGCCTGCACATAAACTGCATCGTCCATTACATAAAAAACAGTCAGCACAAATATTCCCACAATGGCGAATACCACTGCACTCAGTACACCTGCCGTAACTGTTTTATCATCCCAGTAAACCCTCTCCGGCTCCATGGAGCGAATCACCTCAATTCGTTTTAGCTCTTCGCTGTCTTTTGAATAATCTACGAGTCCGGCTTCTACGGCTGCCTGAATTTCCCTGACAGACTTTTCATCTGCTCCCTGTACAGTCACCGTAAGCAAACGGATGTCGGATAAAATCTCCGCTTTGGTGGCATCAATCACTTCCTGCGTTGTATAGTCACCGGATAAATTAGCCTCTATCTTTTCCATTATGGGATCCGTATCCAGCAGTTCATTCCAAGTATATCCATTGTAATACTGATATACATCTCCGTTTTCATCTGCCGCAAAACTGATGTACAATTTAGAAACTGCCTCATAAGTAATCGGCATACGGGTCGCTCTCGCAATCTGATATCCGAAACCACCTATCACGGCACCTAATACAACCAGCATAATCAGCAACCATATTTTTCCTTGCATCCGAAGGAACAAGCGTTTTAAATCCATGCTTTGTTTATCATAATCCTGATTTTTTTTCATTTTCTACTCCTCAGACCTGTCCATAGCCTTCATGGCTGTCACTTGACTTTTTTCTATTCCTTCCGTGCTTTCTGCCTGGAAAAGAATTTTCAGTGTCAAAAGCATCAACTTAATATCCAGCCACACAGAATAATTTTCAATATAAGATAAATCTAATTTCAGTTTATCATATGGTGTCGTATTATATTTTCCGTATACCTGTGCATATCCTGCCAGTCCTGCCTTTACTTTCATACGAAATACAAACTCGGGCATTTCTTCTACATACTGCTTAATAATTTCCGGCCGCTCCGGTCTTGGACCGATAAAGGACATGTCCCCTTTTAATATATTAAACAACTGTGGTAATTCATCAATCCGCACGGCACGGATGAATTTGCCTATCGGCGTAATTCTGCTGTCATTTTTCGATGCCAGCCTTGCAACACCGTCTTTCTCGGCATCAACTCTCATGCTTCGGAATTTCATAATCCAAAACTCTCTGCCACCGGCAGTACAACGCACCTGTTTATACAGCACTGGCCCCTTATCATAACACTTAATGCAAACAGCCGTAATCAACATAATCGGTGATGCAATTATAATCAAAAGCATTGCACAAACAAGATCAATCACCCGCTTGGTGATTCTTTGCTCTACTGTAAGCGCATATTCCCTGGTAAGTAAAATGGGTGTATCAAATAAATGAAGCTGATCTGAACCGGCAACCAATACATCCGGTATCTTCGGCATCATATATACTCTGACGGATTGTCCGTAACAGTACTTCAGCAATTTATTTCTATCTGCAGTGGGAATATCCCAAAGCACAACCGCACCATATTTTTGCGCAATTTCCGCTTCGATTTTTTCAATTCCTTCCGAAATATTCACACACTTTACAATGTTATATTTGTCCTTGCGGGATGCGAACTTTCTTAAAATATCATCAATGGAACGCTCCCCGTAAATTAGAAGCATTTCCCTTGGAGGCGACACTTTCCTGTAAACTAAATTGCAAATATAAATCCAAAAGGCTGCTATCAGAAGCTGCACCAGCATAGCTCCCACAAAATATTCCGGACTTACAAGCCAGTTATTCATAAGGGATATTTGCAGATAAGTGATTATATTTACAAACAGAATCGAAAACAATTGTGAAAAAAACACTTCCGTAGGCTTTAAATAACCTACCTTCAACCCTCCGTAAGTATGAAAGAAAAAGAAAAGTAACACAAAGTAAATAGCTAACATCAGCAAATGTCCGTTTTTATAAAACTTAAAACGTGCCGTAAATTTGCTTATGGCCGGATAATAGTAAGAAAACCATACAAATGCATATACTGCTGTATGAAATAACATTCCTATAAAATTAAGACATAATACAATCATTCTTTTTGCTGATTCCATCTGTTTCACTGTTACACCTCTATATTCTTCTTAATGTGGCACGAAATGCCCAGAAGATAAAATAATATATTGCGGCAACTAAAGAAAGGTTTTCCTGCCTCCTATAAAGATGCCATATTCTTTTTATTGCCTCCATTTTATTGGAAGACAAAGATTTTGCCGGTCTTCTGTATATTGCAAGCACTTCATTAAGTCCGTATGCCGTAAAACCGTTTCTTAAAAGTTTCCACCAAAATGCAGTGTCTTCACTCTTCACAACCGGCATGCCGAGAAGTTCCCCGGGTATTTTTTGCTTGTCAAGCACTACCGTCGTCGTAAAAATAATGGTTCTTGACAAAGCCTTTCTATAAGATAATGTCTCGGGAACATGAACCACCTTTCCTGTTCCTTTTGCATATTCGTCACCAAATTCATACGCAGAGAAAATAAATGCTGCATCTTTCTCCTTCATAAACTCTATTTGTTTTGTAAGCTTGTCCGCCATCCAAATGTCATCAGCATCCAAAAATGCAATGTACCTGCCACGTGATAGCTCCATACCCGTGTTTCTGGCCATTGCCGGGCCTTCATTTTTCTCCTTGGGGATTAATCGGATTTCCTGTAGCACCCGTCCATTCTCCGCTTCTTTTCGTTTCTCTAAATAAGCTTCAATGATTTCTCTGCTATCATCATCGGAACAATCATCTATTAAAAGCAATTCCCAATCCGGATAGGTCTGACATTCCACCATGCGGATGGTTTCTTCTATATACGCTCCGGCATTGTAAACCGGCACTATGACGCTCACAAGTCCTTCCTGCATGTACGTTAAATCTCCTCTTTCACAAGGTATATCGGTCTGTTTTTTACTTCCATATAAGTTTTCGCCAAATACTGTCCCACGATTCCAAGACACAACAATTGTACGCCACTAATCAAGGAAATAATACACACAAGGGAGGGCCATCCGGATGTGGGATCTCCAAATACCAATGTTCTGACAATAATAAATATAATCAGGGCAAAGGAAGCGATACAAAACAACATTCCCATAACCGCTGCAAACGCGAGAGGCGTAGTAGAAAAAGAGGTGATTCCTTCCAGTGAATAAATAAACAGTTTCCAGAAGGACCATTTCGTCTCTCCCTTTTTCCTTTCCACGTTATCAAATTCAAGCCACTTGGTCTTAAATCCTACCCAGCCGAAAATACCCTTTGTAAAACGGTTATACTCTCTCATGGAAACAATCGCATCTGCCGCCGGTCTGGTCATCAAACGGAAATCTCTTGCACCATCCGCTATCTGTGCATCAGATATTTTATTCATTAACCTATAAAACATACGGGCAAAGAAAGAACGTATCGGGGGTTCCCCTTTCCGGTTCACTCTTCTTGTGGCAACCATATCATAACCTTGCCATATATTTTCAAACATTTCGGGAAGCAGACTCGGCGGATCCTGCAAATCAGCATCCATACATGCCACATAATCACCCTTTGCCTTCTCAAATCCTGCAAAAATAGCCGCATCTTTTCCAAAATTACGGGAAAATGTAAGCAAGTGTACCCTTGCATCCTTTTGAATTAATTTTTTAACTTCCTCTGTGGTTTTATCTTTGGAACCGTCATCAATATACCACAACTCGAAATCAAGGTCATTTTCTTTAAAGAAACTCTCATTTTTTATAAATTCCTCATAAAAGTAAGGAACATTTTCTTCTTCATTATAACAGGGGACAATGGCACTTAACAGTTTCATATTTCATCACCTCGTATACTTTCCTTAATTTATTTATTGTAACACATCTAAAAAAATATCACAACACGCATACGGAAACGGTCAGTCATTCAAAATATAAAGCAATACTTTCACCTCAAAAACTCCGTTTTCTGTTTTGATTTCTACATTCCCGCGATATTTATCTACAATTTCCTTGATTGCTTTTAATCCTATTCCGTGATTTGCTTTATCCTTTTTGCCGCTCACAATTTTCCCGTCACTTCCTCTGTCCAGTTTACGGTAAGGATTTGACATCCGGATCAAAACAGCTGTCGCATCCGACACCATTTCCAAATGTACCCACCTTTTCTCTTTCACTTCCTCGCAGCATGCCTCTATAGCATTATCAAACAAATTCCCCAGAACAGTACTGATATCTGCAGCACATACAGTCTCCGTGCCGGAAAGTTTTGCTTTTACCTCCGTTTCTATTTCATGCGTTTTGGCCAGCGAACATTTATATGCGATCAGCATATCCAACTCCTCATTCCCTGTTCTTGTTATTTTGTTGATGCCCTCTATTTCGCCTAACATCTGTATGTATATTTTTCTCAATTTATCATACTGCCCACTTTCCAGATATCCAAGTTCCAGGGCATATCTGTTCCCCATATCATGCTTTATTTTTCTTATTTTTTTCCATTCTTTTTGAATTAGCTTTTGCTGCTTTAAGTAACGCATATTTATCTCTTGTTTTCTTTTTTTACTAAAAATTTTCCGGCACAGAATTATGGTTAACACACAGCTTATCCATCTCATTGGCATCCCTCTCAACGCTTTTTACTAACCATAACCCATAATTTTGTTGTCATGCTTAGAATGTCACAAAACGTTAGGAATTTGTCATTTTTATGTGTTTTTGGTCATAAAAAGACAGCAGCAGGGAACATTTTCGTTCCCCGCCGCCCAAGAAAGCAACACATGTGTACAGAGCAATCGGACAATTGCCATATCTATTGTAAATGTTTTTTCCCATTCAAATTTACTCATGTAATAATTTCGTATCGGAAATGTCATTTTTAGCAGAAACGTTCCAAAGATTTTATATGATATTGCATTACCGTTTCCCTTTGCCCGGTACTAATAGGCAGTTTTTCTTTATTTCTCATAATTACATATTGCGAATGGTATTGAAAAATTTGACCCACATTCACTAAATACGATTTATGAATCCGCAAAAACAAATGATTATACCTTCTTATCTTCTTTTCCACCATATCCAGTTTTGCATAAAAAACAAATTTTTCTCCGTTTTCCATATATACCCGCACTACCCTTTTATCGCTCTCAAAATATAAAATTCCATGTAGTTTAATACTATTGGTCATTCCTTTATAGCGAAATACAAAGACCTCCTTTAAGTAACGGCAGTTTTCAAGCGCCTGATCCAGACATTCCGTCAACATTTTTCTTGAAACCGGTTTTTCAAGATACTGAAACGGATGCAGACCCAACACTTCTTTGTAATAATTGTCATGTCGCGTCACAAAAATCAAGCATATATCTTCATACTTTTCTTTTATTATCGTAGCCGCCTTAATTCCGTTTATACCGCCTTCCAGTGATATATCCATCAGAATCATATGAAAGTATCCAGTATTTTCTATATCTGCCAAAAGTTCTTCTCCACTGACAAACTTTTTCAGTTCCATATTTACAGACTTTCTAAACGCCCACTTTTCTATCACTTCCCCCAGCACATCCCCATACCCGGGCAAATCATCACACACAGCTATCCTTACCACACACACTCCCCCCACCATACAAAAACAGCACTCTGCGTTTCACTTTGCAGAGTGCTGTCAAAATTCATCTGTTATTCTTAACTTACATAGTTATCAAAGTAACCCTGAATCAGAATCACAGGAGTTCCTTTGTCACCGGAACCACTGGTAAGATCACAAAGTGAACCGATTAAATCTGTTAACTTTCTGGGTGTTGTTCCCTGAGAAGCCATGTCACCCACTAAGTTATCTTTCTTTTCTCTGATACGGTTGGAAATTGCTTCCTTCAGGGCATCACCGGATAAATCCTTAAAATCATTATCCGCAAGATATTTCAATTTTACTTCATTGGGTGTTCCTTCAAGTCCGGGCGTACTTGCAGGTGAAACAACAGGATCTGCAAGCTCCCAAATCTTTCCTACGGGATCCTTAAATGCACCGTCACCGTATACCATAACTTCCACATGTTTTCCTGTTCTGTCAAGTACTTCTTTCTGAATATCCATCACTAAGTCGGTACATTCTCTGGGGAAAAGCTTAATGGTTTCTTCTGTAGACTTGTTAGATCCGAGGAGACCATACTTTTCATTGCATCCACTTCCGTTTACAGAAGCATTTAAAATGTCATCAAGTCCACATACCACTTCTGCTCCGCATGCCTTTAAAATTCTCTTAGAACGTGCACGTGTGTGTATATCACAAGTAAGCACCTTCTTTGTATAATTTAAAATCTTACGACAGTCATTTGCAAAGATAACCTCTACCTCTGCACCGGCTTCACGAATCAACTGACTGTAATAATCTACATAATCAACACCTGTGAAAGGATGAACATTTGCTCCGAATAATTCTCTGTACTTCTCAAGTGTAAGTACATCACTGTAAGGATTAACGCCTGCTTCATCAAGCTGATCCCATGACACTAATTCATTACCAACTTCGTCGCTGGGATAGCTAAGCATAAGAACAACCTTCTTTGCACCTTTGGCAATTCCTCTTAAACAGATTGCAAAGCGGTTTCTGGACAAAATAGGGAAAATAACACCGATAGTTTCTCCTCCCAATTTGTTTTTTACATCTTCTGCAATGGCATCTACGGATGCATAATTGCCCTGTGCACGAGCCACAATAGACTCTGTCACAGCAATAACATCTCTGTCGCGAAGTTCAAAGTTTTCGCTTGCCGCTGCTTCAAGCACACTATCTGTTACGATTTTAACCAGATCATCGCCTTCTCTGATAATAGGACAACGAATACCTCTGGATACTGTTCCGATTTTTCTTTCCATATCGCATTTCTCCCTTGGTGTTTTTTCTACAACACTATATATTATAATGTATGTCTTTCAAATTGCAAATAAAATTTTACTCCGAACTAAAATTTTTTACGGCAAAGAATATTACTTCTTGCTGATAAACAACACACCGAGTGTTCCGGGCCCACAATGACTTGATATCACTCCTCCGGCAACCGTTTCCAAAATTTCATCAAAATATTCCAACGACTCTAAATAGCGTCTCACCTCATCCACCACTTCTTTCTTACAACCGGAATGGGTAATAAACACTCTGTCTTTCTTGGCACTGCGCAGTTCTTCTTCCATATCTTTTACATATGCCATAATCGCCTTGCCGATGCTGCCGCGGTATTTTTTGTCCGGACTCATTTTACCGTCTTCCACTGCAATTCTCGGATGAAGCTTTAACGCGCTGCCTGCCATTGCCGCAAGCCCGCTGCATCTGCCACCCCGATACAGATACACAAGCGTATCTACCACAAAACTGGCCCTTACAAGAGGTTTTAATTCTTCTATATGGGCAACAATATCATCTAAACTTGCCCCTTCCTTCGCCATAACGGCAGCCTCTAACACCAACAGACCGATACCCGTGGACAAATTAGCGGAATCTATTACCTTTACTTTATCCTGTGCATCCAACGCCTCCACTGCAAGACGCATGACATTTCCGGATGTGGACATTCCCGCTGCAATATTAAAACTGATCACCTCATCTCCTGCCTCCACAAACATTTTCAGCGAAGAAACTGCTCTTTCAATGGAAACAGCCGAGGTTTTCGGTGTCGTTTTATTCTCATCTGCCCATTTATAAATCTGTGTGGGAGTAATACTCTCGCCGTCAAGATACTCTTCCTCTCCCAGTAAAATGTGCAAAGGAATAATTGTGATATCATATTTTCTTATCAATTCCTTTGACAAGTCACAAGTGCTGTCAGCAATAATTTTTACCACAATACCTATCCTTCTTTCTTCTCGTAAAACACTTTCTTTCTGTCAGATACATTAAATAAATGTAACGATTCCCAATGACTTTAATAACAAAATAAGTAATAATGCCGGTGCCACAAATTTAAGCATCACAACATACAGGTTTTTTCTGCCAAATTTGCATCCTGACTTTTCCACTTCTTCAATAACTGTTTTCGGTTTTAATATCCAACCGATTAAAATGCAGGTTCCGATTGCTACAAGCGGCATCAGACAGTTGTTACTGATGTAATCCATAATATCCAAAATCTGTGCAACCGCTCCATTAGGAAGTGTATACTCAAAATACCAGATATTATATCCGAAGCAAACTACAAGTCCTCCTACAAGGGCAATCACGATTTCGATAATGGATGCTTTTACTCTGGATAAATGGAATTTATCCATAAGACTTGCCACAACGGCCTCCATAATGGAAACTGCACTGGTAAGTGCCGCAAACAGTACCATCGCAAAGAAAAGGATTCCTACAAAAGTACCGATAGTTCCCATAGATGCAAAAATCTTAGGAAGGGATACGAACATCAAGCTGGGGCCGGATGCTGCCATTCCCTCGGTTCCCATAAATGTATACACTGCAGGAATAATCATGGCACCCGCCAAAAACGCTACTACAGTATCGAAAATTTCAATCTGGTTAATGGATTTGCCGAGATTTGCATCGTCCTTTACATAAGAACCATATGCAATCATTATACCCATTGCAACACTAAGACTATAGAAAAGCTGTCCCATGGCATCCATCACTACAGTGAAAAATCCTTTCACGGTAAGACCCTCAAAATTGGGAACTATGTAAATCTTAAAGCCTTCCACGCCGGTTCTTGTCATGCCGTTTGCATCTGTATGACTGATTGTCATGGAAAAAATTGCAATACCAAAAATCAAAACCACCAATATAGGCATCAATATCTTGGAAAAGGACTCAATCCCTTTATTTACGCCGCGCAAAACAACAAATGCACAAATTGCCAAAAAGATTACAGTAAATACAATAGGCTGTGTCTCTGCTGTAATAAAGCCTGTGAAATAACCGTCTCCTGCTGCCATTACACCTTCGCCGGTAACAAAAGAAATCAGATATTTAATTACCCATCCGCCAATCACACAATAGTAAGGCATGATAATCATTGGAACAATACAAGCCAAAACGCCTAAGAATCCCCATCCCTTTTTCAAATGGGAATATGCCGTCAAAGGACTCTGCTTTGTTTTTCTTCCAATGGCAATTTCTGATGTCAGAAGTGTAAATCCAAAAGTTATTGCCAAAATAATATAAACAACCAAAAATAGTCCGCCGCCATCTTTTGCTGCAAGATACGGAAATCTCCAAATATTACCGAGACCTACCGCACTTCCTGCAGCCGCGAGAACGAAACCGATAGAACCCGAAAATGAATTTCTGTTTTTTTCTTTACTCATAATTTATCCCTTTCAATCTCTTTATCTTAAGCCCATGATTAAAATCACTATAATCATAACCGGTATCACAAACGTTACATAACCTCGTAAAAATCTGGGGAACTTAACGCCGGCTCCGGTATTAACTTCTTCCATATATTTGTCAAATCCCCAACCCCATTTGGTTGTACAGAACAATAAGAACAACAGGGAACCGATGGGCAGAAGCAAATTACTTACAATAAAGTCTTCCAAGTCAAGCACAGTACTTCCTGTTCCTCTTGGCTGAAAACTACTCCATACATTAAATCCGAGCACACAGGGAAGGGATGCGACGAGCATAACAATACAGTTAATAAATGATGACTTCTTTCTGCTTAAGTTCCACTTATCCATACAGCATGCCACAATATTTTCAAACACTGCAATAACAGTAGAGAATGATGCAAATGTCATAAACAGAAAGAACAGGCTTCCCCAAAATCTGCCTCCGGTCATGGATGCAAATATATTCGGAAGAGTAATAAAAATCAGTTCCGGACCTGCTCCCGGGTCAACCCCGTATGCAAAACATGCCGGGAAGATAATAAGTCCTGACATAATTGCCACAAAGGTATCCAGTCCTGCAATTCTTAAGGACTCCCCAAACAGAGTATGTTCCTTAGACAAATAGCTACCGAATATTTCCATGGAACCGATACCTAAACTGAGTGTAAAGAAAGACTGGTTCATGGCAGCCACAATTACATTCCAAAGTCCCACTTCCTCTACTTTACTCCAGTCGGGAACCAAATAAAATTTAAGGCCTTCCATACCGCCTTCCAATGTAACACTGTTTACAGCCAAAATCACAATCAGTGCAAGAAGTCCAATCATCATAGGTTTGCTGATTTTTTCAACACCGGACTGTACTCCCAAAGAGCAAACCAGGAAACCTCCGATTACGGTAACTACCATCCAAAATCCCATTCCCAAAGGATCCGCCATCATTCCGCCGAATTCATCTGTCACCTGCTGGGGCGTAAATCCTGTAAAAGTCCCTTTCAAAAAGCGATAAAAATAGCTGATCATCCAACCGGATACGGTGGTGTAAAACATCATCAGCAAATAGTTTCCGATAAGTGCCAGATTACCGTGAAAATGCCACTTGTGTCCGGGCTTTTCCAGTTCCTGATAACAGCGGGTAATACTCTGCTTACTGGCACGTCCTACTGCAAATTCCATGGTAAGAACGGGTACACCCATCGCAATCAAAAAGAACAGATAAATCAATACAAAAATCCCACCACCGTTCTGTCCCGTAATATATGGAAACTTCCATACATTTCCGATTCCGATAGCACAACCTGCCGAAATTAAAATAAAACCAAGTCTCGATTTAAAATTTTCTCTTTTCATCTTTATTCCTTTTTTCTCCATATAAGATATACCTAAACATCATACCACATGATTGCCGATTTGAATATCACTTTTTTATTTTAAAGTGATACTGTTATTTAACACTGATGTGCTATACAAGAACAGTACATCCTGATTTTTAAATGTCACATAGTTTCCAATATAGGCACTGGGAAGATATCGGATATCAATCAATGTTGTTTTTTCATACCCCTCTGCCAAAAGAGGAATCATACTTCTACTGAAAGAATCGCCAAATACCACAAGTTCTTTCTCTGAATCTGCATTTTCGTTTTCAATCACTGCCAAGGATATATTCCCTCCCAGAAACATCTCATAGGCATCTCTGCCGGAAGCCTTACTTTCCTCATAGAGAGAGATTTCCCGATTATTTTCATAATCATAGACGGTACACTGTTCTAATACATCATTGGTACAATAGCTTATTTTATCAGGATGTGTAGCCATCGCAGACTGCCCTGCATACACACCGTAAAAAGGAACATTTAACGTTTCAATCCGATATTCTCCGGAAAGAAAAGTCCCCATCTCCTCTGCCATATAAGAAGCCACCCCCGTAATTTCTTCCTGTTTCCAATGGGTATCTGTTTTGTAATAATCGGAAAGCCGCAATCTATCTTCTATTCTTATGGACTTTAGAAAATCAGTCTGTGCATATACTTTTTCGAAAAAAGCACCATAATCCATTGACAAATATGTCTCATCCGCAAGAAAGTAACTTTTATCCGGAATCACCGAAATATACGCTTTTACATCTGTATTTTTCAAATGCTTTTCATATATATTTTTAAAAATTGCAACAGCTCTCGTAATAGATCCCTCGTTCATGGGGTATTCCATGGCACACAGATATCCATCCTTTTCATATATTTCATGATGATCTGTTTTTTGCATCACATGCAAAGCAAAACCGGCTTTAAAACCCCGTAGCTTATCCCGGAGCGGAAATTGATCCGTTACATATTCTTCCGCTGCCGTCCTATATTTCCCAGTCACCACATTTTCCCATGAAAATACAGGTTTTTGTGCAAGAAGTCTTCTTTCGCTGAGAGAATATTCCCCGGCAGGTTTCAGAAAACAGGCTAATACAATTAGGAAATAAACTATACCGGTTATAAATATTATCCATTTTTTGTGTTTTACGTTCTTTTCCATATTCCCTCCTAAAACCTGAAGTAAAGGAACGGATTAAAAGAACCGTCCACCAGATATGCCGTTGACAGTATCAGTAAAAACAGTATTCCTACCACCTTTATCATGGCAAAAATATTTCTTTGTATCGCTTTGCCCGATTTTTCAAAGTTATCCTGCAATCCCACAAATGCTTTTGCCCCAAAAGGCAGGCAGGATATCATTGCCACAGTAAATGTTACGCCATAACTTTTCAAATAATAAAGTGCTTCTTTTGATACCAAAGGAATACGCCCCATACCAAACATACATCCGATATCCGCCAAAGCCTCCTTCATATCGGCTCCGTTAAAAATCACAAAACTGATGAGCAATAAAACAATCACATAAAGATGTTTGATACCCTTTGCTTTATCAAGCACCTTCAACAAGCATTTTTTCTCTATTATCAAAATCACTCCGAAATAAAGCCCCCATACCGCAAAATTCCACGAAGCCCCGTGCCAAAGCCCTGTAAACATCCATACAATCAAAATATTGCGGAACCACTTTATTGTTGATACACGATTACCGCCAAGGGGAATATATAAGTAGTCCCTAAACCACGTTCCAAGTGACATATGCCACCTTCTCCAAAATTCCGTAATGCTGCCGGATATATATGGATACCGGAAATTTTCAGGCAGTGAAAAGCCAAAGATTCTTCCCAAACCAATTGCCATATCACTGTAACCGGAAAAATCAAAGTAAATATGAAGGGAAAAGGCCACTGCATAAATCCAATAGTAAAGTACAGATTTATCTCCTGATACCCTGAATGTTTCACACAATGCCCCCAGTTCATTGGCAAGCAGGACTTTCTTGGAAAGACCGACTACAAAACGGGAAATACCGCTTTCTATCATAGCCACTGTACTTTTTCTGTTTTCAATCTGCACATTTATATCTGCATAACGAACAATGGGACCTGCAATCAATTGGGGAAACATGGCGATATAAGTTGCCAAAGATATGATATTATGCTGTGCTTTTGCTTCTTTTCGATATACATCTACCAGATAACTGATAATCTGAAACGTATAAAAACTGATTCCGATAGGCAATACAATATGCAGTAGCGGGACTGGCTGTCCCGTTACTGCATTAAAGTTTCCTATCAGAAAATCCGTATATTTAAAATATACAAACAAACCGGTGAAGATTACAATTGCTCCGGCGAGCACTGCTCTCGGCGTCACAACCTTCCACGCCTTTTCCATACTCTTTTCCAACAAAATGCCGGAGACATATCCAAGCAGGATGGAAAAGATCATCAACAGAATATAAACCGGTTCCCCCCATGCGTAAAATATAAGACTTGCTATCAGCAATACGCAGTTGCGTCCTCTTGCCGGAACTAACAAATAAGCAAGCAGCACAAAGGGTAAAAAATAAAACAAAAAAGGTATACTCGAAAAAACCATTTCTATCCTCTTACTGTACCAGGCTCTCCTCGTACATGACTTCTGCTGCGTCATACTGCGCCTGTAACTTTGTTTTAAATGTTTCCATAATCTCTGCATTGCCAAATGCAGAAACCACATACTCATCTCCTACAGAGGCAATCAGAAGTGTATCAGGGAAACCACACATCCACTGTCTACCTATAATGTTTTCCTTCAAAGCATCTGCAAACGCCTGCTGCTTAGACGCATCTGTTAAATGATATGCACCGCAGGTAAAGGTATTGGCATTCATCATATGCATAATAGACGCTGCATCATCAATCATAGTTGCATTTGCCGCAGGCAATCCTAATACAGAATCCATCTCTTCGGCTTTCGACACATCATATTTTCCGGGTGCATCCATTACCACATTTTCAAAATCACCACCACCAATAGGGAAAAGTTCTGCTTCGCCGTAACTACTCCATACATTGGTCAAAAGCTCGGTTGCATCGGCCACGTCCACCGTTACCGCTTCTCCTGCCTGAGAATCTGTGGCAGCATTACTGCCTTCTCCACCATCCTTATTTTTGCAGCCTGCAAGTGCTGCAATCATCATTACGCAAATCAAACATAAAATTTTCTTTTTCATAACTCCTCACTATCTGCCGCAAGGCGGCCGCTCCTTTAATTTGAACTTATTCTACCACATATTATTGATAAAACAACTTTAAAATATTACCATGAAAGAAATTCTTCTACTTTTGCAATCAACTTCTTTAAGTTTTCAATATATGTTTCATACTCTGCCAAAATATAGGATTCGTTCTTTTCTCTTCCTGCCGTTTCGTGCTGCAGTGACAACTTTGAGAAATTTACAGCACCGATATTTAGGGAATTTCCCTTTAATGCATGGGTTATCATCGCATAATCATCCCAATTTTTACTTTTGTAATTTTCATTCAATTGTGGAAGATATGTACGACTTTGCTTGCAAAATGCCCCCAACACTTCTTTATATAAATCCTTTGAATTCATGCAATAGGACATTCCTACTTCCTGATCAATAAATGTTACATCCATAATTGCCTCCGTTTTTTTCCTATTTACGACATTCTCTTCCGCCACACTTTTATCGGTTACTTTATCTGCCAGCTGCAAGAGTTCGTCCGGAATGTACTTTTGCAACAGACTTTCCAATTTCGCCACTTCAATAGGCTTTGCAAGATAATCATCAAATCCATACGTCATATAGGTTTCTCTGCTACCTGCTATGGCATTTGCCGTAAGCGCAATTACCGATGTATTACAATTTGGATTGCCACTGTCCTCCCGCAGTAAATGGAGTGCTTCCACACCGTCCATTTCCGGCATCATATGATCCATCAGAATTACATGATATGCCTTCTTCTTGGTGAGTTCCAAACATTCTTTTCCGCTTGCCGCTGTATCGGTCTGTACTTTTGTACGCCGCAACAATTCCTTTATTACTGATAGGTTCATGGCATTGTCGTCAACAACCAATACCTTTACATCCGGAGCCGTAAATGCTTGTTCCTCCACAACCATTATTTCTTTTTCTTCCCGGAGAACTTCCCATTCCCCGATAGGCGTTTTATCTGCCACCTTCTGAGGTATGGAAACCGTGAATACAGACCCTTTCCCATATTCACTTTCCACCGTAATATCACCCATCATCAAATCTACCAGCTGCTTGGTAATACTAAGTCCCAGACCTGTCCCCTCAATATTGTGATTTTTCTTTAATTCCAAACGCTTAAATTCCGCAAACAATTTTGCCAGGTCTTCTCTTTTTATTCCGATTCCCGTATCTTTTATGGAGAAACATAGCATAACCTTTTCCGTATCAACCCACTTAAAGGTTCCCTTTAATGAAACACTTCCTTCTTTCGTGTATTTTACCGCATTGGAAAGCAGATTTGTCAGAATCTGTTTGATGCGGAGCTGATCACCATAAAATACGGAAGGAAATTTAGCATCTATATCAACTTCCACTTCTATAGGCTTCCCTGCTGCTCTTGCATTTAGCAGAAGTATCTCATCTCTCATAAGAGATTTGAAGTCATATTCACTATTTACCAGTTCAAGCTGTCCTGATTCTATCTTGGAAAAATCTAATATATCGTTTACCAGTTCAAGCAGCATATTACTCGCCCGTTTAATATTATTTGCATATTCCTTTACGGCTTCATTATCGTTTTCACGCAGTATCATCTCATTCATACCGATAACCGCATTGATCGGAGTACGGATTTCATGAGACATGTTTGCCAAAAACTTTGCCTGTGCTTCTTTTGCCATAATTGCCTGTTGCTTTCGCTTTTCGGATTCAAATAAATCCTGTCCTGTCTTAATAACGGCCATAATAAGTAAAAACAACAAACCGGTTCCCAAAATTGTACCAAGGGATGTTGCACTTTCCAGGTAATAAAGAAGCATTTCCAGTACTGCCGCAAACAAAAGCCCAAATACACCGATTCCTACAAACAGATAGTTCTTTGCCCGCCCCTTTAATACATCAATAGTAATCGTCCCAATCAGACATACAATAGAATACGCCAATCCTAAATGAATCCATACTACCAATTCCACGAATTGCATTACTTCAAAAACCTGTAACAAGGTACCACCGATTAATATAACCGTAGCATAGATGATTGATACCAGATACAATTTTTCATATCTTTCTTCCTGAATATCATTGATATACGAAAGTAGCGGAAACGGTATTAACATCAGGCACCAATAGGTCGCATTGGACAACACGGATATATTTCTGAAAATAATTTGCCTAAATGCGCTTTCCGAAAGCATCCACAATGCGCTCAAAAAGATAGTCCATGCCAAATAAATCAGTGCCAATTTTCTTTTATATACAAAGTTCAAAATTACACATGTAACAATACAGAATACACTCAGCAGTAAAAGAAAAATAGCAATTGCTGTACGTATTCCGGAATCCATCACAAAAAATATCCATATGCTTGCCCAGTCACCGATGTAGCATTCCCGCATATCACCGGTGTACTTTGAATCACTGATAAAGGAATAGGTCATTTCCTTTCCCGCATCTGCTTCCGACAGTTCTACAAATATATATCTCATAGCACTGTTAGTTCCGAAAGGCCTGGTATCCTTGGTGGAATAGCTTACCCTGAGTTCATCTTCAATATAAATATCTACATCCTGCCAGATCGTCCAAAAACACAAGTTCTCGCCGTTCTCAATTTTGTCCGGCAAGACTGTTTTCAAAGTTACAAGTTCTCCGTACTGTGCAGGCACCTTTCCCGGTACCGATATCGGAATTCGCTCTCCGTTTTCCATGACACGTTCCCACTCTGTTTCAAAAACGCGGCAATCTGTCTTTATAGTATCTCTTTCATCCGGATAAACAAAGTCACCAATAATTAAAAAAGCAAAAATCAAAAAAGTGGCAACACCAAAGAAAGCTTGGGCTGCCACCATGTATTTATGTATTCTGATTTTGTTATCTTGTGTTCTCATACGCTGTCGCTCCTATTCAAGCAATGAATATTAACCGCTACTTTTTTATCATACCACTGTTTGAATGTTTAAGCAACAAAGCAAATCGTCTGTTTCGACTGTTTCTATTATTTTCTTCTTTTTTTTGCCGTCTGCCAAATACCTGTCAGCATGAAAATAATGGCAAGTATTGCTACGCCGGTCCATAATAGCTCAGAGACACTTTCTTTCATAAGAAGTGCACATGCATTAAGCAATAGCCCTGTCGTTAACAACGGAGACATTTCCCGGACGTTCTCCTGTGCAATCCCGGTACGCTGTTCTTCCAATTTACAAATCATATTTTTGGTCTTTGCAATTACATTAATCAAAACAATAATAAGAAGGAGGAGGATAACAACTGCCACGGTTGCTGCAGAGACACCGCCCGCGAACGCCACCATACACTCTATAAAAAAGAAAATAAGTTCCAGAATGGTTACTGCTTTAAACATTTTGAGAATCTTAGTGTAATGTTCGATTTTAGATTCTGCATCCGTATATAACTCAAATGCACCTTTACTTGCTTCTTTACGAAGAATAATCCAATATCCCCAGTTCTGAAGGATTTCCACTTCCATCTCATTCATCAGATTCCTGTAGTCATCACTTACTTTCCCGAACTTCTCACCAAAGTCCACCTGATAAATATATTTTCCCGGTTCACAATTTTCAAAATTATAAAATCCCGCACAAAAGCTCTTTAAAGCCCATCCCTGCACACTCATTTCATTTAACCACTTTGTTTCTTCATCTTTGTCATAATATAAGCGAAATTTAAGCATTGTCCTTATCCCCCATCATTTTTCCGTTTTTTACCAATTCTTCCAAGCGCTGCATCTCTTTTTCAAATGCCTGCTTTCCCGTTTCTGTAATCACATATTCCTTTTTCTTTCTTGATTCTGCATCCTGACTGTAAACTTCAATCCAACCTCTTTTTTCCAGCGTTTGCAGTGCGCCATATAAGGTTCCTGCTCCCAATACTACACGCCCGCCTGTTACTTCTTCTACTTCCTGTGTAATTCCGTATCCATGGTTGGGCTTTCTCAGTGCTAACAAAATGTAATAAAACGCTTCTGTCAGCGGTGTATTTAATTCCGTCATAGTGTCTCCTTTCGTCTCGCGATATATCGCCTCTCGATATGTCGTGTTATTAATATATCGTATGGCGATATATTTGTCAATAGGTATTTTTATAAAATTATGCAGCAAACTAAAAAGGACTATCATTTCTGACAGTCCTTTCATATATTATCACTTATGCTACATTTACTACTTTTTTCTTATGAATCTCTATGATATTTGCAATGAATTGTTCTACCGCCGAAAACAATCCTGAAACCAAATAATACAGTCCAAGCCCGGAAGGAATAGCAAACACAAATAAACCGTTTGCCAGCAAAAGAATCAAAACCGTTGACAATGGCGCCCTATGCAATTCCAGAGATTTGAAAAATTTCAAATACGGATAGGTCTGCGGAAGTATTTGAGCAATGAGTGTTACCATCGGCAAAATCAACATGCTATCACGAACAAAAATGGATGTAATCCAAGGCAACAAAATCGTGGTTGCACCTGCTAGTGAAATCATTCGTATCGCATGATAGAGTCCATACATAATGGGAAGTTGAACAAACGATAATAAACAGCTCCCCATTCCTGTTCCGTTTTTCTGATACACTTTTTGCAACTCATTGTTTAATTTTTCTTGGTTCTTTCCATACTTGGCTTTTAACGCTTCTACCTCCTTGCCAATCTCCTTCTGCTTTTTCATCTGCTTTCGCTGACGAATATTAAGAGGTACCATGCAGGAACGAATTACAATCGTTATCAGCACAATTGCAACACCATAATCTCCCGTCAATCCATAAATCCAATTAATTATTACCTCAAATATTTCTGCTAAAATCTCCATTTATTATACTCCTTTACTATTATTTGTTAGCAATAAATGAAGATTCTCTATGTCGTTCTATATACCGCCACATTTCATATTTCTCAAATGCATATATATTTTTCTTTTCGATATGCTTGGAAAACCTATTATATATGTAGTGGCATTCTTCTTTTAATATGAGATTCAAAAATCCATATACTCTTGTAGAATGATAAAGAGTAACATATTGGATTGTGATGAAAAAAATAATTAAAAGAAAAAGTTGCATCAGATACCTAATATCCATAGCCATTTTCCCTCTCACTGTGATAAAAGAATTATAACATATGGATATCTTTATATTTCTAAAATTTCTATTATATTTTATTAATTTTCACTGCTACACACTTTCATACTTCCGTTTAATGTCACAACCCCCAACGTCAATTTTGCCGCAGGAGATGCCGGCGGAATAAACATGATTGATTTTATATTTTTATTTTCTACTTTACCTAAATTGGTGATGCTGTAGGACTTCGGACTGCTAAGTCCGAACATGCCGCCACCGACAAATTTGCCTGCTTTACTTTCAAATCCCCCTAATGCAGAAATTGCTGCAGCATCAAGCAAGGTAGGTGTCATCTCAAAATAGCATGCAAGTACCAACATCAAGGCACGATTGTTTTTCATATGTTTTTTTACTAAGTGATGAACTTCTTTCGCTTTTTCTATCACATCGGTTGTGCGGCTCTTACAGTGAATACCCATCGCAGTAGAGTAATTGCCAAGGGCTCCTTTATGATAGCGGGCAAACACATTACGGATATCTGCTGCAATAATAATCTTTTTTGCACCGGTTTTTATATACATATGTGCCATCAAAAGATCATTCATCGTAAAACCATTTTCTTTGCAAAGTCGTACCATTTCACTAAGCTCCGCACAGTCTACTCCATATTCCCGATGTTCTACAGTGTGTTTCTTACCGTAATCTTTGACAAAATTTTGGTAAACTTCGTAATCTACCATATGATTTTCCTTTTTCCATTGCCTATTTGCACGCTTTACAAGCAGCTTACTGATTCCGGATAATCTGCTCCCTTTAGGCAAATCCTCTATCGTTTCCATTAACTGCTCTTTTGCAAATACAGGCTCTATTCCGCCCACATAATCATCTGCAAATTCCTGTGCAATTTCCAATAATCCTCTGCCGTCTGCGAGCAAATGATGCGCAATAAAGAGAATTGCCATTCCGTGCTCTTTAGGATATACATTAATTTTTAGCAATCCGCCCTCAAATACCTGAAAATCCTGTTTTTCTATTTTTTTATAATCTGACCACAAGGTTTGCGTATTCTGCTTTACTTCTAATGTAATTTGGAATTCTTCAGTAACTTTATAATAAAGGCGGTCTGTCCCTTCTTCATATGCAATCAAGCTTCTAAGGAACGGATGTGCATCCGCCATTCTGTCCAGGGTATCCTTCAAACTTTTTTCATCATAATCTTTTTCTATTTCCATAAGCATACCAAAATGCATGTTAGGACACATAAAATGCGCTCTTTCCGTAACCAAATACTGTCTCTCCATTTTACTTTCCTCTCCCTATATGGATTTTAAATATCAAAATAGAAAACATCTTCAAACTTTTTATCTAACGCAATACACAGGATTAGTGCTAATTTTGCGGTTGGGCTAAACTGTCCCGTTTCAATGGAACTAATCGTATTTCTTGACACACCTACCATGCCGGCCAGTTCGTCCTGAGACAACTTCTGCTGTTTTCTTATCTCCTTCAACCTGTTCTTTAATACAAGTTCTTCCTTCATATTTTCACCGCCTTATAAAATTGTAGATGTTGCTATCAGATATTGGAAGTGTGCAATCAGAACAATTATTGTTAATATAGCTGATATGACTCCCACTATCATACTTTTCTTATTTTTCATTTTCACAGCTTTCATTATCTGTACAATAGCAGTATAGCTTGTACAAAGTGCAACCAAACCATAATTCTTCCTTCCCTGAATCATAATTTCGGCTGCGTATAATAAGCAGCCTATCGCAATCTCCACTACGCAGGCAATTTCACTGCTTTTCTCCAATATACTCTCTTCCACCAAATCTTTGTTTTTGTTCTCCTGTCTGCTCATTTCCAAAATATCTTCTTTTCCCATTTTTCTATCCTCCATAGATTTTCTATTTTTTGCTTGCAAAGTATACTTTTCATTTCTTGCCAAGTTTGCTTGGCATATCTGTACTATATCATTGCCAAGTACACTTGTCAATACTTTTTGCAAAGTTTTATTGGAATTTTTTGAACAGTTTTCTTTGCAAAGAAAAAACTGCCCTCTATTGAGGACAGTTTATTTCCAATTGCGGCAGCAAATCATTAATTGCCTTCAAATACAACTCTTTATGTACATCATGAATTACATGGTCACTTGTACCCGTTTCTATCAATGTGCAATTATCGCCTATAATCGCAACTGCCCTTTCTGCTTGTTCTTTAGATGCCGCACACAAATATACTCCATTTTCCGCCACATTTTCTGTTGCATGAAGATATACGCATGGAACTTCTATGTCTGAAAGAAGTTGCTCGTGAGTAACACCATTATTCCATGTCAAATCATAAAAGTGCTCTCCATACAACATATCGTATTGATTAACATAGTGAAAGACACACGTTACGCTTTTAGGCATAAAGAAAATCTTCACTTCTTCCCCGGGATGCTTTTGACTATACATTTGCGTATAATTTGCAATTCCCGGCATTGAATCCTTCATAAATAATTGTCCCCAATAACAATGACGTAGGTAATATGCAGGCCAACATTCTGTTTGCTCCTCGGAAATATAATTATGTAGCGGCTCATAGGTATCTAAATACGCAAAGCTATTTTCCCAATTTTCTCCTTGTGTAGAAAATACCGGTGGATCTTCTAAAACCACGCCTTTAATATAATCCCCACCATAGGCTGCAACATAGCCCGCAGTCAAGGCACCATTGGAATGTCCGCAAACTACCGTTTCCCTCTTTATAACATTATTTACAAACCAAATTAAATCATCGCCATTTATATTTAAATAATAAAGTTCTTCTTCATGTGATGATTCTCCATGTCCATACACGTCAATTGCATAGATATGCCAATTAGAAGATAGTTCTGCCATTACTCCCGCATAGTACTCCCAAGCTGCCATTTGCCCATGAATCAACAAAAGGGCTGGCCCGTCTGCCTCTAATTCCCCGTAATTGATAACATGACCACTTGGAAGCGTAACCTGTTTTTCCACAGTTCCCAATTCTTCTATGCTTTTCATATCTTTTTCCCACCAATGAAGATTGTTATAACAAAATACTATTGCCATAATAACCAAAACAATAATTACAATCAAAACTAGTAACCCAAATATTTTTAACATTCTTTTCTTCATCCTTTTGCGTCCTTTCATATTTCTTTTTGTATATATTATATCAATCCTATCAACATACATCCAGCAAGGAGCGTTTGCATATTTTTATGAGTTTTGTTACATTCGGTTGCGCCAAGACGTATAAAAAATGACCTTGCTGAAAGCCTATAAAGGCTGACACTCAAGGTCATTTATCACTCTTTTTGATAGTCTTCAACCAAAATACAATCGCTTATTGGCCGCTCTACAACTTCCCTGTAAACCTCATCCTAATACAAAGCCTGCCATCTTCCAGCCCGGTCTCCAACTTTCCGTCCATTTTCTCCACAAATTCCTTTACGATAGTTAGTCCCAGTCCGGTGGAGCCGTTACTCCTTGCCCGATCCACAGTGTAAAATCGTTCAAACAAATGCTCTACATCCTGCTCATCAAGATTTTCAACATCATTGGCAAAGCAGATAACCACTTCTTCCTTGGTTTCCTTAACAGACACTTCAAGGGTTCTTATGGCATAACGTGTAGCATTTTGCAACAAATTTTGGAACACTCTCTGCAAAGCATTTTCATTTGCCATTACAGCAACTGCATTTTCCGGTATATCTGTCACAACCTCCAGCTGCCGGGCAGATAATTCCGCATAGGCATCCGCCAACTCTTCCCGCAAAATTTTGGTCACCTCTACACTCTCCAATGCCACAGAATATTCAGAATCTGTCAGTCTTGAATAATCATAAAACTGGGTAATCAACTCCTGCAACCTTTCTGCTTTTCGTATTACTGTGCGCAAATCCTCCCGGTCCTCCACACTTAAACTACTCGTGTCCACAATTCGCAAATATCCAATCATGGAGGTTAAGGGTGTTCGCAAATCATGACTAATATTTTCTATCTGTTGCTTAAATGCTTTCTCACGTTTTGCATATACAAGTCTCTCCCTACGAATTGCGTGAAGAAAATCGTTAATATCCGTCAGCAAATCCTCTAATTCCCGATTGGGGACAGAAAGTTTTACAATTCTGTTTTCCTCCAAATGCCGGTTAATCTCCTGTAACTGCTTCCCCGCATCTTTCATAGATTTTTTCACCAAAAGCAAACGTACGAAAAGATAACATACTCCGATTGCCAATACTGCCGTTATTATATATATCATTTCCGCCGCTCCTTTCTGCGCTGACTCCATGCAACCACACTATACTTCCTGCTTTTTACAGATTCTCAGCCCCAATAACAGGAAAACAATCAAACCTATCACTCCAGAAATCAGACACTTTGCCATGCCTTCCGGAGTCTCCCACAAACAGATCCAGCCGTTCATATTGACAACAACTTCACCACGTAAATAATTGTAAGGCATCCACGCCGCAATATTCCTAAATAAATCACTCTTCAAGCCGATAATACTGCAAATCTGTGGTATAACCGCCATAATCAGATACCACATGATAAATGCGACAATATCATTTTCAAAAAAAATAGAAAGCGCAATTGTCAAAACCTCAAAAGCAACCGCCATGATAAGCGTACAGACTATTCCTTTCAGTATGATGGGCACTGCATTCGGTTCTACTCCCGGCTCCAAGAGCAAAACTGCACTTCCAATATATACCACAAGAATCACAGCTAAGCTACAAACAGATACTGCTGTGCCTACAATACATTTTCCCACGAACATTTCTTCTCTCGAAATACCAAAGGCTATAGGATTTTTCAAGACACCATTCTTTTTTTCGCCCGAGAATATTAAACTGACCAGAACTAAACCCGCATAAAACAGAATGGACATATTCGCCAGGTTACTCAAAGAAAAGGTTGCCGTCCCATATTGAAAACCGGCTTCAGCATTATTAAGCAAATATAAAACGGCATTGAGCAAAAGGGCAAGACCTGCTAAAATCCCTGTAAACACATATATTGTGGAGGAATGTGTAATTCGATACCATTCACTTTTCACATAATTATACATTTGCACGTCCCTCCCTTGCCAAATTCATATAATAATCTTCCAGGCTATTCTTCTTCATGCTCATTGCACGAATTCCGATATTATTCTCGCCGGCAAGGGTACTATACTTCTCGATATCCTGATGCACTTCAAAAATCCGGATAGTTCCGCCTTCCAACACGAGATAGCTTGTATGTTGCAATTGCTTTTCCAAAAGCATGGCATATTTCTCTGCATCAGATACTGTAATTTCCAAATAATTTCCACACTTCTCATGCAATTCTTTGGCTGATATCTGTTCCAAAAGCTTTCCTTTATCCAAAAATCCGTATACCGTTGCCAAATGCTCCAGTTCACTTAAAATATGACTGGAAATAATAATTGTCATGTTCTTTTCCTGATTCAGCTTTTTCAACAGATTGCGTATTTCAATAATTCCGGCCGGATCAAGTCCATTGGTAGGTTCATCCAACAATAACAGTTCCGGTTCTCCCAACAAAGCTATAGCAAGCCCCAATCGCTGCTTCATACCTAAAGAAAGGGTTTTACCCTTTTTCTTTCTCACATCCCACAAGCCTACCGTTTTTAATGTCTCAACCACAATTTGCTTTCCGGGAATTCCTTTTTGCAGACGATAATATTCCATATTTTGTTCAATAGAAAGCTGCGGGTCAAAACCGGGGTTTTCAATCATAGCACCCAGTCGTTTCCTTTGATTTTCCTGCTCCTTTTGCCAAAACGCTCCGAACAGAACCAATTCACCCTCACTGGGGAAAATCTGCCCCGCTACCATTTTCAAAAAGGTGGTTTTTCCGGCACCGTTTGCACCGACCAAACCATAGATTTCGCCACGTTTTATAGCGAGAGTCACCTGTTGCAGGGCAGTGCATCCTCGATATTGCTTCGTCAAACTTTTTGCTTCTACAATGTTTTCCATATTTACTTCCTCTCTTTTTTATTACGCACTTATCATACCCTCTTACCTATTAATAAGTCCTCAAGAAAGTTTAAAGAATTCATAAGGAAATAGTTTTATGCCATTTTGAAACCGATTCCCCACACAGTTTTAATATATTCCTCCTCCGAGTCCACCACTGCAAGTTTTTTTCGGATGTTGCTGACATGCACATTAACCGTGTTATCCTCTCCCAAATATCCGCTACTCCACACCATTTCATAAAGAGCATCCCGGGAAAATACCTTCTCGGGCTGTTGTAGCAGAAGCAATAAAATTTCATATTCATGAGGTGTCAATGCAATCTCTGTCCCTTTCACAGTGACTGTTCTGGACTCCGTATTTAATATCATATTTTTGTATTGATATTCCCCTATTTCCTCATTTTGCTGTTGTACTTTTGCCATCCCCGTTCTTCTGAGCACTGCCATCACCCGCACCAAAACCTCCTGCGGCTCAAAAGGCTTGGTAATGTAGTCATCTGCCCCCATGGTAATTAATTCCACCTTATTTTCCAACGCCGTTTTGGCAGATAATACAATAATCGGCACATTACTTTGTCTCTCCTTACGGACATACTCCGTAAGTTCCTGTCCCTTCATTCCGGGCAACATCAAATCCAGCAAAATCAAATCCGGCAATTCCTGTTCCAAGCGAAGTTTTCCCTCGGTTCCCGAATATGCCGAAGTCACCTCATAGCCTTCTTTTCTCAATATTTTGCAAAGAAGCTGATTGATATCCTCATCATCTTCAATAATCAGTATTCTACTCATATCTGATCCCCTCTTTCGATTATTCACAGGTAATACTATATATTAGGCCGAAAGGATTTTCAATCATTTCATTTCACAAAAAATGTCTTACTGAACATTCATCCAGTAAGACCTTTTCTATCATTTTTCACACGAATTATTTTTTCTTTGTCAATCCACCATAAATCAGCATAGCTGAAACTGCTGCACATGTACCTGTCACTACTGCATCCAAGTGTATGTCATTCATATTGCAGATTACATTGATTGCAATTAATATAATCAATACTACTACTGTTATAGCGATTCCTGTTAATAAATTTCTCATTTGTTTTTTCTCCTTTTTCCTTTTTCATTTTTTGTCTCTCATCTGTTACGCACTTATCATACCTTCTTAGCTATTAATAAGTCCTCAAGAAAGTTTAAAGAATTCATAAAGAAACAATTTTATATATTCAAATAGCCGAAAAAAAGAGTACTGATACACAAGCAAGCTTGTAACCAGCACTCTTTTATTATTTCTGACTGCTCTCAGTCCATTTCCTATTCAAACTCGGCAAGCCCACTTCTTGACTTAAACTTTTTTGTTTAAGTTTTGTCGGGGATTCGACGATATTTTACCTCATTTGCATAATATATTATGGCTTACTGATTCTCTGTTGCCAAAGTGTTGCCACAAAAAAATTATAGCACAACCAGTAAATTTATCAATCCACATTTCAACAAAAGTAAATGCAACGTCAAACTGAAATTTTACGCTTGCTACAAATTGGGATTAGCCTAGTTCCAACGCTTAAAAACTACAATCTCTGCCGCTGAACCGCCATCTCCGTACTCACAAACCAGCAAATATTTCTCATCAGCAGTTAAACCATAACATCTTGTACTATTTTTCTTTTCAAGCTGATTAATATAATAGGTTTTATCATTTTCCCAAAATTTGACCATCTGTCCACAAGGCAACGGAAAGTCCAAATTTACAAAACTTCCTTTCCCTTCATGCAGTTCTTTTACTTCTTCCATATCTGTAATTCCTAACTTATTAAATTCCTTGATTAACAGTTCTATCATGATATTATTCCTCCATATTCTGATTTTCATTAACTAATTCTTTCCGTGCTTTTTACAGGACATAACTCAATATACCCTCTTGTTCCAATCGGTTCTAACTGAATTCGTGGATTCGCATCATCCCAGCAATAGCCAATCAGCTTAGGGTCATATTTCTTGATAGCCTCCCACACTTGCCCGATTGCCTCTGCAAAATCTTCTTCCTCAAAGGGTTCTCCCTGAAACATGATATACTTGCAACTCGGCAATTCAATTACATCAAATCCTTCCGGGACTTCCTCCGAATAGTCCATGGAAACTTCAACACCCTGCACATATTCCGAAGTATTGGGCTTGATATATTCCTTCGGAAGCCATAAGCATACCGGCTCTCCTCCGATGGATTTAATACTGGTCAACAGTCCCCAAACATCACACCCCACTTCTTCACAATACTTCCAGTACTCTTTTGCTTCCTTACCGCGTTTGATAAT
>JAZNAE010000011.1:0-262194 GCA_045586385.1 Lachnospiraceae bacterium
AGGCAAGGAGAAGGACAGCCCTTTGGTTATACAGGGTACCGGTATGACAACATCAGTAACACCTACTTTGCCCAGGCCAGGGAGTATCAGCCAGAGAGTGGCAGGTTTACGGCAGAGGATGTGATAAAGGGAAACGGAGCAGCGCCGGTTACACTGAATCAGTATGGGTATTGTAGAAGTAATTCAATGTCATTTGCGGACTTAGATGGACGAGATGTATATTATTTTTATGATCCGGAGGTGTTTGCAGAAGGTAAAGTAGAAGAAGAGGTAGAAGCAGATATAGAATTACTGGAAGAATACTATGATACTAAAGTACATAAAGTAACCTTAAACTCAAAAGAGGATTTTGTCGAGGGGTGGAACGGCATGGAAGGCGATATAGAAGCAGTTGTTATATATACACATGCAAATCCCACTACATTAAGAGTAGATACAAAATTAGAATTAGGTGAAAATGGAAAAAAAATAGGTAAGTCAAATGAACAATTTAAAATAGAAGATACGAATGAATTAAATCCTCAAAATATTGATACGGTGGTTTTTTTAGGGTGTAATGTCGGAAAAAATGAATCCGAGAGAAATATAGCGACAGAATTTATAGCTGATTATAACAATTTGGGAATTAAGCAAGTGATTGCGGCAGACGGTTCAGTTTATCATAAGAATGAATTATGTAAAGAAGGATTTTGGATTTGGGAGAAAACAAAAGTACAGCATAAGTTGAATGTAAAGGAGGAAGATGGCATAGGGTTTAAAAAGTACTACTATGTGGATGGTAATGAATACTTAAATGTGTATCAATTGGGAAGAAATTTTGATAGTATAATAGAACTGCTAGAAGCAGAAGAAGGAACATGCTTGCAAGATGGAGGGTGTATTCAATGAAAAAAAAGATAATTATTGTAATGTTTATATTGATTGGAATTATTACTATATGCCTAATAATACTCAGTAGACCAAGAGTAGTTGTGATACATCCGGCTATTATCGAAAATCCGAATGAAGAGATAGTAGAAATGGATCTGAAGCTGATAGGTAAGTTTAAAGCAGAAGATGAAGCGTATGTAGGATATTCTAAAGAATATCTGATGAATACAACTTATTGGTGGCAAGCTATGAGACAGTCACACTATGAACATATTGCAAAAGAAAGACTCGGATTGGAAGAAATAAATTATGATTTTGACTTTGAAAAATATTCATATATTTTTTCATATGGGAGACCCTTCAAATATTTACGCTGTAATAAAACTCTTGAATATAGGCAAGGAGGATATGAGGTGGAGTATGAGTTTGATATGGAAATTCCCTATGAATCAAATGTTGTATATGTTTATGAGACAAATGATTACTTTTTGGTAGAGGTTGAGTGGATAAAATAAATAACTAAGAACAAGAGATAATATTATTAGACAGCATTAAAAATACAGAGGAGAATCAAAGATATGGAATGTACCTTACCATCGGAAAACAGAAAAGTATTTCAAAGGAAATCAATTATTACTATTGCAGATAATAATAGTGATATTGTTATAAAACATATTCCGCTTAAAGTATGGATTGAAGGGGATGTTGCTTGTTTTGAAGCAACCCAAAAAGAAGAATATGTTTACCATAATGGGGAAAGGTATACGATTTCTTCTGTAGCCCGGATGATTCCTTTTCAGGAAGGAGATACTTTCATTTTTGCTAATGCCGGTATCACTATATATGCAGAAAGAATTGAAGTTGATATGCAACCGGGGAGTTATGAAACAAAGCTGCTAGAGAGAGAAGTGGAAGACATTCCCTTTGAAGGATTCCCTCATTATAAACGTTCTCCAAGATTAATTAAGCGTGTCCCAACAGATAAGATTGCAATCAACAGACCGGTCGAAAAGGGCAAGAAAGAAAAGGCAAATTTAATACAGCTTATTGTTCCGCCAATCATTATGCTGGGGGTAACAGTTGCTGTAAGCATTGTGATGAAAAGAGGGCTGTTTGTAATTATTTCGGCCATTTCTACAGTGATGAGTATTGTTCTTTCCGTGATTAGATATATAAAGCAGAGAAAAGAGAGCAGAGAGTATGAGGAAAAAAGGAAAGAAATGTATGACCAATACTTGCTTTCGGTGCGTAAGCAGCTTTACCGGGCAAAAGAAAAGGAGATAGAAGCTTGGGAATATAATTATCCGGATATAGAAGCAATTGAAAAAATGATAAATGGCTATCATAGCCGTATTTATGAAAGGAGTGTCAGTGATAGTGATTTTCTTACTTTGTCGGTAGGTACGGCTACAGAGCCTGTCAGTTTTCCGATTACCATGCAAAGTAAAGAAATGGAATTGGAAAAAGATGAGTTGGAAGAAGAAGCACTATCAATTAAAAGAGGTTTTGAACACATTGAAAATAAGCCTGTTGTTATAGATTTAAAGCAGGCCCATCTGGGATTGGTAGGGGAAAAGGATATCATACATGAGCAGTTAAAGATTCTGGTTGCACAGTTGACATTCTTTCACAGCTATCATGAATTGGAAATTATCAATATTTTCAATGATAAATATAATGATGATTTCAAGTGGATGAATTGGTATCCTCATTTACAAATACATTCTATTAATGTTTACGGATGTGTAAATAACGAAAGAATGCGTGACCATGTACTTGGAAGCATGCACCGTATTATTAAGGATAGAAAACTGAAACAGGATGAAAATCGTAAGGATAACAGATTTCTTCCGCACTACATATTTATTATTGATGATCCCAGACTGATAGCAGATCATGCCATCATGGAATATCTGGATAAGGAAGGCGATAACTTAGGATTTTCCATTATTTACACCACGCATATGAGGGCTAACCTGCCGGAAAATATTAAAACAATTTTACAGTTAAATCATTCTGACGGTGGAGTACTGCTTTTAAATAATGGGGAGATGGTGGATAAAAAAATAAAATTACAGCGAGCCGGGGCTGTTGACTTTGAACAGATGGCGAGAAACTTAAGTGTATTAATTCATGAAAAAGGAATTATTTCACAGATACCGGAAAGCATTACGTTTTTTGATATGTATCATGTAGAAAAACCGGAAGAGCTCAGAATAGAAGAGAGATGGAGTAAGAATCAGTCCTATAAATCATTGGCAGTACCTTTAGGCGTACGTGGGATGGAAGATTACTTATATTTGAATCTGCATGAAAAAGCACATGGACCACATGGATTGGTGGCAGGAACTACCGGTTCAGGAAAGTCAGAAATTGTACAGTCATATATTCTATCTTTGGCAGTGAATTTTCATCCTCATGAGGTTGGATTTTTACTAATTGACTATAAGGGTGGTGGTATGGCAGGACTCTTTAAGAAATTGCCTCACTTATTGGGAACAATTACCAATCTGGATGGCAGTGAAAGTATGCGTGCCATGGCGTCCATCAAAAGTGAACTTTCCAGAAGACAGAAAATATTTGGACAGAATAATGTAAATCACATTAACGACTATAATAAATTGTTTAAGTTAGGCGAGGTGGAGGAGCCTTTGCCGCATCTGTTTCTTATCAGCGATGAGTTTGCGGAACTTAAGAAGGAACAGCCTGAGTTTATGACAGAACTGGTATCTGCAGCGAGAATTGGTCGAAGCCTTGGTATTCATTTGATTTTGGCAACACAGAAACCATCCGGAGTGGTAGATGATCAGATATGGACAAACTCAAGATTCAAACTGGCATTAAAAGTCCAAAACGAAGCAGACAGTAAGGAAATTATCAAGACGCCGGATGCTGCCTTTATAACCCAACCGGGACGGGCCTATTTACAAGTGGGTAACAATGAAATATATGAATTATTTCAGTCAGCATGGAGCGGAGCAGCATATCAGACGGAACAGGAAGAGAAGGCGGCAGATGACAGGGTATATCTGGTAAATGAACTTGGACAGGGCGAGCTGATTAATCATGATCTCAGCAATCTGGTAGAAAGCGAACAATTAAAGGTAACACAACTGGACGCAACTATTGAATATATTAATAAGTTATATGAAAAAACAAATGCAGTTCCGGTAAAAAGACCTTGGCTGCCTCCATTGGAAAATAGGATGGTGAGTCCTTATGTTGAGAAACTGGTAGTAAAGAATTACGAAAATGAAAAAATTTTGTTGGATCTTGATATACCAATGGGATTAGTGGATATACCGGAGGAGCAGAAGCAGACAGAGTATCATTTAAACCTACTGCAGGAAGGAAATGTTGCTTTTTTTGCCGCAGCAGGATATGGGAAATCCACATTTTTGACCACGGTTATTTTGAGCCTTGCCTTAAAGAATTCCGTAGACAGATTGAATTTTTACATTTGTGATTATGGTAACAGCGCATTAATTCCGTTAAATAAGCTACCACATACGGCAGACTATATAACCATGGATGATAATGAGCGAATCACGAAGTTAATCCGTATTTTGACGGAGGAGATGAAGCTGAGGAAAAAGCTGTTGGCCCAGAAAATGGTACAAAACTTTGATGTATATAATCAAATGAGTGAAGAACCATTAAAAGCAATTGTGGTTGTAATTGATAATTATGACGTTGTAAAGGAAATAGATGAAGGCTTAGGAGAATTCCTTGGAAGGCTGAGCAGAGATGGTGTAGGACTTGGAATATATTGTATCATTACAGCAACCAGGCAAGGAGCGGTGAGGTACTCCGTATTAAACAATTTTAAAAATAAAATAGCCGGATTTCTGGTAGAGCGGACAGAAGTTTCCACTATGGTAGGAAAAAGCAAGTATCAGCCGCAAGAGATAGAAGGGCGTGTTTTGGTAAAAAATGATAAGGTTAATTTCATGCAGATTTATACCATGGTGCCTTTTAAGAATGAAGTGGATTATAACAATAACCTTCAAAACTTATTAGATAAAGTATTACAGATGTATCCTACGAAACGTGCTCCGAGAATCCCTATTCTTCCGGAAAACTTTATATATCCGATGTTAACACAATACACAGGAAGGCAGAAATTTGATGTGTTACTGGGACTTTATAAGGAAACTGTGGAGCTTGCAGGGTTTGACAGAAGTGCGTCACCATTTGTTGTTTTAGGTGATGCAGGAAAAGGAAAGACAAACTTGCTGAAAGTGATTTTAGGGCAACTGGCAGGTAAAGAAAAAGTATTTTTATTTGATTCCGAAAGCCGTGAATTGTTCTTCCATAAGGGGGCAGATAATCTTTCTTATATAGAAAATGAAGAGCAGGCAGAAGATTTCGTAGAGGAATTTATGGAACTGACAGCACAGAGAAAAAGTGCTTTTCATAAAGTACTTGAAACGAATGCTTATATGTCACCAAAGAGTTTCTACGAAACATTAGAGAGTGTATACATAGTAATTGATGATACAGATGAATTTGTTTCACGTTATGCAACACTTGGAAAGGCACTGGCAGAGAGTTTAAAACTGGCAGTAGAAACCGGGTGCGGAATCATTGTAACCACGCATTCCGCAAAAACAAAAGGATTTGATGAAATAACGAAATTCTTTAAGACAACCACGGAAGGCATACTAATTGGAGCAATGGGAGTTTCCAATATATTTCCTGCAGTTGCAAACAGAGATTTACCTGTTCTTGGAGAAGGGCTTTTGTATCGCAGTGGTAATTATGAAAGAATTTTGCTACCTAAGTATGAAAGTGATGAAAGAGAAAACAGGATAACAGGGGGGTGAATAAATGGATGTAGCAAATGGAATGTCTGATTGGATGGAAAGACAAGCGGCCAGATTGGCGATTTTGGCAGAAATTAGTGCCCTTCGTGCACTAATTAATAAGGCGACAAGAGTAAAAATAAAGTTAAGTAACTCTAGGACAAATATTTCCATGCTGGTAACCTCATGGGAAAATGAGCTTTCTACTTTTGAATCAGGAACAATGGCGGATGTTGAAGTTACAGATAAGTTTGAAGGTGTTGCAGCAAAGGAAATAAAAGGTAAATTGCCTGAGCCGGTTGCGAAAATGTCCAATTCGACAGGAGCGGCGACGGCTGTGCAAGGAGCTATTTCATCTCAAATGGGTAAACTGGATGAGTATATTGAAACAAAGCAGAATATGATTACTGCATTGCAGGCACAACTTCAATCGTATGTATAGGGAGTAAGAGGTATGGCAGATACAGTAAACTTGCAGGAAACAGAATATGACACCATTTTGACACAGATAGAAGTTTTACACGAGACAGCAATACAGCAGGTCAGATCAATATCAACAGAGATTAAATCTCTGTGTCAGACAGATGGTGGTTTTTATGCAGAAAAGATATCGGAAAAAATAGATATATTGCTTACTTGTTTGGAAACAGAGATAGTTTCATTGACAGAAACAAACTTTTTGAATTCCAAAACGGCAATGGATGATTTTGCAGAAATTATTAGAAATGTGGATAGTGCATGTGGGTAAGGAACACATAGGAGGGAGTATTTATGTCCGGTAATTTGGATATTAATAAGGAATCAGCAGGTACACAGATAGAAAAACTCATGACAGATGCAGATACCTTTTTGGAAAATATGGAAGACGGGTACCAGACATTGGCTACCACAATTGCTAAATCAGAAGGGGACTTTATAGAGGCTTTAAAGGTACAAATAACCGGTGAACTTGCAATTTTGCAAGAAGCAAATACTTTCTTTAAAACACTTCTTGCAATGCTACAGGCAGCAAAAGGTGACTTTGAAACATTGGATACAACATATTCGGATTCAAAAGTTGGATAAAATAACAACGATTTTCAAAAGAAAGGAACCAAAGAAATGTCAGGGATAGGGGAGAACAGAGTATTCGATAAAACATCCTTGGAGGAATTAAAGGAGCAGGCAGTGTCCCTTATGGAGTGCGCCAAGGAAGTAACGGAAGAGATGAAATCAGAAGCCGAAGCCCTGCAGCAGATTGCCGGGGAAGTACCCGGGGAGGCAAAGGATGAGAGCCTTACGGATGCAGTAAGTACCTTATTGGAAACCCTGGATACGGAGCCTTATGAAACCATGAAAACCTACCTCACCCAGATCCTTGATAAGCTGACAGCCATGGTGCCGGCATATGACAGCGCCGCAGGAGGTGTGCTTTCAGAGCTTAGCAGCACGGCAGCAAGCCTTCTGTCCATGCTGCAGGATTTGACAGCCATGATAGGGGCAGGAAGCCTCTCTGTAAGCCTGGAGGAATTTTCAGGGAAACTGGAAACCTACAAGGCGGCCTGGAACCAGGGCCTGTTATCTTTAAGCGGACAGATGGGCCTTACCATGGCATTTATGAAAGGCCTGGTATATACCAGCCGTTACAGCAAGGACCCGGTGAACCTCTCCACGGGAAACTTTTACTACGAAAGGGAAGATATGCAGATAAGGGGAAGCATGCCCCTTGTATTTAAACGTTATTACAATGCCCTGGATACCAGAAAGGGAGTCATGGGATATGGCTGGAGCCACAGCCTGGAGATCTCCTTGGAACTTATCAGGGAGAAAAAAGAAGAGATACAGGAAGAGAAGGTAAAGGGCCTGGTACTGCTAAAAGAAGACGGAAAGGAAATCACCTTTCAAAGAGAAGGGGAAGCATTTCAGGATGTCCATACCAAAAGGGAGAAGATCACAGAGACCAAAGAGGGCTACCTGTATGAAAAGGGAACTGTCAGCTACCTGTTTGACCGGGAAGGAAAGCTGACAGGCAAACAGGATGAACAGGGAAACTGTATCAGGCTTTTTTATGA
Source organism: Lachnospiraceae bacterium (assembly GCA_045586385.1). GTDB lineage: Bacteria > Bacillota > Clostridia > Lachnospirales > Lachnospiraceae > Suilimivivens. The sequence continues at coordinate 7,727 of JAZNAE010000011.1, forward strand.
TACAGAGGGCAGACTGTGCAGTGCTGTAAAAGGGCACGTAACAGAACAGACAAGTGCACAGGAAAGTCCCTATGGCTTTACCTATACTTACGATACAGAAGGATACCTGAAAACTGTCACGGACCATACGGGAAGGAAGATAAGCTTCTTTTACGTGGAAGGGAAGCTGACGGAAGTGACAGACCCTGAAGGAGCGGTGATGACCTACCGCTATGACAGTGAAGGAAGAATCCGTGCCATCAAAAACGGCAGGGGTATTATAAGTGTGCGGAATGAGTATGACGAAAAGGGAAGGGTGGTGCGCCAGAGGTTCCCGGATAAGGGAGAGATGACCTATACCTATCCGGAGGGAGAGAGAAGAACCATCCTTAGGGAGAGAAACGGAAGCACCATCATCTATGAACAGGATGAGAAACTAAGAAACGTGGCAGTCATTTACGCAGACGGAAGTGAAAGGCGGGAGTATGATGAAAAAGACCGCATGACCCGCTATGAGGATAAGAACGGAAATGCCACGGACTATACCTACGATGAAAACGGAAACCTAAAAAGCCAGACCAATGCCTTAGGGGAAAAGACAGACTTTTCCTTTGATGCAAAGGGAAAACTTTTAAAGATAGAAAAAGAAGGCATCACCATAGTAGATAACAGCTATAATGAGCAGGGACAGCTCCTTGGAAGTAGGGATGCCCTACAAAGGGAGCAGAGACTTACCTATGATGAAAAAGGACAGGTAAGGGAAATCATAAAGCCTGACGGAAGCCGCATAGGAATGACCTATGATAAGAGGGGGAACGTGACAGAAATCAAAGACCCTTACGGTGCTGTTACGGGGTTTACTTATGATGCCCTAAACAGGGTCACAGAAACCAGGGATGGAAACGGGAACCTTCTATGCTATGAGTATGATAACAAAGACCGGATTGTGTGTGTAACCAATCCGGAGGGAAACAGCAGAAGATACCGCTACAATGAAAGCGGCAAGGTGACAGAGATAGAGGACTTTGACGGCGGTAAGGTCACCATGGAGTATAACAGCATCAACAAGCCCTGTATCATCAGGGACAAGGAAGGCAGGGAAAGTAGGAGAAGCTATGACCTTATGTGGAACCTGTCAGAAGAGATACTGCCTACAGGAGCCGTAAACAGATACCGTTATGATGCCATGAACCGCCTGACAGCCGTAGAGACCTACAAGGGGGAAGGGGAAGAGGCAGCATCCTGCATCTACTATACCCATGACAGGGCAGGAAACGTAACAGAAATCTGTCTGGGAGATGGGAAGGAGTGCCTTGGTAAAACAGCATTTACCTATGATAAGTTAGGCCGCCTTGTGGAGAGGGAAGATGCAGGGGGAGCAAAGACCACCTACCGGTATGATGCCTTTGGTAACCTGATACAGCTAACCGATGCCATGGGAGGCGTAAGCAGCTATACCTATGACGGGGCAGGACAGAGAATCAGCAAAAAAGACCCTGCGGGAATGGTGACAACCTATATCTATGACCTTTTAGGAAATATAGAGAGCATCACAGATGCAGGTGGAAGAACCATAACCTACCACCATGAACCGGGAGGGAGACTTGCAGGGGTTACCTATCCGGATGGTAAGTCCGTATCCTATACCTATGACGGCAACGGAAACGTCCTTACCAGGGAAAGCAGTGAGGGAATGAAGCTTTCCTACACCTATGACTGCATGAACCGCATCGTAGAGGTTAGCAGCAGCTTAGGACAGAAGAAATGCTATGAGTATGATGTCCTTGGTAATGTCACAGCCATGACAGATGCCCTTTCAAACCGTACCACCTATGAATACACCATGAGCGGCAAGCTCTCAGCAGTCACGGATGCCCTTTCAAACCGTACCGTATACGCTTACGACGGGGCTGACAACCTGACATGCATCTGCCAGCAGGGAAATGAGGGAGAAGAAGACAGGGTCACCATCTATGAAAGAGATCCCTTAGGGAACCTTCTGACCATAAAAGATGCTTTGGACGTGGAAGAACACTACCGGTATGATGCCTTGGGACGGCTTATGGAAAAGACAGACAGGGACGGCTATACAACCGCCTATACCTATACCGGGACAGGCCAGACCTCCCGTATCCTCTATGGGGACGGAAAGAGCGTGGAGATGGAATACGATGCCCTAAGAAGACTGACATTAGTAAAGGACTGGTTAGGAGAGACCAAAATAGAAAGGGACCGGATGGGACGCATTACCTCCATCACCGACCATGAAGGCAGGAAAGTAGCCTATGAATGGGGAGATATGGGAGAGAGAAAAAGCATGACTTATCCCCATGGAAAGAAGGTAAGTTACCGCTATGATGGACTGCTGCGTCTTACAGACATGGAAATCCATGGGGAGAACCGGCAGGAAGAAATCCACTACCTGTATGACGAAGCAGGAAGACTGAAGGAAAAACAATTTCCCGGAGGAATCCGCACGTTCTGGAGTTATAACGAAATGGGACTGCCTGCAGAGCTTACTCATGCAGATGAACAGGGAATCCTTGACAGATATAGTTATACCTATGACCTGATGGGTAATAAAACAGGCATAACCAGAGAGCGAAGAGGCCTTATAGAGGAAAGCGGCAGCTACCGCTATGCCTACGACGCATTGGGAAGACTTACCGAGGTAAGTAAGGACGCAGAAGCCTTACGAAACTACCGGTATGATACTTTCAGTAACCGGATAGAAACACAGGATTATAAAAGAGGCATCAGAAGTGCCTTTATTTATGATGCAGGAAACCGGATGCTTGCCATGGAAGAAACCCTGTTAGGAGATAGAAGAGGCCCTGCAGGAAACATGGAACCTCTTGTCAGAAGAAACTATAGCTATGACGGCCGTGGTAACCTGATACATGAGGAAGAAAAGGGAGAACTGCTTCATGGTTATGAGTATGGGGCAATGAACCGTCTTACAAGAGCTTATAACAGCACAGGGGAAGAAGCTTTCTATTTCTATAACGGGTTAGGTCAGAGAGCAGGAAGGGAAGTAAAAGGGGAAAAGGAAACCTACCTTCTTGACCTGACCAGGTCCTACCATAACCTGCTGTCCATTCAGGGAAAGGATAGAAAGCAGACCTTCTACTGGGATGGAAACGTAACAGCCATGGAAGATGGAAGCGACGGCTTACAGGAGCTGCATTACTACCTGCAGGATGAACTGGGAAGCCCCTTGCGCGTCAGTGGTTATGCTACAGATACCAAAGAAGTGGACGGCTACTTAACCTATGGCTATGATGAATTCGGAAATGACTTAGGAAGAGAACTGGAAAAGGCAGGAATCCCAAGCCCTTACACAAGGCAAGGAGAAGGACAGCCCTTTGGTTATACAGGGTACCGGTATGACAACATCAGTAACACCTACTTTGCCCAGGCCAGGGAGTATCAGCCAGAGAGTGGCAGGTTTACGGCAGAGGATGTGATTAAGGGGAATGGTGCAGCGCCGGTTACACTGAATCAGTATGGGTATTGCCTAAATAATGCTTTAAGATATGTGGATTTGAATGGAAAAAATCCATTGATTGTAATATTAATAACTATTGGAGCATCAATGGCCTTGGGGGGATGTGGGAAAAAAGATGTAGAACCCTTAACAGAACCAGAATGGGAACCTCAGCCGGGTAAGAATCCAACACCAGCACCGACACCAGCACCAACAGCTGCTCCAACAGTAACGATACAAAGTGAAAGTCAGGCATATGACATATTAGATTTATATATTTATGGAAATAGTTCTGAGGATATTGATGCAGCCATTAATTATATTGCGCAGAACAATTCTATTCAAAATTATAGCAATGAATATGATGCGTTTGATGATGAAATAGTGGCATGGACATGTTATTGGAACGATAGATTGAATATTGATATGGATCAAGATTATGTTAAAGCAATGATAATGAATGAATCTACAATGGGAACAAATCCTAACAAAAATGGAGATGTAGATGTAATGCAATCACTATATCCTGAAGATATGGGAATGTGGTTATTGGCAAAAAGAGAACCAGCTGAATATGGATATACAGTTGGATATGATCCCAATGAAGGGGTTGGTAAAAAATATATGATTCCCAAGGATGGATATCCCTTTTTGCAATGCTTATTCGAAGATAATAAGTATAATGAAAAAGCGTTAACGCATAGAATGAGTATTGCTGCGGGCACAAGGTATCTTGCCTATTGTTATTATTTGACAGGTGACTATATGGATGCAATAGAGAGATATAATGGAGGTGGAAACCCTAATTATTTACAGGAAATAATGTGTACATATAATAAATATTCATGTGTTCAAGAATAAGTAAAATAATATAGATAACTGCATAGAGGAGGGAGATAGTTGAATAGGCGATTAAGTAAGGCATTTGGGATAATTTTTTCAATTTTTGTGGTAATAATTGTTTGTTTGTATTTTATTCAGAAGCAACAGTTTTCCAAAATGCAAATATCAGACAAATGTATAATTGAAGTATATTATATTTCACAAACAGAAGATTGTATATTAGTAAATGTTATAGATGATTATATTTCCAGTGAAAGATTATTTCTTGTTTCAAGGGAGGGGATTTTGTTTCAATGTAAAGAATTGATTGAAGAAAAGGGTTTGAAGGATATTGTAGAAATTAAAGTGTATCCATGGAAGGAAAAAACGTTTGTTGAAGTAGCTTGTTCTACCAGCAAAGGCAATGGGGAAATTACTATTTATGAGCTTGAAGATTCAAATCTAAAATTATTACTAGAAGATAAAAAAGCAGTGGATCGAAACATGGATACTACAAGTAATACAGTATATGAGAATGGTAAACTGAATGTGCAACTGCGAGAAAGCAGTAATCAGAAATCAATGCCTAAGATAGTTCTAGAGGGGGTGGAAATAGTTTATGGATATGAGGAAGAGGGTGACTATTCGGGGACTGAGATGCTATACCAAAGAAACTATATTGAACATATATATGAGTGGAATGAGAAAAGTGGAAAATATTTAGAGCTAGAAAATAAAAAAGAATTATTACAACAGGTAGAAGATATTTATCCAATTGTTTGGTAATTTATACGGCTGTACCTGATAGCAGAGATAACCTAAATAATGAGGAAGAAAGAGAGGAGCCCCCATGGCTATGAATATGATGCCATAAACCGCCTTACAAGAGCCTATAACAGCAGAGGAGAAGAAGCCCTCTATTTCTACAACGGTTTGGGACAGAGAGTAGGAAGAGAAGCAAAGGGGGAGTGAGATACCTACCTTCTTGACCTGACCAGGTCCTACCATAACCTGCTGTCCATTCAGGGAAAGGATAGAAACCAGACCTTCTACTGGGATAACAATGTAACAGCCATGGAAGATGGAAGCGACGGCTTACAGGAACTGCATTACTATTTGCAGGATGAACTGGGAAGCCCCTTGCGTGTCAGTGGTTATGCTACAGATACCAAAGAAGTGGACGGATATTTAACCTATGGCTATGATGAATTCGGAAATGACTTGGGAAAGGAACTGGAAAAGGCAGGTATTCCGAATCCTTACGTGGGCCAAGGAGAAGACCAGCCCTTTGGCTATACAGGGTACCGGTATGACAACATCAGCAGCACCTACTTTGCCCAGGCCAGGGAGTATCAGCCTGAGAGTGGCAGGTTTACGGCAGAGGATGTGATTAAGGGAAACGGAGCAGCTCCGATTACACTGAATCAGTATGGGTATTGCCTAAACATGCCTTTAAAATATATGGATTATACTGGAAAGTATCCAGAAAATGAAAGAGATGATAGTGAACAGTGGATGGAAGGAAGAGGACATAGTTATTGGTGGACGGAAGAAGGTTTACATGAGGGAAATGTAGCATTACCGTTGAATTCAGATAAACTGAAAATGTCGAAACATGGTAAGGCTGTATTAAAAAAAATGGAATTAAAACTGTATACGGAGTGGAATGAGAATATAGAGGTTAGAGATGAAGCGACAGGAGAAGTTGTAGCAGTATATCCGTATTATGTAGGTGATGGTGGTATTACATTTGGATACGGGCATTACATGAATTACGATGAAGCAATGATGTATAAGGAGGAAAAAGATTTGCTCCTTAAGTATGTGAATGTTGAGGAAGCAGAAATAATGCCTGAGTTATTTGATGATAACTTGGGAACAACAATTAAACCAAGAAGAGTGCCAAACAGTTCACCGGTTCCGATAGAAGAATTAGATGAATTATTTGAAAGTGATGTAGATAAGATGACAAAGGATATGCTGATAAATATGTCAGAAGATGTGGGAGAGGACTTTTTATTAACAATACAGCAATTGGATGCATTACTTATTTTAAGGTTTAATACAGGTCATTTAGGAGAAACAATAACATCATTGGTAGAGAGTGGTGCACCAATAGAAGAATGGGATAAGGTAATTAATTCAAGAAGTAGTGATAGAAGAAGGAATGCTAAAGACATATTTTGGGGAAATATATTAACATATGAGGAGTGCGTGAAATGAAAAGAAATAAGATATATATAGTCATGATAGTTATTTGTATTGGCCTAATAATAGTGCTTTTTATACACGATGTGCATAAAGCTATAGATATTAAAAATATAGAGATGGAAAAAGAAGAAGTGCAAAGAAAGTATGAAATGCTTCAAACGGAATATACAAAGTTAAATGACCGATTTGAAGAAAAAGTGATATATAGTCAAGAACTGGAAAAAAAAATAAATTTCTGGGAGGAAAATAGACCAGAAGGATGGCAACCTTTTCACGGATGGTGGGTGGCAGATATTTATTATTTGCCAAACGATAGTACAGAGTATGAATGTCGGAAAGGAATAGAAATATACAATTATGTAATAAGAATGAGCGGAGATAATTTGACAGATAAGCCGATATATAATGTTGCGGCGCGAATCAAAGGAGATATAGTAGAAAATATAAAAAATTTAGGTATTACGAATGAAAATTTATTAAACCTTTTACAAACTGATTGTTACGCAGAAATTGACTTTAGCATGACATATGAATGGAATAGAAAGTTGCTTAGCAGAGAGGTTGATTTAATACAAAATGTAAAATATTATCCGATTACTAACGATGTGATGATATGTGTGTCTGATAATGATGGAGGAAAAGCATATATCCTGAATCGGATTGGGTATTAGGCGATACTTTGCTACATTTGAAAATGTGAAGACAAAATGTTAAAAGAAGAATCTGTATATATAGCAAAACTTTGTTACCATCCAATACTAAAACTAATCTATAGTATAAGTATTTCTGAATTATTTGAGGAGAACAAAAGATAAGATGAATAAGAAAACAGAGAAAATATGTATATTTGAAGTGAATAATGTTCAAAGAGATTATGCTCTTTGCTTACAGTTTATAAAAATGTGTGAAAGTGCAGACTATGACATTGAAAAGAAAAAGAATAGTTTATGGAAACTATGCAAAGAAATGAGAGTTGCTATAGGTAATGCGCAAAAAGGAGCAAAAAATTATTTAGAAGCTCCTGTTAAAAGGACTGATGGAACTGAAGAAGTACCAATAGTCAGTGTTGTACCTCAATTAGTAAAAGATGATTTAGATGGGATAGTTTCTAAGAACACTATCCTTAATTATCATATTAGAGTGCACTTAGTAGAGTCAGAAAAAAATCAAAAACTGGAATTAGGAGAATTTATTAATCTACAGTATTTAGCACTTTTATTACATAGTCTTTATGAAATAAAAAAAGATACTGATAGTTCGGAGGATTTTTTTAAGAAAAGAATATCGGTATTTATTGTTCCGTACACAGGAAATAACTACCCTTTTACAAGGAACGGATGTATGGATAGTGATTCATATTTATTAGTATCACAGTATTTACGAATGCTATCTAATAATTATAAGGGTGTGATTTACGGAGCCAAAAAAGCAAAAAATGAAAGAGATATTGTTGTAAAAGCTCTCGATTTCAAAAACAGCAACTTATATGAAAGGTTTTTTCCAGTCATATATATCGATTATGGTAAGTATTCAAAGTATTTTAACAACACACTGGATGAAAAAGGATATGACAAGTTGTTTGGTATGGGAAAAAGAGCACGTTTAGAGAACTCTCGTGATGAAAATCCTGAAAAAGCGTTTGGTGATGCAGTTCTTGAAACAGCAATAAAGCGTGTGCGTTATATGGTCAGCTGTGAAGGAATGAAACGAGATGATATAGTAAACAGAATGCAATTTATTAAGAAGGTTCTTTTAGAGGAAGAAAAAGGATGTTCTATGCAATTTTGTCTATTTGCATTCATGCTGAATGCTAGTATGGACGAAGATGAAGAAACGTGTAAAAAGGCAATAAAATACATCTGGCATTTAGCAGAAGAAATATGCCAAGGCTTAAAGCAGGTGGTACTGAACTCTGTTCAACACTCAGAGATGAAAGGGTGTTATCTTTCATTTTGCCTACATAGAAGCGAAATAGGAGAGGATAGTACATCGTTTAGTGAAAGTATTAGTCAAAGATATGAGCAGACGATATTAAAAAAGCCTAATAATTCAGGATATTACGAAGCACTTGAAATTTATGTTGCGGATATAAACGAAAAAAATAATATGGTAACTAACTTTGTTGAAAGATTGAGTATTGAAAACGCTATGAGCCATTTGTTGGGGCATAAGCAATTATTAGAGAATAATAATAAAATAGTAATAAGAAACTTTTTTTCAGAATTTGAAGAAGGAGATTTGAAGGAGGAGTGGATTAACTTTAGAAAACAAGATTTAGTAGCGCATATCGGTTTGAGTTTATTTGCATTAACTGCTGATAGATGTAAAGCATCAGTAAAGGTGATTAGTAATTCCACTTTCAAATTAGAGGGAGAACAGAATTTTTTTTATAAATCATATAGTAGTGGAAACAGTAATAGAGAAAATGTTGAATATATTGTTCCCGGTACGCAATTCTCAATTTTAATACCTATTCATGAGTGGGAAGAAGATATGGCACATGGCTTGGGACAGTTACAGCCGGTTAACAAAATTATGGAAAAATATTCCAGCTTTGCAAAATACCTTGAGTACAAAGAAATAAAAACAGATATAACTAAAAGGGAAGGTGTTAATGCGGATTTAGAAACAATAATGGATGCAAATAAAAAGTTCCGTTTAGTAAATAAGTGGACAAAATATTGGCTGGGAAAATTTGAAGGTAATATTTCAATTGCAAATAATCAAGATGGTAAGTATGTGTTCCAATATGATTTTGAAAATGTATCAGAAGATAATTTCTTTAGAAATCAGGATAATATGGAAGTTTGTATGAAGGGGTTAATAGGAGCGTTGCATGTAGTAGAACAGTGCAAGGGGCCTTTTTTGCTTGCGCTTACTGAACTTCCAAACGGAACAATGGAACTATTCCGTAAAACATGCATTTTACATGGGGTTAGAAAATTTCCAGAAAACTTACAGCTATTTTTATGTGAAAAAGAACATGAACATATGATGACATTAATCGGAAGGGATTATGCAAGCGCTATATATAATTCATATATATTAGCATTAGAACATGGAATAAATGGTTTTGAACAAAAAGATTATTTGCAGGCAGTGAGTCTAAAAAATAAATTACTTGGCGCAACAGAAGAAAAAAATGAAGAGTTAGATAAGGAGATTGATGTTTTCCCCTTCGATGCAGTGTTGAAGTGCTCAGAAGAAAATAAGAAGACATTTTTTGAAGAACATATAGAAAAAATGGTGGAAAATTCTCTGGATAAAGAAGGAATGGGGTATAAATTAGAAGATACACATATGAGATTGGGAAGCAAAGTTCACATTCATTCTTTTTATGAGATGTCTTCACTGTTTTATCGTACAACTATTGCAAATAGAATGGCATATATTATTTTGAAGAGAATGCTTGCAGAAAATCAATGGAGTGATATTAAGAGTGATGCTGTTATATTTTATGGCTATGCATCTTATTCAAAAGCAATATTAACTTCTCTTACAGAAATTTTGCGATTATATCGAGAAAAGTTTTCAGGAGAAAATGAGAATGAAAAGAACGAAAGCAAGGTAGGTTTTGCATCATATGAGCACAATTTGCATGGTGAATATGAGAAGATTCACTTGTATTTTGAATTACCTGAAGATTTTCCGGGAAAAGTAATGAGTGGAAATATACTACATCTGAAGGAAGATGTTAAAGTGATACAGATTGTTCCGATTAGTACTACTTTGACAACATTTAATAAAATATGGAGTATGTTTTATAATTCTGTGTCGAGTGAAACAAGGGAACTGTTAAGTTTAAATGGTAATTATACATTGTTTTGGGTTGTAGACTCAAAAGGAGTATTGAAAGAGGGAAAACTTTCAGATATTGAGAAAAAATATTTGGAAGAAATAGTTGGTGAACGTAAGGTTAAAACAAAATTTAAAGATTTACGTGATAAAGGATATGACTGTGTAGATTATTTTATTTATTCACCAGTAACATGGGAAGATCCATTAAAATGTGAATTATGCTATCCGGAAAAAGTAATTGATGAAATTCCATTAGTGGAAACTGACCCGACATCTTCTGTTCCGTCTCAACAGATACGTTATTCGAAGAACTTAGAAAAGGGGAGGAATAAAAATAAGAGTCAAATTAAAGATAATAATGAGAGACTTATACAGCTTAAAGAATGTGTGGCATATGGGCATATTAGCAGGAGACAGAATCATTATCAGTATTATATTGATACACAACGGTATTTTTATCGGGTAAAAAATGATGTGAAAAAGTGGCTTGAAGAGGTGAAAGAAGAAATGCCCCAATCCAATTGGCCGAAGCTTCATATTATATTCTCTCCTGAGCACAATACTAATGTAGGATTTGCGCAATATGTTAATACATACTATTTTGATGGATTGGCTGAAATTATATCATTTAATGTAGATAAAGAATTTCGTTCTAATTTTAAGTGTGAGCATGCTGCGTTGATTCAATTGATTGAAAAACTACATCAAGGAATGATTACAGAAAATGAACTCCCTGTTAAGTTCTATTTTGTAGACGATACTATTATATCCGGAGAAACTTTTCAGAAAGCTAATAACTTTATGCATTCTTTAATCCCTAATGAGTTAAAGAAAAAGTATCCTGCTAATTTGTTTCAAAAAGTATTTTTGCTAGTGGATAGATTATCAAATGAAACAAAAAGTATTTATGTCAATGATATTGCAAATAATTTTTTGTCATTTGTACATATAGATATATCTAATATACGTACACAAGGTGATTCGTGCATAGGGTGCAAGTTAAAGCAAAATGCTAAGAGAATGTTTAAGAGAAGTTCTACAAGAAATTCGGCAAAATATTGGGCAGATAAATTAAAATGTTACAAAAAGATTCCTTATGATGACAGAACAAAAATGGAGAAGATTACTAATATAAAATCATATCAGCGCTTAATAGTTACCCATATACTCCAAAATGTGATTGTTAATAATGGAAACTCTGTAGAACTAGGGGAAGTTTATGATGCTTTATTAGATATCAGTCTTTGGATGTTGAGTGAAGAGGAGAAATCAAGAGAGAAGAGTGGTTTAATTACTCGAGATAAGAGACTTTATAATTATATTACGTTGCTTGGTGGAATAAAAGGAATTGAAGGATTGCAGATGGTATTAAAGGTAATATGTAGGCCTTTCTTTTCTTATGACTTCAAAATACGTTTACAAGTTCTTACATTTTATGTTTTTTTAACGGAATTACTTCTGGGTAGTAGTGAAAATGACATTATTTCCGGAATGCAAAAAAAGGATTTTGTCCAGCAGAGAAATCGTATTGGCAGAACAACTGACTTGGCGATTAAAATAAAAGAAAAATTGCACGGCCAGGAAATACTTACTTTTTTACAGAATTATTTGTTTGAAGGATTAACGGATATGGGAAGCACATATTTGATGCGCAAGCAGACTTTACAAAAAACATATAATTGGGTAGAAAATAACAAAGACTTTGCTAAAATAATTGAGGATTCTGACAAAGCAGATTTCTGGAATAATTATTCTATTAATGTTTTTCGTTTAATTGCGAGCAATGCAGATGAAACCAGAGAACTCTGGTTAGAATATTTATATTTGTGTGGAGAGGAATATAGGGAAGTTTTAGAAAAGAATTCCAACAATATGGTATATAGGCCGCAATTTTTATATGAAACTGTTACAGGGAAAAAAGAGCCGGAGAAAAAGGATTTTTATTTTTATCAATTTTGCCATGAGCTGTTTTTGCATAGCACAGGCATAAACTTTGATGGAATAGAGGAAGATTATTCCACGGGCAAAGAAAACGAAAAAATTGAAGATAAGTATTTCATGGATTATTGGAGGGAAAAAAGGTGCTTAGAAAAGTTTAAAATCAATACTGATAATTCAGAAAAAGTGTTTGAATCAGAGAAAATGCTATTTAAGTTGTTAGATGTTAATAAAGATTTTGGCATAGATGAAAAAGATTCGGACTCAGTTAGTCAAAAATATGATGATTTGTTAGATTCAATTGTTGGAATAATTAATGAAAAATATTATGTTTTAAAGGATGATATTAATATTGCGTTAGTTACTGAGAGCATGGATGAGGAAGAACAGCTGGAAAGAATTCAGAGATTGGATATTGTTAGTCAACAACTTAATAACCGTGATATGGGATTGGCTGCGACAAGATTTGAAATAAAGGACAGAATTGTGAATGCATTAGTAAGAAGTGATGATACTTTGTTTGAATTAGAAAAAAATGGGTATATGATTTCTGAAAATGGAGGCGAAGAGAATCAAAGGCCATATATTATCATCTTTTTTGATAATCCTAATTATGAAATGATTGAGTCAGCCGGAAGAAGTTTGCAAAGAATCCAGAGAGTATTTTTATATTTAAGTGTAAGCAAAAAAGAAAATGATTTTTTCATTTTAAGATTTATATTAAGGGATATACTTACATTTAGAAATAGAATTTTGAGATTTTTAGAAAAAGATTTCTCGGGAGATATTTTTGCACAATATGCAAGAAAACTAAGCGAGAAAAATATTGTTTCACACGAAAAGGCCAATAGTCATAATACTACAGCAGATGATGAAATATCTGTTGAGATATTTGTAAGACCAGAGATAATAGAAAAATATAAAGTTTTAAAGAAAGATACTGATACTATTGCGAGGTGGCTACTTTTAAGAAATTATGTAAATGGACAAATTGCTAAAATATTTAACAGAAGTTTTCAAACGTCTTACGAATTGATAGAAAAAGATGTTAATGTACCGGATTATTACTTACAACAAGATAAGGCTGGCTGTAGTAAAGCTCTTTTTAAGAAAAAGTTGGATAAATTCAGCAGGCTGGGAATGGAACAAACAAACGAAAGTAATATTGATGGGAGGTTTAAGTTCTTATATGAAATTATTCATGTGAAAAAAGAAGAAACATTAAATGATGCGGAGTTTATTAAAGGTCACGAGGGATATTATAATCTCGAATACTTTAAATGTATTTTGATTGATATTTTTATGTCTGCAATTAAATACCAATCAGATCGGGCGGATTATTTGTTGAGGGTAGACAGGTTCCTTGAAATTGAAGGAGAGTTAGCAGAAGCAAAAGTGAAAAATGATAAAGAACTAATTACGGAATACGAAAGAGCATGCTGTCAAGTGGAGATGTTTAGGGAAAAAACAGAAGATGCTAACGTAGATTATTTAGTTATTCGTAATCCGGTTAAAAAAATTGCAAATAATCTTGTAGACTGGAAAGACAGAAATGAAATTATTAAAAAGCGATTAGCAGATCCTTTAGATTATGTGGATGGTCACATGTCCATGCTGGCGACAAAACGATATGTAGAAAAATTAAACCCTAATATAAAAGCAAAATGTCAATTTGAATACGTAGAATATGAAAAAGAAAATGAAAAGAAAGGATTATTTTTTGAAACCAGATTACCGGTTTTAAATGCGGTAAAAGATAATGAGTAAAACAATATATTGGATAGATGACAGCACAAAACAAATGATTTACGTGGTACATGGAATTATTTCGGAATTTTGGAAACTTTCTTCGGAAGAACCGGGAATAATGTCGAAAATTATTATTTTTGGGAATGCATCGTTGTCACCTAGATCAGAGGCTTTATGGACACAAGAGGATGAGGAGAATTTTAATGATGAATTGCATGGGTATTTTAGACAGCAATGCCGTAATGTGGATGCAGCAGGAGAGCCAAATGTGACTTTCAAGAAAAATAAAGAGTTAATTCGTAATTTTGCAAAAATACTTTATAAAGCGGACTCTATTAAAGAAGATAAGGAATTATTTCAAAAAATATTAGATTGTTGGAGTAAAAACAATTTGGAAAATGAGGAGTCTGAGGAGTACTTAGAGGCAAAAGAATTGGTCAGCCAATTGATAAATAAAATGGAGATTCCTAAGGGAGCTAATATTGGAATTGATTTGGGATTAATTTGGGATGACCTTAAGGACTACAGTGTATCCAAACGGATATTGTCTATGGAATTATACTATCAGCTGAAAGCAAATCATAAGTGTTTTTTGTATTCTACTGAAGGGGATGCGGAGAGTATTACAAATAACTGGAAAAAGAAATATTGTAGTTTATATAATTCGGAAGAAGAGGATAATATTGTAATTTATCATCGTGTAGATATGCAATGTAAGGGAAGCGAAGATATAATAAATAGAATAGAAAAAATACTTGAATAAGAAGCAAAAGGAGAACAAAAGATATGAAAAAAACCAAATGGGATGTTATTTGGGATATTTTATCATATGAGATGAAGAAGGAAGTTAGTGTTCATAATAAATTCTCATATAGTCATTATACGTCGTTAGAGGTCTTATTTAATATTTTAGAAGGGGATTCTATTTGGGCATCTAATGTTAGATTTTCAAATGATGCAATGGAAGAAAGAATGCTTAAGCTGGATAATCTGCATATGAGAGATGATTATATTGTGTGTTTTTGTAGTGAAGGTGATGCGCTAAGCCAATGGAGAGGATATTGTCCTCAAGGGGGAGCAGCTATCAAATTGAGATTGAATGGAATACAAAAATATAGTATTCTACATGCAGATTTTGATAAAACGCACAAGTATGAAGTGTATGAAAACACACCTTTGCCTGTATTATATATTATGTCTTCGATAAAGACGGAAAGTCAATCAGAAATGAAAAAAGCAGAAATTATACGTACTATCGAACTTAAAGAGAAAGAAACAGGAATTAAGGTTGCGTTGGATGATGTACTGCCATATATAAAGAATGGGATGTTTTATGAAGAGAAAGAGTTGCGCCTTGCATTTGCCAATGTTAAAGGGAACTTATCTGAATGTGTGCGATTTAGAACTCTTACAAATGGTGTTAAGGTACCCTATATTGTAATTAAGAGTGGAGACGTAGGACAGATGTGGCATAAATGTAGTACAAAGCTAAATAATTATACGGACGATGAACTTTTAGAACTTATAGATGATCGGGGAGATATATGGATTCCAGAAGGTTCAGATCAGGAGAAACAATATTATAAACTATTTGAGAGGATTCAGCAGCTGAAAAAAGAGCGTTCCCAAAAGGGTAATATAAGCATATTCTGCTCAGGGCATTTGCCAATAGAAGAAATTATAGTTGCCCCTACATATGATAGAGAACGGATAGCAGAACAAATAGAGCGCTTCTGCAAGAGTAAATATTGGCTTAGTAACGTGGAGGTAAAGATATCGGATATTCCATACATAGGGCCAAATAATTAGTATAAAAGTCTTTACTTATTGTAGTGAAATGGAAATTCTATGGTAAAGGGAAGCAAATTATTATATGATAATACATGATTATCTATTAAAACATTTATATATAGGTGGCACATATGATAAATTGGCAGAAAATCAACAATAAAATCTTTGAGGATATTGCATATGAATATATGATAAACAATTATCCTGGTCTAATATGGCAGAAAACAAAATTGACACAGGATGGAAATAAGGATGGTGAAAGTGCAATTTCAAATCTTCCATTTGGTACTACAATAAAATATTGGTATGAAGCCAAATATTCGATCAATATAAATAAAAGTATTCCAAAAAGTCATTTGGATTCAACATTAGTTTCCAGCTTGCTGGATGGTCATGTCGTTATTATAGCATTTATTACAAATGCGTATATAAGCGACGATTATAAAAGAAGGGCTGATGTTTTTGCAAAACGCTGTGATAATCTAAGATTATGTTATATTAATGGTGAAGAAATAGAAGATTGGTTATCTGACAATCCCAAAATTGAAGAAAAATACTTTAATACATGTAATGCCCAAAAACGTTTGATTATAGATAGTATTGAAGAAGTATGTTTTTTTGACAAATACAATAATGACAGTAATCAATTTATAAATTTATCTACTTTGGAATTAAATAAGGAGTATATTCTTTATATTCGCTTTTTATCGTCTGAAAGGCAACGAGTCGAACTGGTCTTTGACAATGACATTATTCCTTCAAAAAATTATTCAGATATGAATGTTAACCTCACTAATCTATCGGTAGAAAAAGGAAATAATGCGTTTTTTGTACCTGTAAAAGTGAAATCAGAAAAAAAGGAATATCAAATATGTATTAAAGGTGAAACGGGTGTTAAAAAATATATCTTGCAAGGAATTAGGGTATTGGATTTGTATAAACCTAAATTAGTTATATCTTCACAAATTAAATTACTAAATGATATCAATTTCTTTATTAAATCCAATGATCTCCAAAATTTAATTTTTTTAATTGTAGGAGAAGCTGGGAGTGGAAAAACTCATATTTTAAATATGCTACGCAATAATGAAAATAATTCTTTTTCGTCAATAGCATTAAGTTTTACCGGAAATCCTGATAGCGATTTTATAATTTGCTATAAGCTTTTTATCTATTGTCATTTTGGCGGTATTTGGGAATTAGATATGGATAATTTAGAACAACTGAATTTTCATTCCACAATTAAGGATGTTTTGACAGAGATTAATATTGGGCTTAGTTCAGTAATAACACATGAAAAACTGATTGAATATTGTACAAAAAGTGATAGTAGATTTTTGGAACAATATTTTTTACAACAACAGATTTATATAGATGATATACATAAAATATCATCTGAGGTTGCTGAACTATTTCAAATAATTCTAGAATGGTGTAGTAATCAGCGTTTAAATAAACGAATTTTTTTATTTACTCGCGATGCTCTTTCGAATTTAAAGTGTTTGGATGAATTTTTACGCATAAATGCCTGTTGTGTTCGAAAACTTGAGCAGTTGTCGCTCCAAGACATAAAAAGTTCTATCCAACTTAATTTTGGAGATGTTTCTACAATAGTTTCAATAGTACAAAATCAACAACCATCATTTAATGCACTATACTTATATAATTTTCTGTGTGCATTAAAAGAAAAATTTAACTATATTAAAGAATTAGACATTATTGATACATCTGTAGAGGTGTCAGCGATTTTAAAGAAAATAAATTATACAGAAAAAGGTAAAATCAAAAGCAGTTTGTTGAAAGAATATAATAAGAGTACTGTTTTTTACTTTGTATACAAACTCGAAAACGGTGTAGACATAGGGGCTCTTATTGATTTTTTTGATGAATCTATTTATGAAGAAATTTCAACTTTATGTCAAAAGCGTATTATAAAAGAAAAAGCAGGTAAATTATATCCTTTTCATGATATATTATTAGACAGTTTTCGTGATAAAGGAAATAATACTTATACAAAGAAACTTGTTGAATTTATCTTATTTTGTATTGAAAAGCAATATTTTTCTCAAAGCGACGGATATTACTATTTAGTATCCTTAGGTGGTAAATATTTTTGGAAGTATCGTTTGATTGCAGAAGAGTTTAGAGAGCAGTTGCATGACAGTGCTAGTTATTATGCAGCTGAAAAAATTGCCCAAAAGATTCAAGAAGAAAATAACAAGGACTTAAGAGATTACGATTATAGAGATGTTAGAAATTTATTTATTTTGGGAAATTGTTATAAATATACCACATCATATGAACAATCAAATGAAATATTTGAAAAAATAAAAGATGTTTATAAATTTAATACAATGATTATGCCTGATGATATATTATTAGAAACATACTCCGAAACAATTAATAACAATTTATGGATGCTGAATATAAAGAAAGCTGATTTGGATTTAAAAAAAATGCATGAAATATGGAATTTTGATGATAGTGCAAAAAACAAATCAAAGGTATATAAATATGGCTATTTAAACTATTATAATCGTAGGATGTTTTGTAATTTTATGTTAGGAATTGGTACGGAAGATGATTATAAGACAGCATGTGACAAGGCAAAAGAACTTTGTTTAAAGGAATACGAAGGATTTGCACATATGGACTATGCAAAATCCACTTATAATATTGATATAATACGAGCAAAAAAGCTATTAGAAAAGGCAATAAAAATTTTTAAAGAAAAAAATGAAACACGCCGTTTATTGGATGCATTAAGCGAACTTGCTTTTATAGAAGTATTACAATGCAAGTCTTATGATACGCGTAAGTTAAAAGAAATCTCTCACACTATGAAAGAAAAAAGATATATTCAGTCCTACACGAGAACACAAATGAAGATTTTAGTTATAATGTTATTGTCTGACAACTACAAAGCAACTGAGCTTTTAGAAAAAGTCAATTATATTTTGATAAAAAACACAACTATTGCAAGCGGGAAACGCCATCAAGCATTAGTACATCATATTCTAGGTGCTATATATTATAAAAATGGAGATTTAGTTCAATCTATAGAATGTTCGCAAAAGTGTTTAGAACTGTTTGATGAATTGGGGGATACTTACAAAAACATCCATTACCATAATACACAATTAAAAAAGTGCGCCAATATTATAATTGGCTTTGAAAAAACTTCTGGTTCTTCCCCAAACAATTTTATTCTAGATTCTCGCATTTGGTAAGAATATGGGGTATTCCAAGTTTAGTAGAGTCACTCTTCTGTAGAAACTATCAACTGAGTCCTCTGGTTGTAAGAAGCCCATACTAAACTTGGTGAACTCCATTATGTTTTAAAGAACCAAAGTATTATATACATATTAATGGAAATAATCTGATGTATATGTATTAATTATATTTGTTTTGCATAAAGTAAATTTCCATATGTATCAATAACTAGGTCTTTATCTTTGCAATTTCTGGTTTCAAACCAGTGCTTATTTTTTGTCAAATCCATGATATTTTCAACAAAGAAAAGTAAAGGCATTTCAAGTTTGTGTAATGAATATGGAAGTAATTCATACAAATTTATGTTTTTAGGAGATAATCCATTTAATTCATAATAATCCAAATATGAAATACCTAATTGTTCAATTGTTTCTTTAGCTGTTCGAACATGGCATATTGAGATAGCATAATAAGTGTTTTTTAACATTTCTTCAGATAATTGTCTTTTATAATGGTTATAAATATCAGTTTTAAACTGCGCTCCCATTTTCACCCAAAAATAAGCTTCTTGCTGATAGAAGTCAAAGTAATATTGATTTCTACCTGTACCTTGGGAATGATAGGCAGTTGCGTCGTGTATACACAAACAACGTTTCCCGCTTAAACTTAATTTTAAAGAAAGTTCAAAGGATTCTAATTTGTTATAGTAGAATTCATCAAACATTCCGTATGAAAAAAAATCATCTTTTCTCATAGCATATAACGCTGACGTTAATGCTGGTCTATCCTGAGGATAGTCAGAAAGATCTATACTATCTAGTGTTCGTCCAGCAAAAAGATGCTTCTTATAATAGGGACCAAATGTACTTCCTGCACATTGAATTCTATTATTTTGTGGCCAAATAAGCAATGGTTGTACACATGCAACATTGGGAGTCATTAATGCTGAATACATTTTTGAAAAACACTCCTTATCTGCAAAAACATCTGTGTTTATAAAATATAAAATATCATTTTGTGATTGCCGCACAGCATAGTTGTTTGCTTTTCCATACCCCAATTTAGTATCTGAAAAATATAATTTTAGGTTATTATATGAAACAGCTAATTTTTTTAGATACTTGATAATATCAGTGTTTGTGATAGCATCCAAAATAACAACAATCTCTGATTTTTTTGCAAATTCGTTTTGTAACAAATGTTCAAAAAAGTTATTTGTCATTTCAAAAGATGAGTCTACTGATATGATAAAGCTAGTAGATGTATTCATATTTTCCTCCTTGGCAATTTTTAATAGATAATCATGTATTATCAATTAAAAATAGAATAGGAGGACTACCTCGTAAAATTAGATATTGAAATCTTTCCGTGGATGTTTAGTGGCAAGAATATCCCTTTTTTTGGACATTGCAACATGGGTATATATTTCTGTTATATTGATGGAACTGTGCCCTAACATTTCTTGAATATATCTGATATCAACACCTGCATCTAAAAGACTCGTTGCAAAAGTGTGTCGAAACATATGGGGAGTGATATGTAATGAGATTGCAGCCATGGAGCAATATTTATTTAGCATTCTACGTACCGTTTGATCGGATAAGACATGACCGGCTTGATTGACAAAAAAATAATTTGTATTGTGAATTTCATCATAAAACTCTTGTTCGTATTCGCGTAGAATATGGAGGATACTACTATTTTCTATTTGCATACATCTTTCTTTTGCACCCTTTCCGTGGATTAGGATGATTCCGTCATACAGATTGACATCATTTTTCTTTAAAGAGCATAATTCCGAAATACGCATACCGGTAGCAAATAGGAGTTCAAAAACAGCAAGATCGCGTAAAGCATTTCGTCTTTGATAATTTGTTTTGGCAATATCTCGATATTGATAAAGTGTCTTCAGAAAAGATTCTACTGTGTACAGAGGAATTGTTTTAGGTAAAATGATAGGTTCCCGAAATTTGACATGAATCTTATGGAATGGGTTTTTCTCAATCAATTCTTTATATTCAAGATAATTGAAAAAAGCTTTTAAGGATGCGATTTTTCGTTTGACAGTCCTGGGTTCATAGTTTTCGTGCGCATAAGAAATAAAATCCTCTAATATAGTAGGGGTAATGTCTTGAAGCGTAGTGGGGGTTACCTTTAAGGAAAATTGTTTTAAGTCTGTTTTGTAAGCGTTTATGGTTTTTGGGGTTAACCTTTTTTGCAATTGGCAAAAGGACAGATACAGTTCAATGTTGGTTTGTAAATTATTCATAATAGTTTCTCCTTGCGTTTTTGTACTATTTTTCCATAAAAAGTTACAAAAATCGAGTAAATACAAACAAAAACAATTGGTTTGTGTTATAACCACTTATGAATAAAACGAATTTATGGTGGAAAGTTGTCAATAGAAAATGACATAAAAAAGTATACAAAAATACGCTTGACAAAACCTGATGATATTGTATAATTTAACTAACAGAACCCACCACGCCTCTGGTTTTACTATGCGCAACCCGGTGGGACTTTTTATTAGTAGAGGTACATATGAAAGATTATCCCAAAAGAATCTTAACACTACAAGAACAAATAGACTCATACAAGGATGCCGGGATGCTGATTGAATCAGAGGAGGAAGTGAAAGAGGCATTAACGACTATCGGATATTACAGGTTAAGGGGTTACTGTTATCAATTGTATGATAATAAGTCGAAAACATATATGGCAGGTACTAAATTTTCTGCAATTTATAGGATGTATCAGTTTGATATGAAGTTATCACATTTATTATTTGCGATGACTTCGAAAACGGAGGTGGCATTGAGGGTTCGTCTAACGGAGGCATTACTGGTGCATGGTGATTCATTAATACTAATGGACCCTACAGCGTTTTCTGATAAAAAGATATACTGGCAGAATCTCTCTTCGATTAGTGCAGAAATTAATCGCTCTAATGATGTATTTATAAAGCACAATTATATACATCATGATGGTAAAATACCTCTTTGGGCAGCGGTAGAGATTATGTCCTTTGGAACATTGTCAAAAGTGATTAAAAATCTGAGGACAGGAAAAAAGGGAGAAACCTATAAAAAGCTGGCCGAAAATTATAAGTACATAAGTGCAAAAGGAAATGAAGTATCTCCTTCGTTGAAAATGCTATCATCTTGGATTCATGCAACTGTAATTTTAAGGAATTTATGTGCACATAATTCAAGAATATATAGCAGGACAATTAATACGATGCCTGAAATACCGGATGTAGATAAAATCGTACCAATATCAGGGCATTGCGGTTTGTATCAGATGGTCCTTGCAATGAAGTACTTAAGACCGACAGATGCGGAATGGAAGATGTTTGTTGAAGAGTTAAAGAAACTGTTAGATGATTATAAAGATATTATCCAATTAAAAGAAATGAATTTTCCCCATGATTGGGAAGGTCATTTATGTATAGCAGAATAATTTATAAATTAGCACATAAAATATAAAGACAGAATCAATCAAGCAGGATGTTATCTTTCCCTGCTCAAAACGATTGAACGTCAGAGTGAGGTGATACGGGTATCACCTCACTTTTTGCTAATTTTCAATAAAAAACAGCAAAAACGTAGAGTATCATAATTTTATGAGAATAGTATGATATAAATGAAATAATACTGATAAAAATAATTTTCATTGAAAAAAATGAAAAAAAGGTTTAAGATACATACTATCAGTTAATATGACTTCCATATAGTTGCTTTTGATAAGGTGCTTTGTGGGGTACACTATTTGTACATCACAGCAACTAATAGGAGCGATTTAATGGATTGGTTAAGTATTGGTCAAAATATAAAAGAAAAGCGTTTGTCAAAGTCTTGGAAGCAGAGCACGTTAGCTGAGAAAGTAGATTTGACCACTGCCTACGTGGGTATGATAGAACGAGGGGAAAAGATTCCAAAATTGGAAACCTTTATTCACATTACAAATGCATTAGATTCGACTTCGGATGAAATATTAGAAGGTGTCCTGAATAGAGGGTATGAAATAAGAATGTCTGAGTATATTAAGAGAATTCAATATTTACCTAAAAAAGAGCAGGATAGAATATTTGAGGTATTAGATGTAATGCTAAAGTACAGCAATAAAAGCAATAGAAAGTAATGAGAGAAAGATTACCAAGGGAAGAATAATGTACAAAATAGCGATTTGCGAAGATGATAGTAAGTATATTGAATATTTGAAAAAGATAATATTATCTACAAAACTGGTAACTCAGAGTGAACTGTTGTTTTATGGTTTTTGCTCGGGAGAGCAGTTGTTTTTACATCCTGAATTTGATTTTGATGTTGTGATTCTAGACATGCAGATGGATAAGATGGATGGATACGAAACAGCAATGAATTTAAGAATGGCCGATAAGAAATTTTTACTTGTTTTTTGTTCGGGAGTTGTGAAACCTACATCCACATCTTTCAAAGCCAATCCATTCCGATATTTGCTAAAAAGTTTTTCTGACGAAGAAATGATTTCCGAGATGGCGGAGATTGTTGAGGAAATGAAAGCAAGAAAAAATTATCCGTATGTTATGTGTAAATATACTTCCGGAAAAGATCAAATCAGAGTGTATCCGGAATCGATTCTATATATAGCAATTAGACACGAATCCTGTGAAGTATTTGCATTTGGAAAACTAAAAGAACGTTATCCGAATGAAGTTCTAAGGGTAAGCATGAGCTTAAACGAATTAGAGAAGATATTTGACGAAAAGTGTGGATTTGTACGTGCACATAACAGTTATATCATTAATATGTCCTACATTGTACATACAAGTCGACATACGGTAAGGCTGATTGATGGAACGGAACTTACTATTTCCCGGTCACGTTCTAAGGAGTTCCAAAGAGCATTTGCGAAGTTTGTGTCAGCAAAATACAAAGGGTGAGTAAATGAAATTAATTTTTGAACTAATTCAAATTTTTGTATGTCTTCTTGAAGCATATCTGATGTTTGATTTTTTTGCGGCTTTTTTTCCATTAAGAGAAATATTTAGAAAAAGGTTTGCCACGGCAGCGATTGTTCTGGGAACAGCTGCGTGTGTTAGATGTGTTAATATTTTTGGCAGTTCCGGCCTTAATATTGTGGCGATGCAGGTTATTTACATTTCATTACTGGCAGGCATGTTTTGCGGAACTTTTCTAAAAAAAACTTTTTGCTACATTGTGGCAACCGTTATAATGATAGGCAGTGAATTTTTATGGATTGTCTTTATGTCACATCCGTCGAACTTTTCTTTAGGGCAAATGGATAGTTCAATGGATACGGCAATACTCTCTATGCTTTGTACAAAGCTAATCGCATTTGTCTTACTTACATATGTTAAAACAATTTCTCATAATTCCTTTGAAAAAATGAAAATATCAGATGTAATGTTATATTCTATAGTGCCGATATCTACCATTGGCATTATGGTTGCTTTAGCATATCTGAATATTATTTTTGATAGTAGCCGTTTTGTGCACATACTATTACTGAGCAGCATTATGTTAGTAATAATGGGGAATTTACTGATTTTTTATGTGTTTGACAGATATTCTGTATCTATGGAGAAACTTAGGCAGCAGGAAATAGTAATCACAAAACTTGAAATGGAAGAAAAAAGATATGAACAAATAGAAAATGTAAATCAGGAACATGCCAAATTTTTACACGATATCCGGCACTATATGAGGGCTATTGGTGAATTGGCTGCGAGCAATAGCAACAAGCAGATAGTAAATATTTTATCTGATTTACAGGTAAAAGTGTCGGAAGCAGAAACAGAGATGCTATGCAGAAATACAGTATTAAATGCGATATTAAATGAAAAAAAGAAAGAGGCCGAAAAAAAAGATATTTATATCAAGATAAAAATCGAACCGGAGTTTATGGTGGAGAGAATAGAAAATATAGATTTAATTGCCATTATGGGTAATTTATTGGATAATGCATTAGAAGCGGCATCAAAGTGTGCGGAAGGTTTTATAAAGGTATATATGTTTTCCCAAAATGACCAAAATTTTTCTATTATAAAGATTGTAAATAACTATGTGGAAGAAATAAGCAAGAAGAACAATGTTATCGTAACAAATAAAACTGACGCGATATCGCATGGGTTTGGAATACAGAATGTAAACGAAGCGGCCAAGAAATATGGTGGGTATCTTGAGAGCATTTATGAAGATGGAATATTTACATCCATTGTAATATTGCCGAATCAAAATTTTTAAAACATACTTATGGAAGTGATTGATACAAAAATCATATAAAAAACGACAATTATCTCGGATTTTCTATAATAGTGAATTCTCAAATTTATAATGACGTTGTCTGATACAAATTATTATAAATTAGGAGGCATTGTTATGAGAGGTATTGTTAATTTTATGAAGAAGAAAAGTGTGTGGGGTGCATTAAATTGTATGGCCTTAGCGGTTGTTGTGATGAATGCACAGCAGTGTTGTTATTGGTTTTATCGCCAGCCCGAATTTCCTACAGAAGCAAATAAATATAGAAAATTCATGTAGGAAAGATGTTTGAACAAACTGTAAAAAAAATAGTGGATCATCAAATAAGTACAGGTTCATTAAAAGAGGAAGACAGAAACGTATATTTATATGGATATCAAATGCTATTTGAATTTTGTGTTAATATAGTTGCTTCTATATTAATTGCAATAATTTTTGATTCATATGCAATAGTGACTATTTTTACAATAGCTTTTTTGATGATTCGTGGGTATGTTGGGGGATACCATGCCAAAAGTAGTATAGGTTGTTTTTGCGTATCAGCAGGCATGTTGATAGTTGCAACTGTCCTAGTACGTTATATTGGTGATAGAGATATAGGAAGATGGATGTTTTTATCTGAAATTGTAGTATTGCCATACATTTTTCGGAATACCCCAATACTGGTAGTGAGTAAGCCTATTACAGAAAACGAAAGGGTATATTTTAATAAGAAAATAAAGCAAATATATACGGCTCAGTTTTTTGTAGAATTGGTATTTCTGTTTTGTCAGAAGACAATGTGGGCTTTGTCGGTGCTAGCTGTCCATTGGACTTTGTTTTTTATGGCACTGACTGAAACCATACATAATAAAAGAAAGAAGGACAAAAGGTGTGTGTAAACACGCCTTTTTTGTTGTAAATATTGACATTTATACATAACCACGTGTAAGATGCATAGTGAAACTAAAAATTTTTGAAAAAATTTTTCAAATGATGCAACCTTTTATGTACCTGAAAGGTATTAAAGGTAGAAACGCAAAAAATACGATGAGAGGAAGAGGAAGATGAAAAAGAGAGTTGTTTTGTGTTTATTGCTCGGAATGTTAATGACAGCTTTGACAGGCTGCGATTCTGACAAGTTAATGGAAACATTTGCAGGCGCAGAGGAAGAGGAATCTGAAGACGAGGACGAGGAAGAAGCCGAAGACGAGGACGAAGACAAAAAAGAGGCTAAGAAGAAAAAAGACAAAGACGAAGAAGATGCTGAAGCTGAAGAAGAATCCGATGAAGAAGAGGAAACTGAGGATGAAGAAGAGGCTGATGAAAGCGAAAAGAAAAAAGAAAAGAAATCCAAGAAGAGCGACGGTCCTGTACTTGGTGGTGATGATGTAGAAGGATATGAAGGATTTGAATACCTTTATGAAGAACTTCTTATGACAGATACAGAAGAAAACGAAGAGACAGGCAAAAAGGAAAGAAAGAAACTTACCGTATATATTCCTGATGATGATTATGCAACAGCAAGCGGTGACTATGCATATGCAAACTCCATGGGAGTAAATTTCAGAGTCGAATTAGAACCTTATATCAGATATGACGAAGAAGACTACCTGCCGGAAGAAAATCTTGCATATCATCTTGAAAACCAGTATGATCCTTTCTACACAGCGGAATACAAGGACTTAGTAATTGGCGATGTGGAAGTTCTTGAGAATGATGCGGTTACAGCTATTGTAGAATATTGTGAATACAATGAATGGGATGAAGAATATTTCACAGTATTTACCACATATTATCTTGTTGAATTGGAAAATGGGGAAACCGTTCTTGTAACAGTAGAAATTGATGACTCAGAAACTACCGGAAAGACAGACTTCCTTATAGAAGAGTTAGAACAGTTCTATCAGTTTGATATTGACTGGGATAAGGACAGAGCAGAACAGAAACGTACCAATTATGCGGCAAATGAAACAGAAAATACATATTCAACAGGTAGCTTTTTGTTTGAACTTCCCATGGGATGGAAAGAAGATAGCGATATGTCCGATTATGAGACAAGAGTATATTCTCCTGACGGTGATATGGCATTCTCCGGTTGTATGATTGCCATTGCAGAAGAATATTTAAGCTATGATGAAACTGTAGATTTACAGGCAGTTATCGATGAGTATTCCGAAGAGGAACTTGCGGCAGATATGGGAGCAGAAGTGACAGAATATGCAGCAGAAATTTGCGATACAGCTCTTGGCAAAGCTGCTAAGATTTCCTATGCGGTAGAAATAGATGGCGAAAGTGCACAGAGTGTTATCTATGTAATTGCTACAGATCATGATGTATATACATTCATGGCAATGCAGACGGAAGGTGCAGAGGAAGACGCTATCGTGGTACTGGATGGCATTATAGCAACAGGCCAGATTAGATAATTATATATCCTCTATGGAAAAATAATGCAAAGATTCCCTTCATAAGGTATAATGAGAAAAGGTAACTTGATGCCGAGTGGGGGAACCAAAGATGAATGAGAACAAAAAACAAATTACTGCGGAGGAGGCAATTGACCGGTATGCCGATATGGTGTACAGGCTTGCACTCCTCCGGGTAAAAAATCAGACAGATGCAGAAGATATCTTTCAAGAAGTATTTATCCGTTTGGTGAAACATATAGACAAGCTTCAAAGCTGGGATCACGTGAAAGCATGGTTGATTACAGTGACTACCAACTGTGCCAAAAAACATTTTGAGCAGTATTGGAATAAGAACGTATCCTGCATGGAAGAAACACAAGAGATTCAGGTGGTGGAGACCGGTTATGAATCGGCAGAAGGAGACGGGACTGTTTTGACGGCAGTAAAGAGTCTGCCGGAAAAATACCGGATTGCTATACACCTGTTTTATTTTGAAGAATTATCTGTTACAGAGATAGCAGGGGCTACAAAACAAAAGGAAAGTACAGTAAAATCGCAGCTTTTTAGGGCAAGGGAAATGCTAAAAGAGATGCTGGAGGGAGTGGTCTTTTTATGAAAGAACAATATCAAAAAGAAGTATCGCAGATACATGTTCCGGATGAATTGTTAATCAGAACAAAACAGGCAATGAAAGAAGAGATGCGCCTTCAGAAAGAAAAAAAGAAAGCAAAAATCCTTTCCTTTCGTGCTTTATCCGTAGCGGCAGCGGTTCTTGTTTTGATGATTATATATCCTGTTGCTGCCCCACACTTAAACTTGAACGTAAAGCAGGAAGAGAAAAAGCCACAGATACAGCTTTCAGAGCATGAGCCGGGAATTATTTCCATAGAAAAAAATCCGATTGTAAATCAATCGAAGTTGACAAAAGAAGCAGTAGATGAAATGCCGCCGGAATTTAAAGGCGGAGAAGAAATAGTTATAAATGATACAGAAATTATATTGTGTGAAGATGGAGTGAGCGGCTACTTTAAGGCCTATTGTGAAACAGAAGGAGGGGCAACGGTTTACAGCTCCGATATAACAGATAAAGAGGAATTTATAGAACTTTTAGAGGATAGTTTGTAAAAAGGGAAAAACATGAGATTTGAAAATGACTATATACGGATTATTATAGAAAAAAAAGAACTTACCATAGAGAAAAAAGAAGAACTGGGAATAAAGTGGAAGCGTCGTCGTCCGGCTATGCTAATTGCATTGCTGCTCATCGTTGCTATTATCGGCTCAGTGATTTTTAACAGAGTACAAAACAGAAAAGATGAAGTGCAGCAGGCGCAGGTATCCCTAGGAACTGCTTCAAAGGATGAAAGTCCTGTTACAGAACCCGGCGGACAGGAAAGCGATGAGGCGATTCCTGTTGAAAGTGAAGAAGAGTATGGAAAGATAGAAGGGGAGTACATCACTACTGAGAAACTGGCAGCAGGGCTGCATGAAAAATATGCTGACAGAAATTTATACAATTATACCCTTGTGGAACCCATAGAAGATGTTGCCAGAACCCAGCAGATTACATTTGAGCTGGGCTATGATGTAACAGAATTAGGGATTGAGTATTGGACAGAAGTGTTTGCCCTTTATGAAGATCCGGCATTGACACAGACATTGGGATGTAAATTTTCTTTTGATGCAGAGACAAAAACTTTTATCATGGGCCCCTCAGAAGCAGAAAGCCCCTGCGAAATTAGTATGCTTGGGTTGGACGTGGAGACGGTTTCGAAATATCCCCATAATTTATACTATTTATTTGACAAAGGTGCAGGAACCAGCTGGGGAAATTTAGGAACTGCGTATCTGGCATCTTACCGGGACAAAGAAACGGGAGAACTCCTTGAAAAGCCGGAAGTGAGCATTGTTACTTTTGCCGGTGAAATAGAAGATACTCCCAAATTGAATTATAGTATCACTGAGGATGGAAGGCCCAATTTCTATTGGAATGAGGTGGAAGGCGCCGATGAATACATGGTTTGCCGGACTTCCAGAACAAACGAAATCGGATATGGCAGTATGAAGGTGCTTGGTATCACGGATGAATTGTCATGGACCACAGAACCTGCAGAATTTGATTCCTGGACGACTACTAATACCCATTTTAAAACATTTAAACTTTCCCAAGATGATTGGAACAATGAATCCAGTTATGACAAGTATTTGGAAGACTATGGGGAGCCTGACATTCCATACTATCCCGAAGGGGAATATACGACTTACAATGGAATTTGTGTCATTGCCGTAAATCAGGAAGGCACTTCCATGATCAGCAATGTGTATACCAATGAAGAACTGGCACCGAACCTTCCCTATGCACCGGCGAGTCATACAAGGAAGAAAAATGGAATAGTAAATTCCTTCAGTACGTATGAGTCTGTAGAGCAGTGGCCGGTATATGATTATGTAACCATGTGTGACGGATACACAGTTTCAAAGTTAGTAGAATATGATACGGAAAATGGCTATATCCAAAACGAACGTTTTATGTTGTTGGACGAGGAAACGGGAGAGGTTGTAGGAGGAGAGACAGTGCCCTGTCTGCATGTTCCCTATCATGTACAGGGAACCCCCTTTTACTATGAATATACCATTTCGTACTATGACGAGGCAAAGTTTGAAGAGGATATGGCATTTTTGGCAGAAAGACAAGCAGCCCTTACCAGAAAATCCGGTGATGTGGCGCCTGAATTTGCCCTTCAATTTGCTGTGCCTGATAAATCCGGTATTCAGGAAATCCGTAAGGTGGACACAGAGGTTTTCGCAAACAGTGCTCTATCGGAATACCTTGCAACCAACATGCTGGGCGGTGCTTCGGTTATCGAACTGGATGACTTCCCGGAGGCAAGGGATACCAGAGTTCTCGATGATGCATTCTTAGAAGCCTATTACCAGAATCCCTTGATTTTAGGAATTAAAGGCTACAGAATAAGTAAAAACGGTGAGAAAATCAGGATTGTCTATGAAGAAAATCTGGAGGATCAGGCAGAGAAACAGGAAGAAATCCGGAATAAGGTAGAAGAAATTATTGCAGAAATTATTACCGACGATATGACGGACCGTGAAAAGGAATTGGCTATTAACCAGTACCTTTGTGATACAGTGGTTTACGATTACGATGCCCTTGACAATGCGGCAGAGCATGACTATCAATATACGGATGATGAATTTAAGGATTCCTTTACAGCCTATGGAGCGTTAATTGACGGAAAATGCGTATGCGCAGGTTATTCCGCAGCGTTCCAGCTCCTTGCAAGAGCGGCAGGACTGGAAGCCATTGTGGTAACCGGTAACCTGGACGGTAGCCTTGCCCATGCATGGAATAAAGTGAAAATTGACGGTGAGTGGCACATTGTGGATTCCACCAACAACGATAATGAGTATTTCTTTAATGCCCTGATGAATGTACCTGCAGCGGTAGGAGACAGAATTCTGGTAGAGAATAAAGACTTCCTTATGGATGCAGTGCTCTCTGAATATACCGGTGACAGTGAAAAAAATGAGTATTATCACATAACGGATAATTATTTCCCGGTTCAGGAGGTTGCGGAAATTCTGGCAGATGAGCTTTTAGAGAATAAAACAGCCACCGTGCGTACAGACTATGAGTTAGACGACGAGGATTTTTATGAGATTACCGATGCGGTTTATGACATCATGGGAGATGAGGTACAGCTGTACGGATATTATTGGCTTGGAGTTATTTATTTGACAACGGAAGAAATGGATTAACAGATAAGGACTGCCGTATGACAGTCCTTAGCCTTTTTAAGAAAAGTTTTAGAGATTAAAGAAGAAATTCATAATTATCTTATTGATTTATGTTTTTTTTATCTCTATAATCAATTATAAAGTTTATTTATGAGAACATGGAGAAAGTATAGAGTTATTATGAGTGAAAATAATTTAAATCAGTACGAACCCGGTTCCGGCAGCGGAAATAATGGCCCCGGAAATGGCGGTGGAAATAATGGTGGAAATAATCCCGGTAACGGACAGGGAGGAAAAGATCCCAAGAAGCAAAGTATTATTCTCTTTCTGATTGCTTCATTAATTACGCTGCTTTTGATGAGTAGTTTTATGAAGATGATGACCGGCGAGACAGAGAAGGAAATCGAATACAATGAATTTATTGCTATGTTGGAGGCAGGAGAGATTGAATCCGTAGAAATCGGTTCTGACCGTATTTTGATTACTCCCGTAAAAGAAGAAACCAATCAGAGCATGGCGATGTTTATCTATGGCGGCATGCCGTCTATTACCTATTATACCGGTAAGATTGAGGAAGGGGATACCCTTACAGCCCGTCTGTTAGAGCATAATGTGCCTGTAAAGGGACAGGTCGCAGACCAGTCGAGCGTGATTATCAGTTTTTTACTGACCTATGTGGTGCCTATCTTACTTATGTGGGTGCTTCTTAGTTTCTTGTTCCGGAAAATGTCCAAGGGCGGTGGCCCCATGGGCGTGGGAAAGAGTAATGCGAAGGTTTACGTGCAGAAAGAAACCGGTATTTCTTTTAAGGATGTTGCCGGTGAGGATGAGGCGAAGGAATCTTTACAGGAAGTAGTGGATTTTCTTCATAATCCCGGAAAGTATGCCAAAATCGGTGCGAAGCTTCCGAAGGGAGCACTTCTTGTCGGCCCTCCCGGTACCGGTAAAACACTTCTTGCCAAGGCGGTTGCAGGGGAGGCAAAGGTTCCGTTTTTTTCCCTATCCGGTTCCGACTTTATTGAACTATATGTAGGTGTGGGTGCATCCCGTGTAAGGGACTTATTTAAAGAAGCAACCAAGAATGCACCTTGTATTATATTTATTGATGAAATTGATGCTATCGGAAGAAGCCGTGACAATAAGTACGGTGGCGGTAATGAAGAGCGTGAGCAGACTTTAAATCAGCTGTTGTCGGAAATGGATGGCTTTGATACTTCCAAGGGTATTTTGGTGCTCGGTGCCACCAACCGTCCCGAGATTTTGGACAAAGCACTTCTGCGTCCCGGCCGTTTTGACAGAAGAATTATCGTAGATAAGCCCGACTTAAAAGGCCGCGTGGAAATCCTGAAAGTACATGCCAAAGATGTGCATTTGGATGAAAGTGTGGATTTGGATGCCATTGCACTTGCCACCAGTGGTGCTGTAGGTGCAGACCTTGCCAATATGATTAATGAAGCTGCCATTAATGCGGTGCAGCATGGCAGAGAATATGTAACCCAGAAGGATTTATTTGATGCCGTTGAACAGGTGCTTGTAGGTAAGGAAAAGAAAGACCGCATCATGAGTCAGGAAGAGCGCAAGATTGTTTCCTATCATGAAGTGGGTCATGCGTTAATCAGTGCACTTCAAAAGAACTCCGAACCGGTGCAGAAGATTACCATTGTGCCCAGAACCATGGGAGCCCTTGGCTATGTAATGCACGTGCCTGAGGAAGAGAAGTATTTGCAGACAGAAGCAGAGCTGCATGACAGACTGGTAAGTCTCCTTGGCGGACGTGCCGCAGAAGAGCTTGTATTCGGCAATGTGACTACCGGTGCGGCAAATGATATCGAACAGGCCACTAACATTGTTACCAACATGATTACCCGTTTCGGTATGAGTAAACGCTTTGGACTCATGGGTCTTGCTACCATCGAAAGCGAATATTTGGGTGGCGGTGCGAGACTGACCTGCAGTGACAGGACCGCAGCCGATGTAGATACGGAAGTTATGGAGATGCTGAAAGCATGCTATGACGAAGCCAAAGAACTTCTTTTCGGTAACCGCGAACTGATGGATAAACTGGCAGCGTATCTGATTGAAAAAGAAACCATCAGCGGCAAGGAATTCATGAAGATTTACCGTGCGGAAAAGGGAATTCCTGAGCCCGAGGAAGAGGAAAAAGATAAAGATAAAGAGCAGGCAGAGACTTCCGGCAGTGATAAGACTGAAGTGTCAGGCGACGAACAGACTGAAGCATCGGACGCTGGGCAGACAGAGGCATCGGGTAGTGAAGCGACGGAAGCCGGTGCCACGAGTGATGACTTTTTTAAGGAAGATGTATGGGAAAACTTTGAAACAAATCTTTCCTCCGAAAAAGAAAAACTGGTACAGAATCTGCAGCAAAGTGTAGAGCCTGAGCAGACCGCAGAAGTTTCCAATAATTCGGATGCACCGGATGATAACACACGTCCTACAGGACTCTTCTCCGGAGCACGCTCCGATATTTAAAACAATACTTTTCATTATTAAATGATAATGATATGATGATTAGAAAGGGGATGTAAAAACTCCCCTTTTCTATTTCTAGAATAAAAAAATGATATGTCAATCTTTTATACCAGAA
This sequence comes from Lachnospiraceae bacterium, assembly GCA_045586385.1. Lineage (GTDB taxonomy): Bacteria > Bacillota > Clostridia > Lachnospirales > Lachnospiraceae > Suilimivivens. The sequence continues at coordinate 41,726 of JAZNAE010000011.1, forward strand.
ATAGGGACCGGATTTGAAAAATAGAAACAATAATATTAAGAAAATGGTATAAGAAAAGTTGCTTGCAAAATCTTATACCAGGAAAATGTGTTAAAGAAGGGAATTGAAGGCTATTGAAGCAATAAAAGTGGTATAAAAGTCTTGCTATCAAGATTTTTATTCCATTTCTGGCGATGCAGAATGGAATAAAAAGAAAAGTTGAAGAAAAAACCGGTATAAAAAAGTGAGAAAAATTATTTTTATACCAAAAAGAAAGGACCTTTACATGTTCGACATTCAGGAGGAATTAAAAAAGCTCCCCAAACAGCCGGGAGTCTATATTATGCACGATGAAGCCGATACCATCATCTATGTGGGTAAGGCCATCAATTTGTACAATCGTGTGCGCTCCTATTTCCGCCCGAATATAGGACGTGGTCCTCAGATTGACAAGATGGTGACACTCATAAACCGCTTTGAGTACATTGTGACGGACTCAGAGCTGGAAGCCCTTGTGCTGGAAAATAACTTAATCAAAGAACACAGCCCTAAGTATAATACACTGTTAAAGGATGATAAAACATATCCTTACATTAAAGTGACTTTAGGCGAAGAGTATCCTAGAGTACTTTTCTCCCGCAGTATGAAAAAAGATCATTCCAAATATTACGGTCCTTATACCGGCGCGGCTGCGGTGAAAGACACCATAGAATTAATAAACAAGCTTTACCAGCTCCGTACCTGTAATAAAAACTTGCCCAGGGACTGTGGAAGCGACAGGGCTTGCCTCAATTATCACATGAAACTTTGCACTGCACCCTGTCAGGGAAACGTACCAAAAGAAGAGTATGCCCTTCGGGTAAAAAAAGCCTTGGAATTTTTGAACGGCAGCTACCAGGAGACGTTAAAAGAACTGGAACAGAAAATGAAACAGGCCTCCGAAGATTTAGAATTCGAGGAAGCAATCCGTTACAGGGATTTGTATAACAGCGTAAAACAGGTGGCGCTAAAACAGAAAATTACCGACAGTGACGGTGAGGATAAAGATATTATTGCCTTGGCAAATGATGAAAATGATGCAGTAGTGCAGGTCTTTTTTGTCCGTGGGGGTAAATTAATCGGAAGAGAACACTTTTACATGACACATGTGTCGCAAACACCGCGTCCGCAGATTTTGCTTGATTTCGTAAAGCAGTTTTACGCAGGGACGCCGTTTATTCCCAGGGAACTTATGCTACAGGAAGAAATTGAAGATATAGAAGTTTTGGAAAAGTGGCTTAGTGCCAGAAAGGGTGCCAGAGTTTATATCCGTGTACCGAAAATCGGTTCCAAAGAAAAACTGGTGGAGCTGGCAGCCAAGAATGCGGAGCTTGTCCTAAGTCAGGATAAAGAAAGAATCCGCCGCGAGGAAGGCAGAACCATCGGTGCCGTGAAGGAAATTGCAGGACTTCTGGGACTTGAAAATGTAAGCAGAATGGAAGCCTATGACATTTCCAATATCAGTGGATTTGCCAATGTAGGTTCTATGGTAGTTTATGAAAAGGGAAAACCCAAGCGCAGTGACTATCGTAAATTCCGGATTAAAACCGTATCCGGACCGGACGATTATGCCTGCATGAAAGAGGTTCTTGAAAGGCGCTTTTTGCATGGCATGGAAGAGCAAAAAGAGCTGGCAGAAAAAGAAATGGAAAACGAATTCGGAAGCTTCACTAAATTCCCGGACCTTATTATGATGGATGGTGGTAAGGGGCAGGTGAATATTGCACTGAGTGTTTTGGATGAACTTCATCTGAACATTCCTGTTTGCGGTATGGTGAAGGATGACAATCACCGTACCAGAGGACTTTATTTTGACAATCAGGAAATCCCTATTGAAAGAGACAGCGAAGGCTTTAAACTGATTACCAGAATTCAGGATGAAGCCCACCGGTTTGCCATTGAATATCACCGGTCTTTGCGCGGAAAAGCACAGGTGAAGTCGGTGCTGGATGAAATTCCCGGTGTAGGACCTACCAGAAGAAAAGCACTGATGAAGTATTTTAAATCCATTGATGAGATTAAGAATGCAGATGTGGAAACACTGGCACAGGTGCCGGAGATTCCGAAACATATTGCTGAAGATATCTATCATTTTTTCAGAAAATAGGCATGGCACATTTCCCCGCACAGATATTGAGATTGCACGCGGGGTATGCTACAATAATTATGTATGTGTACCAAACTTACAGACTATAAGAAAGGTATGGAAATTACTATGGCAAGCGTAAAACTAGAGAACATCATCGAAAAAATGAAATTGGAAAATTTAACCCCCCAGCTGGACATCTCCAAGATTAAAATTATCCAGCCGGATATTAACAGACCGGCGCTTCAGCTGGCAGGATATTTTGAGCATTTTGAAGCTACCAGATTGCAGATTATCGGTTTTGTGGAATACACTTATCTTCAGGGACTTCCTGAAGCAAGAAAAAAAGAAATCTATACCAGATTATTATCCTGTGATATTCCGGCAATTGTATTCTGCCGGGAATTACAGCCCGATGAATTGTTTATTGAAATTGCATTGGAGCGGGAAGTTCCGGTACTCATTACCAAAAAAGCTACCTCTGCATTTATGGCAGAAATTATCAGATGGCTGAATGTAAAACTTGCACCCTGTATTTCCGTGCATGGTGTTTTGGTGGACGTATTCGGTGAAGGTGTGCTGATCACCGGTGAAAGCGGAATCGGTAAATCAGAAGCAGCGCTGGAACTTATTAAGCGTGGACATCGTCTTGTAACCGATGATGCCGTAGAAATCCGTAAAGTAAGTGATGATACGCTTGTAGGCTCTGCACCTGATATCACAAAGCACTTTATCGAGCTTAGAGGTATCGGAATCGTTGACGTGAAGACCTTGTTCGGTGTATCCAGCGTTAAAGATACCCAGAATATTGACCTGGTTATCAGATTGGAAGAGTGGAATAAAGAAAAAGAATATGACAGACTGGGTCTGGAAGAAGAGTATACAGAGTACCTTGGCAATAAAGTGGTGTGTCATAATATTCCCATCCGTCCCGGACGTAACCTTGCAGTTATCTGTGAATCTGCAGCGATTAACCATCGTCAGAAGAAGATGGGTTACAATGCGGCACAGGAACTTTACAGACGTGTGCAGGAGTCTCTTGCAAGAAGAAGAGAAGATGAGGAAGACGAATAAAAGCTTCTATATAAATAATAATAGTAGGTGAAAGATATGAAAAAATATGTATTTGGGGTAGATATCGGTGGAACTACCGTAAAACTTGGATTGTTTGACACAGACGGAAACGTTCTTGATAAATGGGAAATTCCCACCAGAACAGAAAACGACGGCTCACAGATTCTGCCTGATATCGCAGCAAGCATTCAGGAAAAGATGAAACAAATTGACAATGATGCCGTTATCGGTGTGGGCGTAGGTGCGCCCGGTCCTGTTGACGCAGAAGGCGTGGTGCACAGAGCCGTAAATTTGGGCTGGGGTACATTCAGTATTAAAGATACCTTGGAAGATTTGTTAAATATGCCTGTTATGGCAGGCAATGATGCGAATGTTGCTGCTCTCGGAGAGATGTGGATGGGCGGCGGCCGCGGCTATAAGGATTTGGTAGTGGTAACACTGGGAACCGGCGTTGGTGGTGGCATCATCATTAATGGAAAGATGCTCACAGGAGCAATCGGTGCCGGCGGTGAAATCGGACATATCCATCTGGATGATAATGAGACAGAGGTTTGCGGCTGCGGAAACAAAGGATGCCTGGAGCAATATGCATCTGCAACCGGAATTACCAGACTGGCAAACAGAATGCTCTCTTCCTGCAATGATGCAAGTATGCTCCGAGACGGCGAAGTATCTGCAAAAGCAGTGTTTGACGCAGTGAAAGCAGGCGACGCTCTTGCAATTAAGATCGCAGAGCAGTTTGGTGAATATTTAGGAAAAGGATTATCCTGCGTGGCAGGTGTGGTAAACCCGGAGGCCTTTGTTATCGGCGGAGGAGTATCGAAAGCCGGAGAAATTCTTATGGACTATATCAAACCTCATTATGAGAAAAATGTATTCCACGGAAGCCGTGATGCTAAATTTGTACTTGCAACTCTTGGAAATGACGCAGGAATTTACGGCTCAGCCAAATTAATTCTCGACAAAGAAAGCTAAAACAAAAAGACCGGTGCTGCAGAAGAAAGAACTCTTCTGTAGCATCCGGAATAAAATAACAAAAAGAACAGCAGGTGTAAGAAGTGCAAGAAGTAAGTGCAGCAGTTTTGGAAATGATAAGAGCCCATGTGCCGGCGGAAGATATTCTGGAATATGAGCCCATGAGTATGCATACTACTTTCCGTGTGGGAGGTAATGCTCTTTGCCTTGTAAAAATAAGCAGTGAGCAGCAACTTTTTAAACTAATCCCTTATTTTAATCAGGTAGAAATTCCATATTTTATTTTGGGAAACGGCAGTAATCTGTTGGTAGGTGACAGAGGATATGCCGGTATTATTTTGCAATTAAAAGAAAAGTTTGCAAGCATAGAATGTGATGGGGAAAGAATATGTGCCAAAGCGGGAGCACTGATGTCACAGGTGGCACAGAAAGCTATGGAAAATTCCCTGGAGGGTATGGCCTTTGCATCCGGAATTCCAGGAACCATCGGAGGCGGCGTGATGATGAATGCCGGAGCTTATGGTGGTGAGATGAAAAATATTGTTGAGACTGTCAAAGTCATGGATGAAAATGGGGAAATCCTCATTCTTGATAATGAAACCATGGAGTTTGGCTATCGTAGTAGTATCATCAAAAACCGTAAGTTTATCGTATTAGAAGTGACACTGAAATTAAAAAAAGGAAATAAAGAAGAAATCCGTAAAGAAATGGAAGAACTGGCGGCAAAGAGAAGGGAAAAGCAACCCTTAAATTATCCCAGTGCGGGAAGTACCTTCAAAAGACCGGAAGGATATTTTGCCGGAAAGCTGGTTATGGATGCAGGGCTTCGGGGATTTTCAATCGGCGGTGCAGGAGTTTCTGAAAAACATTGCGGATTTGTAATTAATAAAGGAAATGCAACGGCAGCTGACGTGACGGAAGTTATCAGTGAAGTACAGGAAAGAGTCAAAGAAAGATTTGGCGTGACACTGGAGAGAGAAGTTATTTATCTCGGAGATTTTTAAGGAGGTATCACATGCGTTTCGTAATTGTAACGGGAATGAGCGGTAGCGGTAAAATAACGGCAATGAGAATGCTTGAGGACGTAGGCTTTTATTGTGTGGACAATTTGCCTGTTCCCTTAATTGAAAAATTTGTGGAATTGCTTGCCATGCCCGGAAGCGAAGTGACGAAGGTGGCACTGGGACTCGATGTCCGTGCAGACCAGCCATTTGAAGATGCGCAGAGGATACTGGAAAAATTAAAAGGAAACGGATACAATTTTGAAATTCTTTTTATGGAAGCAAGCACGCAGGTGCTTCTGAAAAGATATAAAGAGTCAAGGAGAATGCATCCGCTGTCGCTGGAAGGAAGAGTGGAAGACGGTATCAATAAAGAAAGAGAGATTCTGCATGACATCAAAAAGAAGGCAGAGTATGTAATTGATACTTCCAATCTTTTGACCAGAGAGTTAAAAGAAGAATTGGACCGTATTTTTGTAAAGAATGAAGAGTATAATAGCCTAATGGTTAATATTTTGTCCTTTGGCTTTAAGCACGGGATTCCGGCAGATGCGGACTTGGTATTTGACGTGCGCTTTTTACCCAATCCCTTCTATATTGATGAACTGAAATATAAAACGGGAAATGATAAGGAAGTGCAGGATTATGTGATGAGTTTTTCCGAGGCGGAAGAGTTTGTGGATAAACTCAGTGACATGTTAAATTTCCTGATTCCCAATTATGTAAAAGAAGGAAAGTACCAGCTGGTTGTAGGAATTGGCTGTACCGGTGGAAAGCACAGAAGTGTGACATTGGCAAACAAGCTTTACGACCGCATGAAAAATAAAGGCAATTACGGAATCAAAATTGCACATAGAGATTTAGGACAAGGCATATAGTAGAAAAAGGATGGATGAAGATGTCTTTTTCGGCAGAAGTAAAAGCGGAATTGGAAAAAATAGTTCCTGCATCCAGGCATTGTCAATTGGCAGAGTTTTCTGCAATTATTCATTTTGGATGCAAAATAGAAGAGACAAAAGAAGGCAGTAGCGAGATTGAGTTAAGCACGGAAAACGATGCCGCTTTCAGAAAATACTTTACATTATTGAAAAAAACATTTATGATAGGTACTGATGCGGGCAAAGTACTGCAGGCAATTAAGCTGTTTGAGGGGAACAAACAACTTAGAACAGTTCATGACAGCGTAAATCCCATGCTGATTAAGAACAGTTGCTGCAGGCGTGCTTTTTTGCGAGGTGCTTTTTTATGTGTGGGCTCCATGAGCGATCCTCAGAAAAGTTATCACCTTGAGTTTGTGTGTGACAGGGAAGCAAAAGCCGTGCAGATCCGGGAAGCGATTAACAGCTTCGACCTGGATGCAAAGATAGTAAAGCGCAAAAAATATTTTGTTGTGTATCTGAAGGAAGGCGCAGGAATTGTTGATTTGCTCAATGTAATGGGAGCGCATTTGTCCTTAATGAATTTAGAGAATTTAAGGATAGAGAAGGAAATGCGTAACTCCATTAACAGGCAGGTCAATTGCGAAACCGCGAATATCGCAAAAACGGTGAACGCAGCTAATAAGCAGATAGAAGATATTCAGCTGTTAGAAAAATGCTACGGATTTTCCAATTTGCCGGAAAATCTTCGCCAGATGGCCATTGTAAGATTGGCTCATCCGGAAAGCTCCCTTCAGGAACTGGGTGGTTATCTCAACCCACCGGTAGGCAAATCCGGTGTGAATCATAGATTGCGGAAACTTAGTGAAATGGCGGAGAAAATCAGGGACTAAAGGAGGAGAATGTAATGATCGAAAGAGCAATTGAAGTGAATGTTAAAGAAGACTTTGATGCAAGACCGATTGCTATGTTGGTTCAGGTGGCAAGCAGATTTGAGAGCAGCATTTATATTGTGGCACAGGATAAAAAAGTCAATGCAAAAAGTATCATGGGAATGATGACCCTTACACTGAATAAAGGGGAAACCATCACAGTGACAGCAGATGGCGAAGATGAACAGACAGCTATCGAAAGCATCAGCAATTATTTAAACGGAAAAGAAGAATAATATTCTTTAATATAACTTGGAGGAAAACAAAATGTTAGTATCAGCAACAGAAATGCTTAAAAAAGCAAAAGCAGGTCATTATGCAGTTGGCCAGTTTAACATCAACAACCTTGAGTGGACAAAGGCTATCCTGTTAACAGCACAGGAAAACAACTCACCCGTAATCCTCGGTGTATCCGAAGGCGCAGGAAAGTACATGGGTGGTTATGACGTAGTGGTAGGTATGGTAAACGGACTTATTAAAGACCAGAATATTACCGTTCCTGTAGCTCTTCACTTAGATCATGGTAGCTATGAACACTGCTATAAATGTATTGAAGCAGGATTTTCATCCGTAATGTTTGACGGATCTCATTATCCCATCGAAGAAAATGTTGCAAAGACCAAAGAATTGGTTGCAGCAGCACATGCTAAGGGAATTTCCCTTGAAGCAGAAGTTGGTTCTATCGGTGGTGAAGAAGACGGCGTTGTCGGAGCAGGTGAATGTGCAGATCCCGATGAATGTAAAGCAGTAGCTGATCTTGGAGTAGACTTCCTGGCAGCAGGTATCGGAAATATTCATGGTAAATATCCTGCAAACTGGCAGGGATTATCTTTTGAAACATTAGATGCTATCCAGCAGCTTACAGGAGACCTTCCTTTAGTTCTTCACGGAGGTACAGGTATCCCTACAGAAATGATTCAGAAAGCAATCTCCTTAGGTGTTGCTAAGATTAACGTAAATACAGAATGCCAGCTTGCTTTTGCGGCAGCTACACGTAAGTATATCGAAGACGGTAAAGATTTGGAAGGCAAGGGATTTGATCCCCGTAAGCTTCTTGCTCCCGGTGTGGAAGCAATCAAAGCTACCGTGAAAGAAAAAATGGAAATCTTCGGTTCCATTAACAAAGCTTAATCAGGTTCATATGAGAACTGTGCTATCATTGGCACAGTTCTTTTATATTTGTGGGAATTATACAGTTTTATTTGAAAGGAGAACGCGAAGTTATATTTGCAATTAAAAGATTATCTGTTATAATAAACCCGTAAATACAAATTTTAACATAGAAAGGATGAATTGACATGCCATTAGTTACAACCACAGAAATGTTTAAGAAGGCATATGAAGGCGGATACGCTGTTGGTGCTTTCAACGTTAATAACATGGAAATCGTTCAGGCTATTACAGAAGCCGCAAATGAATTAAGATCCCCTATTATTCTTCAGTGCTCCGCAGGTGCAAGAAAGTATGCTAAGCATTCTTATCTTTATCACCTTGTACAGGCAGCTATCGAAGAAACAGATATTCCGATTGCTCTTCACTTAGATCACGGTGCAGATTTCGAAATCTGTAAGCAGTGTATCGACGGCGGATTTACATCCGTTATGATCGATGCTTCCCATCTTTCTTATGAAGAAAACATCGAAGTTTCTAAGAGAGTTGCTGACTACGCTCATGAAAGAGGCGTTGTAGTAGAAGCAGAGCTCGGAACATTAGCAGGTGTTGAAGATGACGTTGTTGTAGAAAGCGGAAACGAATCTTATACACAGCCTGAACAGGTTGAAGACTTCGTTACAAGAACAGGCGTTGACTCTCTTGCAATCGCTATCGGTACAAGCCATGGTGCATTCAAGTTCAAACCTGGTCAGAAGCCTCAGCTTCGTTTTGATATCCTTGATGAAGTTTCTAAGAGACTTCCCGGATTCCCTATCGTTTTACATGGTGCTTCTTCCGTACTTCCCCAGTACGTTGACATCATCAATGCAAACGGTGGTAAGTTAGAAGATGCGATCGGTATTCCTGAAGAAATGCTTCGTCAGGCTGCAAGATCTGCAGTATGTAAGATTAACATCGACTCTGACTTAAGATTAGGTCTTACAGCAGGTGTTAGAGAGCATATGTTTGCTCATCCCGATCACTTCGATCCCAGACAGTACTTAACAACAGGCCGTGACTACTGTAAGGAAGTTGTAGCTCACAAGATTAAAACTGTTCTTGGTTCTGAAGGTAAGGCGTAAGTCGTATCGCTTTCACTTACATAGTTGAATAGGAAATAATGAAGGAGTTTTTGCAAGATAGACGTAATGTCTATGGAGCAAAAACTCCTTTTTGATTGTCAGTTTTGTTGCTGCAAAGAAAAAACCCAACGGGTGGGAGAAAAAGTAGGTTTAGTTGGGGGTGAAAGGAAGGGAAAACCCAACGTAATGAAAGCGAGAGTAAGTTTAGTTGGGGCGAGTGGACGCGAAAAACCCAACGGGATGAAAGCGAGAGCAAGTAAAGTTGGGGTGGATGGAAGAAAAAAACCCAACGGGATGGAAGCGAGAGCAAGTATAGTTGGGGTGGATGGGCGAGAAGACCCCAACGGGATGGAGGCGAGAGCAAGTAAAGTTGGGGTGGATGGAAGAAAGAAACCCAACGGGATGCAAGTGAGAGCAAATTTGATTGGGGTAAATGAGCGAATATCAGGGAATGCTAAAGGAGTTATTACCTATCATGACAGAAAAGAAAAGTGATGAAAAATACCCCCTAAAAAGGGAGGATGCCAAGTAAGTTATCTTACTTGGCATTTTATTATGAAAAAGTTATTTAAAAAATCAATTACTTTGAATTAGACTATTTTGTTTGTATCTTATGATATAAGTATAAAACCCAGAAATGTCTAAAGAATGTTGATAAATTGAAGTTTTTTTAAATTAAATGTGAACAAAATATGAACAACACACAATTTTTGCCATATTTCGGCACTTTTTTCGCCCTCCCTGTGGAAAACTAGCATTTTTCAGGTTCCGGATAGGAAACACCGAAAGTTTCTACGGTAACGGATTTCATAACCTGATTTTCTAAGGGACGATCGGAGAAATCAGTTCTTGTTTCAGCAATTTTGTTTACATTTTCCATTCCTTCGATTACTTTTCCGAAAGCAGCATAGGAGCCGTCCAAATGAGGAGAGTTCTTGTGCATAATAAAGAACTGGGAGCCTGCGGAGTTTGGCATCATGCTTCTTGCCATGGAAAGAACACCTTCTGTGTGCTTTAAGTTGTTTTCAAAACCGTTTGCAGCAAATTCACCCTTGATGCTGTAGCCGGGGCCGCCCATGCCGGTTCCTTCCGGGTCACCGCCCTGAATCATAAAGCCGCGGATAACACGGTGGAAGATAAGACCATCGTAAAAGCCTTTGCTTACAAGACTTACAAAATTGTTTACGGAAACCGGGGCGATATCGGGATAAAGCTCTGCCTTGATTACATCTCCGTTTTCCATTGTAAAAGTTACAATCGGATTCTGTGCCATAATATATACTTCCTTTCTAAGTTGTTCATGTTATAATATAAAGGTGCAAAAGAAAAATAAGCGACGCGAAGCGGCATTTGTTTTATGCAAGTTTTATTTTATTAAAAGTAAGGAAATATTGCAATGCTAAAATTTGTGATTTATTTGGTCACGCCCGCAGGATATAATTATCTCGCAGCCCATAGGGAAAAGATAGAAACTTTATTACGGGATAATGGCATAAAACTTCTCATAAGGAAAGTTTCAAAAAATGATGAAGAAGAGATAAAAGAATTCTGCTATAATAATGCTTGCAGGGAAGAGACTTTATGCATCAGCGACAGGAATGATATTGTGCAGATGTTAAGACGGGAGCAAGTGTCGGTAGCGGGTTTTTACCATGATAAAAATAGGGAGGAATCCTTTCAAGACATTCTTTATATCATTACCGACGTAGAAGAGGTGAGTGCTAAATCCTATGACGAAGTATACCGGCGCCTTCGGCAGATTCCTTGGGATATCCTGGAAACGGACAGGCTGTTTGTACGGGAAAGTACCGTGGAGGATGTAAAAGATTTCTACCGCATTTACAGCGACCCTTCCATTACAAAGTACATGGAAGATTTGTTTCAAGATCCGGAGCAGGAAGTTGCCTACATGCAGGATTATATCAAGCAGATGTATGGATTTTATGGTTTTGGCATGTGGACCGTGACAGAAAAGAAATCGGGTGAAATCATTGGAAGAGCGGGACTTAGTGTCAGGGAAGGATATGATTTGCCGGAACTTGGTTTTGTTATAGAAAGAAAGCGTCAAGGGATGGGTTATGCAAAAGAAGTGTGCGAGGCGATTTTAGAATATGTGAAGTGTGAATTGTGCTTTGATGAAGTACAGGCATTGGTCATCAAAGAAAATGAAGCGTCACTAAAACTTTTGCAAAAACTGGGCTTTGTTTATAAAAAAGATGTTACGGAAGGCGGACAACTGTACCGCCTGATGCAAAAGATCTTGTAAAAGCAGATGCTTTTGTGGGAATAATAACAAAGAGAGAGGGAGACAAACGTGGCATTTGAATTTGAAATACTATACAAATTACAGGAACTGCATCACCCTGTATTAGATAAAATCATGGTGGCGGTCACCATGTTTGGCGATGGAGGAATCGGATGGATTATCTTGGGATTGTTGCTTTTGATTTTTAAAAAGACAAGAAAATGCGGACTACTTATGTTGCTTTCCATGGCGGTGTGTTTTATCATTGGAAATCTTGGGATTAAGAATATCGTAGGCAGAATACGACCCTGCCACATTGATCCGTCCGTGCCGCTGATAATTCCTGTTCCGGGTGAATTTTCATTTCCGTCCGGGCATACCATGCATGCTTTTGCAGCAGCTACGTCTATTTTTCTTCAGCATAGAAAAGGCGGAATTGCAGCCATGGTATTGGCATCGCTGATTGCATTCAGCAGATTGTATTTGTTTGTACATTATCCGACAGATATTCTCGGTGGTTTGATAATCGGTGTGGCAGTTGCTTTTCTGGTTTATAAAGTGGCAGAAAAAACAGGCAGGAGAATTTTATGAATAAGGTAAATTACAAGGCATTGCTCCCCATTGGAGTGTTTTTGGTGCTTTACTTGGGACTTGGTATTTTATTTGAGTATGTGCTTAAAATTTCTATGGGATTTTATAATATTCCAATTGTGCTGATCTTTTTGATTGCACTCATTGTGGCATGTGTACAAAACCCGTCTCTTAATTTTGACCGTAAGCTTGAAATTATGGCTAAGGGTGTGGGTGATAAAAATATCGTGACCATGATACTTATTTTTATGGCAGCAGGTGCTTTTGTGGGCGTAGTGGGAAGAAGCAGTGCGGAAAGCGTTGCCTATTTTCTCCTCTCCATTATTCCGGCAAAATTTGCGGTACTTGTGCTTTTTGTGGTAAGCGCATTTGTGTCACTTGCAATGGGTACCTCTGTGGGAACCATTACATTGATTGCACCGATTGCGGTGGCAGTGGCAAACGGATCCGGTTTCTCCGTGCCTCTTTGTGTCGGAACGGTTGTGGGAGGTGCCATGTTTGGTGATAACCTGTCCTTCATTTCTGATACGACGATTGCGGCATGTAACGGTCAGGGCTGTGCCATGAAAGATAAATTTAGGGAAAATTTTGGTGTTGCACTTCCGGCGGCAATTGCGGCAATGATTATTATTTTAATCCGCTCCATGGGTGCCGACGTAGGAGAAGCGGTAGTAAATGACTATAATTTGATTCAGATAATCCCTTACCTTTTGGTATTAATCGGCGGAATTATCGGGATCAATGTTTTTGTGGTATTGTTAATTGGTATTGTAAGCGGTTCAGTGATTATGCTTGCAACCGGTGCGACCGAAGCGACAAGCCTTCTTTCCAACATGGGTGGGGGTGTATCCGGCATGTTTGAAACGACTATGGTAGCAATTTTGGTGTCTGCCATTTGTGCACTTATTAATGAATACGGTGGATTTGCAGCACTTCTTCAGCTTATTAAGAAGATATTTAAAGGAAAACGCGGCGGTATGCTTGGTATGGGACTTTTGGTTGGTGCTATGGATATTGCAACAGCGAACAATACGGTTGCCATTGTTATGGCAAATCCCATTGCAAAGGAAATGGCGGAGAGTTATGATATCTCACCCAGAAAAGCGGCCTCCATCTTAGATACCTTCTCTTGTATTTTCCAAGGAATTATTCCTTACGGTGCACAGATGTTGGTGGCACTCTCCGTGGTAGCAGAACTGGGACAAAGTGTGTCAGCCTTTGAAATTATCCCTAATCTGACATATCCGTTTATGTTACTGCTTAGTTCCTTGGTATTTGTGTTTGTTCTGCCTGGCAAGAAAAAATAAGCCCGATTGACAACATAATTTCTTTGTGATAGGCTAATAACTAATAAGAACAAAAGCGATGATGAAGAGAGTAGCTTCACGGAAGTTTTACAGAGAAAGTTCCCTGCGGGGTGCCGGTTACATATCTGACGGCGGGCAGGTTGAGAGGAACTAAGCGGAAATGAAGGGAAGATGGCTTCTGAGCAGTGCACCGAACCGCGCATGCGGCTAGATTGCAACAGGATCCGCCTGTTACAGCGGCAGGGTATTTTATGTACCCGATGAGATTTCCCTCGTGAGAGAGAAATGAAAAGAAGTGGTACCACGGCTATACAGCTGTCTTCTGTAATGCAGAAGGCAGTTTTTTTAATGAAAGGAGACGCAAAAAATGAGCAAAGGAAAGTATTATATCACGACAGCGATTGCCTATACATCCGGCAAGCCCCATATTGGTAACAGCTACGAGATCGTGCTTGCGGACAGCATCGCCCGTTTTAAAAGAAAAGACGGATACGATGTATTTTTCCAGACCGGAACCGATGAACATGGTCAGAAGATTGAATTAAAAGCACAGGATGCGGGTGTTACTCCCAAGGAATTTGTGGATGGCGTAGCAGGAACCATCAAGGATTTGTGGAATCTGATGGATACCTCTTATGATAAATTTATCCGTACCACAGATGATTACCATGAAAAACAGGTACAGAAGATTTTCAAGAGATTATATAATCAGGGAGATATTTATAAGAGCTCCTACGAAGGTCTTTACTGTACGCCCTGTGAGTCCTTCTGGACAGAATCCCAGCTTGTGGATGGTAAATGTCCCGACTGCGGAAGAGAGGTAAAACCGGCGAAGGAAGAAGCTTACTTCTTCAAAATGAGCAAATATGCGGACCGCTTAATCGAGCATATTAATACCCATCCGGAATTTATCCAGCCGGTATCCCGTAAGAATGAAATGATGAACAATTTCCTTCTTCCCGGACTTCAGGATCTTTGTGTATCCAGAACCTCCTTTAAGTGGGGCATTCCGGTTGATTTTGATGACAAGCATGTAGTTTATGTATGGCTGGATGCACTTACCAATTACATTACCGGTATCGGTTATGAATGTGATGGTGAAAGCAGTGACCAGTACAAGAAATTATGGCCGGCAGACCTTCACTTAATCGGAAAAGATATTATCCGTTTCCATACCATTTATTGGCCCATTTTCCTGATGGCACTTGGTGAGCCCCTGCCGAAGCAGGTATTTGGTCATCCTTGGCTTTTGCAGGGTGATGGCAAGATGAGTAAGTCCAAAGGAAATGTGATTTATGCTGACGATTTAGTAGACTTCTTTGGCGTGGATGCAGTCCGTTACTTTGTTCTTCACGAAATGCCTTTTGATAATGACGGAACCATTTCATGGGAACTTTTGGTAGAAAGAATCAATTCCGACCTTGCCAATACTTTAGGAAATCTTGTAAACAGAACCATTTCCATGAGCAATAAATATTTTGATGGAGTAGTGGCAGATAAGGGTGTGACAGAGCCTGTTGATGACGATTTGAAGGCAGTAGTAACCGGCACTTATGGAAGAGTTTCTGCGAAAATGGAAGACCTTCGTGTGGCAGACGCCCTTACGGAAATTTTTGCGCTTTTTAAACGCTGCAATAAATATATTGATGAAACGGAACCCTGGGTTCTTGCAAAGGATGAGGCAAAGAAGGACAGACTGGCAACAGTTCTCTACAACCTGGTAGACAGCATTGTGACAGGTGCGTCACTGTTAGAACCTTTTATGCCGAGGACTGCAGAAAAGATTGTGGCACAGTTAAATACTTCCGTGAGAAGCTTTGAGGAAAGCTGCAAGGCGGGACAGTATTCTTCCGGAAACAAAGTAACCGATAAGCCCGAAATTCTTTTTGCAAGACTGGATGCAAAAGAAATTGTGGAAAAGGCAGAAGCTATGTTTGCGGAAAGAAAGGCAGCTGCAGAAGCAGCAAATGCTGCCGCAGATGCCGGAGAAGCAAAGGCAGACGAAAATGGTATTGATATCGAAGCAAAAGAAGAAATTACTTATGATGATTTTATGAAAATGCAGTTCCAGGTAGGTGAAATTATTGCCTGCGAGGAAGTGCCGAAATCTAAGAAACTTTTGTGTTCCCAGGTAAAAATCGGAAGTCAGGTAAAACAGATTGTTTCCGGCATTAAACAATATTACTCTCCGGAAGAGATGGTTGGTAAGAAGGTGATGGTTCTTGTAAACTTAAAACCTGCAAAGCTTGCCGGCGTGCTCAGTGAAGGAATGCTTCTTTGCGCAGAGGATGCAGAAGGTAACCTGGCACTTATGACACCGGAAAAAGAAATGCCTGCGGGTGCAGAAATCTGTTAATATCAGGCAAAAACTGATGTAAGGTGGCGGAAAACTGTTAAATACGGGGGGTACAATATGATTAAAAAAGAAGAATTTACATTTGATTCAAGAGATGGGATATCAAAGATACATGCTGTCCGGTGGATTCCGGAAGGAGAAATAGTCTGCATTCTTCAGATTGTGCACGGAATGGCTGAATATATCGAACGCTATGAGGAAGTGGCACAGTATTTTGCCGGGAGAGGTATTCTTGTAACAGGTGAAGATCATCTTGGACATGGAAAGAGTGTTGCAGAAGGTGGCACTTACGGATATTTTTGCAAGCAGGATCCGGCAACGGTGATTGTGCGTGATGTGCATCGCCTTAAGAAGATGACGCAGGAAGCTTATCCCGGAGTTCCTTATGTAATTTTAGGTCACAGTATGGGTTCCTACATGCTTAGAAATTATTTGTTCCGCTATGGAACAGGAATACAGGGAGCCATTCTTTGCGGAACAGGCAGTATGTCTCAAGGAATTATTTCTGCTGCAAAAGTTTTGGCGAAAGTCCAGGAACTTGTTTTCGGCGGAAAGCACGTGGCAAAACGGTTGGATAACATGGCATTCGGGGCATATAATAAACGTCTGCAACCGGAGAGAACAAACAAGGATTGGCTTTGCACTGACGAAAAGGTAGTGGATACTTATAAGAATGATGATCTTTGCGGCTTTACCTTTACGGTAAACGGATTTCAAACCATGTTTGAGATTATTACCAGATTAAATAAAGAAGAGAATCTCCGGAAAATGCCCAAAAATCTTCCTGTATTTTTTATTGCGGGAGAAGAGGACCCTGTGGGAGATTATGGCGTGGGTGTCAGGAAGGCATATGCTGACTTCGAAAAGACAGGTATGGAACGGTTGCAGGTGAAGCTGTATCCCGGTGACCGTCATGAAATTTTGAACGAAAAGAATAAAGAACAGGTATATGATGATATTTATCCTTGGATTATGGAAAGAGTGAAGGAGTACAGGGATTGAGAAAGAATTTATGGATCAGAAAAGCGGTAGCTTATTTTTCGGTTGCATGCATGCTGGCAATGGCTGTGTTTACACCGATGAAGGTACAGGCGGCAAGTGAGGATGAGAGCGAATCCCTTGATATTGAGGGGATGCTTTCCGGTGTAGAGGAAAAAATTTCCGATGCACTTTCCCGTATGGACAGCGAAACAGTGCAAGAGGTATTTGATTTTCTGAAAGAAAAAGTATCGGACGGCAGTCTGCACTCCAAAGAAGGCATTGCGTCTGCGATAGAAGAAGGGGAAGCGAGGTTTGGTATCACCATTGATGAGCAGGCAGCTACCCAGATAGTGGACACAATGGAAAAATTGGAAGAACTCGGTTTTTCCGGTGAAGAGATTGTGGAGCGAGCACAGGAGCTTTACGATACCTACGGGGCAGATTTTGTGGCGCATGCAAATGAAGCATTTACCAAAGCGGTAGAGGATGCGGTAACATCGGCAATAAAAGGATTTTTCAAAAATCTTTGGGAAGGTGTGAAAAGCTCCGTAGGAAATTTTTTTGAAAGTTTATTTTAACGGTTTTAATATAAAGACTTTTGCTTATACTATGTTGTATGCAATTTTAGAAATGGAATACAGTATTTGCAGAAAGAGGGTCTTTATATGAGAATAGCGTTTTACAGTACCAAACCTTATGATAAAACATGGTTTGAACCCATGGGAAAAGAGTACGGCTTTGATATTCATTTTATAGAAGCGTCATGTAACAGTGAAACTGTGTTTATGGCAAAAGGATATGATGCAATCTGCATTTTTGTGAATGATTATGTAGATGCGCAGATGATAGATGCTCTCTATGAAATGAAGGTCAAAGCCGTTTTGCTGCGCAGTGCAGGGTATAATCATGTGGATGTTAAGGCGGCTGAAGGGAAACTGGCGGTCCTTCGTGTGCCCAGTTATTCGCCGGAAGCAGTTGCGGAGTTTGCAATGGCGCTGCTCCTTACCGTAAACAGGTGGACGCATAAAGCTTACAACAGAACCAGAGAGTTTAATATGAGCTTACATGGTCTTATGGGAATGGATTTATGCGGAAAGACGGCAGGTGTTGTGGGGACCGGTAAAATCGGGCAGGCTATGATCCGTATTTTTAACGGATTCGGTATGAGAGTGCTTTGCTATGATCCGTATCCGGTAAAAGGACTTAATGCCATGTATGTATCTTTGGAGGAACTGCTTGCAAGCTGTGAAGTGATTTCCCTGCATTGTCCGCTCACCAAAGAGACGAAACACCTGATTAACAAAGAAACCATAAAAATAATGAAAGACGGTGTTTATCTCGTTAATACATCAAGAGGAGCATTGGTAGATACAGATGCGCTGATAGATGCTCTTTTGCAGAAGAAATTCGGTGGTGTGGGATTGGATGTTTATGAAGAGGAAGAAGGTCTTTTCTATGAAGATTGTTCCGATAAGATTATAACCGATGATAATCTTGCGAGATTAATGACCTTTCCCAATGTGCTTGTCACATCCCACATGGGGTTTTTTACAAGGGAAGCCATGCAGGCCATCGCCCGTACCACTTTAGAAAATGCCTACGCGGTAGAGCAGGGATTGCCACTTGATAATCAAGTGGCAAATGTACACTAAAATGAATAAAGAGAATGCATTGTAAAATGGAAATTTATTTGATATAATAATAGAATATTAGCGATTAAAGGACAAAACAATGAGCGGAGAGTTACCATACGAGATACGATTTTTGGATCGCGAAGAATGGGAAGATGCCATGGGACTTTCGTGGAAGACATTTCTTGAGTTTGAAGGAGATGTTTACTCCCCTGAAGGCATCAGGAATTTTGAAGACTTTATTACGGACAGTGAATTAAAGCGAAGGTTTGTCACGGGCGCATATCAGGTAATGGCTGCCTATGACGGACAGAAGTTGATCGGGGTTATCAGTCTACGGAATGAAAGTCATATTTCATTACTTTTTGTTGATCGCAATTACCACAAAAGAGGGATTGGGAGAGCTCTTGTTTCGGCAATGGCACGGTATGTCCGCACCGAAATGGGGCAAAAAAAACTTACGGTGAATGCCTCTCCGTATGGAGTTGAATTCTATCATCACCTTGGATTTTTTGACTTGGGACCCGAAAAGCAACAGGATGGAATCATTATTACTCCGATGATGCTTGTTATGGAGGAAAACAATATCTGAGGCAGAAGGAATAGAAAAGGAGAACATACAAATGGGAAGATTATTCGGCCTCGACAGTCCTCCAATGAGGATTATGGGGAAGTTTGCAGATTTGATTTGCCTTAATTTTTTGGCTGTTATTTGCTGCATTCCTATCATTACAATCGGAGCATCCATGACGGCATTACATTATGTGACACTTAAAATGGTCAGAGATGAAGAAACCTATATAACGAGGTCATTTTTTAAGTCATTTAAAGAAAATTTCAAACAGGCAACGATAGCATGGCTCATTATACTGGCGGTTATGGTTATTTTGGGAGTAGACTTTGCATGGTGCTATTATTCCGGGGCGGATGTTCCCTCATGGTTTAAAGTTGCACTGATTGTGATAACGGCAATCTTATTATTTGCATTCATGCACGTCTTTCCGCTTTTGGCACGGTTTGAAAACACCCTAAAAGAACTTTTTAAAAATTCTTTGTTTATGGCAATGCTATCTGTCATCAGAACTGTTTTTATGATGGTGTGCTGGCTGATACCTGTAGTCATAACATTTGCGGCACCCCAAATTTTCCCGGTAGTTTTTTGCTTGGGATTATCGGGACCTGTATTCTTGAATGCACTGCTCTACGATAAAACATTCAAGAGATTCGAACCGGAAGAAGAGAAAAATGAGCATCCTGATGACTGGCATGTGGAAGTAGAAGAAGAGGAAGAAACTATTGACCCCGTTACTGATAATGTAGGGAGATAAGAATGAAGGAAGAGTACCTCCGAATATTAAAAAAATTTATAATTCCCACAGTGATTTTGTTTGTTGCAGTGGGTATAGTGGTTGCGGCATTTTATGTAAAAGTGAATGTCGAAAGGAAAGATACCACAAAAGACGATTTGATTTTTGTTGCGCAGGCGTATGCAGACAGAGTCCAAAGCGAGCTTGAGATGCTTTCCACCGTTGCGTGTGCGGCCGGCGATTTTCTTTCGAGGGAAGAAGGCGTCGACAGTGCCGTGTTAAAGGATGTTCTGCATTCTGTTTGTGAGAATACACCGGCATATGAAGTGGTTTATCATCAGGGAGGCGGCATTGCACGTACAAGCATGGGGAAAGAGATTGATATTTCCGGATATGCCTATTTTGAGCAGATTGCAGCTGCAGAAGAAGTAAGTTACATAGTTGCAAATGACGAAATAAGCGGTCAGGAAGCGATTATTGTGGCAGTTCCCGTAATGAACAATCCGGGACAGCATGTGGTTGTTTATTGTTCTGTAGATAAAATAAAAGAAATCATGAATGTTTCCATGGAGTTTAACAGGAAATCATTCTCTGTACTGATGAATGTAGACGGAGATTATCTGATAAAAGGAAGCGGAAATACAAATTACTTTGGCGGTGATAACCTTTGGGAACTGGTAAAGACGGAAGAAAATAAGTCCAGCGTGGCAGGAGCATCGCTGATTATTAAAAATGGTAACCCGGGTGTTTTAAAGGCAGTGGTTGCCGGTGAAGCCAGAAGTTTAGTTTATTATCCGATTGATGCGCAGGATTGGGTGTTTGTTGTCGGTGTCAGCCAGAAATATGTGGATGAACAGGAAAACGGACAGTGGAATGATGCAAGAAGCATGCTGCTACAGTTGGTTGCAATCGTTGTTATCTTTATTTTCACAGTAGGCGTGATAGATATGCTCGGCAAGAAACGTGAAGAAGAAAGAAACAAGTTGTTGCATGAAAAGGCAGACACGGATTTGCTTACAGGACTCAACAACAAGCTGGCTACAGAAACAAAAATCAAAGAGTACATCCAGGATAATCCGGATAAACTGGGTATGATGTTTATTATTGATTTGGATGACTTTAAGAAGATAAACGATACCAGGGGTCATGCTTTCGGTGATGAGGTTCTCCGTTCTTTCGGTAGCAAGATAGGTACAGTATTCAGGGTGTCGGATATTATCGGACGTGTCGGTGGAGATGAGTTTATTATCTTCTTGAAGTATTTAAAAAATGATGCCAATACCATTGCAGAAGCTAAGAAGCTGGAGGACTTCTTCGAAAGTTTTATCGTGGGAGACTATGTAAAATATTCTGTTTGTGCGAGTATCGGTGCAGCGGTATACCCCGAGCATGGTACGGACTTTGAGAGTCTTTATAAAGCGGCTGACAAGGCTCTTTACAAGGCAAAACAGAGAGGGAAAAACCAACTGGCATTTTTTGATGACAGAGATAGAGAGTCATAAAAATGAGATTGTACAATTTGTATACTAAAAATCAAAATGATTCAGCAAAATGACGGATTGAGGCAAAATATAACAAGAATATAAGCATTTTCTACAATGTTAAATAAAATCTTTGTGGAATAGTTGCATAGCCTTTTTTTTGAAAGTTCGTTATACTGTTTTCAGACTTGATTTTTGTAAAATATTAAGGAGGCAAAACAAAATGGCAGGTTTATCATTAAAGAATATTACTAAAGTATATCCTAACGGATTTGAAGCAGTTAAAGATTTCAATCTTGAAATTGCTGACAAGGAATTCATCATCTTCGTAGGACCTTCAGGATGTGGTAAGACAACTACACTTCGTATGATCGCTGGTCTTGAAGATATTTCTTCCGGTGAATTAAAAATTGGTGACAGAGTAGTTAACGACATTGAACCTAAGGACAGAGATATCGCGATGGTATTCCAGAACTACGCTCTGTATCCTCATATGTCTGTATATGACAATATGGCTTTCGGTCTTAAGTTAAGAAAAGTTCCGAAAGATGAAATTGATAAAGCAGTTAAGGAAGCAGCAGGTATCCTTGGATTAACTCCCCTTCTTGACCGTAAGCCGAAGGCTCTCTCCGGTGGTCAGAGACAGCGTGTTGCTATGGGACGTGCTATCGTTCGTAATCCTAAGGTATTCCTTATGGACGAACCTCTTTCCAACTTGGATGCTAAGCTCCGTGTACAGATGCGTATCGAAATCGCTAAGTTACATCAGAAATTAGGAACAACTATCATCTACGTAACACATGACCAGACAGAAGCTATGACTCTCGGTGATAGAATCGTAGTTATGAAAGACGGTGTTATCCAGCAGGTAGATACTCCTCAGAACTTATACGAAAAACCTACAAACTTATTCGTAGCAGGTTTCATGGGATCACCTCAGATGAACTTCTTAGACGGTGTTGTAGAAATTAACGGTGATGTTGCAAGCATCAAGATTGCAGGCAACAGCATTCCTCTTCCTCCCGCTAAGTCCAAAAAGTTAATCGACGGCGGATATGACGGAAAGACTGTAACATTCGGTGTTCGTCCTGAAGACGTATATGATTCCGAAATGTTTGTTGAAACTTCTAAGTGTGTATTCGAATCTGAAATCAAGGTTTACGAATTACTTGGTGCAGAAGTTTACTTATACTTTGATTTAGCTGAATTCCCTATCACAGCTAGAGTTGATTCCAGAACAACAGCAAGACCTGGTGATACAGTTAAGTTTGCATTCGATGTTGAAAAGATTCACGTATTCGACAAAGAAACAGAACAGGTTATTACAAACTAGAAATAACTTACCGGAGGGATGCTCTTTCGCATCCCTCTTTTGTTCTTTTACAACAATAAGCGGGCGACAGAATAGGAAAGGGTAAAGAGATGATATCTGCACAGGTAATAACGACCAGTATTGAAGAACTCAGAGCCATAACAAGAGTGGATTTGTGTGTGTTTGACGCAGACGGAAAAACAGTAGCAACAACCTTTGATACCGGGGATATTAAAACATCATTGATAAAGGACTTTGTCGCATCTCCGGCAGATAGTCAGGTAATAGGCGTTTACCATCTGCTCAAGGTATTGGATGAAGGTGAAATTGCGTATGTATTAGTGGCTAGAGGAAACAGTGATGATACTTACGTAATCGGTAAGATAGCAGTTAGTCAGATTAGTCAGTTGATCGTAGCATATAAAGAGCGATTTGACAGAAACAGCTTTTTCCAAAGTCTGTTGCTTGATAATCTTTTGCTCGTAGATGTATATAACAGGGCAAAGAAGCTTCATATTGATGCAATGGTATCAAGAGTTGTTTTGGTTGTGGAGACCAAAAACGAAAAAGATAACACGGCAAGTGAACTCTTATCCGGTATGTTTTCTTCCCAATCCGGTGATTATATTACAGCTGTCGATGAGAGTAATGTAATATTGATTAAGGCCTTAGAGCCGGGAGAAGGCTATGAGGAAGTTCATCAAATAGCCAATACCATTGTGGATATGATGAACACGGAAGCAATGATTAATGTGCGTGTTGCTTACGGAACGATTGTACATGAACTTAAGGATGTATCAAAGTCATATAAAGAAGCAACAATGGCACTTGATGTAGGAAAGATATTTTATGTTGAAAAAAAGGTAATTGCCTATGGACGCCTTGGAATCGGCCGTTTGATTTATCAGTTACCGGTAAACTTGTGTAAAATTTTTATAGATGAAATTTTTGCGGAAGAGGGTTCTTCTGAAATCGATGAAGAAACGCTGACGACAGTAAATAAGTTTTTTGAGAATAATTTAAACGTGTCAGAGACTTCCAGACAACTCTTTGTGCATCGTAATACTTTGGTATACAGGCTTGAAAAACTGGAGAAAAGTACCGGGCTTGATGTTCGGACATTTGATGATGCGCTTACATTTAAAATTGCCATGATGGTGGTAAATTATATGAAGTACCTTGATTCCCTGAGCTATTAGATAGAGTGAGGGGGGCTTCAGACAAAGGAATGTACAATCCTGTCTTCGAATACAATAGTAAAAAACTATTGGAGGAAGCAGGATTGTTTTTTGTTGGAAAAAAGACGGTGTACTTAGCCTTGCATGAGCGGGGAAAAAGAAAAAAGACCGTGGGTTTTGCCGGACTTGTGGGAAAAAACGATGAGTTATGCATCAACGTAACAATCAGGAACAAGGATATGAAACCGGAAGAATGGCCGGATATACAAAGCATAAAAATGATAATGGATAATGGATGTGAAATAGTCGGAGAGATAAAAAAGATTCCGGAACAAAAGAAAGAAATAAAAGAAACTGGTTTGGTAATCAATCCGGATAGAAGCGAAAATGTGAAATGGAATCAGATAGTGAATCAATTTAAAAAAGTACATCCTTTCGGAGATGAGAGAGAGTACGTAGCTTTGGAACTAAAGGATTTGACGCTGCTCTCCGGCGAGCATCAAAGGTTAATGAATAACAGTTTCTTACTTCACGGCTTTTATAACTATAGACATATCATTTTGGGCAGGACGTGCGGATTTGCAAGTTCCGGGGAAAATGCTGTCTATTTGGGGGTTCCGGGAGTGTATTATGAGAGGGAAAAACAGATTGCCGTGATGTTTGGATTTCAAGGATTTGAATGTGCCGGACAGGTAGAAGTCGGAAAATTCGGTTACTACATGAGAGAAGTAAAAATTTGATAATATTTTCATTTTTTTTAGTAGAAAATAAAGTGACAAGAAATAAAAACATATGTATAATAATAATAAGATGCACATTTAGCATAAAAGGGAAAATGAAACATGAAAATAGCAGTATTGGTTGCAGGACTACGTTTTGACAGTCAGCGTAGAATCATGAACGGAATATTGGAAAAAGCAGTCGAAGATGGAACAGATACATACATCTTTTCTTGTGATGCATGGACTTATTCATCCCAATCATTTAATCAGGGGGAAATTGCAATTTTTGATTTGCCGGACTTTTCGGATTATGATGGCGTGATATTCCACGGAGATACTATTTATGCGCAGAATGTGACTAACCAGGTGTTAGATAAAATCAGAGAATCAAACGTACCCTGTATCAGTTTAAACGTCAGACATGAAGGTATGCTTTATGTTGGTATGGAAAACTCCTCCGGTATTTATGAAATCGTAGAACATATGATTAAAGTGCATCATGCGAAGCGACTTGCATTTATTTCCGGCCCTGTGGAAAACCATGACGCAGAGGGCCGTTTGGCGGCATATAAACGTGCCCTTACGGATAACGGAATGATGCCGGATGACAGATATGTATTCTATGGGGATTACCATCCGGACAGCGGTAGGGAAGCAGTAGAATATTTTTATGATATGCAGGGAGATTTTCCTGATGCAATTGTTTCTGCAAATGACGAGATGGCACTTGGAGCTTTCTATGAGTTGGAAGAAAAAGGGTATGATGTTCCGGGACAGATTTTGCTTTCCGGGTATGATTATGCTTTTGTAGGCAGACATCATTATCCTAAAATTACCAGTGTAAAACGTCCGGAAAAAGAACTGGGAATAAGTGCATATACTATGCTGAAAGATAAAATTGCCGGCAAGCAGGTGGGTGAAGAACCTGAATTGAAATGTACGCCGGTTTTCAGTGACAGCTGTGGATGTAAAGATGCAGAAGAAAGGGACGAAAAGAACTTCCGCCGTCAAACAGTAAAAAACAGGCTGCATGCCATTACATATTCTGAGATATTAAAATCGTCTTCCGCAGATTTTACCGGTGTGGCAAATTTTGAAGAGTTGCTGGAACAGATGAAAAAATATATTGCCATGATTGATCCGGAAGAACTCTACATTTGTATGCGCAAAGATATGAATGACTTCTTTGTGGGATTGAGTGATGAAATTGGTCAGGAGGAAGAAGATTCGGCCGCTTCATCAGGATATTCCAAGGATATTACCATTCCTCTATTTTATAAAAAAGGTGCCTTTGGCAGACATGCGAAGTTTTCAGTTGACAAGCTGTTACCCGATGACCTGATTAATAAAGGCGGTGGACAGTTCTATACGATAGTGCCCCTCCATTATCAGCAGAGATGTTATGGTTATTGTGTGCTTGCAAACAGCAGGCTTCTTATGGACAGTGAATTGTTCCATCTATTTATCATGAATGTAAACAATGCATTTGAAAGTCTCCGTAAGAAGAACATGTTAAATGCAATGGTGCAGAAGCTGAACAGAATGTGGGTATACGACACGCTTACAGGTGTATTTAACCGTGCAGGCTTTTTCAAATTTGCATATGATGTTATTGCAAATGCCAGAGAAGCCGGTGAGAATTTATTTGTGCTCTTCCTTGACATGGACGGGCTTAAGAGCATTAACGATAAATACGGTCATGATGCCGGTGATAATATTATCCAGACCATGGGCAGGATTATGAATCAGATTCGTCGTCACGGAGAACTTCTGATGCGTTATGGCGGAGATGAGTTTGTCGTGCTTGCAAAGAATTACACGGAAGCTGAAGCAGAGCAGTATATGGAACAGGTCAAGGCAGGGATGGAAAACTATAATGCCATGTCCAAGAATCCTTATACCTTAGATGCCAGTATGGGTTATACATTGATTGAGCCTACGGAAGACTTGGATTTGGAAGAATTAATCGAAATGGCCGATAAAGAAATGTATAAGGTCAAAAACGAAAAGAAACGTTTAAAAGCACAGCAAAAACTTGATGTTACAAATAAATAAAATCGTGTTTTTACCTTCGGGGAAACTGCCATGCGTTACCAATGCAGCCGGCTCTGGGCCGGCACCCTTGCGGCACATGGAAAATTCTGCTTAGTGCTGCTTTGTTCCCAACCTGACACGGTTCGCGGACATCCATTGCGCAAGACCAACCCGTCAACGCCACTTACAAAGGGCAGCCATGGCAGTTTCCCTGAAAATAAAAAACACGATTTTTCATTTAGATACTAATGTAGTATATTGTTTTTTGGAAGATTTGTCAACTACTGCTTTTGGAGGATAAATTGTTAATCAAAGGACTGAATAAGACAACTTTATTAGATTATCCGGGGCGGGTAGCCGCTACGATTTTTACCGGAGGATGTAATTTCAGATGTCCCTTTTGCCATAACGGGGACTTGGTATTAAAGCCTTCCATTCAGGATACTTATTCTGAAGAGGAGGTTCTTTCTTTTCTGCAAAAAAGAAAGAATGTATTAAAGGGTATATGTATTACCGGAGGCGAGCCTACCTTGCAGGCGGATTTGCCGGTTTTCATGGAAAAAGTAAAAAAGATTGGCTATGATATAAAGTTGGATACCAACGGATATCAGCCGGGAGTTTTGGCGGCACTTATGCGGGACGGGCTGGTTGATTATGTGGCAATGGATATCAAAAACTCCAAAGTAAAATATGCAGAAGCCGCCGGTGTGAATGATTTAGAAATAGAGAGAATTGAAGAAACCGTGGCACTGCTTGCAGCTGCAGAGATTCCGTATGAATTCCGGACCACGGTGGTAAAGGAACTGCATACAGTAGAGGATATTTTGACTATCGGGGAATGGATTGCAGGATGTCCGAATTATTTTTTGCAACCGTACAAGGAGAATGAAAAAGAGATCAGACTGATGCAGGGTGAGGTTTCTGCAGACTTTCATTCCTATGAAAAAGAGGAAATGGAAGAAATAATAAAGAGATTGGAAGAGATTCCGGGAATGAAAGGGAAAGTGCTACTACGAGGGATGTAATGATGACAGAACAGGAAAAATTTATGAAGGCGGCCATCAGGGAAGCTAAAAAAGCGTATGCACTTGGCGAAGTCCCCATTGGCTGTGTGATTGTATACGAAGGGAAAATAATAGGGCGCGGTTATAACCGGAGAAATACAGATAAGAATACCCTTGCCCATGCAGAGATAACAGCCATTAAAAAAGCAAGTAAAAAAATGGGTGATTGGCGTCTGGAAGGCTGTACCCTATACGTGACACTGGAGCCTTGTCAGATGTGTTCCGGCGCCATTGTGCAGGCAAGAATTGATGAAGTGGTAATGGCGTGCATGAATCCCAAGGCGGGATGCGGCGGTTCCATATTAAATATATTAGAGATGCCGGAGTTTAATCATCAGGTAAAGGTTACAAGAGGCGTGCTGGAAGAAGAGTGCTCGGAGATGCTGAAAAACTTTTTTAAAGAGCTTCGTGTGCGGGTGAAACAGGAAAAACAGGAACGTAGAGAAAATCAAAAGATGGAAGATAAAAATAAAGGCTGATGAAAAGAACATCAGCCTTAATGCATTCGTTACCATGGCTTTGGAGCAGGCTGTCAGAGTCTAAATCTTTACGACGTTTCATCTACGATATTCTGTAGCCACACGCCACTCTTTACCATGAAGAATCCCAATATTACCTTGATGAGTTCAGTAAACTGAACAAGGAAGAACACAGTGACGATGGTAAGGGTGGTATATCTTGATAATACAAAAGCAAAGGGAATGACAAGTACCCAGGTGTAAACGCTGTCAAAAAGAAAAGTGACAATGGTCTTTCCGCCGGAACGTAAGGTGAAGTACGAACAGTGACAGAACGCACACAGAGGCATAGCCAATGCGGAAATAACGATAAAAGTTTCCGCAAGATCTTTAATGCTTTGCTCGGTATTGTAAATGTCGGGGAAAAGTCCGCCCAGTAAAATCATGATTACGGATACCCCACAGCAGCATGCAACACTGAAGAATATCATCTTTGTATCAGCGTCTTTTGCTTCTTCAATCCTGCCGGCACCAAGGAGCTGTCCGACCACGATGGCAATACAGCTACCGAGCTGAATATATACAATGTTGAATAAATTCGTAATCGTAGACGAGATGTTTTGTGCAGCAACAACTTCCAGGCCCCTCACCGCGTAGCATTGGGCGATGACAGCCATACCGGATGCCCAGAACATCTCATTTAACATTAAGGGAGCTCCTTTTTTGATAATGGCCTTCAAAATATGGCCCGGAATACTGAAACTTCTGTAAGCACCGATAATGTATTTGTTTTCGTTATGATGTGTGTGTGTCCAGACGATTACAATGATGCACTCAAAAAATCTTGCAATGACTGTTGCGATAGCTGCACCTTGTACACCCATGGCAGGAATAGGGCCGAGACCGAAGATGAAAGTATAGTCAAGGACCAAATTGCTGACAACGGCTGTGATACTGGCAACCATAGGAATAAAGGTCTGGCCGCACTCACGAATGGTGTTAATATAGGTTTGCCCCACTGCAAAGGGAATTAAACCAAGCATCATAATGGCAAGATACTGTTTGCCGTACATAAGTGCAAGTCCGATATCGCCCACACTTCCGCTGTCGCTTAAGTACAGGGAAATCAACTGTGTATCAGCGAAGCCGAAAAGAAGCAGTGCAATTCCTGCGATAATCAGGCAGGCGTAAAGTTTAAAGCGGAAAGCATATTTTTGTCCTTCATAATCACCTTTGCCGAAAAACTGGGTGCCGAAAATGCCTGCACCGGAAACGCCTCCAAATATACAGATGTTAAAAACAAACATTAACTGGTTAACAATGGCAACACCGGACATTTGCTCGGTACCGATTTGACCAACCATGATATTGTCCAAAAAACTGACAAAACTGGTGATTGCGTTTTGGATAATCATGGGAACCGCTAAAAATAAGATATGGCGATAAAAAGCTTTGTCGCCGATAAATTTTGACTTAAATTTCTGCCACATCATAAAACTCCTAATTATATAAATACATCTTTAATATAAATACCTATTTAGTACAGATGAACACAATTGTGACCGTTTTCCTTGGCCATGTAAAGTGCCTTGTCGGCACGGCCTAAAATAACTTCATAATCTTCTCCATTATAAATAGCAACGCCGACGGATACGGTAACCGGACAAATGCCGTTGTCGGACTGTTCTACAGCGTGGCGCAATGCCTCGGCTTTTTTTAGTGCCTGTTTTTCTGTACTTCCTGAAAGAATGATGACAAATTCTTCCCCTCCCCATCTGATTAAATAATCGTTAGGTTCAATGACAAGAGAGGCTATGTTGGTGATGTTTTTGAGAATTACATCGCTGATGGTATGACCATAAGTGTCCTTTATTTTTTTGAAATTGTCGATATCAAACATGATAATCCCACAGGAAGAGCCCAGAGAGCTGATAAATTTTTTAGAGTTCTTTTGCAAAATCCGGTCAAGAATATTTCTGCTATAGACACCTGTCAAGGAATCATATCTGGATAAGTATTCGAGTTTACGGGTAGCCTGGTAATGGTCCATGTAAAGCTTTTGCATAAAGTAATGGGCACAGCAGATACCCGCCACACAAGGCAGACCTAAGGATAACATCATATCCAAATTTGTATAATGGTTAAAAAGGTGTGAAACCAATATGTTTGCAATCAAAAGACAGTGTGCAACAAGGGCATAGCGGAAAGGTGCACAGAATCCCACCGCAAAAAACAGAAGCTGCATGATGATAAAGCCCTCGCTGGCATGTGTCTTATCCGGAAGGTATACAATCGCCCATATGGTGTTCCACATGATAAGGTGAATGACTGTGTAGCATGCCGGGACCATAATTCTGTAATCATGAATCTTCGGATAAATATATATAAAAATAAGAAGCGGAATTAAGATAATGGTACGGGGCAGAAGCGTTTCAATTGCAAAGCGCCCGAAAAGCTGGCAGTCGGACACAAAATAGGTAATACTTGCAAGGCATCCTGCTATAATAACATAAAATGCAAATTTTTTATAATAATCGTATTTTGATTGATAAAATTCTTTTGTGGTAATTTCCTGTGTAAACAATGGTATCCTCCGAAATAATTTGTAATAAAAAGTCGATTATTATAAGTATATATGCTTTGGAATTTTAAGTCAATGAAAGGGTGTTGCAATTTTTGGGGTAAAGTGGTTACAATATTCTATATATATATGAAAAGAAAAGGAGAAAGATTATGGCTGCATTGCATATAACAAAGGAAAACTTTGAAAGTGAAGTATTAAAATCCGATATTCCGGTACTGGTAGATTTTTGGGCAGCATGGTGCGGACCCTGCAAAATGCTCATGCCCGTAATAGAAGAACTGGCTGGTGAGTTGACAGACGTGAAGGTGTGTAAGGTGAATGTGGATGATGAACCGGAGCTTGCTGCGAAATATCAGGTAATGACCATTCCTACGCTGGTAGTAATCAAAGGCGGCGAAGTGATGAAAAAAAACAGCGGCGTGATTTCAAAGAATGCAATTTTGGATATGATTAACGCATAGCGGCGGAGGCAGATATATGCAGTATGTTATTTCCTTTCTGGAGGGAATTATTACGTTTATTTCCCCGTGTATTCTTCCCATGCTTCCGGTATATATCTCTTATTTTGCAAACGGAGAAAATAACAGCAGACAGACCCTCAAAAATGCCTGTGGATTCGTGCTTGGCTTTACGCTTGTCTTTGTAATGCTGGGAGCCTTTGCAGGCACTATAGGCGGCTTGCTTAGCAGGTATCAGAAAATTGTAAACATAGTGACCGGAGCAATTGTGGTACTTCTTGGACTCAATTTCACCGGAATTATCAACATCGGTTTTCTGAATGGTAGCAAAAAAGCACAGATGGAGTTTTCGCAAATCCGCTTCGGTACTTCTGTTTTATTTGGTATTGTTTTTTCAATAGGATGGACACCCTGTGTAGGTGCATTTCTGGGTTCTGCGCTGATGATGGCATCACGGGAGGGAACTGCGCTTGCAGGTATCGCTATGCTGGTCCTATATTCGGCAGGATTAGGGATTCCGTTTATTGCAAGTGCACTTTTGCTGGATAAATTGAAGGAAGTATTTCAGGTTATCAAAAAACATTACAGGGTAATTAATATCATATCCGGCGTGTTTTTAATTGTTGTGGGAATCATGATGATGACAGGTACCTTTGGGTATCTGCTGGCACTGTTTAGTGCGTAGAAAGGAAATAAATTGTGAAGAAGTATGTTAAGTTAATAGTAGGCGTGGCGGCTTTTGTTCTTTTGCTGGTAGGGGCAAGTGGGCTATATAATAATTTGTCCAAAGAATATAAACCTGAGTCAAATTTACAGACGGCGCCGGAAAGTAATGCGGCGGAGCAAACACCGGCAGGGCAAACCCCGGCGGAGCAGACACCGGCTGAACAAACGCCGGCAGGGACAGCAGAAGCAGATGCTGCAACAGCACAGAATGCAGACGGACAAGATGATGCTGCACAAGAGGAAGCATCTGCACAGGTGATAGATTTTACAATGGAAAATATGGCCGGTGAAGAGGTGACATTGTATTCACTGGTGGGAAAGCCGTTAGTGCTTAACTTCTGGGCGAGCTGGTGCGGACCCTGTAAAATGGAAATCCCCGATTTTCAAGATGCTTATGAAAAGTATGAGGGCGAAGTAGAATTTGTGCTGGTCAATATGACAGATGGTATGCAGGAAACGAAAGAAAAGGCTATGAAATTCATAGAGGCCGAAGGGTACACGCTTCCTTTTTACTTTGACGTGAATCAGGAGGCAGCCTATTCGTACGGAGTGTATGCACTTCCTACCACTTATTTTGTGGATGAAAACGGAAATGTGGTTGCCGGTGCGCAGGGGATGCTGGATGCGAAGTCTCTGGAAACAGGAATTTCGATGATATATAAAGAAGGTAAGTAGAGAAACAGTAAAGAGCCGTGCACTTTGCACGGCTCTTTATATATAATGAACTTTTAGCGGAGATGGAGGGATTCGAACCCTCGTGCCCCGGAAGGCTAACGCATTTCGAGTGCGCCCCGTTATGACCACTTCGATACATCTCCACACTTTTCCTATTATACTCATTCCTAAATTGCAAGTCAATCTTTTCGTGGAGTTATGATTCGGGAAACAAATCTTTTGTTTATACTTGTTCTATTTGTATAAATCTAGTATAATAAAATAGAACATCAGTTCTGATATACAAAAGTGAGGTATATGAAATGGAAAAATCACGAATAAAAGCTATTATGGAACAATATGATGCGATTGTACATAAAGAGGAAGAATTTAATGTTGAATTTTGGTATGCAAGAGAACTGATGCCGCTTTTAGGATATGAGCGATGGGAGAATTTTGAAAAGGCTATTAATCGTGCAACGAATTCTTGTGAAACATCTGGAATTGATATATTAGACCATTTTCGTGAGGTCACGAAAATGGTTCAGCTAGGAAGTGGTTCCAAAAGAAATATTAAGGACTATATGCTTACAAGATATGCATGTTATTTAATTGCGCAAAATGGTGATCCGAAGAAAGAAGAAGTTGCGTTTGCTCAGAGCTATTTTGCGATTCAAACAAGAAAGCAGGAACTAATTGAAGAACGAATAGCTTATATTGAACGTACAGAAGTCAGAGGAAGATTGCGGGAAGCCGAAAAGCGCTTATCACAAAATATTTATGAAAGAGGTGTGGACGATGCGGGATTTGGGCGTATTCGATCAAAAGGTGATACTGCATTGTTTGGTGGCAAATCCACACAAGATATGAAGAAAAAATTAGGCGTGAATGATAATCGCCCGTTAGCTGATTTCTTACCTACACTTACAATAGCCGCAAAGAATCTCGCCACAGAAATGACAAATTATAATGTGGAAGCAAAAGACTTGCAAGGAGAATCATCTATTACTGTAGAACATGTACAGAATAATTCTACTGTTCGAGAAATGTTGGGAAAGAGGGGAATCCGACCGGAAAAGTTACCTGCGTCAGAAGATATAAAGAAACTGGAACGCCGGGTAAAATCTCAGGAGAAAAAAATAGCAACGCAATCTGGTAAGTTACCTAAACATAACTAAGCCCTTATCATGTGATAAGGGCTTAATCAAATAAGAACGTATTAGTGATTTTTATATTTGCTCATTTTGCCGATGGAGTGAAGGCTCTTCATATCGGTCTAAGAAATCCCTGCCGAGGAACAATGTCTCGTCTGAGAACTTTATTCCGCTGGGGACCGTGAGCACTGAAAGTACCCGCCTAAAACGAAGATTTGGAATAAAATTAAGGATTTCCATAGGGAACATGCCGCTTAAAACAATATGCTCCGGAAACTCTTTGCTATAGTCCAAAACATCCCTGGGATGCGGCTTGATGAGCACCTGCGCTTCTTCTCCGTCTATGGTTCCGTATTCATCAATGATATCCGAAAAAATCTGTCTGCGCACGGTCAAATCACAAAGGGGCTCGGATAATACCAGGATTTTGTGTTTGGAACCACAATCCAGTTTTTGTTGCAATTCATCCATGTTTTCAATGAAAATGTGAATCAGTAAATTTTTGTCTTCGTCAGAGAGATGCTCCACCAGATTGGCACGGGGAACCTCGATGTACTTTTCGAAAGGATAAGCGAGAACGCTGATATCATTTACCTCCATATCCAGACAATATTTGCTGTATCCGTTCTGGATAAAGATAAGTCCCATGGCCGCCATCTTTGCTTTTAACTCAAAATAACCCCTGTTATCATATCGCGCAGTGTCAAAATGCTGGATGCAGTTTAATCCATCTTCCACTGCATGATAATATATTTTTTTATAGTTTAGATAGTAGCCAATTGGATCGGAATCACAAAAAACATAAATATCTTTATATTCTTTGAAGTTGACCGGAACATAAGGTTCCTGTAATTTCCCCATAAGTTTGGTGAATCTCATGCGGGCAAGCATGTTAAGTACAATATTGCCCCTGTCTTTGCGATATTTAGCAAGCTGCGGGAAATGTTCTTCCGACTTTTCCCCGAACATCAGAACCTGCTCAAATAATCCGGAAGCCTGGGCACGGTCTTTTAAAGAGCCGAAGTTGTTGGACATGGTGCTTAAAACGAGAGTTGCCCTTCCTTGTTTTTCCTTAGGTAAATATAATTCTTTTAAACATGCCACATAAGCGTGATAAAACGTGTGACATACGTAGATTCGTTCCTTCATGATATGCTATTTTGCGGTCCTGTAAGACCGCCTCCTTTTGCAAAGTAAATTTTTTAAAATTAATTTTTCCTTAATACATATGATTATACACCATAATTCATTGCAATCAAATAAAAATCTGTGATAAGATAATCCATAGGATTCAAAAAAGACAAAAACAAGAAAAGATAAAATTAAATCGTGAATTAATAAATAGCGAATTAGGGAAGAGGGAAAATGAAGTTTTCAGAGGAGTTGTTTTTTAAGGATTTATGCGATGATATGATAATGGATGGTTTTTTGAAAGAGGTGATATATCGCTATCATTATATGGAAAGTGATGAGCCGGAGCTTTATGCTGTGGCATCCGCTATGCAGGATGTCATACGAAATGAGGCAGCCTTTGACTGTACTCCGAGACCGGACAAGCGCTCAGGAGACGATACATGGCTGTGGCAGGGAATGCAACCGGCAAAAGACCAACTGCCGTTTGTGGTGATGACATTGGGTGCCGGGGTGGATACACTTCAGGATTTTTATATCGCAGAGGGGAAGTTGACGGAAAGTTTTATGGTGGAAGCTTTGGCCGGTGAACTTTTAATGAAGGCATATAGCAGCTTTAATAAATGGCTGGCAGAGAATACCAAATATTATGTAGCCAATTATATTTTCCTTGGAAGTGAAAAAGGATATCCGCTGGAGGATTTACCGAAGTACCTTGAGGGCAGTTCTCTTTCGATATTATGTAACGAATGTTATTATATGATTCCCAAAAAGAGCGTGGCTTTTTTTATTAGGCTTACTAAGGATGCCGGTGTGAGGTGTCCGGGAATTTGTGAAAGTTGTAAAAGGAAGGATTGCCCAAATAAGACAAAGGCAGAACGGTTATTGCCTTACGGATATGCAAAGATATTGGGGAGGGATTATTTATGATTCATTTATATACAGGTGATGGAAAAGGAAAAACAACTGCGGCAATCGGACAAGCAGTGCGTGCTGCGGGGAATGGATATCGTGTGTTATTTTCGCAATTTATGAAGGGGAATGACACAGGGGAAATTCATAGCCTTTGCAAACTTGAAAATATTAAAATCATAAGAAGTGATAAAGAATTTGGTTTTTACAGTACACTTTCAGAGACGCAGAAGGAACAACTGACGGAAATACATAACAGAATATTGGACGAGCTGATTGATTTTGCAAATCGGGAAACAGACGGATTTTCCAAGATGATTGTTTTGGATGAAATTACCTATCCCCTGTACTGGAAACTCATTGATGAAAAGAGACTGGAAAAAATTATATCATACGGAAAAAAAGATATTGAAATTATTATGACCGGACGGATAAAAGATGTACTCTCAAATGAGGAGGACATATCGTTGGTGAAAGCAGCAGACTACATTACGGAAATGAAATGTTTGCGGCACCCCTTTGAAAAAGGTGTTCCGGCCCGAAAAGGTATTGAATACTAACTTATATCTATGATAAAATATAATGATATTTTATATTCTAAGGACGATAGGAAACTATGGCTAAGATTTTCAAGAAATTAATGATATTACTGGACAAAAAGCAGAAAAGGAAAATGATTGTTCTCATTTTTCTGATGCTCATAGGTGCGGTGCTGGAAACATTAGGCGTATCCATGATTTTGCCGGTTATGGATGTGGTAATGGAAGAAAATGCCGTGCAGAACCATGAATATCTGCAGGTCATTTGTGATGTTTTCCGAATCGGTTATGAAGATACAAGAAGTCTTATGATTTTGGTAATGGTGGGACTTGTTGTAATTTTTGCTGTGAAAAATATGTTTTTGTTTTTCCAGCAGAAGGTACAGCTGAAATTTGTTTATACCAATCAGTTTGCAACGTCACGCAGAATGATGATTAATTTCATGGAACGTCCCTATGAATATTATTTGAATGCAGATACAGCAGTAATCCAGAGAAGTATTACATCGGATGTCAACAATATGTACGGGTTAATCCTTGCCCTTCTTCAACTTTCCAGTGAAGCAATTGTGTTTGTGTGTCTGGTAGCGGTGAGCTTTGTGCAGGATGTGTGGATGAGCCTTACAGTGACAGCCCTTCTGGTGGTAGTACTTCTGATTATCAAATGTATTTTAAAACCTGTGATGAAAAGAGCGGGCGAAGAAAACCAGGATTTCTACAGTGGGCTATTCAAGTGGATTAACCAGGCTGTTATGGGAATCAAGGAAATTAAAATTGCAAATAAAGAAAATTATTTCATCAACGAATATGCGAAATGCGGTGCCGGCTATGTAAATGCGGTACAAAGATACAATTTATTCAATGCAACCCCCAGACTTCTTATTGAGACTGTGGCGATTGCGGGCATGATTTTGTACATGATGGTGCGCCTTTTACAGGGTGTGGCGGTGATTGACATTATGCCCCAGCTTACCCTGCTTGCACTGGTGGCCATGCGACTGATTCCCTGTGCCAACAGAATCAATAATCATTTAACATCCATTTCTTATTTTGAGCCATTCTTTATGGGTGTATCGGACAACCTGCAGGATGAAATCAGGGATGAGAGCATTAATTATGACGAAGAGGCTTATAAGAACAGAATTGATGTAGATAAATTGGACATCCGGAAAGAAATTGAACTGAAAGATATTACCTACAAATATCCGGGTACCGATGTGCTGATTTTTGACCATGCGGATATGAATATTCCTATTGGAAAGAGCGTAGGTATCGTAGGAACCTCCGGATCCGGCAAAACCACAGTGGTAGATATTATGCTGGGTCTTCTGAAACTGCAGAGTGGAGAAATACTG
Organism: Lachnospiraceae bacterium; assembly: GCA_045586385.1. Taxonomy (GTDB): domain Bacteria; phylum Bacillota; class Clostridia; order Lachnospirales; family Lachnospiraceae; genus Suilimivivens. The sequence continues at coordinate 79,104 of JAZNAE010000011.1, forward strand.
GCAGACGGCATAGAAGTGAGAGAACACTATGCATCCTGGCTTAAGAATATCGGATATATTCCGCAGACTATATTTATGATTGATTCCTCTATCCGTAAAAATGTAGCGTTTGGCTATGCGGACGAAGACATTGATGATGAAAAAGTTTGGCGTGCCCTTAAGGAAGCACAGCTTGATGAATTTGTACGTGGCTTGCCCGAAGGTCTCGATACCGGTATCGGAGAGAGAGGAATCCGCATTTCCGGTGGACAGAGACAGCGTATCGGTATTGCAAGAGCTTTGTATGAGGATCCGGAAGTGCTTGTCCTTGATGAGGCAACTTCAGCCCTTGATAACGATACCGAAGCAGCAATTATGGATTCTATTAACCGTCTCCATGGAAAGAAGACGCTTGTCATCATTGCGCATCGTCTTCAGACCATTGAAAAATGTGATATGGTATACCGCATCGAAAACGGTAAAGCAACAAGGGAGCGTTAGAAGCAAAACGGTGCCCCGGGATTATGATGAAAGGAAAGTGGCATGGCAGAGAAAAAAAGATTTGCGAATATTGAATTACTGAGATGCGTTGCAATGGTAATGGTTGTTGTCATGCACTTTATGCGGGAATCGGGAAGCCTTCTGACTTCCGGGACACAGACTCTGGCGGTGAGAAATATTATCGCTACGTTATTAGAATCATTTTGTATTGTTGCAGTGAACACTTACGTTTTAATTAGTGGTTATTATGGTGCAAACAGTTCTTTTAAACCGGCCAAAATTCTTGCGTTTTGGTGCAGGGTACTGTTTTATGCATTGTTAATACCGGTAGTACTGTTTTTCTGCGGTGTCAACATAGTGGCAAATGATATGGGAATATATGGACTGGTGCAGTATGTGCTTCCCATAAGCAGTGAGCATTATTGGTTTGCAAGCAGCTACCTCTATTTATTGCTATTCATACCTCTCCTTAATAAGGCACTAAAGGAGATGACGGCAAAGTTGTCGGCGTCTGTAATCATAGGGCTTCTTATCCTGTTTTGCGGCGTGAAAAGCATTGTGCCCATTCCGCTTGCCTTAGACAGATATGGTTATGATTTATCCTGGTTTATTTGTGTTTATCTTGTAGGCTTGTGGCTTGGATTATATGGTGGTAAGGTGGCAGATTGGTTTCGCAGACATGGTGGTAAGGTATACCTTATCAGCGGTCTCGGAATTTTTGCGATGACTTTGGGATTATGGGGCATGATATCGAAAGCAGAAGGTTTCGCGTATTATTTTACAGTGCCCTTTCATTATAATTTTGTTTTGTGTTTAACAGGTGCCATCGGACTTTTTTATGTATTTTCAAAAATCAATTTAAAAGAAGGAAAAATGGCAGAACTGTTCCGATGTCTTGGCAAGTATGCATTTGGGGTATATTTGCTTCATGAACATATAGATATAAGGCATTTATGGTATCCGGCCTTGACGAATTCTATAAAAACATTGTTTGGGGATGGCATGGCGATGTTTTTCCCGGAATTATTATTCTGTGTAATCATTATTTTTGTATCAGGTATTTTTATAGATTTTTTAAGAGAAAAATTATTTGTTTTTCTTGTTAACATATTTGCAAAGAAGGAGGGGTGAGATGCAGGAAAAAGGACAGAAAATACAGAAAAATTTACATTATGCAGGTGAAATTGTTTTTCCGATATTCCTCTTTTTGTTCCCGCTTCTTAAGATAAACCAAGGTGTGGATTTGTCGGATACGGCCTATAGCTTGGGTAACTACCGCTTCTTCCCGCAGACAGAAGGCGTATGGGTATTATCTACCTTTCTTTCCAATGTGACAGGCTACCTGTTTACCAAGTTTCCTTTTGGGGATACCATGCTTGGTATGAAGTTTTATACAGCACTCTTTATCAGTGTCATGGCGCTTTTGGCATATCGCTTTTTCAAAACCAAAATGCCGTCATGGATGGCATTCTTAGGTGAGGTGGCGGCAATCGGTTTTTGCTGGTGTCCCACCGGTATTTTATATAATTACATGAGTTACTTCTTTTTCCTGCTGGGGGCAATATTCCTTTTTAGGGGGCTTGCGGGAAGCAGACCTGTATGTTTGGTGATTGCCGGCGTATGCTTAGGACTTAATGTGTCTGTGCGTGTGCCGAATGTTTTAGAGGTGGCACTCATTGTTGCCCTTTGGTATTACAGTGCAAGAAAGAAGAAAACATTTGAAGTAATTTTAAGAGAAACAGGCTTATGCGTTGCCGGTTTTTTTGGTGCACAGGCGGTTATGTTTATGATTATATCCGTCATGTACGGAATCGGTGCCTATGGGGAGATGATCAGTGGGCTGTTTGGTATAGCAGGCAGAGCCTCTGACTATACGCTCGGAGATATGCTTTCGTCCATTCTGTCGGCATACTTAAAGGGATTTAAGTGGATGCTTTACATGATTCTTTGTATTTTGCCGGGCATTCCATTCTTTATGATTCAGAAAGAAAAGTTCCCGTTTCTTAGAAAAGTGATTTATTGCGTTTGTATTGCTTTTCTGTTCTTTGTACTGGGCAAATGGGGGATGTACAACTTCCGCTATTACCAGAAAGAGTCGGGCCTTCAGTGGGGTGTGGTTTTCCTTCTTCTTTCCATCGGTGTATGCATTTGGATGCTTGTTACCAAGATGATGGATGATGAATGGAAGTTAATCGGTGCAATTGCACTTGTAATTATATTAATAACACCACTTGGCAGTAACAATCATGTATGGCCGGTGTTAAATAATCTGTTTTTTGTGGCGCCCATCACGCTTTGGATGGTATACCGGTTTGCCCTGTGGGGAAGAGCCTATCTTGATGAAACGAAAAAGGTAACCCTTTTCCCGGCCAAGGCCATGGTGTTTGCGATGGTGATTATGTTTTTGGTACAGAGTGTGGGTCTCGGTTTCGGTTATGTATTTAGGGACGGTGAAAACGGCGAAGTACGCAATAGGACGGTGATGCATAATGAGGTTCTCAGCGGCATGTATACTTCAGCCTTAAATGCAGAAACACTGGATGAACTTGGTATATTTATGATAGAGCATGAGAGCGAATATGCGGATAAGGAATTGATTTTATACGGAAATATCCCCGGCCTTTCTTATTACCTTGACCGGGCTCCGGCAATATTTACCAGTTGGCCGGATTTGGCGAGCAGCAGTAAAGAGCAGCTTGTAGAGGAACTTACACAGATAAGCGGTGCAATTAGCGAAAAAGGTGAAAGACCGCTGGTGATACTGACGCCGGAAATAGAAAATAAAGATACGGCAGAAGATGAAAAATTGCTTGCCATCATGCAATTTATAGATAAAAACGAATATGCAAGGGTTTTTGATAACGAAGCCTTTGTGCTTTATGAATAGGATTGGAGAATGAAATGATTCGATTCAATGTACCTCCCAGCACAGGGAGAGAGCTTGAAAATGTAAAAAAAGCAATAGAAAACATGCATATCTGCGGTGATGGGGAGTTTACCAAAAAGTGCCATGCTTTTTTAGAACAGCAAACCGGGACAGAGAAATGTCTTTTGACCACCTCCTGTACCCATGCACTGGAAATGGCAGCGCTTTTGTGTGATATCAAAGAAGGTGATGAAGTGATTATGCCTTCCTACACCTTTGTGTCAACGGCTGATGCTTTTGTACTGCGCGGGGCAAAGATCGTCTTTGTGGATATCAGACCGGATACCATGAATATCGATGAAAATCTCATAGAAGATGCTATTACCGAAAAGACAAAAGCAATTGTGCCGGTCCATTACGCAGGTGTGGGCTGCGAGATGGACAAGATTATGGAAATTGCAGCAAAGTATGATTTAAAGGTAGTTGAGGATGCTGCCCAGGCGATGATGAGTTTCTATAAGGGAAAACCTCTTGGGACTTTCGGTGATTTTGGTTGTTACAGTTTCCATGAGACCAAGAACTTCAGTATGGGAGAAGGCGGTGCACTTTTGATCCGTGATCATTCCTATATTGAAGCGGCTGAAATTTTGCGTGAAAAGGGAACTGACAGAAGCAAGTATTTCAGAGGACAGGTGGACAAATACCGCTGGCAGAACTTTGGTTCCTCCTATTTGCCCAGCGATATGAATGCAGCATATTTATATACACAGTTTGAACTGGCAGATGAAATACAAAAGTCCAGAATCGACAGCTGGGAGCTTTATTATGAATTGCTGACTCCACTTGCAGATGCAGGGAAGATTGAACTGCCTTATATTCCTGAGCATTGTACCAACAATGGTCATATGTTCTATATAAAAGCAAAAGACTTGGCGGAGAGGGAAGAATTGTTTGCCTTTTTGAAAGAAAAAGATATTTTGCCGGCTTCCCATTATGTGCCGCTTCATTCGGCACCTGCAGGAGTAAAATTCGGACGCTTCCATGGGGAAGATAAATATACCACCAAGGAAAGTGACAGACTGCTTCGTCTTCCCATGTATTACCGGCTGAAGGAAGAAGATGCTTGTTATGTGGTAGATAAAGTAAAGGAATTCTATGGTGCTTAAAGACTTTTTTAAGAAACATGAAAATTTCATAGGGACATGTATCCTACTGCTTGTCATCATGGTCTTTACGGCGCTTCGCTACGACTATTACTATGATTTAAACGATGATGTACTGATGAAGGACATTCTGGCAGGTGTTTATACGGGAGAGCCGGAAGGGCATAATATCCAGATGCTCTGGCTGATCAGTGCAATCATTAGTTTATTTTATAAAGTAGTGAGGGGGCTTCCCTGGTACGGCCTTTTTCTCTGTGCCTGCCACTATGGCAGTATCGGGCTGATTGTCCACAGGAGCTTGAAGTTTTGCAGTAAAATATTCACTAAAATACTGCTTTTGTTTACAGAAGGTGCGCTTGTCATTGGCCTACTTTTGCAACATCTGGTATCTGCACAGTATACCGTTACATGTACTCTTTTGGTGGCAGCTGCAACGTTTTTATTTTTGACTACGGAAAGCACACTTCCCGTAAAAGAATTTATAAAGAAGAATATATTATCAATTTTGCTGGTATTTTTGGCCTATTTAATCCGCTCCGAAATGTGCCTTTTGGTACTTCCCCTTGTATGTGTGGCGGGAGTCATAAAATGGGGAAGTGAAAGCAAGATATTTGTAAAAGAAAATGTTATGAAATATTTATCTGTTATCGGAGGCATTTTGGCAGGCATCCTTATCGGACAAATCAGTCATATGATCTCCTACGGCAGCAGCGAGTGGAAGACCTTTACGGAGTATTTTGATAACAGGACAGAGCTCTATGATTTCCAGCAGATTCCTGAGTATGAACCGCATCAGGCGTTTTATGAAAGCGTGGGACTTGCAGAGAGTGAAAGACAGCTCCTTGAAAATTATAACTTTGGCTTGGATGAAGAGATTGATGAGAAACTCCTTGGTAAGATAGCCTCCTATGCGGCAGAAAACCGCAAAGAAGGTAACCCCTTTATGCAAAACTTAAAGGAAAGCACCGGCCATTATATCAGAAGAACCATATACGGTCCCGGAAATAACGAAAGTGATTATCCTTGGAACTATATTATTTTGTTTTCCTATTTGGCAGTATTTATAACTGCGCTGCTCGATAAAGAAAAGAAACTTGGTAAAAGATTTTTGCAGATCACATGGAAGCTTGTTTTTCTTGGTGGCGTGCGCAGCGTACTTTGGCTCTGGCTGATTATGAGAGACAGAGTACCACCCCGCATCAGCCATTCCATGTATGTGATGGAACTTTGTATTCTCCTTGCCATGGTGATGATGCAATGCAAAGGAAAATTCGTGCAACTGCTTACGGGTGCATTGTATGCCTTCCTGGGAGTAGCATTTTGGCAGTTCTCCTTTATGACTACCGATACGGACGTTGCACAAAAAGCGCAAAACAATATCCCTTATGAGGAACTGTACACTTATTTGGAGCAGGAAAAAAATAAAAATAATTTCTATTTTATAGATGTATATTCATCGGTGGCATGCACGGAAAAGATGTTTGCGGATGTGGATAATACCTTGAACAATTATGATATTATGGGTGGCTGGGCATGCAAGAGTCCTCTTTATAGGAAAAAACTTGCCGCATTCGGTATGGATTCCATGGAGGAAGCACTGCTTACAGAGCCATATGTGTATTACGTGCAGAAGCCGGGAAAAGATACAGATTGGCTGTATGCATATTATGAAGAACAGGGCGTCAGTATTATGCTGAAACCCGTGGATACACCGGTGGAAAATTTTGAGATCTATCAATTGGAGAGAGAGCATGAATAAAGAGAAAAATGTGATTCTCCGGGGAGAGAGTATCTACCTTAGGGTGATGTCTGTGGAAGATACGGACCTGATTATAAAGTGGAGAAACCGGGATTTTGTAAGACAAAATTTCATATACCGGGAGCTTTTTACTGTGCAGGGACATCATAAATGGATAGAAAATATGATTGATACCGGAAAAGCGGTGCAGTTTATCATATACATCCGGGATGATGAGCCTGTGGGAAGTGCTTACTTTAGAGATATAGATAAAGAACGCGGGGAAGCGGAGTATGGAATTTTTATCGGAGAAGAAGATGCCCTGGGACGCGGTATCGGCACACAGGTAGCGAAACTGATGCTTTCTTATGCTTTTGAGGAGTTGAAACTTTTCAAAGTAAAACTCAGGGTTCTTGCTGAAAATGAGCGGGCAAGGAAAAGCTACGAGCGGGCTGGATTTTTGGTAGAGCAAGGCCAAAATGAAAAGATTCATTTGGAAGACGGGATTCATGAGGTGGTTTTTATGTCATGCATAAATCCCGCAAAGCAGATAGAAGAAAGAGGATGACAAGATGCTTGGAGGCGGTGGAAAAATGAAAAGGATAAGTTTTGTAATTCCCTGTTACAGATCAGAGGTAACTCTGCCGGGAGTCGTGAAAGAAATACAGGATACCATGGCGCAAATGAGCAAATATGATTACGATATTATTCTGGTGAATGATTGCTCTCCCGATGATACTTTTGGAGTGATTGAAAAGCTTTGCGCGGAAAATCAAAACATCATGGGAATTAATCTTGCAAGAAACTTTGGCCAGCATAGTGCCCTGATGGCAGGATTTCATTATGCATCGGGGGATATCGTGGTGTGTCTTGACGATGACGGACAGACACCTGCCTGTGAAGTGGGAAAACTGCTGGAGGGCATAGAAAACGGCGCCGATGTGGTATATGCAAGATATCAGCATAAACATCATTCGGGATTCCGCAATTTCGGAAGCCGTATCAATGAACTGATGACGAGAGTAATGCTGGGCAAACCGAAGGACCTTCAGGTTTCCAGTTATTTTGCCGCAAGAGCTTTTGTGGTAAAAGAAATGATAAGATATCAATATGCCTATCCCTATGTAATCGGATTGGTGCTCCGTACCACGAAAAATATTATCAATGTAGATATTAATCATAGGGACAGGGAAGCGGGCGTTTCAGGATATACATTCGGCAAATTGTTATCCTTATGGTTTAACGGTTTTACAGCTTTTAGCGTAAAGCCATTGCGGGTTGCTACGATATCGGGAACGATATGCGCATTTATAGGATTTGCTTACGGAATTTATACCATTATTAAAAAGATATTTATACAGCCGCCGGAGCTTGTAGTGGGATTTAGTGCGCTGATGTCAGTAATTGTATTTATGGGTGGTATACTCATGTTGATGCTTGGACTGGTAGGAGAATACATGGGAAGAATGTATATTTCTATGAATAATTCCCCGCAGTATATTATTCGTGATATTGTGGGAGGAAATACAGGGAAAACGCATGAAGGATAAGCAGAAAGGATTCGGATTAATTGCATATGTAAAGCAAAAAAAAATTCCGGTGCCTGCCGCGGCGGTGATTCTTGCCTTCGGAATGGTTTGTGCCCTTCCCCGGATGATTGCCCTTCCGGGAGAGAAGCTTGCATTCACCAACAGCATCTGGTCCTTTGTAGTGTTTCTTGCACTTACATGGTTCTTCCGTAAAATTCTGGAAAAAGGTTTTTGTGGAAAAAAGAGCGACTGGGTTTATCCGGGCATTTTGGGATTTGCGTTCTCTTTTTGTATGGTGGCAGGAACAGACTTAGAGCTGTATGAAAGTGTTTCCTTTCAAAGCCCCGGTATGTGGATTGCCATGATGGTTGGTGGTATCGCAGTTACCGTTATGACACGGTACGGCTTTGACAGATTGTCGGACCTTAAAAGGAAAAGAGCAAGCAAAAGCATGGAGAAGGCATCCATGCAGCTTCGCAGTTTTCTGCTTCGCGCGGGCATTATATTTATTTGTTATATCCCGGTGTTTTTAGCGGTTTATCCCGGTTTTTTTGTTTATGACGCGCAGGATGAATATATGCAGGTAGTAACCCGTAACTTTACTACCCATCATCCAATGGTGCATGTACTGCTTCTTGGCGGGATGATACAGCTGTTTTATAAGATAACCGGCGACTATAATGTGGGGATTGCCTGTTATACACTGCTTCAGATGATTATGCTTTCCGGCATTTTCAGTTTTTGTGTTGAAAAATTGAAAGAAAGAGGGCTAAAAAGAGGCGGTCAGATTCTGTTGACCTTATATTTCGGATTATGTCCTGTAATAGTCATGTTTTCCTTATGCTCTGCAAAGGACGGATTATTTACGGGAATGCTACTGGTCATGGTGCTTCTTTTACAAGAATTGTTTCGTTGTCCGCAGGCGTTTTTTGAAAAAAAGGGTTTTATGATATTGTTTGTGATGGCATCTCTCGGAATGATGCTGCTTCGTCATAACGGATTATATGCGTTTTTGGTTTTCATACCTGTGGCTGTCTTCTTTTTAAAAAATCAAAGAAAAAAAGTGACATGCATCTTTCTTGTGACGGTGGTGCTGTATTTTGTAATAAGTCGGGGCATTACATTATTCTTTCATGCCGACGATTCAGAAAATCAGGAAATGCTGACTGTGCCGATCATGCAGATGGTAAGGGTATATCATACGGATGAGAATCTTTCCGAGGCAGAAAAAGAAGTTTTACAACGTTATTTGCCGCAGGAAGCAATTGCGAGATATAATCCAAAAGTATCTGATGGCGTAAAGATAGCCTTTGACAATCAAGCTTTTATGGCAGATAAAGCAAGTTTCTTAAAACTTTGGATGAAATGGGGAGCTGAACATCCCTTTACCTATATGAATGCATGGTTTATGACGTCATACGGATTCTGGTATCCCGATACGGTGATTGATGTCTATCGGGGAAATCAGGTATTTACTTATACCTATGAGGACAGTTCTTATTTTGGCTATGAAGTAGAGCAGCCTGGAAGCAGGGAAAGCAAGATCCCATGGCTCGATGAGTTGTACCGCAAGATGTCACTTACGGTTTTCCAGCAAAAGGTTCCTGCACTTTCCATACTTTTTTCTCCGGGGGCCTTGTTCTGGATGATGCTGTTCTTGATGGGATTTTTGTTCTATGCGAAAGAAATAAAAAGGGCTGTACCGTTTTTACTTCCTTTTTTGGTTTGGCTGACGGTAATATTAGGGCCTACTTATTTGGTAAGATATGTGGTGTTTTTGTGGTTTGTAGTCCCACTGCTTATTTGGGAAGTGATTTTTATGAAATTTGATAATTCAGGACAACTGTGATATACTTACGCAGATTGGCAAGAGATAAATGAGGAGTTATAAGTGAAGAAGATTATCTATCAAAGTAAAGCAATTCAAATAGTGATTATAATCGTGGCAGCGTGTATACTTGCTTCCATGTGGCCTCTTCGTATCTGGCAGGAGCAGGTGACTTCTTCCGTGCCTTGTCAGACAGGTACCCTTACGGAGATGATTACGGAAGATGCGACGGTTTTACAGACCATTGTCGCCCAGTATGACCATCTGGATACCATCGATTTATATTTGGGCGAGGAGTGCGTAGGTGAGAGCTTTTACCTCCGTATTTTAGATGAACAGTGGCAGCCGGTATGCGAGGAAGAGACCCGGATCGACAGCGTAAATCTGCCCGGATATCAGGAGATTCTGATTGATATTGATATGGAAGTGGGAAAGATGTATTACATTATCCTGCAGGGGAAGCAGTCAGCTGTTTATGCCGGATGTGAGTTTGTTCCCCTTACGGACATGCCCCATTTAGGAGTTTTGTATTACTGTGATACACCTATAGACGGAATGAGCCTTGCGGCAGACTATAATTACAGTGTGCCTTTAAGAAAAGGCAAGGTGCTTTTACTTGGAGGCATTACTGTACTTGTTGCAGCACTTTTGTTTTTGGCTGTGAAAATGGTTTACAAGAAAAAAGAAGATAAACTGGTAACCGCGGAAAGTGTTTTTAAAAAGGTGGCAAACCCTATTGTGGGGGTATTTACGGCAGTGGCTTTAGCGTCGGTACTTATGGGTGTATGGGGGAAATACGTGCTGGACAATTCTGTATTTTTGGTAAGCACTTTATTGCTTTCGGGAATCCTCTTTTATGCCGTTAACCATAACAGAGACGGGCAGGCCCCCTTGATAACATGGGAATATATCAAGGCCCATGCGGCGGATTTGATACAGTCCGTGGCAATCGCAGGTGCAATCGCAGCCTGTTGCGAATATATGAACGGTTTGTACGATATTCACCATTATGTGGCAGAGCGTAAGGAAATGCTGTGGTTTTCTCTTGCGGTAATTGCTATGTTTAAGTGGAAAGAAATTGTAAATATCTACAACGGAATCTATCTTGTGGCGGCAGGAATATGCGGCTATCAATATTACAAGACCCATTTGACGCCGGAGATGGACGAACTTGAAGTACAAGTTTTAAAATATACTGTTTGGGTAGCAGTTCTGCTTGGACTTATTGTAATCAGAACAATTATCGGACTATTTAAGAAGAAGTTGGTAAGACCGGCGTATGTTTACACCGGCATCCTGGCACTGTTTTTCGCCCTGCTGATCATTTTTAGGAATGGCAGATATTGGGGTATTATCCTGGTAGTGGCATTCACACTATTTTACTTAAATTACGGTATGTGGGAGCACAAGGCAAGATTCCTTTCAAACGTGGCAAGAGGTGTGGTGATTCATTTCTTATATTCCACGGGCTATTGTCTGCTTCACAGACAGTACACCAGTTACCGGAATACCCGTTATACCCATATATTCCACACGGTAACCATCACAGCGACTTACCTGACAATGGTAGAGTGCGTGGCGATGGTACTACTTCTTGGCAAACTTGCAAAGAGCCGGAAATTAAAGGATTACTGGAAAGAACTGCTTTTCTTCGGTGTAGTATCTTCTTATATGATATTCACCATGGCAAGGACAGCATTCCTTGCAGTGGGTGTATCGGCACTGTTTGCCCTGATTTTTATGACTGTGGGGAAAGGAAAAGAGAAACTCGGTTATTTGGCCCGTAATATCGGTGTTATGGTTTTGGCAGTGCTGGTATGTGTGCCTGTCACATTTACCATGCAGAGAAATATTCCGGCACTTGTCAGTGAGCCTCATCTTCATGAGATAGAATACAATATGTATTGTCCGGAAGATATCATGAGAGGACGAAGGGTAGATTCCGTAAACTATATCCGTGTGGGTCGTTTTATTGATGTATTCGCGGAAAAGATTTTCAGCATTCCCGAAGGAACCTTTGATATATATGGGGAAATAGCAGCCTATGAGAGGGAACATGGTACAGACGATGAAGCAAAAGTGACGTTCCCGGGTGTAAAAGATGCATCGAAGCTTGTTGCAAGTGCAGATTATATTCCGGAAGAAGCCGGAGAAGAGGAAGATGACTATACCAATGGAAGAACGGATATTTTCAAGTCCTATATAGAACAATCAAACTGGACCGGTCATGATAAGATGGGCGCAACTCTTGAAAACGGAGAAATTGCGGTACACGCGCACAACATTTACCTGCAGCTTATCTATGATCACGGCATTGTTACCGGTATTGTATTTATTTTGCTCGGCGTCGTGACATTTGTGAAGGCTTGTCTGTATTATCGGAAAAAAAAGGATACCATAACTTATGCGGCACTTCCCGCAGTGATTGTGGTTGCTGTAGCTTCTGCCGGTATGGTGGAATGGATTTTCCATGTAAGTAATACTTGTGGATTACTTCTTATGTTAATGATTACACCGTTTGTATTTAAAAATGAAGGTTTGAAAGATGAGTGAAGAGAGTAAAAAAATCAGAAAACCGTTTAATGTAAAATTGCTGTACCGGAGAACCTGCCTGATTATTTATGACATTATCAGTGTCATCGGGGCAAGTTATCTGGCTCTTTTGATGCGTTATAATTTTGAAATGGGAGAAATTCCCAAACACTTTATTGATCCAATCAATAAGGTGCTACTGATTAATATCATCCTTACATTATTGGTTTTATATTTGTTTAAAATGTATCACAGCCTGTGGGCCTTTGCCGGAGAAACAGAGCTGCAGAATCTGGTGGCATCCAGTGTGGTGTCCTCCGTTCTTTACAGCGTATGTATCCAGTTTTTCAAGACGGCCGGTGAGCAGGCAGTGCCCGGAAGCTATTACTTCCTCTATGTATTCCTGTTAATCAGTTTTATTTTTGTAAGCCGTTTTTCTTACCGCTTCTTCAGAAGCCTTAAGCATAAGCAGCAAAATAAAAACAACGGTATTTCCGTTATGGTAATCGGTGCGGGAGAAGCAGCCAATGCAATTATCAAAGAAATTGTAAACAGTAATTTTTCCACTATGGTCATCCGTTGTATTATCGATGATGACCAGGGAAAATGGGGAAGATTCATTCAGGGAATCAAGGTAGTAGGCGGCAGAGATAAGATTATCGAATGTGCCGATATTTTCGGTATCGATGAGATTATTGTTGCCATGCCCTCCATCTCCAGGGCGCAGTTATCGGAAATTCTTGATATCTGTAAGGAAACCAACTGTAAGCTCCGTTCCCTTCCGGGTATGTACCAGTTGGTAAACGGAGAAGTCAGTGTCAGTAAGCTTCGTGATGTAGAAGTAGAAGATTTGCTCGGAAGAGATCCTATCGAGGTAGACCTTGACTCCATTTTGGGATATGTGAAGGATAAAAGAGTAATGGTAACCGGTGGCGGCGGTTCCATCGGAAGCGAGCTTTGCAGACAGATTGCAAGTCATAAGCCATCCCAGCTTATTTTGGTGGATATTTATGAAAACAGTGCCTATGATGTCCAACAGGAGCTACTAGGTAAATATCCCGATTTGAATTTGGTAGTACTGATTGCATCGGTCCGCAACACCAACCGTGTAAACTGGATTTTTGAAGAATATAAGCCCGAGATTGTTTATCATGCGGCAGCGCATAAACATGTGCCGCTGATGGAGACGAGCCCTAACGAGGCGATTAAAAATAATGTATTCGGAACATGGAAGACTGCTTATGCGGCGGCCATGAGCGGCACCAAACGGTTTGTCATGATTTCCACAGACAAGGCGGTAAATCCTACCAATATCATGGGAGCCAGCAAACGGATCTGTGAAATGATTATCCAGACCTTTAACAAACATTATGATACAGAGTTTGTGGCGGTACGTTTCGGTAACGTACTTGGAAGTAACGGCAGTGTCATTCCGTTATTTAAAAAGCAGATACTGGCAGGCGGACCGGTGACGGTGACCCACCCCGATATCATAAGATACTTTATGACGATTCCCGAAGCCGTATCCTTAGTACTTCAGGCAGGTGCTTACGCAAAAGGCGGAGAAATTTTCGTACTGGATATGGGAAAACCGGTAAAAATCCTTGATTTGGCAAAGAATCTGATAAGGCTTTCGGGCTTCCGCGTGGATGAAGATATTAAGATTGAGTTTACAGGGCTTCGTCCCGGGGAAAAACTATTTGAAGAGCTTCTTATGGCAGAGGAAGGCATGAAAGAAACTGCCAATAAACTGATTCATATCGGTAAGCCCATTGAGCTTAATGAGATGAAGTTCTTTGCACAGTTAAAAGAACTGAAGGAAGCGTCCAAAAATGAGAGCACGGATATCCGGGAAATGATTAAAGAAATTGTTCCTACCTACAATTATAAAAAGACGGAAAATTAAGGAAGGAAGTGTATAAAATGGATAAAAAGAGAATCTATTTATCCTGCCCCACTATGCATGGGGATGAGCAGAGATTTGTACAGGAAGCCTTTGACACTAACTGGGTAGCACCACTTGGCCCTAATGTAAATGCGCTTGAAAAAGAGATGGCGGCATACACCGGTGCGGGATACGCCTCGGCATTAAGTGCAGGTACGGCAGCCATTCATCTGGCACTTAAACTGCTTGATATCGGAGAGGGGGATGTGGTATTTGTATCAAGTCTTACCTTCAGCGCTACCTGTAATCCGATTGTCTATGAAAAGGCAACACCTGTATTTATTGATTCTGAAGAAGATACATGGAATATGTCCCCCATAGCTTTGAAAAAAGCATTTGAGAAATATCCGAACCCCAAGGCGGTTGTTCTTGTGCATCTTTACGGTACCCCTGCGAAGCTGGACCAGATTATGGGAATTTGCCGGGAGCATAATGTGCCGCTTATTGAAGATGCGGCGGAGTCCCTAAGCAGTACTTATAAGGGGAAGCATACAGGCACATTTGGAAAGATGGGAATCTATTCCTTTAACGGAAATAAGATTATTACTTCTTCCGGCGGCGGCATGCTTGTTTCCGATGACGGGGAGCTTACGAAGAAAGCAACTTTCTTAGCCACCCAGGCAAGAGACGCTGCCAGACATTATCAGCATTCCAATATCGGATATAATTACCGCATGAGTAATATTACTGCCGGAATCGGAAGAGGGCAGTTGCTTCATTTGGAAGAGCATAAGGCTCTTAAGAAAAAGATCTATGAGCAGTATCAAGAGGCATTTGCAGATATAGAAGCGCTTACCATGAATCCCTTAAATCCTGACGGGGATGCCAATTGCTGGCTTTCCTGTGTAACCATAAAAGAGGGATGTAAGGTGACACCTAATCAGGTCATGGATGCGCTGGAAGCGGAAAATATCGAGTCCAGACCCATCTGGAAGCCCATGCACTTACAGCCTGTTTTTGCAGAGTGCGATTTTGTGACGGAAAAAGTCTTTAAGAGTGATATGCCGGCGGGAAGTGAACCGGAAAGTGTATCGGAAGATATCTTTAACAGAGGACTTTGCCTCCCCAGTGACATTAAAAATACAAAAGAAGATATGCAGCTTATTATTGATATTATCAGAAAGCTGTTTCAATAAAAGTATGGGAAAGGAGTAATGGTAATTATGTACCCCAAATATGTAAAGCGGCTTTTAGATATCCTTTTATCAGCCACCGCACTTTTACTCCTTAGTCCTGTGTTATTGGTGGTGGCAGTTCTGGTAAGAGTAAAGCTTGGTTCTCCGGTCATCTTTTGTCAGCAAAGACCGGGATACCACGAGAAGATATTTAAACTCTGTAAGTTCCGTACCATGACGGAAGAAAAGGACGAGAGAGGAAATCTCCTTCCTGATGCGCAAAGGCTGACATCCTTTGGTAAATTCCTTAGAAAAACCAGTTTGGATGAACTGCCGGAGCTTTGGAATGTTTTAAAAGGAGATATGTCGCTGATTGGTCCCAGACCGCTACTGGTAGGATATCTGCCGTACTATACGAAAAGAGAGCAGCTGCGCCATACAGTACGTCCGGGTTTGACCGGCCTTGCCCAAATAAGCGGCAGAAATTTTCTTTCATGGGATAACCGTCTTGAAAAAGACGTAGAGTATGTAGAAAACCTTACTTTTTTTATGGATGTTAAGATTTTATTGAAAACGGTTGCCGTGGTATTTATGAAAGAAGATGTTGCGGTAGATACTAATGTGGTGGAATGCTTTCTTTGGGAAGAGAGAGAGGCAAGAGAAGATGACTGAGAAAGAATTGGTAACCCCCTGCTATATTATTCATAAAGAAATATTGCAGGAAGGAATCGGATTGTTAAAGACGGCTCTTTCTGCAAACTGGAAGAATGCCTGCGTTGGTTATTCTTTTAAGACAAACTCCCTACCCTGGATAGTGGAGGAAATGAAAAAAGAAGGCTTCTATGCAGAAGTGGTTTCAGAGGATGAATATGACCTTGCATTAAAGCATGGTTTTACTGATATTATTTACAATGGTCCGGTAAAAGGAAAGCGGACTTTTCTTCATGCAATCAGTCATGGTGCCATTATTAATCTGGATTCCCGGCGCGAAATTGACTGGCTAAAGGAGAGCGGACGCACAGACATGACAGTAGGTGTCCGCGTGAATTTTAATTTGGAGGAGATTTGTCCCGGAGAGACTTCTGCCGGAGAAGAAGGAAGCCGTTTCGGGTTTTCTTATGAAACAGGTGAGTTTGCGGAGGTGTTAAAGAGACTGGATGAAATGGGGATCAAAATTTCCGGTCTGCATCTGCATGTGGGCTCTAAAACAAGAAGCGTTAATATCTATCGTGGACTTGCAAAGATGGCATGCAGGTTAAAGAAGGAATATGACTTATCCCTTTCTTATCTGGATATTGGCGGCGGTTATTTTGGTGGTATGGACAATAAACCCAAGTTTCCGGATTATGTTGTGGCAATTAAAGAAGAACTTTCCGATTGCTTTTTGCCGGAAGAGACCATGCTTATCATGGAGCCGGGCACGTCATTAATTACACCGCCTGTTGAATATTTGACTACAGTGGTGGATACAAAACAGACTTATGCAAATTATCTGGCCGTTACTGACGGAAGCAGAATTGATATCGATCCCCAGTATGGGAAGAAGAATTATTTCCACAGATTTATATATCAGGAAGACGGGGAAGAAAGAGAGACCATGGAAAAGCAGGTTATTTGCGGATTTACCTGCATGGAAAATGACAGATTGTTTGTGACAAAGGAGACACCTAAGTTAAAGGTGGGAGATAAAATCTCCTATCAAAAGGTAGGTGGCTATACCATGTGCCTGACACCTCTCTTTATCCGTTATTTCCCCAATGTATATGTGGAGGAGAACGGAGCATACCGATTGGTAAGAAAAGCGTGGTCGGCAGAGGAGTACAGCCAAAACAGCATATATTAAGAAAGGCAATGACATGAATCTATTAATCTTAAGCTGTGGAACCAGAAATAAAGTAGTACAGTATTTCAGAGAAGCATTTGCCGGCGCCGGCAGAGTGATTACCACGGATTGTAATCCTTATGCCCCGGCTCTTTACGAAGGAGATGCTCATTATATTGTACCAAGAATGACACAACCCGGCTATTTGGATGTGATATATGATATCTGTAAAAAAGAAGAAATTACCGGAGTCCTTTCCCTGATTGATCCGGAATTATCCCTGCTTGCCGAAAACGAACCGGAATTTGCAAAGCGTGGTGTAACGGTAATCGGGTCCGCTTATGAGCTTTGTGAACGGACTTTAAATAAATGGGATATGTACTGTTGGATGAAGGAGCATGGATATCCCTGTGCCAAGACCTATATTGATTTGGACGAATTTTTGAAGGCGCAGGAAGCAGGAGAAATTACGTATCCGGTATTCGTAAAACCCATAAAGGGAAGTGCAAGCCTGCAGATTTCCAAAGCACAGGATAGGGAAACAGTAGAGTTTTTGTTCCGTCATGGAGAGGGAATGATGATTCAGGAATTTATGACAGGACAGGAAATCGGTGCAGACTGTTACATCGATATGATCAGCAAGAAAGTGGTTTCCATCTTTACCAAGAAAAAATTGCTTATGCGTGCCGGAGAGACGGACAAAGCGGTTTCTTTTGCGGATGAAGCCCTTTTTGAAAGAATAGAACAATTTGTTTTGGAGAACGGCTTTACGGGACAGATTGATATTGACATTTTTGAAAAAGACGGTATTTATTATTTCTCGGAGGTAAATCCCAGATTTGGCGGAGGCTATCCCCATGCATATGCCTGCGGAGCCGACCATATGACCTTGATTAGAAATAATCTTTTTGGTAAGATAAATGAGAGAAAAATTGGCGGTTACATGACAGATAAGGTAATGATGAAGTATAATGAAATCATGCTGACGGACGGAAAGTAATATGAAAAAGAAAGTGTTGATTCTTGCCAACTGTGCCAGCGGTCTTTACGATTTCAGAAATGAACTGCTTTTGGCACTTTTAAGAGAATATGAGGTGCATATCAGCCTGCCGGATGAAGAAGAGGTACCGGAACTTGCAAAAGAAGGATGTATTGTGCATCATACAGAGTTAGAGAGAAGAGGAATGAATCCGCTAAAGGACAGTAAACTGCTATTTGGGTACTATGGCCTGATGAAGAAGCTCTGTCCGGACGTGGTATTAACCTACACCATCAAGCCAAATATTTACGGCAGTTTATGTGCGCGTTTTAGAAACATTCCTTATATCGTGAATATAACGGGACTTGGCTCCGCATTCGAAGAGGACGGACTACTTCGCAAACTGGTGGTTTTTCTTTATAAGACAGCACTAAAGAAGGCGGAATGCGTGTTTTTCCAAAATAAGAGAAACTGTGAAATTTTTGAAGGATTTCACATTAAGGGACAAAAGATGCGTTTGGTTCCCGGCTCAGGGGTCAATCTTGAAAGACATGCTTTTGAGGAGTACCCTTCCAAGGAAGAACCCGTAAGAATCCTGTTTGTAGGAAGAATCATGAAGGAAAAGGGGACGGACGAGCTTTTGTATGCGGCAGAGCAGATAAAGGCAGAATATCCGGATGTTTGTTTTGAAATCGTAGGAAACTATGAGGATGATTATAAAGCCCTGATTGGAGAAAAGGAAAAAGCAGGAATCCTTTCTCTTACAAACTATCAGAAAGAGATACATCCTTTTTATAAAAAGTGTAGTGCGGCTATTATGCCAAGCTACCACGAAGGAATGTCTAATGTGATTTTAGAGGCCGCAGCCACAGGCAGACCGGTGCTTGCCAGTGATATTCCCGGGTGCAGGGAAGGTTTTGACGATGGGGTGAGCGGAGTCGCATTTGCTCCAAGAGATAAGGAAGCCTGCTTAAATGGTATAAGACGGTTCCTGAACCTTTCCTATGAGGAGAGAAAAGAGATGGGATTAAATGCCCGCCGCAAAATGGAGCGGGAATTTGATAGAAAAAAAGTAGTTGACGCTTACCTCGAAGAAATCGGTGAGTGCATAAACAGGAGGATGAAGCCATGAGCTTATATGAAGACATTGTATGCGGAAAAGAGAAAGTATCGCTGGTGGGGCTGGGATATGTAGGAATGCCCATTGCAGTTGCTTTTGCGCGCAAGATTAAAGTAGTAGGCTTTGATTTGAATGAAAAGAAAATTGAACTGTATAAGAGCGGAATTGACCCTACCAGAGAGGTGGGAGATGACGTGATAAAAAATACAACCGTTGAATTTACAGCGGATCCCAAGAAGCTTAGAGAAGCCAAATTCCATATCGTAGCAGTGCCAACACCGGTCAATGACGACCATACACCGGACCTTACACCGGTAGAAGGTGCCAGCAGATTATTGGGCCAGAATCTTACCAGGGGCTCTATCGTGGTTTTTGAATCTACGGTATATCCCGGTGTTACAGAGGATATCTGCGTGCCGATTCTGGAAAAAGAATCGGGCCTTAAATGTGGTGTGGACTTCAAAATCGGTTATTCTCCGGAAAGAATTAACCCCGGTGATAAAGTGCATCGTTTAGAGACAATTACCAAGATTGTTTCCGGTATGGATGAGGAATCACTTGATATTATTGCAAAAGTATATGAACTGGTAGTGGAAGCGGGAGTATACCGCGCAGATTCCATCAAGGTGGCAGAGGCTGCCAAGGTGATTGAGAACAGCCAGAGAGATATTAACATCGCATTTATGAATGAATTATCCATCATCTTTAATAAGATGGGAATCGATACAAAGTCTGTTTTGGAAGCAGCAGGAACCAAGTGGAACTTCCTGCCATTCAGACCCGGTCTGGTAGGTGGACACTGTATCGGTGTTGACCCCTACTATTTAACCTATAAAGCAGAAGAATTGGGTTACCATTCCCAGATTATTCTTGCAGGCCGTCGGATCAATGATGATATGGGTAAATATGTAGCAGAATCTTTGGTTAAAAATTTAATTAAAGCAGATATTCCCGTAAAAGGTGCAAAGGTAGCTATCTTAGGATTTACCTTCAAAGAAAACTGCCCTGACACCAGAAATACAAAGGTCATTGATATTTACAAAGAATTAGGGGAATACGGTATTTCTCCTATTGTGGTTGATCCTGCGGCAGACGCTGACGAAGCAAAATGGTTGTACGGTATTACCTTTGAAACTATGGATGCCATAAAGGATATGGACGCTGTGATTATGGCTGTTGCACATACACAGTTTGAAGATATTGACAAAGATATGGTCAGCAGTTTCTTTAACCCGAAACATGAAAAGAAAGTATTCATGGATATCAAGGGATTGTTTGATAGAAAAGATTATTTGACAGAGGATTATATTTACTGGAGATTATAGGAGTAAGGAAAATGGGTTTTAGAGAATTGAAATTTGATGCAGATTCCGTGTTCTTGGTAACGGGTGGTGCAGGATTTATCGGTTCCAACATATGTGAAGCCATTTTGGAAATGGGATATACTGTACGATGTTTAGATGACCTTTCTACAGGAAAATATGAGAACATTGAACCATTTACATCAAATTCTAAATTTACATTTATTAAGGGTGATATCCGCGATTTAGATACTTGTTTGGAGGCTACAAAAGGAGTAGATTATGTACTTAACCAGGCGGCTTGGGGAAGTGTTCCCAGAAGTATAGAAATGCCTCTTTTGTACGAGGAGATTAACATACGCGGTACGTTAAATATGATGGAAGCATCCAGAGTAAACGGCGTAAAGAAGTTCGTATATGCTTCCAGCTCTTCCGTATATGGTGATCACCCTGTATTGCCCAAAAAAGAAGGCTGTGAAGGCAAGGTGCTTTCACCCTATGCGCTGACTAAGAAAGTGGATGAAGAGTACGGAAGGCTGTATAAGACCCTTTACGGACTGGATACCTATGGTATGCGCTACTTTAACGTATTTGGGCGCCGTCAGGATCCAAACGGTATGTACGCGGCTGTAATTCCTAAATTTATCAAGCAACTGATGAAGGGAGAAGTACCTACCATTAACGGAGACGGCAGACAGTCCAGAGACTTTACCTATATTGATAATGTAATTGAAGCCAATTTAAAAGCTTGTCTGGCACCTTCAGAGGCTGCAGGAGAAGCATTTAATATCGGTGCAGGCGGCAGGGAGTATTTGATTGATGTTTATCACAATCTCTGCGATGCGCTCGGCAAGCAGGTAGAACCTAATTTCGGACCTGCAAGGAAAGGTGATATCCGCGATTCCAATGCAGATATCAGCAAAGCAAGAGAACTTTTAGGTTATAATCCCGAATATGATTTTGCCAAAGGAATTAAATTGGCAATTGACTGGTATGTGGAGAATTTATAAATGAAAATAGCAGTACGGTTAGACGATATTACACCTGATATGGACTGGGAGCGCTTTCTGAGATTTAAAGCACTCCTTGATAAGTATCAGGTGAAACCGCTTATAGGAGTGGTTCCCGATAACAGGGATGAAAACTTAAAAGGAACGAAAGATGGTGCACCGCAGAACTTTTGGTCCTATATAAAAGAACTGCAAAAGGACGGCTGGACGGTAGCCATGCACGGTTATCGTCATATTTATTCTACCGGTAAGGGAGGTATTTTTCCCTTAAATAATTTCTCTGAGTTTGCAGGCCTTCCCTATGAAGAGCAGGAAAGAATGCTGGTAGAAGGAAAAAGTATATTGGCGGATAGAGGAATTGAGACAGATATTTTTATGGCACCGGCACATTCTTATGATAACAATACCTTAAAGGCTTTAAAGACAGCAGGATTTCGCAGTCTTACCGATGGGTTCGGGAAGCAGCCGTATACTTGGCGGGGGATTACCTTTTATCCTATTTCCTTTCGGTTAAGCAGCACGATGAAACAAAAAGAGGGTTATTCCACCATGGTGGTACATACCGGAACGATTAAGGATGATGAATGGGAAACATATCAGAACTATTTTTGCCGTAGCGATATAGAGTGGATTCATTATAACGAATATATGCAGCAAAAAGCCATAAATAGAAATCCTTTGATGAAATTACTTGAGTATCTGCTTGCTAAAGGTAAGTTTTACATGGTTAGGATTTCACAGAGAAAATAAGAGGTGACGTACAAGATGATACGTATTGTTCATATCGTGGGTGCAATGTATCCCGGCGGCATGGAAAACTTTATTATGAATCTTTATGAAAAGATTGACAGGAATCACTATCAGTTTGATTTTATTGTCCATCTGCAAAAAGAAAATGATTATAAAGACCAGATTGAAAAAATGGGAGGCAGAATTTATGAGGTTCCCCGATTGACGAAAAAGCCTGTTTCCAGTTTGCGGATGCTGTACAAAATCATAAAAGAAAATCAGTATCCTATTGTAGTGCGTCATACAGCCAATGCCTTTGTGGCAGCCCAGCTGTTGGTTGCGAAAGCAGCAGGGGCGAAAACCATATGTCATTCCCATAATGAAACAGATCCTAAAGTTTTACTTCACAGGCTGGGGAAGCTTTTTATGAAATATGTTTGTGATAAAAGACTTGCCTGTTCTCCGAGAGCGGGAGAGTGGATGTTTGGCAAATCAGACTACAGAGTGGTTCATAATGCTATAAATCTTGAGAAATTTGCTTATGATAAAAGTAAGGCAGACAAAATCAGACAGGAGTTTGGGTTAGGAAGCTGTCACGTGTATGGCCATATTGCAAATTTTATAGAGTCAAAAAATCATAAATACTTATTAGCAGTATTTCATGAGATTGTGAAAAGAGACCCTGACGCGGTATTGCTATGTCTTGGCGAAGGTGAGCTGCGAGGGGAGATTGAAGCAGAAATAAAAAAAATGCATTTGGAAAATAAAGTGATTCTTACAGGGATACGGCATGATGCGGAATGTTTTATGTCTTGTTTTGATTTGTTACTTTTTCCGTCTTTTTTTGAGGGCTTACCATTAACCTTAATTGAGGCACAGGCGGCAGGATTGCCGGCGATTATTTCTGATACAATAACAGAAGAAGTTGTCGTAACCGATGGGCTAATCGTTAGAGAATCCATAAAAAAGCATCCTGTCAAGTGGGCAGAAAAAGCTTGTGAATTGACCGGCAATGAAAATAGAGACAGGACCTGCATGTTAGACGCTATCCGGGCAGCCGGTTATGATATGAATATGTTAGCAAAGTGGTATCAAAATTATTTTGATTCGATTGTACATGGAGAGAACTATGATTCAAAGTAAAGAGGAATTAAATCGTATTTTAAAAGCAGAAGAAAAGATTTACCATAGAAAATGGTATTATGATTTGCCCATAAATATGACAGAGCAACAGATTTTATACAAGCATGCGAAGTATCTGCGCAAATCGGAATATACCGCTAACACCGGAAAAATATCAAGAAAATGGTATCTTTTCCGTCTTTTGCGTATTCAAACGAGATATGCCATGTCAATTCCGTTAAATGTACTGGAAGAAGGATTTGAAATTGTACATTTGGGTTCAGTTATTATTAATGCAGGTGCCCATATCGGAAAAGGTGTCAAATTACATCCGGGTGTATGTATAGGAGCCAATCATGACAAAGCGCCTAAACTGGGTAATAATATATATATTGGACCGGGAGCCAAAATATTTGGAGACATTGAGCTGGCAGATAATATCCAAGTAGGTGCAAACGCAGTGGTGACAAAAAGCTGCAACAGGAGTGGAGCGATACTGGCAGGTGTACCTGCGGTAGATGTATCTGAAAGGAGTAAATAAATTTTGATAGAAAATAAGAAAATTGTACTTCACGTGGTCGGCAGACTGGATATTGGTGGTGCAGAGAGCAGAATCATGGATTTGTATCATAATATGGACAGAGATAAGGTACAGTTTATTTTTTGTCAACATACAACTGACAGATGTGCCTATGAGGAAGAGGTAGAAAGACTGGGTGGAATAGTATATCATATACCGAGATTTAAGATTATAAATTATTTTTCTTATAAGAAAGCATGGGAACAATTTTTCTGTGAACATACAGAAATAGATATTGTTCACGGGCATATGACCAGCACGGCGTCTATTTATCTCCCTATTGCAAAAAAGCATGGAATTCCTATGGCGGTTGCCCATGCAAGAAGTGCAGGGACGGACAGAGGGCTGAAAGGGATAGCCACAAAGATTTTGAGAAAGAGCCTTTGGAAAAAATGTGATCATATGCTTGCCTGTTCGGCACTTGCGGGAGATGCAGTGTTTGGGAAGAAAGCAATGAAAGAGGGAAGAGTGAGACTTTTTCCCAATGCGATCGAAGTAGACCGGTTTGCTTTTGATGCAGAGGTAAGAGATAAACTGCGCAAAAAATTGGACTTGGAGAACAAATTTGTGATAGGTCACGTGGGACGTTTTTCACCTGTGAAGAACCATAAGTATCTGCTACAGATTTTGAAGGAGTGCATCAAACTGGAAGAGCGGGATAAGTTGCCCCGAATAGAATTGATGCTTTTGGGAGATGGTGAACTCAAAGAAAAAACAGAGCAATTGGCCGAACAGATGGGAATCGCTTCCAGAGTACTTTTTATGGGTAACAGAAAAGAAATATATCAATACTATCAGGCTATGGACTTCTTTTTATTACCTTCCTTTTATGAGGGCTTGCCGGGAACTGCAGTTGAAGCACAGGCGAGCGGCCTTTTCGGCATTATTTCGGATACGATTACACAGGAAACTGTTGTAACGGAACGTTTTATCAGAAAAAGTATTTCCCAAAGTGCAGAAAGTTGGGCGGTAGAGGTTACAAAGAACATAATGTTAGGCGGGGAAGAAAGAGGTGGCTACGCTGACAAAGTCAAAGCAGCAGGGTTTGATGTAAAAAAACAAGCAAAACGCATGGAAAAGTTCTATTTGAGCAACAAATGGGAAGAGGCGGAAGTTTAAAGAAAAATGAGTGAAGACAATAAAAAGATTAATAAAATAATGTTCCATTTGAATAGCCTTGGAAAGGGCGGTGCAGAAAGGGTTGTCAGTCTTTTGGCCGGAATGTTCGCAGAAGATGGAGTTGAAACAGTAATTGCCACGGAATGGAATGAGAAAGAAGAGTATGTGCTTCATGAAAAGGTAAAAAGAATTCATGTAGGTCTCACAGAAGGTGAGGAGATGGCCTCCAGATTGGCAAAGCAATGGTTTAGAATCAGAAATTTGCGAAAAGCCATTATTTCCGAAAAACCGGATTTAGTAATTTCCTTCTGTGTAAAAGCCAATTACAGAGCAATGATTGCCACAAGAGGGTTGCACATTCCGGTGGTAGCATCGGTGCGTAATGATCCTAAAATAGATTATGTTGGAACAAAGAATCAAATAATGAACAAGTTGTTTTTGAACAGAGCGGATGGATGTGTGTTTCAAACGGAGGAAGCAAAAGTTTTTTTTGATAGGGTATTACAGAATAAATCTGCTATTATTTCAAATCCCATAGAAGAAAAATTTTTGAGTGCAGAAAGAAAAGAGCCTCAAAAAAAGATTGTGAATGTGGGCCGTTTGGTAGAACAAAAAAATCAAATGCTGTTAATTAAAGCATTTGAAAAGCTTTTAAAGAAACATCCTGATTATCAATTGGCTTTATATGGTGCAGGGGATGAAGACGATTACAAAAAAGAATTGTTGGAATATATAGAAAAGAAAGGTGAAGGCCTTAAAGAAGCGGTTCATTTCATGGGACTTAGTTCCTCGTTGGAAGAAGAAATAGCCGATGCAGCAATGTTTGTTTTGTCATCCGATTATGAAGGAATGCCGAACGCATTAATGGAAGCTATGGCAATGGGATTGCCTGTAATCAGCACAGATTGTCCCTGCGGCGGAAGCAGATACTGGATTACACATAAAGAGACCGGACAGCTGACGGCAGTAGATGATGTAGACCAATTAACAGAAAGTATGGTATTTTATATAGAGAATACAGAGATGGCAAGACAAATTGGACTAAATGCCAGGGAAAGAATGAAAGAGGCTACATTAGACAAAATATATTTGCAATGGAAAAATTATTTGGAGAAACTATTTACAGGACAGTAAGGTGATATTATGTGCGGAATATGCGGATTCGTCTCAAAACAAGAGATGTCTTTGGAAATGTTAAGAAAAATGAATGATACCATGTATCACCGTGGTCCCGACGACAGTGGAGAAGAAATTTTCCAAATGAAACATGGCTATCGCATAGGCCTTGCACAGCGCAGGCTTTCTATATTGGATCTGTCATCGCTGGGGCATCAGCCAATGCATTCTGTTGATAAAAGAGTTAGCGTAATATATAATGGAGAAATCTATAATTTCAGGGAGATTAAGGAAGAACTTACGGACTATCCGTTTATTTCTGCTTGCGATACGGAAGTGATTATTGCCGCTTATTTAAAGTGGGGTATTGAATGCGTAAAGCGATTTAACGGTATGTTTGCCATTTGTCTGTATGACAGAGAGACCGAGGAAGTTTTTCTGGTGCGTGACAGAATTGGTAAAAAACCATTGTACTATGAAATTGATGACAGCAATTTGATCTTTGCTTCAGAGATAAAGCCTCTTATGGAAAGAGAAGGGTTTTCAAAAAAGATAAAAACCGAAATTTTATCCAGATATTTATTTCAACAGTATATCAATGCACCGGATAGTATTTTTGAAAAGGTGTACAAACTGGAGCCGGGAAGTATTCTGCGCTTTTGCTACGGGGAAGTGAAAACGTGGAAATATTGGGATGTTAAAGAAGTATATCATAAGATGCAGGAAATGCCTGTGAACGATTATCAACAGGCAAAAGAAGAATTGAAGCAATTGTTAAACAAGGCAGTAGCCTCGCGTATGATTTCAGATGTACCGCTTGGCACCTTTTTGAGTGGAGGATATGATTCTTCATTAATAACAGCCATTGCACAAGCGAATGCAAAGGAACCGGTGAAAACTTTTTCTATCGGTTTTCATGAAGAAAGATACAATGAAGCGCTATATGCCAAAGAAGTGGCAGGGTATTTAGGAACGAATCATACGGAACTTTATGTTGATGAAAAGCAAATGTATGAGATGGTAGAAAACCTTTCGCAGTACTATGATGAACCCTTTGCCGATTCTTCACAGATTCCTTCCATGCTGGTTGCCAAGCTTGCAAAGAAGGATGTAACCGTAGCCCTTTCCGGGGATGGTGGTGATGAATTTTTCTGTGGTTATAACATTTATAAAAATATCTTACAGGCACAAAAATTGGATGTGCCGGGAAGAATGATACATGACATATGTAATTTACCCGGTTTTAAGCAAATCGGATTAGAGAATAAACTTCCCTTTAAAGTAAGAGTGATTGCGTCTAACAGAAATAATGAGACAAAAACGCAATTAAGTGCAAGCAATTACCTTGATTGTGTCCATAAGATGGTTCTTGGAGAAGGATTATCCTGCAATTACCCTATGGAAAGTATTTATCATGTGGATTCATGGCAGGTTCGCAGAATGTTACTTGATATGGATACTTATCTGCCCGGTGATATTCTGTGTAAGGTGGACCGGGCTTCCATGAAGTATTCCCTGGAAACGAGGTGTCCGATTCTGGATAAAGATGTGATGGAGTATTCATTCCGTATCAGACATGATTTTAAATATGATAAAGAAAACAAGAAACGTATTTTAAAGGATATTGCCTATGATTATATCCCAAGGGAGCTTTTGGATAGACCGAAAGTGGGATTTGCAGTACCTTTAGATAAGTGGCTGCGTGGACCGTTAAAGGAGAGTCTCCTTTCCGTTACAAGTAAAGATTACTTGAAGAGACAAGGGATTTTTGATGCAGATTATACGTCTCGCATGGTAGAAAATTATATACAGGTGGGGGACGGCGGACCTGCAACCGGTGCAAATTATTCGAGAATCATATGGGCTTTGTTTACGTTTCAAAAGTGGTATCATATGTATTGTGAATAAGGATGGAGAGAAAGATGCGTATTGCCATGATGATAGCTTCGCTGAGAAAAGGCGGTGCGGAACGTGTTATGGCCAATTTGGCGGATTTTTTCGTCGGACATGGTCATGAAGTGATATTGGTAACCCAGTACGAGAAAGAAAATGAGTATTTAGTTAATCCAAAAGTAAACCGTATTCTTTGTGAACTGACAAAAGAAGAACTTACAGACAACCGGATTGTTAATTTTTGCAGACGTTTTTTGAAATTACGGGGTATTTGGAAAAGCCAAAAACCGGATGTGATTCTTTCCTTTATCGGAAAAAACAACATTATGACTATCATGACGTCAAGATTATTGAATATACCGGTAGCTGTTTCTGTAAGAGCGGAGCCGGGCGAGGAATATCCCGGAACTTTCATGCGCCTGTTGGCACGTAATTTGTTTCGGTTTGCCGATAAAGTGATTCTTCAGACAAAGGAATGCTTTGCTTTTTTCCCTTCAGGGGTGCAAAAAAAGGCTGTTATTCTCAGAAACCCTGTAAGTGATCAGTTCTTTAAAGAAAGATACGAAGGTGAACGGGAAAAAGTCATAGTGGCAGTGGGAAGAGTGGATGAAAACAAGAATCATGAGATGCTCATCCGTGCATTTGCCGGTATTGCGGAGGAATATCCGGACTATAAAGTGGTTGTTTATGGCGAAGGTGAATCCAGAGGCAAATTGCTGGAACTGGTAAAAGAATATAAACTCACGGAACGTATATTGTTGCCGGGGAGCATTGACAATGTTTCTGAAGCTATTTACAAAACACGTGTTTTTGTATTGACGTCGAATTCTGAAGGTGTTCCTAATACATTGATTGAAGCAATGGCAATGGGACTTACTGTGATCTCAACAGACTGTCCCTGCGGCGGTCCGGGAGAACTGATTGAGGATGGAAAAAATGGTATTTTAACCCCGGTAGGTGACGTGAGGAAATTGCAAGAAAAATTGCAAAAAACGCTAAATGACTTGCAATATTCCGACGGGTTGGGGAGAGAAGCAAAAAAAACGAGTGATATTTTTAGGTGTGATAACGTTTGCAGGGAATGGGAAAAAGAATTGCAAGCACTTATGTGTAAAAACAAACATAACGCTGAAAAATAAAGGGATTTTAAAAGAATAAACCTTTGTGGGAGAATAAATATATGTGCGGCATAGCAGGGTTTTGCAATCTAAATTGCGATAAAATAAAAAATATAGAAAAAATGAAGGAAAGAATGTTTCATAGAGGGCCGGATGCCGGGGGAAGTTTTTTTTCTGAAGACGGAAATGTGACCTTCGGACACCGCAGACTTTCTATTGTTGACTTATCCGATAATGGTGCACAGCCCATGATTTCGAACAGTGCACGCTATGTAATTGCATTTAATGGCGAAATCTATAATTATAAAAAAATTGCAAATAAATTACTGGAAGAGAAAAGAGTGAAAGCTTTTCGCAGTACTTCTGATACAGAAGTGCTTCTGGAAGCATTTGAAGCATACGGAGTAAAGGAAACGATTTCCCTCTGTAAAGGGATGTTTGCCATCGCATTATACGATCAAAAAGAACACGTGTTATACTTGGTGCGTGACAGAGTGGGCGAAAAGCCGCTTTATTACGGACAGGTAAGGGAGGGGTTTGTGTTTGCCTCAGACATCGGATCCCTTGCTGTGCTGGACGGATTTGACAACCCCATTAACAAGGCGGTATTGGATTTGTATTTTGTGCACGGATATATTCCTGCACCCTATTCTATCTATGAAAAAATCTACAAATTAGAGCCGGGATGCATTGCAAAAATTAAATTACCATTTAATAAGTTGAGCGATATTGAGATAGAAATCTACTGGTCCATGAAGGAAGCAGCCTGCCGGGGACAGAACAACCTGTTTCAAGGGTCTGCTACAGAAGCGGCAGATGAACTGGAACGTTTATTAAAGGATTCGATTGCAGAACAGATGGTGGCTGATGTTCCGGTAGGTGCTTTTCTTTCCGCAGGTATTGACAGCAGTACAGTGGTAGCACTGATGCAATCTTTAAATAAAGGAAAAGTAAAAAGCTTTACTATAGGAATGGAAGATAAAGAATATAATGAAGCAACTTATGCGAAGGAGATAGCAGAGCATCTGGGCACACAGCATACGGAACTTTATATTACCGACAAGGATGCAAAAGAAGTGATTCCAAAGCTGGGTTATATGTTTGGAGAACCCTTTGCGGATTCTTCGCAGATTCCCACCTATCTGGTAAGCAAAATGACCAGGGAGCATGTGACCGTATCCTTAAGCGGCGACGGTGGTGATGAATTGTTCTGTGGATATACTTCTTATGTATCTGTGGAACGAATTTGGAATAAGATGAAAAACATACCGTATTTCATTAGGAAACCGGTAAGCGGGCTGGTACTTCACAGTCCTCTTAAAAATCACCCGATTTATAAGGTGAAAGGGAAACTGCTTGCAGCCAAAGGACCTGCAGACTTATACATTTGTTCCAACGAGACAGAACCTCTTGCAAGAAATTTAAGTCTTTATCATGAAGAAATTCCTTATAAGCATAATGAATATAAGGAAGGCTTCTTAAAGGAAACTAACCATAATATTATGCTTATGGATATGCTGATGTATCATCCGGATGATATCTTGGTGAAGGTAGACCGTGCGGCTATGGCGGTGTCATTGGAAACCAGAGTGCCAATGCTGGATAAGGATGTGGTCGAATTTGCGTGGACGCTACCTATTGATTATGAGCGTGGAGATGGTGTTGGCAAGAAGGTGCTGCGGGATGTTCTTTACCGCTATGTGCCCAAGGAAATGATGGAACGTCCCAAAAAGGGTTTTTCCATACCCATAGATAAGTGGCTTCGTGAACCACAGCTGCGCGGATGGGCAGAAACCCTGATAGACAGAAAAACATTGGTACAGCAGGGTATTCTTGACGTTGATGTAGTATGGAAGATGTGGACGGATTTCATTGAGAGAGGAGAATGGCGTATCCAAATATGGTACATTTTAATGTTCCAGGAGTGGATGCTTCGCAGAGCAGTATGAATATAATCAGAATGTCCGGCGGACTGGGGAACCAGATGTTTCAGTACGCACTGTACAGGAAACTGTGTTCCATGGGAAAAGAAGTAAAATTTGATGATATTAATGAATACAGACATGATAATGCAAGGCCGATTATGCTTTCCGTGTTTGGGATTGATATACCCAGAGCTTCGTGGGATGAAATTAATGCATTTACGGATGGTTCTATGGAACTTGTAAAGAGAATCAGAAGAGGCCTTTTCGGAAGAAAAGTGATTGAATATGTCGAAGAGGGCTTTTATGATCCCAAGGTACTCTCTTTTGAAAATATGTATCTGCGCGGTGGTTTCCAGAGCGACAAGTATTTTGCTGATCTTGAAGAGGAGATAAGGTCGGCATACCGGTTTCCAAATCTTGAAACCATGCATCTTCCCGACAAATTGTATCAGGTGACAAATGAGTGTATGGAGCAGATTGAAAATACCATGTCTGTGAGCATCCATATGCGCAGAAGCGATTCCAGAGAGGATGAAGAACTTTATGAAGGCATCTGCACGGAGAAGTACTATGAAGGTGCGGTGCGCTTTATACAGGAACGTTATCCGGATGCTGTTTTTTACATATTCAGTAATGAGCCCAAATGGGTGAAAAGCTGGGTGGATAATCTTGTGGCAAGCCGGAAAACGGAAGATATGACACCACAGGAAGCGCAGGCACTGGAACAAAAATTTGTCATGGTGGAAGCCAATACAGAATACACCGGGTATCTGGATATGCAGTTGATGACAAGGTGTAAGCATAATATTATATCCAATTCCTGCTTTAGCTGGTGGGGAGCATGGCTGAATAATAACCCGGACAAGATTGTGATTGCACCGGATCGATGGAAAAATAATATAGAAAATGACGATATTTATTCGGTTGGTATGGTGCTGATTAATGATAAGGGACGGGTGAACCGGACCGTGAAAAAGGAAGAGCGATGATTATTATCAGAATGACCGGCGGACTGGGCAATCAGATGTTCCAGTATGCCTTGTATTTGAAATTAAAAGCCATGGGCAGAGACGTCAAGTTTGATGATGTGACGGAATATGAATTATCAAATGCCAGACCTATTATGCTGTGGGCATTCGGCATCGATTATCCCAAGGCAACAGAGGATGAAATCAACCGGATAACCGACGGTTTTTTGTATTTATCCCATAGAATCAGGAGAAAACTTTTTGGCAGGAAATCCCTGGAATATATGGAGAGCAGCTGCAACTTTGATGAGCAGATACTGAGGAAGGATACTGCGTATCTGACAGGGTATTTTCAGACAGAGAAGTATTTTAAAGATATAGAGAGTTCGGTGCGTAAAGCCTTTGCGTTTCAGCCGGTTATCTTTGAAAAAATTGATGAGAAGCTGAAAGAAAAAATAATTGCATATGAGAAAGAAATTGATGATGCCTTACCAGTCAGCATTCATATCCGAAGGGGCGATTATCTGGAAAGCAGTGAAGTATACGGTGGGAATTGCACAGAGGCTTACTATGAAAGTGCGATTAAGCAGATAAAACAAAAGTTTTCCCGTGCCACTTTTTTTGTGTTCAGTAATGATGATGTGTGGACGGAGAAATGGTGTAAAGAGCAGGAGATACGCCATGGAATGCGTTTTGTGCCGGTGACGGATACACCGGAAGAACTGGGTTATCTGGACATGTATCTGATGAGC
The DNA here is from genome assembly GCA_045586385.1 of Lachnospiraceae bacterium. Classification (GTDB taxonomy): domain Bacteria; phylum Bacillota; class Clostridia; order Lachnospirales; family Lachnospiraceae; genus Suilimivivens. The sequence continues at coordinate 111,854 of JAZNAE010000011.1, forward strand.
AGATGCGGACATCATATTATCGCCAATTCCAGTTTCAGCTGGTGGGGAGCATGGATGAGCCAAAATCCCGAAAAAACAGTGATAGCCCCTGCTAAGTGGTTTAACAATCAGGAATGCTATGATATCTATACAAAAGAAATGATAAAAATTTCTCCGGAAGGAATGATTGCAGAAGATGTCACAAAGTGAAAAATTAATCTCAGTAATAGTAACTGCATATAACATCGAAAAGTATCTTCCCGGATGTATGGACAGTCTTCTTCGCCAAACATATTCTAATTTGGAGATTATTGTAGTGGATGACGGTTCTGTAGACGAAACCGGCAGGATATGTGATGAATATGCTGCTAAAAGTGAGAACATAAAGGTGATTCACAAGGAAAACGGTGGTCCCTCCGCAGCAAGAAATGCAGGACTTAAGATAGCCGGCGGAGAATATATTGGATATGTGGACGGGGATGACTGGATAGAGCCTGACATGTATCAGGATATGCTAAAGGCATGTGAGGATACCGGTGCCCAGATTGCCATCTGCACCTATAGACAGGTGGGAAAAGGGAGTGAAGAGATTTATCCTACCGGAAATGTGATTGAACTTTCAAGGGATGAGGCGATGGATTGGTATATCAGCGGACATCCGCAATACCATATTTATCATTCTGTTTGGAGTAAGCTTTTTGGGAGAGAAATTATTAAGGATATTGCCTTTCAGGAAGGCCGGAAATCCGAAGATATCATGTATACCACATGGGCGCTTACCAAGGCCTCAAAGTGTGTGTTTTTAGATACGCCTTATTATAATTATAGGATGGACCGGGAAGACAGCGTCATGCATACGCAGGTGGGTGAAAGACGGTTCCGCGACGAAATTCCTTTTTGGAAAGAACAGATGGGATATTTGGAAGGAATCGGAATGCACGAACTTGTGGGGAAAGCTTCCTATGAGTTTTATAAACGGATGTTGTATTACTATATCGATTTCAGGCAAAGCGGCATGAAAAAGCAGGCTACGGAATTGGCAAGCCTGATAAAAGGTGAAAGAACAAAGATAGATAAAATTTATGGTAAATCATTTGTAAAAACCGGTGATAAAGTGCGCATGAAGGTGTTTTTGCTTAGTCCCGGACTGTATTACCGAATTGTAAGGATATATGATAGACTTATTATTCCATTAAGACAATGATATAAAGGCGTTTGCGAAGTTTTCGCAAGCGCCTTTACTCATAGATGCTATCATAATCATAAGTGTTATAAAATGCATATTCCTTACTTATTATTTCTTTATAATTCTCTTTGGTCACGAGTCCTACATCTTCAGAAATCCAATTTAATATCTTGGAATTAATTTCACTCCTGTAATGCATAGGGTCACTGTAATTGTTAACGTTGCAAATGATATCATACTGATCAAAAAAATTATAGAGCTTTACGTTGGGACATTGAAGTAATAGTTCCGTGGCCGTCTGCTCGGCAGCCAGTTGTTTTTCAAATGTTTTTTCCAGTTTCATGGCATCCCAATAGCAAATGCTGTAGGGAGAGTAAAAAATATAAAAGGTGACATCCGGGTACCGGTTAATCAGGGCGATAAAGTTATCGGTAATTGTTTTCCGGACATTTTCATCATCCGCTTCGGTATAAGTATCGTTCTGTGTAGGAACAAGAGAGTCCCTGTTATAAGAACCTAAGATGGCATCCAGTCCACACTCCCGTTCCCAGGAAGAGTATTCGTCCATAGTGGTGCTGCCGCTACCTGAGAGGGTCATGGAAAGTACGGGCATCATTCCATGGTAAAGGATGGATTTATTGAAAAGATAGGAAACGTCATTCAAGGGATTGTTATCATAAAGATAAGCAGGATATCCTTCATACTGTTCCCAATCAGATGCACGTAAAAGCCCGTTGTAATCCAGTGTCCAAAGAACGGTACCTACTGAATCGTTGCGGGAAAGCGCACGCGCTAAGTTTTGCATAATTTCCTGATAACCGGCACCGGGAAAGGGCTGTTTGATGGAGTGCGTTCCAAATAATGCATCAAACTCGCTTGGACTAAAGTTTTGTGACATAGAGGTGCCGGTGATAATGGCATCGCAATCAAAATGGCGGTTAATGCCGTCATTAATGTATCTTTCCTCATATAGGCGATAGGAAAGAAAGGGAAGCGGCTTGTGATAGTGAAAATAAGGGTCAATAATGATGACGATGATGGCCACCAAAAACAAACATGCTGCTAAAGAAAGCAAGCATTTCAAAAACCATTTTTTTGCAGATTGTTCGTTCATTTCCGGTCACCTACCTTTCCATTCTGATTCTTCTAAAAATTAAAATATAAAAATTCGCTGATTTGTGAAAGTGATAAAATGCTCCATAGCATAAGAAGCACCACTATCATAAATTTACGGCTTGTTAATTTTAATGTAGCTGTCTTTTCCTGTGTGTTTTTCATGAAAATGCATCCTATAAGGGAAATGCCTGCAAACAGGGAAGGCATAAAGAATGGATGAGAGGTAATGAGATTACCTAATCCCATTCTATATAATACTTCTACTTCCGTAATGTTTTCTACAGCAATGGCAATGGGTTCGTAAAGGGGACCAAAACCACCCGTAAATAACCGGTTCCACAGCAATAATACATCGGAGAGAGATTCTGCCCTGAAAATACTCCAGGCAAAGGTGACAAGTACAAAAGTGACGCCAATTTTCGAAAACCTTGGAAGTTTCCATGTTCTTACCTTAAAAAGTCGCTCCATAATCATCCAGATACCATGAAGAGCACCCCAAACAATAAAAGTCCAGTTGGCACCGTGCCAGAGACCGCTGATAAGGAAAACAATAAAAACATTGCGGTAGGTTTTGAAATTGCCGGCTCTGCTTCCCCCTAAAGGAATATATACATATTTGGTAAAAAATCTGGTTAATGTCATGTGCCATCTGTCCCAGAATTCGGATATAGATCCCGCTTTGTAGGGAGAGTCAAAGTTCTGTGGCAGTTTGATGTTCATCATATAGGCCATGCCGTAAGCCATATCGCAGTAACCGCTGAAATCAAAATAAATTTGCAGGGAGTAACACACCATGGTAAGGATGGTGCTTGATGTATTCAACTCGGGGATGCCTGCGTATCCGGCAGTTACAATTTTGGAAAATGTATCTGCCAGTAATACCTTTTTGGCAAGTCCTAAGGAAAAAGCATAAAGGCCTTGGCTTAAATTGTCGAAATTAAGGGATTTCTTTGAAACGTCGCGAAGCTGGGGAATCAGTTCACTGTGATATACAATGGGACCGGCGATAAGCTGCGGAAAATAAGAAACATACGCAGCATATTCGAGAAAACTGTATTTTTCGCATTCCTGTTTATAACAATCAATGACATAAGACAACTGCTGGAACGTATAAAAACTGATTCCCAGGGGCAGTGCCAACCGAAGGAAAGGTAACTCTGATTTTAGGGCTACATTGATATTTTCAATAAAAAAGTCATAATACTTAAAATAAAAGAGAATGCCAATATTTAAAAAAAGTCCGGCAGCCAAAAAAGGACGCCGCCTTTTTCTTTCGGAAAAGTGCGCCATGCCACATACAATGCCGTAATTCATGATAATACTGACGATTAAGATAAGCAGATACCAAATATTATTATATCCGTAAAACCAAAAGGACATGCCTACAAGGAAGGCAAGAGAGGCCTTATACTTACGGGCATAACCCAGTCCGTAATATCCTAGTAATGTCAGCGGAAAAAACAGAAATATAAAAATATAGGAATTGAAAAGCATGTATATTTCCCTTTCCGATGCATGAAATAATTGAAAATCAATGATATTATAAGCCGAATCGTAATTATTTAGCAATAGAATTTAAAAATTTGATTATAAATACAAGATATGGTATAATTTTGATAATTATGTTTAGAAAAAAATAGCGCAAAAGGAATCAGAGAAACAGGCATGAAAAAAGTAAGTTTACTGGGGAAAATCAGAGGGATATTTGACAGAAAGCAGAAAGTACAGCTTGTGATATTGGGAGTTATGATTTTCATTGGAGGTATCTTGGAAACACTGGGTGTCAGCGGTATGATACCGGTGGTCACGGCGCTTCTTACCCCCGATGAATTGCAAAAGTTTGTGGAAGAATACAGTTTTTTACAAGACATATGCAATTCACTGGGCATTGAAAATGTAAGTGAATTAACCATGGCCCTTTTAATAGGCCTGATCGTTGTATACGTAGTAAAAAATATATACATCCTGTTTTTGACATACAAGCAGAATCATTTTATCACACACAACAGAAACAGAATGATCAGCCGTGTAATGGCAGACTTTTTAAACCGCCCCTATGAGCAGTACCTGGGAGCAGATATTCCCACAGTATTTAGAATTACGGACAGTGATATTCCGCAGACCTTTTCTCTTATTTTGGCATTGCTTCAGTTGGCGTCAGAAGTGGTTGTTTCCTTCCTGATTTTTGTGGTATTACTTTTGCAGGATCCTCAAATGACACTTTTTATCATTGTGATTTTTGGTGCAATGACCCTTTTAATTTTAAAGATATTAAAGCCCAAAATGAACGGAATCGGTGCTGACAATCAAAGAATCCAGTCCAGAATTGCCAAATGGAGATTGCAGGCCATTTACGGTCTTAAGGATGTCAAGGTATTAAACAGGGAAGAATTCTTTATCAGGAACTATTACGAAACAGGAAAAGTCGGTGCGGATGTGAGCAGAAACTATGCTGTCCTTAACAACACACCGAGACTATTAATAGAATCTGTGTTTATCACGGCAGTATTGTCTTTTGTGGCGGTATATATCAATAGCGGTGGAAGTGTAGCCAATATGGTTACCACCATTGCTACCTTTGGGGTGGCGGCCATGCGTGTACTTCCCAGTGTAAACAGAATTAATACCTACATCACGGAAATTGCATATACCACGCCCAGTTTAAATTTTGTTTATGAGAATTTGCAGGAAAGTATGAAAAATGATGCCCTCCTTATGGAACGGAAAGCAGCTTCCCGGGCAGAGAAGCTTAGTCTTAACGATAAGATAGAATTGAACCATATCAGTTTCCATTATCCGGATACAGACAAATATATCTTCAAGGATGCTCATATGGAAGTGAAAAAGGGCAAATCCGTAGGCATTATTGGAGCATCCGGTGCGGGGAAATCAACTGTTGTAGATATCCTTTTAGGACTGCTTCATATACAAGAAGGCGAAATTACCTGTGACGGCGTGGATATTTTTAAAAACTATGAGTCCTGGCTTGCACAAATCGGATATATTCCACAGGCGATTTATCTGGTGGATGAGTCTATCCGCGAAAATATTGCATTCGGTATTGATGCAGAGAAAATTGACGATGAGAGAATCTGGAAGGTGCTTGAAGAAGCACAGCTTAAGGAATTTGTGGAAGAACTTCCGGAAGGACTTGATACCAAAATCGGGGACCGGGGTGTGCGTCTATCCGGTGGACAGAGACAGCGTATCGGTATCGCCAGAGCACTTTACAATGACCCTGAGATATTAGTGTTTGATGAAGCTACGTCGGCACTTGACAATGACACTGAAGCAGCGGTTATGGAAGCAGTAAACAGCTTCCACGGCAAGAAGACCATGGTGATTATTGCCCATCGCTTAAATACCATTGCCAAGTGTGATACGATTTATAAAGTGGAAGATGCCAAGCTGATAGAGACAACCTTGGCATAGGAAAGGAACCGGAAAGTTATGATAGGAACAGAGTTTTTGAAAGGACAGGGGTTAGGTAACCAACTGTTCTGTTACGTGACTGCGAGAGCGATTGCCGAAGAAAACGGATACGAATTCGGAACGGCCAGTCAGGAAATCTTTGCAGTGAATATGCATAGTGACCGTGGAATGTACTTTATGGATGTGGATCTCGGACATAGCATCACACAGGAAGAAAAGAAAACCTTCAAGGTATATCAGGATGATGATACACGCTTATATATCGGAAATTCCAAGCATGATATGGAACATGGATGCTATATCAGTGGTGCAGATGAAGGGATTCATCATGTAGAAGATAATACACTTATTTATGGCAATATGCAGGCTGAATCATATTTTATTAAGTACATTGACGAGGTAAAGAAATGGCTTCATGTAAAACCCGAGTATGATTCCTACGAATACAGTAGGGAAAATCTTTGTATTATTAATATGCGTGGTGGTGAATATACAGGTAGTCCTGAACTTTTTATAGATAAGAAATATTGGATCCATGGCATAAAGGAAATGAAAAAGCTTCGTCCGGATATGGAATTTATGATTATAACGGATGATGAGGAGGCAGCAGGTAAGATACTTCCGGGAATTCCTGCACACCATTTTGATATAGGGAAAGATTATGTAACATTGAAAAATGCACATTATTTACTGCTTTCCAATTCTTCTTTTGCATGTTTGCCGGCGCATACCAGCGACACACTAAAGTTTGCCATTGCTCCTAAATATTGGGCAAGGCATAACGTGTCTGACGGATATTGGGCGTCAGAGCAGAATATTTACAGTTTATTTCATTACATGGATCGTAAGGGGAGATTGTTTACGGCAAAGCAGTGCCGTGATGAGCTGGAAGCATATAAGTGTAAATCTGGAAAATATGCAAGGAAGAATAAGAAACCGTCACCGGCAAGACATTTCGGACAAATTATTAGAAGTAAATGCATCTACGGGTGTTTTTACATTAAAAAAATCAAACGTGCGGTTATCAGAAGATTACGGAAGCAATAGAGGAAAGACATGGAATGAAAAATGATGCAAGTCAGAAAATAAAATTACCAAATGTTACATTGGCCGCCATGACCAGTGTAAAGATATATGAAACGATCAAAGCGCTTCAGTATAGTATGCAGGGAATTGAATTCGGTGAAGTGGTGCTTATTACTCACAGGAAACCATTTTCTTTACCCAAGGGGATTACCTATAAACATACTTCAAAGCTTACGGATATTGATTGCTTCAATTATAAGATGGTGTACGAACTGGGTGATTATATCTCTACAGACTATGTGCTTTTGGTGCATTACGATGGTTTTGTGATTCATCCTGAAAAATGGCAGGATGAATTCCTGAAATATGATTATGTGGGTTCTCCATGGCCGGTTCCCAAACCGGGAACGCAGCATTGCTACCATGATATCAATGGGAATTTGTGTCGCGTAGGAAACAGTGTATCCCTTCGGAGTAAGCGTCTTTTGGATTTTCCGGGACAGGCAAATTTGAAATGGGAAAGAGATGAAGACGGCTTTTACAATGAAGATATTTTCATCTGCTGCATGAACAAGCATAAGCTGGAAGAAGCAGGGATGAAGATTGCACCGGTGGAAGTGGCAAAATATTTCGGACATGAGCATTTGGTTCCGGAGACGGAGGATGTGGATGAACCGTTTTTATTCCATAAATGGTGGGGCAAAAATGAAAACTATCCCAAATTTGAAAATCCCCGGGTGAAGGCTTTTAATAAGTTTAAGGATATGGTAAGACCGCTTTTATTCTGGCGACATTGGAAAGGACAATAAATGGTATACGATTGCATCCCTTTTTTTAACGAGATAGATATATTGAAATTGCGGCTCCATATTATGGACCCTATCGTGGATAAGTTTATTGTTGAAGAGGCCACAGTTACTTTCTCAGGACAGCCAAAGGAACTCTGCTTTGAAAAAAACAAGGAATTGTTTAAGGAGTTTCTTCCCAAGATTGAGTATATTGTGGTGGATAATTCTCCGGTGGATACCACCACTCATTTGAGAGATAAATTTCAAAAGAATGCATTGGCAAAGGGGCTTGCAGATGCTACAGAGGAAGATGTCATTATATTAAGCGACGTGGATGAAATTCCCAATCCCAAGGTGCTGAAGGAGATTATTGGAAATTTTAATCCCGATAAGATTTATCATCTGGCCCAGAGAATGTTTTATTGCTTTTTAAACATGGAGGAGGTGTCCGGAAAGCTTCTGTCCATTACAGGTGAGTTTCCCGGTGTAGAGCGGAAATTGTGGCTGGGAACCAAGGTGTTTAGCAAAAAGAGTATTCCGGAAAACGGAATTATTGAGCTGCGTGAAGCATCTGTTACATCGCCTGATGCCGTAAGAGTAGCAGACGGTGGTTGGCACTTTGGTTATATGGGAAATACCGGAGAAAAAGACGTGGCTAAGCGCATAGGCACCAAAGTGGTTGCCGCAGCGCATCAGGAATACAATGACGATATACTGCTTGCAGAGGCGGCAGACCGGCTGCTTCTTGGGCAGGATATGTTTGGAAGGGATGCTAAGTTTGAACGCGTGGAAGTGGATGAAAGCTATCCGGAATATCTGCTTGCCCACAGGGCGGAGTATGAGTATCTGATTATGCCGCCGGTGCCCAAAGGGAAAATTGTGTGGGTGAAAGCGACCATGAAGGGGAAGCGTTTTGTTAGAAGAATTCTCCGTAAAATTAAAAGAACATTTTCATAAGAAGCCAAAGTAACATTTGGGAAAGCCGGGTGAAAACTATGAATCAGAAGAATAGAATGCTGGAAAGATATGGGCTATGGATCATTGATTTGGCAAGTATTATGATTTCCTTTCTGACAGCAACATATATTCGTTTCGGAAATTATAAGGATATGGGAGATAAGGAGATACACTTTCAGGTGTGTCTGCTTTTCTTGTTTCTTTGTACAGTTTATAGCTTTTTTCTCGACTGGAACAGAAATGCATTTAAAAGAAATAAATGGAAAGAAATTCCGGCAGTTGTCCAGTACAATATTATGCTTCTGCTGATAGCGGAAGTTATTATGGTTTTTATGAAGTGGGCAGATGTTTTTTCCCGTCTTGTCACCGTATATTTTATTGGCATGAATACCATATTGACATTGTTGCTTCACTATGTGTTTAAGAAAATTGCAAGAATGAAGATATCCTCCGATAAAAGTGCCATTAAAGTGATGGTAATTACACAGCCTGATTTGCTGAAACAAACCATAGCAAGGCTAAAAGAGGAACTGGATATGAGTTATCAGATTGTAGCAATCGGTTGCATGGGAGAGAAGGAAGAAGGGCTATCCTTTGCAGGTATTCCCGTTGTGTGGCAGGAAGAGATCATAAAAACAGCAACAACCATGGCACTGGATGAAGTGTTTTTTGATATTCCCAATGTACCTCACAGGCAGGTAGAAGGATTGCTCCATAGTTTTGGCGAAATGGGAGTGGACTGCCATTACAACTTAGAACATTATGGCTTGCGCGGTGAAAAAGGAAAAATAGAAACCTTTGCCGATTATACGGTTGTAACTTATACCAGATTCCAAAACAATTATAAAAAAATGTTTGTCAAAAGATGTATCGATATTGCCGGTGGTATTGTAGGTCTTGTGATTACAGGAATCTTTTATCCGTTTGTGGCTTTGGCAATTAAAATAGATTCACCGGGTCCTGTTTTGTTTTCCCAGACCAGAATCGGAAGAAACGGCAGAAGATTTCAAATATATAAATTCCGCTCTATGTATATTGATGCAGAAGAGCGCAAAAAAGAGTTAGAACAGCAAAATGAAATGCAGGGACTCATGTTTAAAATGGAGAATGACCCGCGCATAACAAAAGTAGGCAAGTTTATCAGAAAGACAAGCATAGATGAATTGCCGCAGTTTTATAACGTGTTTAAAGGTGATATGAGTCTGGTAGGAACCAGACCACCTACGGAGGATGAGTTTACCAAGTATAACCAATATTACCGAAGAAGAATCAGTATGACACCGGGGCTTACCGGAATGTGGCAGGTGAGCGGCAGAAGTGAAATTGAAAATTTCGATGATGTGGTGAAATATGATTTGAAATATATTGATAACTGGTCACTTATCCTGGATTTTAAAATTTTGTTGCAAACGGTAAAGGTAGTATTTACAGGGAAAGGGTCAAAATGACACTTATTATAGATTGTTTTAAACTGGTTAAAGGGCAGGGGAAAAGTATAGGAATCTATAATCACGCCAAAAATGTGGTAACGAACCTTGCAAAAGAAAATAATAGCGTAAAGAAGATAGATAAGATTGTTATTTTGGGAAATGAAAAAAATTGTGATGACTTCTCGGTAGAAGGCGTTACACTTATTTCTATTCCGTATAATCCTTTAAGCAAGCTGCAATCCATAATGTGGGAACTCTTTTGGGTTAAAAGTTATATAAAAAAATACAATGGGGACAGGGTGTTGTTTCCCCGCGGTTACGCGCCCCTATATTTTAGGGGTAGGGATACCGTTATTATTCACGATCTGATTCCCTTTTATTATCATGAAAATTTCCCGGGAGTTTTCAATCCTTTGGAAAACTTTTATATCATGAACCGGTTGAAAGGTTCTATTAAGCGGGCAGAACGTGTTATTACTATTTCTGAATATTCCAAAAAGGAAATTGAAAAAAGAGTACCTTCTGCGAAAGAAAAGATAAATGTCATTTATAACGGCTTTAACAAGCTTACTTCAACGGCAGAAAAAGAAGATACCATGCAAGGTGAATATATTGTGGCAATGACATCCGGACTTCCTCATAAAAATGCCAAAGGGGTTATGGAGGCATATAAACAGTATTTTATGCAAGCAGAAAATCCGTTACCGATAAAGGTAATAGGTATCTCCGGAACAGAAGGCTATGATATGGGAGAAGCAGCACGGCAGGTAACATGCTATCCGTATGTAAAAGATGATAAAGAACTGTCCAAGATGATATCCGGTGGCAAACTGTTTTTGTTTCTGTCATTAATAGAAGGATTTGGATTCCCGCCCCTTGAAGCAATGCAGTTAAAGGTGCCGGTGATTTGTTCTGACAGAACAAGTCTTCCTGAAGTGGTGGGAGACGCCGCACTGTTGGTGAATCCGGAAAATGCAAAGGAAGTGGCAGAAAAGATAGAACAGTTACTATCAGATGTAACTTTACAGAATGAATTAAAGCAGGCCGGAATCAACAATTGCAGCCGGTTTAGTTGGGAAAAAATTGTGAAGGAATACATGGAGGAGTTGGCTCGGTAATGAGTGGCAGGCTAATTTTTTACGACACATCAAATTATATAGATTTTCCCGTTGGCGGTCAGCTGACCAGTGTAAGAAATTTTTTGCGGTTTTTGAAGGATTATTATCCGGGTTACAGTGACAAGGTGCTACTTGTGGGGGTGTCCACTGATGAAAAAGAGGTTGGACGATTTTCAACTGTTGTAATAGAAAACATAGAATATAAATTCCTTGCGGTAGCACATGCGACAGCGAATCTGGGAGCAGTTAAAAAGTCATTGCGTCTGGAATATATGAAAGGAATTTGGAAGTATCGTAAATTAATCGGATTGCAGAAAACGGATTGTAACTATATTCATACACCGGAAGCTTTTGGAGCGATACGTATGATAAAACCGGGAGCTACCTGTTATGTATTTTCCCACGGAACATATAGGGATATGTGGCAGAGAGTACGTTTTTTTAAGAAGGTACCCATTGTTCGTAAAGTGTTTCAAGCATTTTTGATGCATGTAATTAAGAAAAGTACCGCCGTATTTGTTTTGGAAAGAGAAACTCAGGAAGATTATCAAAATTACAACAGAAGAGTAATTCATGTGGGCAATTCCATCGTATGTCAGGACTATGAAGAGAAAAAACTACATGAAGAAAGTATACGTTTCATTTATGCAGGCAGGCTTTCGGCGGTAAAAAATGTTGGTCCGATTATTGAAGCTGTAAAAGGATATCACAGAAAATGTGAGTTAATGATTCTGGGAGACGGAGAAGAGCGGACAGCACTAATGGAGTTGGCTGAAGATAATGATAGAATTTCCTTTGCAGGAGCAGTCAGCCCGAAGGCGGTGCAGCAGATGATGAAAACATCGGATGTTTTAGTTTTAAATTCCACGTTTGAAGGAATTCCCATGATTATGCTGGAAGCAATTAGCCTGGGCTTGCCTGTCATCACCACTAACGTGGGAGGAATCAAAGAGGTGCTCGACTTTGGCTATGATTCTGAAGTGACGGATGGCAGTGTAGAGCAAATATGGAAGGCAATGGACATTATATGCAAAGAATATGACAAATACACAAAAAATGCATATGAAAAGTCCTTGCAATTTGATTACCGCAAAGTTAACAGAAAGATATTTGATACGTTAAACGAGAGCCTGGAATGGGAAAGGAGCGTTCATGATTCGGTGTAAAAAAGATTTGAAGGAATACTTATCTTGCGAAAAAGAATTGTATTTCGGCGGAGAAAAAACATCCTTGCCCGTTTCCTTTCTGCTTCGCTCCAAAACATATAGGATATGGCAGTATTTAAAGACACTGCGCTATGCAGAATATCACAAAAATATAGATTCCCCATGGCACAAAATCATGTATGTGTGGCTCCGGAGGCGGAAATATATATTAGGTCACCGGTTAGGGTTTGAAATTCCTGAGAATTGTGTCGGGAAAGGATTAATGATTTACCACATTTCTCCTATTGTAATCAACGAAGACGCGAGAATGGGGGAATATTGTTATATAGCCGGAAATTTCTGTATGGGCAATACAGGACCGGATACGGCAAGTCCGATACTTGGCAATGGGATACAGATTGGCTGGGGAAGCTGTGTAATCGGAGATGTAAAGGTGGCAAATGATGTAGTAATCGGTGCCGGCGCTGTGTTAACGCGTTCCATTGAAGAACCGGGAGCAAAGGTCGCAGGTGTACCGGCGAAAATAGTAGGCAGTGCATAAGGATATAGAAATGTTGCAGAAAAGAGTCAGTGTAATTGTACCGGTTTATAATGCCGCAAGTTATTTGAGAAAATGTGTTGACAGTATTATAGGACAAAGCTATGCGGACCTGGATATTGTATTGGTTGATGATGGTGCAACCGATGAAAGCCCGTCTATTTGTGATGAATATGCAGCAAAAGATAACCGCGTACAGGTAATTCACAAAAAGAACGGCGGTTTGATGTCAGCGTGGATGGCCGGTGTGGAAAAAGCAGTAGGTGAATATCTGTGTTTTGTAGATAGTGATGACTGGATAGATTTTTGCATGGTGGAAGAGTTGATAGAAAGGTCAAAGGGCTGTAGCGGTGAGGTGGTCTGTTGCAATTTTGTAATCGAAAAAGAAACAGGTCAAACATACCAAAGGCATCAATTGAAAGCCGGTGTATATGAAGGAGAAGTGCTTGCAGAAGTAAAGAAAAATTTGCTTGGAAATGAAAACAGGATAGTCAGTTTTTCCAGATGTATGAAACTGATATCCAAAGAATTATATGAAAATAACATAAAATTCTGCAATCCTCAAATCAAAATGGGAGAAGATGTTAATATCATGCTTCCTGTATTGCTTGATACCAAAAGACTTGTAATTATGGAAGACGCTTTTTTTTATCATTATTACTTCAATCAAAGTTCTATGGTGCATAAATATGATGCGGCCTTGTATCACAATATTCAAATGCTGCGTACTGTGATTAACGAGGTGATAACCGGAAAAGATAACCGGGATGAAGAAAAGACAGCTCTGTATCAGAGAGCGGATATGGAATATATTTATTTATTAATGCTTGCGGTAAAAAATGAGGCAAGAGGAAATAAAAAAGGATATTATGAAAATATAAAAAAAATCTGTTTAGATGCGGACAGCAAAAAAATAATCCGTAGTACATCTGTGAAAATAAAAGAAAAAGCGAATCAATTAATTTATCTTACAATGAAGCATCCTAATATAGTTACAATTAGCTTGTTACGCATGGCAATGATTTGGTATTACAGAAAATAAAGTTGGAGAACATATGCAGCCTTTAATCAGTGTGATTGTTCCGGTCTATAACGGACAGGATTATTTGGAAAATTGCATAGAGAGCATTAAAGCACAGACTTATGAAAATGTGGAAATCATTATTATCAATGACGGTTCCACGGATGCTACGGCACAGGTATGTGTGCGGCTGAAAGAAACCTATGAAAATATCCATGTAATTACCATGGAGGATGAAGGGGTATCAGCTGCGCGAAATGCAGGATTAGATGCTGCCAAGGGAGATTTTGTTACGTTTGTGGACGCAGACGACCGTATCCGGCCTAAAATGCTGGAGATACTGTATCAGGGAATCATGGATACGGGAAGTGATGTTTGCGGCTGCCGGTTTTTGACATGGAAGATGGAGGAGCAATGGGAAGAACTGCAGCAAAACCGCTATCGTGTGGAAAAACCTGTGGTATACCGGCCTACAGAATATTTGGAAAAGGAAGTCCTTAACGGGAACAGCCGTTGTTGGAGTAAGCTTTATAGAAGAAATGCCATTGGCAGGCTGCGGTTTCAAAGAGGGCTTACCATAGGCGAGGATATGCTCTTTTTGGTAGAACTTTTGCCATATATCAGAAGTATTGCAGAACTTACCTATCCGGGATATGGATATTATGCAAACCCAAAAGGGGCTATGAACAGAACTTTTACACCAAGATACATGGATCAGATTGCCTGCTGGGAAGCGGCACGGGAGAAAATGCCGGATAAGCCGCAGATACGAAAGAAGGCTACTACAATTATACTAATTTCCGTGATGCTTACTGTAGGGAAATTGGCACAGCTTAGTGGAAAAGAACGCAGAAAATATAAGAAATATGTGGAAGTTTGCCACACAAAAATAAAGGAAGAGTTAAAAGTACAAGGCGCGTTTGAAGGTCTTTCAAAGGGATACCGGATGAAAATCAAATTTTTCAATTTATTTCCGGTTCTTTATGTATCCTTGTACCATTTCATGAAATATAGGAGAGCATAAAAGTGGGGAAAGCGGTGATGAAAGACAAACCGATTTTATATATGCATGCAGGCAGTGCCAACCATGGATGTGAAGCCATCGTAAACAGCCTGTGCCATATGATAAAGGAAAAGCCGGTGTTAATCAGTTATTTCGGTATGGAAGATGAAAAATATACCCTGAAGGATTTGTGTCATATTTTAAGCGAACGAAGATTTGAAAATAACAGATTTGCTCATGTTTTATATTATATCTATCGTAAGCTTACCAAGGATGAGACAAGCTTTATCAGGTATCGTTATAGAGGCGTTTTTAGTAAGGAAATGTCACCTCTTGCACTTTCTATTGGGGGTGATAACTATTGCTATGACTCCATGCTTCATGATTTGAGACTTTCCAATAAAGCATTTGCAGAGAAAGGTGTTAAAACCGTTCTTTTAGGATGCTCCATTGAACCGGAGCTGCTTAACAGAGAAGAAATTGTAAAGGACCTGGCACAGTATCACATGATTATCGCAAGGGAAAGTATCACTTATGAAACCTTGAGACAGAAGGTGAAGGGACCTGAAATTCTTTGCTATCCGGACCCTGCTTTTACCTTGGGGAAAAGAGAAACGGTATTGCCGGAGGGATTTGCACCCGGAAATACTCTGGGAATTAATATAAGTCCAATGATTCAAGACAATGAAAAAGAGGCCGGTGTTACTATAGAAAACTATCGTGTGTTAATACAAGATGTGATTAACAATACGGATATGCAAGTTGCGCTAATTCCTCATGTGGTCCGTGGGCAAAATGATGACAGAAAACCGATTCATGCATTATATGAAGAGTTTAAGAATACAGGCAGAGTCATAGAAATGCCGGACGCAAGCTGCGAGGAGTTGAAAGGCATTATCAGTAAGTGCCGCTTTTTTGTAGGAGCAAGGACGCATGCTACCATTGCGGCATATTCCACAGGTGTTCCTACATTGGTGGTAGGGTATTCCGTAAAGGCAATCGGAATTGCACGGGATTTATTCGGAACAGAAGAAAATTATGTACTTCCTGTACAGAGCCTTAAGAGGCCGGAAGATTTGAAGCAGGCTTTCGGATGGCTTTTGAAACATGAAGAGGAAATCAGTGAGCATTTAGGAAAGATCATGCCTGCATATAAAGAAAAGGCATTACAGACAGGGAAAGAAGTAGACAGACTATGGGAAGAGTGCAGTCGGCAGTAAGAAATATTGCCTTTGGCCAAATGGGGAACTTCATAACCCAGCTTTTGGGATTCGTACTGCGTACGGTATTTATCCGACATTTAGGGGATACCTTAAATGGGGTAAATGACCTTTACACGGGAATTCTTTCTGTGCTTTCCATGGCAGAGCTTGGCGTGGGAACGGCACTGAATTACAGTTTGTACAAGCCCGTCGCTGAGAAAAATATAGAAAAAGTAAAGTCGTATATGCAACTCTACCGGAAAGCATACCGGATTATTGGTCTTGTGATTGCCGTTATCGGACTGTGCATTACACCTTTTCTGCCGTATCTGGTAAAGCAGCCGGAAGGAGTAGGTATCCGGGATTTAACACTGTACTATTTTATCTTTTTGTTTAATACGGTAAGCACCTATTTTGTTGCATACAAATACAGTTTGGTTAATGCGGAGCAAAAGAATTATATTCAGACAAATATCATTACGGTAACGAAAATGATTACCGTAAGTTTACAAATCATTGTAATCCTGGCAACAGGAAACTTCTATGCGTATTTGCTTACGGCAGCAGGCGTAGAACTGCTCCAGAAAATTTTTGTAAGTTACTATTTGAATAAACGCTATCCATATCTGACAGATAAGGATGTGGTGCCGCTCTCCAAGGAAGAAACCGGTGAAATCGTAAAGAAAACGAAAGCCCTTGTTTGTCATAAAGTAGGAGATGTGGCGAGACTTCAAACTGACAGCATGATTATTTCCGGCTTTATCAATGTGACTTTAGTAGGCATTGTGGGAAACTATAATATGGTTTTAAGTTCGGTGTCAAATGTGGTAAATATTTTCTTTAATTCCGTACTTTCCAGCTTTGGTAATCTGATTGCAACGGAGTCTAAAGAAAAACAATATCAGTTATTTAAGGTTTACCGTTTCGCTGCGTGCTGGGTTTATGGATTTTCTGCAGTAGGATTCGGATTGCTGTTAACTCCGCTTGTGGAGATATGGCTTGGAGCAGAGAAAACCCTTGCCTTTGCAGTAGTAGGGGCTGTGTTGATTGATTACTACTTTAAGGGAGACCGGATTGTTCTTTCCAATTTTAAAACCGCTGCGGGGGTATTTGAACAGGATAAATATTTGGCGCTGATACAGGGTGTGGTAAACTTAATTATTTCCATTGTATTGGTGCGGGAAATTGGTCTCCTCGGTGTATATATCGGAACTATAATTTCAGGATTGCTTGCAAACATTACCAAGCCCATAATTATTTACAGGGATATACTGGATAAGCCTGTACAGAAATACTTTAAAGATTCAGTGAAGTATCTGGCAGTGGTGGTTGTAATGTTTACACTACTTGCATGGATAAAACCTTATATCATGCCGCAGACTACAATTCCTTCCTTTGCGGTAATGTTTGTGGTGATATCGGTGATATTTAACGGATTCTTCCTGATGCTTTTTGGCAGGACGGAAGAGTTCCGGTATTTGTGGAGCATTATAAGACGGAAAATGAAAGGATAGTGTGAAGGGAGAATTATTATGGAAGAAATGATTAAAGTGGCAGAAAAACAGTTGCTGCATTATCCCAAAAGAGGAATCCTATATCGAATAAAACGAATTATAAAGATGGTGACAGGTAGAAGTGTTGAGCCCATTGATAAAATCAATTGGCCTAACGGTCTTTTGTCGAAAGCACTGGCAGATTATTATATTGCCTATCCAAATGAAGAAGAATCGGGAGAAATTCTGAAAGTACTTAAAAAATATTATGACAGATGGATTTTTAGGCATCATAAAATGTTTTACTTAGACGATGCTGTCAGTGGCATGGCGCTCATCGATTTACACCAAATTACCGGAGAAGAAAAGTATAAAAAAGCAGCAGATGCCATGGTGCAATATTTGTTTGATCATGAAACAGATACAGCAGGAAGCCTGTCATACAGGCCCAAGCAGAAGAATGATTATATCTTTGCAGATGCCATCGGTATGATATGTCCCTTTCTGTGCAAATACGGAAATGCATACGGAGATATGAATGCCATAAATCTTGCTGTAACACAAATCCAGAATTTTATTGATTTTGGGATGGATGCAAAAACAGGGCTTCCATATCACGGGTATCATTATGAGAGTGGTGTGAAATATGGAATTATCGGTTGGGGACGTGCTGTGGGCTGGTTGATGATTGGTATGTCTGAGGCCCTTGCATATATGGAAGAAAATAGACCCAGTTATGAACCGATTAAGCAGGTGTATAGAAGATTGGTAGATAAAGTGGAAGCATACCAGTTGGAAGGCGGATTGTACAGTTGGCAGATTGGAGCCAAGGAAGGACCTGTAGATACCTCAGCAACTGCGATGATTTTATATGCCATAGCCAGATCTCTTGATACCAAGGTGTTAATCGGCATTCATAAATCAAGAATGGTGCGTGGAAGAGATGCTCTTTGGAATTCTGTAAAAGATGGGCAGATATACGGATGCCTTGCAGAGTGTCTGGGATTTAGTATGTATCCGCAGATTTATGGCGCGTATCCTTGGTCACTTGGACCTGCACTATCGCTGTTTGTGATTGGAAATAAAGGGGATTAAGATGAAGAAAGAATTAATATTGGAAAAAATAACATACAAGAAACTTGCAGTCATTTTATTAGGATTGTTTGTTGTAACCTTGCTTCCGATTATTTATTGCTCATTTTTTGATTATGCAAATGGTGATGATTTGTGGGAAGGGGCAGTAGCATATAGAGTCCTCGCAGAAGGAGGGACAATAAAAGACTTTTTTGTGGCTATACGCGATTGGTTTATAGTTGATTATTATGGTTGGGAAGGCAATTGGGCATCTATTATATTATGGTGTCTTGAACCCAGCATATGGGGGGAAAAAGTCTATTGCATTACTCCGTGGATTGCGTTGATTCATTTGTGTGGCGGAGCAACGTATTTCTTGTGCTATTATTCAAAAAAATATTTAAACGGCAAGGCTACTTATCAAGCAGTTATTTCATTATTGGCATGTTTTTTTATTATACAATATATGCCAAGTGTAAAAAATGGCGTTTTCTGGTATACAGGAATGATTAACTATATGGTTCCGTTTAGTTTATGTATCATATCATTTGTGTGGATGGATAAATATATGGAAAAGGGTTTAAAACGCTATTTAATATACACAATAATAATCTTTTCTTATCTGGGTGGTGCGGGATATACACCGATTGTTTTAGCGTTTGAAGTACTGGTTCTTATTATACTGTATTACGGCATTAATCTTAGATTTAGAAATAAAAGGGTATTATTACTGCTTTTGCCGCTTTTACTTTTGATGGTAGGATTTTTTATAAGTGCAGTTTCACCGGGAAATGCTGTTAGGGGTGGAGAAAGTTATACGTTTGATATTTTAAGAGTATTTATGACTATAATAGAGTGCATAAAACAAGGGATAGTCGGGATTTTTAAGTGGTTTATTACAGTCAGGCCGTTGGTTTTAGTGATACCAATATTGCTTGTCATGACATGGGAATGTATTGATGTTAAGGAAACAAAAATGGAATTCGCCCACCCCATCTGGGTGAGTGTGATTTTATTCCTAATATCATGCTCCTTGTATGCACCTGAAATATACTCGCAATCCGAAGTGTCGGGAGGAGTACCTAATACGATTTATTTCACCTTTTTGATAGCAGTTTTATTAGATATAGTATATTTAACCTGTTATGTCAAAAAAAGATATATCTACAGTAATAAAACATTTATTACTGCAGAATTGCTGTTGAAACTTCGCGTTGCAATTATTGTGGGGGAAGTATTTTTCTGTGTAATGGCAGGCAGATTTTTAATAAGCAATATGTCCGGTTATATATGCTATGACTTTATAAGAACAGGGCAATTGCGTGATTATGTATTTCAGATGGAGGAACGTCTGGAAATTTTGCATAATCAGGAAATAAGGGAAGTGGTTTTGCCGGAAATGAATGATCAACAAGGGCCATTTATGCATATGCCTATCATAGACAATCCGGAGGCTTATACCAATAGTGCAACAGCAAGATTTTATGGAAAAGACTCGGTGATTGCAATTCCAAGATTGGAATATTATGAATTGTATGGCTACCCGGAGGAAGAATAATGATAATTATAGAAGTGGCAGGCGGCCTGGGAAATCAATTACAGCAGTATGCATTATACAAAAAATTAGTCCGTATGGGAAAAGAGGTGCGACTGGACCTCTCATGGTTTGACAAAGTGCAAATGGCACAAAACGGAAGTATAAAAGGTGAGATGGAGACAGCAGTCGTAACAAAACGAAAACTGGAGCTTTGTTACTTTGACAGGTTGGTATTTGAAGCATGTAATGAGGAACATAAAGTAAAACTAATTGGTTCAGATACATTTTGGGGTAAATTTCGAAGAAGAGTTTTACCATTTACAATACGTTGGTTTCATGAAAGTAAAATGTATCATCCGGAAATATTTGGTTATGAGGATATGTATATTTCGGGATATTTTGCATGCGAAAAATATTACGCTGATATTTTGTATGATTTGAGGGAAAAATTACAATTTCCGCCCACAGATAATCCTCTTAACAGACAGCTGGCAGAAGAAATGAAAGAGAAGCAATCCGTTAGTGTCCATATCAGGCGCGGAGATTATTTAAATGCTGAAAATAGGGCTGTGTTTGGAAATATATGTACAGATGCTTATTATGAAAAGGCCATCAATGTGATTAAGAACAAAGTAAAAGATGCACACTTCTATATCTTTTCCGATGATACAACCTTCGTGAAAGAACGATATATAGGTGAAGAGTATACCATTGTGGACATTAATCATGGTAAGGACAGTTTTTATGACATGTGGCTTATGAGCAAGTGTAAGCATAATATATGTGCAAATTCTACGTTTAGTTTTTGGGGAGCCAGACTTGGAGGCAATGAGGACAAGGTAAAAATCCGTCCTACCATTCACAAAAACAGTCAGGTATTTGTAAAAGAGGAAATGGAAGATTTATGGCAGGGGTGGTTGTTTGTAAGCCCCGATGGAGTATTGCAATAAACAGGAGAGATTATGGAAAAAAGAAAGGAACTTATCTCTAAAATTGCATATTACAGTTTTTATATTGCTGTTTTTATTGAAGTGTTAATTGTTTTGATTGATAAGAGCAGTTATACCAATCCTATAGAGGGAAGACTATTCCAACTGACCTTTTTGCTTTTTCTCGCAAAGGTATGTCTTACTAAATATTCCAAAAAGGAATACTTGGTAATTGTATTGTTTCTTTTACTTGGTGCAGTTTCTTACTTTATTACGGAAAGAAATGAAATGGTGCGTTTTGCTACATTTATAGCAGCTTGTAAAGGAATTGATATGCAACAGTGTTTAAAGAGAGTTTTTTATTTGACTCTTATTGGGTGTGGTGCAATTGTTCTTTTATCAGTTACAGGAATTTATGGAGCGGCGTCCTTAACGATGGATTACGGAAGAGGAAGTGTGGAAACCAGGTATACACTGGGAATGGGACATCCTAATGCGCTGCAGTGTATGGTTTGGGCACTAACTGTTTTAGGATTATATTTGTATGGCGAAAAAATGAAATGGTATCACTATTTAATCGTGTTTACTGTTAATATGGGATTTTTCTTGCTCACAGATTCCAAGACAAGTCTGATAGCTGTTACAATTTCGATTATTTATGCGTGTGCATATCGCTTTTTAAAAAGTTCTGCAAGTAAGAAAACTTGCAATATAGTTGGTATTTTGATTATATCAGGAAGCGTATCTATATCCGTTCTCATTGCAGGATGTGCACATCATGTATATAATTATGATTGGTCAATTGATCGTTCTTTTCTCCCTACGTTGCTTAAGAAACTGGATCTTGTTTTGACGGGAAGAATTCGTAGCCTATGTGACAATGAAAGATGGGAAGGAACGATTGCGACATGGAAGGCTTTCTCAGAACCGGCGAATAATTATTATTTTGACATGGGGTGGATACGGGTATTTTATTGGTATGGAATTATCCCCGCAGTAATATGCATAGTAGCCCTTATGCTATGGGCAATGTATTGCCTGAGAAAGAAACAATATATGACATTTTTTTTAATAGTAGTTTGTTCCTTGTATACGATTTTTGAAGCACATATGGTATCTGTATATTTAGCAAGAAACTATTTGCTTTTTGCATTTGGAGCTATGTGGACAGACATGCTGATAAAAGACAAATGGAAAGAGGAAGGTTAGCGTATGATAAAGGCGTATTTGGAGAATCATACAATTCATCTGTCAGAATTATGCTTTTATGTATTTTTTTGTTCCCTATTGTTTGCAAAAGGAATAGGATTATACGACGGACAATTGCTTTTTAAAATTGTCCTATTAATTGCGTTGGTAGCATGGGTATGTAAGCAGTTGCTCACAGAGTATGCAGTTGCTGAAATGATTGGCTGTATCATATTGGTGGGATTGGGAGGAGCTATTTATCTTAATACCCACGAGAAGGGAGCCTTTTTCTGCATGCTGTTAATGAGCAGTATGAAGGGTATTCGCGTAAGGAAAACATTTATAGTTGGACTTGTTACGTGGATACTTTCTTTTGGAAGTCTCTTTTTCTTAACTGCCTTTCATATCATTGACAGTTCGTTTAAAGTGCACGATAAGTTGGGATTGGGCAGAATAATCCGGTGGAATCTGGGGTATGCACATCCTAATGTTCTTCATATTTCATTTCTGGTTTTAGTATGTTTTGTGGTGTATTTATTGGGGAATCACTACAAATTACGCTGGTTTTTGTTGCTGGAAACAGCTAATTTGTATGTTTTTATGTATTCCTTGAGTGCTACAGGATTTTTAGCTGTATCGGTTTGCCTGTTTCTGGCACTATATTGGAGTTTACGCAAAAAGTTTTGTAAAGTGGAAAAGTGGTTGGTGCAATTGTGTTTGCCGATATGCATTCTGTTTTCTTTGGTAGCACCCATTCTCTTGCAGGAACCATTATTTAGCATGGTGGACAGAATTGTTAATACAAGACTGTCACTTTCAAAGTGGTTTTTGCTAAATCAACCGGCAAAGCTTTGGGGTGTGGATACAAGAGAGATTGTAACATCACTGCGAACGATGGACAATTCTTATGTATTTGCATATATTACACATGGAATCCTCTTTTTTATGTTGATAGCGGCAACGTATGCGGTATTAATTTGCCGAAAAACTGCGAAACAGGACGGTATTGCATTGTGCCTCATTTTGACGTGCCTGATTGCGGGAATTACAGAGCCTTTTCTATTTAATACTTCCTTCAAAAATATTTCCTTAATCTTTGCGGGAGATATGTTATTAAACAGGGAAGTGAAGGGGAAAAAGTATTCTGTATTGGGAAAATGGGACAAGCCGATTGAGATGAAGATTTTAGATATAAAGAGCATAGTAGGTGAAAGCCTTATAAATGCTAAAAAATATCAAATAAAGTTACTTTTGATTGCGATGCTAACAGGGATTGTGTTTGCAACAGTTGGTTATTTTACAACAAAGGACCCTGCGAGATATATATTGCCGAGAACGGCTTTTGAGTACACCAATGATATTCCGGAAACTTACTATTTGTTATCGTCAGAGGATACGCCTGAAGAAGGTGATTTGGTAATGGGATATGTAAATGCAACCACGGACATGGTTCCCTTTATAGGGAATATTACGGTTGTTGAACAGTTTCGTAATACCGTGTCATATGGATTGCTGGCAACTCTCTTTGTATATATGGCAGGAAGCATTTACTTGTGGAGAAGAGATTATAAAGAAACGATGGAGTAGTTTCAATGGAGAAACAGTTGCGTTATTGCAGAATTTTAAATACGAATATTAATGTCACAAATATGCAGGATACAGTGGCTTATTTGACTGAAAATCTGGAAAGCCTGCGGGGTAACTATATTTGTGTGTCTAATGTGCACACTACCATGATGTCCTTTCGGGATAAGTTCTATAATCAGGTTCAAAACAGTGGAGCTATGGCACTTCCGGACGGAAAGCCGTTATCCATCGTATGTAAGATGAGAGGTTTTTACGATGCGGCAAGAGTGCCGGGGCCGGATTTGATGCCTGAAATCTATCAGCTTTCCAAGGAAAAGGGATTCAGACACTATTTTTATGGCAGTTCTCAGGAAACACTGGATAAGCTTAAAAAGGAACTGGTCAGACAATATCCATGGCTGAATATCGTAGGTATGTATTCTCCTCCGTTCAGAGAATTGACAGAAGAAGAGGACCGGGAAATCATTAGGAAGATTAATGATACAAGACCTGATTTTGTATGGGTGGCACTAGGGGCGCCCAAGCAGGAAATCTGGATGTACCAGCATCAGAATAAGATAAAAGGTATTATGCTGGGAGTAGGTGCTGCATTTGATTTTTCAGCAGGCACGGTAAAAAGAGCGCCTGCATGGGTGCAGGAGATGTGCCTTGAGTGGCTTTATCGTCTGATACAGGATCCCAGAAGACTGTTTGCCAGATATCTGACAACCAACGGCTCCTTCCTGTTCCATGTGTTTTTTGAAAACCGCCGTTACAAAAAAGAGAATAAACATAAAAAAATTGCAATGATAGGACACAAACGTATTCCCTCACGGGAAGGCGGTGTTGAAATTGTAGTGGATGAAATTTCTACAAGATTGGTACAGAGGGGTTATCATGTGGATGTCTATAACCGCTCCGGTTATCATGTGTCAGGGAAGCAGTTTGATGAAAAAAGAGGTAAAATTTATAACGGAATCCGTTTACTTACTATTCCTACTTTTAAAAGCAGTAGTCTTAATGCCATTGTATATTCTTTTTTAGCAACCTTCCGTGCATTGTTTGGCGGCTACGGTGTAATTCATTATCATGCGGAAGGCCCCTGTGTCATGCTGGGGGTTCCTAAATTCTTTGGCAAAAGAGTCGTGGCAACCATTCATGGACTTGACTGGCAGAGAGCCAAATGGGGAAACTTTGCATCCAAGGTACTAAAATACGGAGAAAAGCAGGCAGCTTTAAAAGCAGATGAGGTAATTGTCCTTTCTAAGAATGTACAGGAATATTTCAGAGAAACCTACCATAGGGAGACGCTTTTTATTCCAAACGGAATTGAAAGACCTGTAAAAAGGGAATGTAAAGAAATTACGGAGAAGTATGGACTACAAGGCAATGATTATATTTTGTTTCTGGCAAGACTTGTTCCTGAAAAAGGGGTACATTATCTGGTAGAAGCATATAAGCAACTGGATACAGATAAGAAGTTGGTAATTGCAGGTGGTAACAGCCATGCAGAAGAGTATATCCAAAAACTACATGAGGCAGTAGATGGAAATGATAAGATTATTATGACCGGCTTCGTACAGGGAAATTTGTTGGAAGAATTATATTCCAATGCATATTTATTTGTATTGCCCAGTGATATTGAGGGAATGGCACTTGGACTATTGGAAGCTATGAGTTATGGCAATTGTTGTGTTGTCAGTGATATACCGGAAAATGTGGAAGTTGTGGAAGAATATGCAGTTTCCTTTAAAAAGAGTAATACTATCGATTTGAAGGAAAAACTGGAATATTTGATGGCAAATCCGAATGAAGTGCAGAGATATAAAGAAAATGCAGGAAACTTTATTTGCGGAAAATATAACTGGGAAGATGTGGTAGAGAGAACGATACAGGTATATGCAAGATAGGCGTAGTTAAGATAGGTAAAATGTGATGAAAATTTTAATGGTAAATAAATTTTTATATCCAAACGGAGGTTCAGAGACTTATATTTTCAAACTGGGCAAACAGTTTGAAGAAATGGGGCATGAAGTACAGTTTTTCGGAATGGAACATGAAGACAGAATTGTAGGAAATCATGCACAAAGTTATACGACCAATATGGATTTTCATACCGGTAAATTGGAAAAGTTACTGTATCCGTTTAAAATTATTTATTCAAGTGAGGCAAGAAAAAAAATCAGAATTGTTCTAGATGATTTTAAGCCGGACGTAGTGCATTTAAATAATTTCAATTTTCAGATAACCCCATCCATTATTTATGAGATTAGAAAGTGGCAGAAGGCAATAAGGAAAAAAGTTCCCATTATTTTTACGGCACATGATTACCAATGGGTATGCCCCAATCATATGATGATGATACCGGCTACAGGTAAATTATGCTTTCAGTGTGAAGGTGCAAAGTTTATTCAGTGTACAAAAAATAAATGTATTCACAATTCTAGAACAAAAAGTATTTTGGGTACCATAGAAGCAAAGCTTTATCATGTTCTACGTACTTACCGAAAAGTTGATAAAATTATCTGTCCAAGCAAGTTCATGGAAGAAAAATTTGGAAGTAATCCAATGCTTGTAGAAAAGTTAGAAACTATATATAATTTTTTAGATGAGGAAAGATATGCAGCTTCAGAGAAAAAAAATTATATTTTGTATTTTGGACGTTTTTCAGAAGAAAAGGGAGTGCGTACATTACTTAAAGTATGTAAAGAATTGAAGGAAATACAATTTGTTTTTGCAGGTGGCGGTCCTTTGTCGGAAGAGATAGCAAACTGCCCAAACATAATTAATCGAGGATTTCTCAAAGGGGAAGAGTTGAAAAAGGTGATTGCAGAGGCGCGATTTACAGTATTTCCTTCTGAGTGGTATGAGAATTGCCCCTTTTCCGTAATGGAGTCTCAATGGTATGGAACGCCGATAATTGCTTCTGATATCGGAGGTGTTCCGGAACTGATACAAGATGGTGTTACCGGAGAACTTTTTGATGCAGGTAATGAGAAGCAGTTAAAAGAGAAGATTTTAAAATTGTGGAAAGACACAGAATTATGTGAAAGATATACGCAAAATTGTGCAGAGTTAGAGTTTGACTCCGTGGAAGAATACTGTAATAAACTGTTAAAAATATATAACGAAGCGAGCATAAGTTGACAGATAAGAATGTTGAGAAAGGGAAATAAAGTAATATGAGTAAAAGAACCTTGTATGGAACAGTAATTGTAACATACAGATGTAATGCCAGATGCAATATGTGTGATTGCTTTAAAGATCCAACTAAGCCCAATGAAGAAATTACATTAGAAGATATTAAGAAGTTGCCGGAAATGGCATTTACGAACATCACAGGAGGAGAGCCTTTTGTGAGACAGGACATTCCGGAAATCGTAAGGGAACTCTACAAAAAGTCTGATAGAATTGTGATTTCTACAAATGGTTATTTTACGGACAGGATTATTACACTTTGTAAAGAATTTCCAAAAGTGGGAATTCGTATTAGTATTGAAGGGTTACAAGAAACCAATGACAAAATCAGAGGTATTCCAGACGGGTTTAACAGAGGATATAACACCCTGAAAACATTGGTAGAAATGGGACATCCTGATGTGGGATTTGGAATGACTGTACAGGATATGAATTGTGAAGATCTTGTACCGCTTTATAGCATTGCCAATGATATGGGGATGGAATTTGCGACAGCGACTCTTCATAATTCCTTCTATTTCAGAAAAACAGACAATAAGATTGACGATAAGTTAAAGGTTGCACAGAACTTTGAAAAGTTGATTAATGAATTGCTTAAGAGTAATTCACCTAAGAAATGGTTCCGTGCGTACTTTAATCACGGGCTAATTAATTATATTTATGGAAACAAAAGATTACTTCCTTGTGATATGTCAAAAAATGCGTTTTTTATTGATCCGTTTTGTGATGTGATTCCCTGCAATGGCATGGCACAGAAGGCTGTTATGGGAAATCTTAGAAATCAGACTTGGGATGAACTTTGGAATTCTAAGCAGGCAGAAAAAGTAAGGGAATGTACCAGAAAATGTGACAGAAACTGTTGGATGATTGGTAGTGCATCACCGGCGATGCATAAGTATATTTGGGTGCCCGCATGGTGGGTAATTAAGCATAAGCTTTTTATGGGCGGCAAGTATGCTTTAAAGGAAAATAAGTTTATTAAAACAGAATAACATGGAGGCGATAGACGTGAAAGAGAAAATAATGCCGAAATGTCTCGTTGCGATTCTATTTATAGTGTATTTTTGCCTAGGTATTTTCTTATATAAAGACTACGGGATATCTACGGATGAACCGGATGAGAGACATAGCGTATTTACTAATATAAAATATGTGTTAGATACATTCGGTATTGATGCATTGTCCGGTGCAAATGGTGATTTGGAAAATTACATTTATAAGTATTATGGAGTAGCAATGCAGATACCTCCGGCAATTGCAGAAGGAGTTATGGGTTTCCCGGATGGACCGGAAATTTGGCATATAAGGCATTTGTGGACTTTTATCGTTTGCTTTATAGGGTATATTTGCTTTTATCTTATGTGTCATGAAATTTTAAAATCGCGATGGATGAGCTTGATAGGAACAGCTATGCTGGCATTATATCCAAGGTTTTTTGCAGAACAGTTTTATAATATTAAAGACATGATGTTTGTGGCAATGTTTATAATGTCTATGTATGCAACAATAAGACTGAGAGAGAGTAATTATTCGGTTGTATGGGTTGTGCTATTTTCAATAATTACGGCATTAACAACAAATGTAAGAATTGTGGGAGCAATTTTCCCAATAATTTTATTGGGTTATTTATTTCTGATATGGATTTTAAAGCGTTGTAAAGTAAAACATGAAGAATGTGAAACACGTATTTTTCGAACAAGTTTGTTATTAATTGTATGTTATATAATTCTTTATATAGCCTTTATGCCTATATTATGGAAAAATCCGGTACAAGAAATGATAGCGGTTTTTTCAAGGTTTGCTGATTATGATGTTTGGAGTGGCACTATTGTTTTTGCTGGAAAAATCATAAATAATAAAGGGATTCCATGGTATTATATACCTGTTTGGCTTTTAATTAGTATTCCAGTGTGGTATTTAATTCTTTTTGTAGTATCAATCGTTGTGACAAGCACTGCGTTGATAAAAAAAATAAAGAAAAGTAGGAAGTTAGACATTACGATAATACTTCGTAATAAGTACACGATATTTGTATTTTTCGTTGGCTTTTTTCCATGGCTGGCAACGGTGATTGTGCAATCCACATTATATAATGGGTGGCGACATTGCTACTTTATTTTACCCTCAATTATCTTTGTAACTATAAGCGGACTTAGCTATGTGTGGAAACATTACAAGACAAAGCGGGTATTCAAAGGAAGTATTGCTGCGGTGATTATAATAGGACTGTTGGTGCAAGGTGGATGGATTATTAATAACCATCCTTATGAAATGGTATATTTTAATTCTGTATCTAGAAAATGGGCAGATTGCTTTGACAGGGATTATTGGCATCTTTCAGTTGTAAATTGTAGTCGCTATATTCTAGAACATGACACCGCTAATGAAATTACAATACAAGCGCCTAATGATATTTTTTTGAAAATGTTATCAAAAGAGGAGAAAAAACGTATTTCCATAGTAGAGGATAACCCAATGTATTATATCGATACATATAGAGGGAAAACAGGCAATGGTAATACAATGCAAGGATATTTAGACTGGTATTCCATATCAATAAACGGATATCGGATTGCAACAATATATAAGAGACAGAATTAAGAGAGATTTTTGTTATGAAAGTTATGTTCATTATTCCCAGTATGGCAGGAGGCGGAGCAGAAAGGGTTATTTCTGTTTTGGCAAATGCCTTAACAGAAAAAGAAATTAAAATAAAAATAATGATGACTGCGGGGAATATATGTGACTACGAACTGCATCCTGATGTACAACTGATACAGGCAGGTGAAGTTACCGGAGGAAGCATATTAAAACGTCTAAAAAGAATTGTCAAGATGCGACGTTATTTTAAGGAAGACCAAGACGCCATTCTTGTAGCATTTGAACCCGATGCAGCTTTTTTTGCAGGAATTGCCAAGGTGGGATTATCGATGAAAATGCTAGCATCTGAGCGTAATGATCCCAAGTCTTTTGGTAATAACAAGGTGCGTAAAATTGCATACCAATGGGCGGATATGCTAGTATTTCAGACAAAGGAAGCTATGGATTACTTCGCACAGAATATTCAAGAAAAGGGATATGTTATACCAAATCCTATTAGCAAGAATTTGCCGGCTCCTTATATAGGGAAAAGAAAAAAGACTGTGGTTGCAATAGGGAGATTAGAATCACAAAAAAATTACCCTATGATGCTTAAGGCATTTGCAGGGTTTGCAAAGCAGTATCCTGATTATACATTGCACATATATGGAAAAGGTAGTTTGGAAGAGGAGTTGAAGCATTTAGCAACTACGTTGCAATTAAATGGTAAAGTAGTATTTGAAGGCTTTAAAAAAGATGTCATTTCCTGTGTGATGGATGCAGGAATGTATGTGCTGTCTTCAGATTATGAGGGGATTTCCAATTCACTATTAGAAGCTATGGCTGTAGGGTTGCCGGTAATTTCTACGGATTGTCCATGTGGTGGTTCACGATTATGTATTAGTAATGGATTAAATGGCTTTCTTACACCGGTAGGAGATGCAGTAAGTTTTGAAAAAGCTATGATGCATATGGCTGCTTCTGAAGAGGCGGCATGCCAAATGGGAAAGGAAGCGGCTAAAGTAAGAGAACAATTTTCTTTGGAAAATATTGTGGAACAATGGAGTCGTGTTCTGTTGGAAATTGAAAAAAAATAAAGGACAGGATTTAAAATGCGTTTTTTATATATTGCACCAAGATATCATACTAATCAAATTCCTATAATGAAAGGGCTAGTGGAGAACGGACATGTAGTAAAGTTCTTTAGCCATTATACGGGAAAAATAGAAGATTATAAGTATGTGAAGCCTGATGTTATCGGATATTCATTGCTTTATAGAGCGATAGACTATTTTTATGTAAAAATGCTCCATAAAAATCAACCGAAGGCCGCAGATAAAAAACTGTTAATTGGCTTTCCGCCGATTTTTCACTTGAACCGTAAATTAAGAGACTATAATCCGGATGTAGTTATTATAAGAGAACGTTCTATTTATTCTATGGTTTCTTATATTCTTTGCAGAATGCATGGTTACCAAACAATTTTGTACAATCAAAGTCCGGTTTATGAGGAAATAAAGCAGGATTTTGCACATTGGATTGTAAGAAAATTAACACCAAAAGTACGTATGACTCCGGTGCTTGGAAAGCCCAATACCGAAATAAAAAAAGACGCGTGTGTTTTTTTCGTTCCATTTGTGATGGATTTACAATTATCTCCCGATAAAAGAAATTATTGTGAGAATGAAGTGATTCGAATATTCACTGTAGGTAAGTATGAGAAGAGAAAAAACTTATTGATGATGTTGGAAATAATAAAAGAACTTTCTGATGTTTATCCAATAGAATTAACAATAGCAGGAGAATGTTCCACAAAATTTCACAAAGAATATTATCAGAAATTGATAAAATATATTACTAAAGAAAAATTGCAAGAGAAGGTTACACTTTTACAAAATTTAAGCAGAGAAGAAATGAATAAAATATATGCAAAGACAGACTTGTTTGTGCTTCCCAGCACATTGGAACCAGCCAGTATTTCTCAGTTGGAGGCAATGGCTTTTTCTATACCGGTAATATGTAGTGATACGAATGGATCGGCTTGTTATGTAAAAGACGGACATAATGGTTTTTTGTTTAAAGACAATAGAATAGAAAGTTTAAAAGAAGCGATTGAGAAGATAGTAAGAGACAGAAAACTTCTTATTGAAATGGGAAAAAATAGTTATTTGGATACAAAAAATAATTATCAGTTTATAAATTATTTCGAAGGAATTATGGAATGCATTCAATACTTAAAAAGATAGGAAAAAAAACGAGCGTATCAATTTTATTTATGCTACTGATAGTGCTATGCATATTTACGGCATTGATATGTTATTCCGCAGAAGCCTCTAATCATGTGGTAATCAATGAGATATGTAGCAATAATTTTTCGGTAGCAATTGATGAAAACGGAAATTATTCAGACTATGTAGAATTATATAATCCGGCATGGGTTCCGGTTTCTTTGTCAGGATTTTCCTTGTCAGATAGCGAAAATGTTCCCCAAAAGTGTTTACTGGACACCGTGATGATTCCGGCAGGGGGGTATTATACTGTATGGTTAGACGGTTCCGATGGAGGCAGGGTCGGGCATGCGGAATTTAAGTTGTCTAAAGATGGGGAAAATATATATTTTACCAATAAAGAGGGTAGAGTTATTGATTACGTGCAAGTGCCGAAACTAGAATATAATACTGTTTATGCAAGAAAAAAGGATGGAGAAAAAAAATGGGTACGACAAACACCTTCGGAAGGAGTTTCAAATAATAATGAACAGGAACTTTTAAAAATAGAAGGCGAAGCACCGCTACTTTCCGCAGAAAGCGGGTTTTATAAAGAAGAATTTAAACTTTCAATGGTTGCAGCGGAAGGTCATGATATTTATTATACGTTAGATGGTAGTAATCCGACATTAAAATCTGCTCGATATGAAAAACCGATTATAATTAATGATGCAAGTGGGAATATGAATTATTATTCTGCTAGAGATGATTTACAAGTGCAGATGAACTATATTCCAAATTTTCTTGTAGATAAGGCAACAATTGTAAGGGCGGTTTCTTTTAATGAACAGACTGGGACAATGAGTGAAACTGTGACAAAAACATATTTTGTTGATTTTGAAGAAAAAGAAGAATATGCAGGATATTCAATTATTTCTTTGATATCTGATCCGCATAATCTATTTGATGAAAATTATGGAATATATGGAAATGGAAAAAAAGTTGCTGACATGATTGCAAGTGGAGACGTTCCTTCTTATTTGGACTCTAATGCTATGAATCAAGGTAAAGAATGGGAACGGGAAGCTGTTTTGCAGTATTTTGACGAATTAGGAGAAGAGCATATTAATCAGACGATAGGTATTCGTATTTCAGGACAATCGACTAGAAGTGCGGCACAAAAATCGTTTAACCTTTATGCCAGAGAGATTTATGATGAAAGTCCGGTGCTGGAATATGATTTTTTCGAAGGCAAAACGTATTCGTCTATCAAGTTGCGTAATGGTGGAACAGCGCATGAGGAAAGCAAAATTACGGACCCTTTTTTGCAACAGATGTCTGCTGAGAGAAATGTTGCAACACAAGAATCAGAACCATGTGTACTTTTTTTAAACGGAGAGTACTGGGGTATCTATAATATCAGAGAAAGATATAAAGAGGATTATTTTCTCAATCATTATGGAATCAGTAAAGAAAATATCTGGATGCTGGATGCCGGAACAATGAGTATTGGATCGTATGATGCATGGAATAATTTTCAAGAAGTGACAAAATTTATAGCAGAAAATGATATGAAAATAGCAGAAAATTATCTAAAAGCTTCCCAGCTTGTGGACATACAAAGTTTAATAGACTTTTATTGCATTAACCTATATATCGATAATACGGATGTAGCATTTGATAAAAATATGGGCATCTGGCGCTCCATTCAGATGGGAGAGAATGAATTGGAAGATGGCAAATGGCGATTTATGCTTTACGATTTGGACGGGGCGTTGGATGCACCGGATAATAATACCTTTACGAATTCTGTGTGGTGGAAACAAGACTTTGATTTGATGGATGAACCGCTTATTAAAAGTCTAATACAGAATGAGGAGTTTAAACAACAGTTTTATGACACTTTTTTGGAAATAGCAGAGACTACGTTTTCCTACGAGAGAGTTCATGAGGAATTAATGAATTGGAAAGAGGTTTATGCGGTGCAGGCAGTAAAGAGTCACCAAAGATTTCTTTCGGATGGTATAACCGTGGAATCTTATGAGGGATATATAGAAAAAATAGATAATTTTTTTAAGAAAAGACCGGATTATATTATCGGATATCTGGAAGAAGAATTAGGACTGGGGAAGAAATGAGGCTACAATGTATAAAAAGTATTTGATATTTGTGATGTTATTAATAAATGCAATGGTTTTGGCCGGATGTGGACAGCTGCTGAATGCATCTGTAGGGATGAAAAATATGCAAGAAGAAACTACATTGCAAGAAGAGATGCGTCTTTATGAGATTACAGATGCTGATACAGATGTGACGATAGATAACGCTAAAGAAATTTACATGAATGAGATTGATGAGACAACCTTGATAATTAGTGAAGGTGGTGATTACATTCTTTCCGGAAGAAATGATAATTGTAATATTCTCATAAATGCTTATGAGGATGAAAACGTACATTTGTTTTTAAGGAATACTGAGTTGGCAGCAGAAAGTGGACCGGTCATTTATGTAGAAAAAGCCGGAAAAGTAATTGTTACGCTATTAGAAGGCACTATAAATACTATTTCTGACAGCCCCGAATATATGACAGAAGCGGAGGCTTGTATTTTTAGCAACAGTGATTTGACAATTAATGGGAAAGGAATGCTTTCAGTTTATGGTTATTATCATGACGCCATACGTTCTAAAGATAGATTGAAAGTTGTAGAGACTTCTCTTTCTGTAAAAGCAAAGAACAATGCTTTGAGAGGGAATGATGGTGTTGTAATGCAAGACAGCATGCTGGAAATCGAAAGCGAAGGTACTGGTATTCTGGCAAATAATGCTCAATCTTATGTGGTGTTACAGGGCGGAAAGTGTAAAGTTATTTCCGGGGAAAATGCCATTGCAGCAGATAGTTATGTGCTAATTCAAGATTGCGAGTATGATTTATATTCGGTATTGGAAACAGCAAAGTGCAGTGGAATAAAGAAAATAGAAGAGGAAGATTAAAGATGGGAAGACCGTCAGAAAAAAAATATAGGCATGAATATAAATATATTTGTAATGCCTTACAGAGTGCGGTGCTGAAGGTAAGAGTTCAAGGTTTAATGAAAAGAGATCCACATGCAGGGATAGATGGAGCATACCGTATAAGGAGTCTATATTTTGACGATTTAGAGGATAGATGCTATTATGAGAATGAGAGTGGAATCGGAGAAAGGGATAAATACAGAATACGCATTTACAATAGTGATAGTAGTAGGATTATGCTTGAGAAAAAGAGCAAATCACGTGGAATGACGCTGAAAACATCTTGTCGGATTACGGAAGAGGAATGCAGAACGTTTATGTCAGCCAGGCTACCAATTGTCTATGAAGAGATGCCTCAAATAAAGAAACAACTCATTAGAGAAATGAATCAAAAGAATATGCATCCTGTAGTGGTTGTAGAGTATGTGAGGTATCCGTTTGTAGAAAGAAACGGGAATGTACGAGTGACATTTGATGAAAATATTAGTTCTTCAAATGATATAATGCGATTCTTAGATGAAAATCTGACTTTTAGACCAATAATGGAAAAAGGTCAACACATTTTGGAAGTAAAGTGGGATGAATTTTTGCCGGATTATTTAAAGCAACATTTGCAAGTTGATTCGCTTTCAAGAAGTAGTTTTTCAAAATATTATTTATGTAGGAAATATAATGCCTATGGAGGGGTCAAAGTATGAATTTTGTTGATGTGTTTAAAAAGTCTTTTTTGGAAGGATATGCGTCTGCAAACCTTACAGTAAAATCGATTATTATATGCATGTTGATAACTATTATGATATCAGCATACATTTTTATGGTTTATCGGTTGGTAAACAGAAATACTTTTTATAATAAAAATTTCAATATTTCATTGCCGGCAATCGCAATCATTACTGCAGCGATTATATTGACAATTCAATCCAATATAGTTATTTCTTTGGGTATGGTAGGTGCATTGTCTATTGTTCGATTCAGAACAGCAATTAAAGATCCAATGGATTTGGTATATTTGTTTTGGGCAATCAGTGTGGGAATTATTTGCGGGGCTGGTTTTGCGGTGATAGCGGTTATTGCATCAGGAGTTCTTACAATAGGAATTTTGTTTGCAGATTGGTTACCGGTGGCAAAAGCATCTCAGATTTTGATTATAAATTGCAGTTCTTTTGAGAATGAAGATGTTGTCATGGAAGTAGTGAAGAAATACTGCTCCCTGCATAAAGTAAAGGCGAGAAATTTGGCACAGGATCATTTGGATATGGCAATTGAAATCAGGGTAAAAGAAGAAGGGGCTCTTGTAAAGGAACTTATGAATGTGAAAAATGTGGTTTCTGCATCGCTTATTTCACATGACGGGGAAGTGACATTTTAGAGCAGTAAATAAAAGAAGGGCAAACATATGTTAAAGAAATTAAATTATATTTTTTCCAAGGCAGATAAACGGTCGGTTGTATTATTGACAATAGCAATTATTATAGGAAGCTTTCTCGAAATTTTGACGGTATCTGTTTTCGAACCATTTATTAATATCGTCATGAATCCGGAGGAACTACAGAGCAGTGCTGTTGGAATATTAATTGGGCGGTTTGTACAAATAAATGATACTAAGCAGTTTTTAGCATTGCTTGCGGGAATTATAATTGTAATTTATATTGTTAAAAACATTTATATCATTATGGAAAAAAATGCTATATACAAATTTTCCTATAGAATACAGCAAAAGATATCTACTAATTTATTGAAAGCATATATGAGCGAACCATATACATTCCATTTGGGTAAAAATGTTTCTGTACTTCAAAGAAGTATGCAGGAAGATACCGACCAGTTTACCAAGGCTATTCTTCATTTTATGGAGATGATAGCAGAAATGTTTGTTTGTATTGCATTAGGGATATATTTATTTATTGTGAGTAAGTCTATTACAGTTATTATTGTAGGATTACTACTTGTCTGTCTTGCTGTATTTTCTTATGTTTCTAAAAAGTATTCTGTTCAATGGGGAAAAGACGGACAACGATATAAGGCTAGAATTTATCAGTGGATGAACCAGTCATTGGGAGGAATTAAAGAACTTAAGGTACTGAATCGCGAGAATAATTTCATTGAAAGTTATGATAACTATTTTGGAAAGTACGTTAATGTTTTGAGATATAATAGACTTCTTGGTGTTATGCCCAAGTATATTATTGAGATGGTGAGTATGACGGGATTGCTTTTGGCAATTATCGTTAAATTGTTTTTTGGAATTAAAGATATTGTTGATTTTGTTCCGCAATTAGCGGTGTTTGCTGTAGCGGCATTTAGATTGCTACCTTCGGTTGGAAGAATTAATGAACATTTATCTATTGTATTATACGCAGTACCATCTATTGATTTAATATATAATGACTTGAAAGAGATAGAAGAGCTTCCGGAAATTATAAAAGTATGTGATGAGAAGTGGAAGTTTAAAGATGTAATTTCAGTAAAAAATATTAAGTACCATTATCCGAGTAATGAGGTGAATATAATAGATGAAGCAAACTTTACTGTTACAAGAGGACAAACGGTTGCTTTTATTGGGACATCCGGTGCCGGAAAATCAACCATGATTGATATTCTGTTGGGACTTTTAACGCCGCAAATGGGAAAGATATATGCAGACTCATTAAATGTATATAAAAATTTACCTACATGGCAAAAGGAAATTGGGTATATTCCACAAGTGATTTATTTATCGGATGATACTATTAGAAATAACGTTGCATTTGGAATAAGAGAAGAAGATATCAATGAGCAGGCTGTGATTCATGCACTTGAACAAGCGCAGTTGTATGAATATGTTGATAGTCTTCCGGATGGTCTTGATACTTTTGTGGGAGACAGAGGAATTCGCTTGTCTGGTGGACAACGGCAACGTATCGGCATTGCTCGAGCATTGTATCATAATCCGGAGATATTGGTACTAGATGAAGCAACATCAGCTTTGGATACTGATACTGAAACTGCTGTAATGGAAGCAATTGATAACTTTAGAGGGCAAAAAACTATTTTAATTATCGCCCACCGACTTACTACGGTTAGAAATGCTGACGTTATCTACGAGGTTATTGATGGAAAAGTAGTGGAACGCTTTAAGGAAGAGGTTTTCGAAGAGTAATATAATGAAATGTATAAATTGGAGTAGTGGGACATGAAAAGAAATTGGTTTTTTTTGATATTGTTTGTTAGTTTAAGTATTATATTTGTAAAAAGAGAAGTATATTTGCCGATGCCCATAGTATCCAATCCTGATTCATGGATTTTGTTCACTACACAAGACGATGAGCTAGAACAGACATGGCAGCCCAGCGTAAAAGCAATCAAAACTGTTCAGATGCCGTATTATGCAGAAAATAGTTTTAATAGTGATATACAATTTAAAATTTATTCTGATGATTATTCACAAGTATTAGTTGAAATGGTGAAGCCAAATTGCACATTTGTTGCAGGAGAATCCGGAGTAGTTGAATTTGATTTTGACAGAACTACAGTGACACTAGGAGAGCGATATCGACTGCACATTTCATTTATAAATGCAACTACAGATGGATCAATCCGCATTGCATCCGGAACTAATTATGGTGGGTGTAGTATTTCAGGAAAAGATGTTGAACAGGCTGCTGCGCTGAATATTATATTCGCAAAGTATTCTAAATTGTTTTGGATAACGGCAGTTTTATTTCCGATATTGTCGTATTCTCTGCTATCAATGGTTATAACAAGAGCAAGTTGGGAAGAGACTGTAGCGTTATCCTTTTTTGCTGAAGGAATTGTATTGTATTTTTTTGGCGTAATGAATCAACTATTATTAGGACTAAACATAGTATATGCACTAGCAATTATTTGTCTCTTGATAGCAATATATATTTTTAATAAAAAAAATCTAAATTTAAAGGAATTGCTTTCACCGGGATTGTTCATTTACTTACTCTTCTTTTGCATTATTATCATCACCAGTAATGGAGATTGGCTTGGAAAACGTGACGATTTAAGGCATTGGGGAATTGCTGTTCAAGACATGTTTTGCTATGACTCATTGGCAAATCATGTGAATACGACAGTGATTTTACCAAGGTATCTTCCATTTACAGCATTAATAGAATATGTGTTTGTTTATATGAATGGTATGTTTGGCGAAGATATTTTACTGATTTCATACCAAACGATAGTTTTAAGTGTCTTACTTATAATGTATAAACCACTTCAGAAGAAAGATGGGATGAAATTAGTTATTCCAAGTATTATTACCATGATATGTGTGCCGATTATCTTTTTTAATGATATATCCTCCAGTATCATGGTAGATTCGTTGCAGGCAGTAATTGTTGCGTATATTTTGATTTGTTATTATACAGAAGATGTCACATGGTTTAACAGAATACGAATTACAAGTGCCATGATAGCATTAACGCTTGTAAAGGATGTTGGTCTTGTTCTTGCCGGGATGACAGCACTTATCATATTTGGAGATATGATAGCCAGACAGATAAAGGAAAAGAAAGTATGTATTAAAGAATTATGCTATCCTATTGCATGTGTGGTGATTGTCTTAGCAATGTATTTCAGCTGGCAGAATTATTTATCTATTCCGCCCAAGCAGATTAGTGAATCAGAAATTCAAGAAGCTGCTTTATATGGAGAAACAACATTAGAAGGTGAAACGACAGTTACTACCACGGCAATAAGTGCAAGCGGAATTACAATAGATAGCCTGATAGCAATTTTGAAAGGAAATGGAGAGCCATATCAACAACAGGTGACACGTAATTTTATAATTGAATTGTTTGACGGAGAAACCTATTCCTTCGGACCAATTATGTTTTCATTTGTTGATTTACTATTCATGAACGTTTTTTTAATAGTAACACTTGGATATTTCGGATACTGGAAAGATAAAAAGTATAGAATGTATACTTTTGCTCTCTTGATAATATTAGCCAGCCTTTGTTTGTGTGCATTTATGCTCGTTATGTATTGGTTTGTTTTTTCTCTATATCAAGCATTAGGGCTTACTTCCTTCGGACGTTATCTCGCACCATATCTATGCGCTGTAATTATAGTTATTATGCGTCTTATATTTGAACAATTACAATATAAGGGCGATCCGCGAAAAGAAAAGTATATGGTATATACATTATCTTTATTATTATTCATTAGTGTACCTGTTGCAGGTATTGTAGTCGAGAGCAAGGATAGAGAAGGATATGCTACAGAAGAAAATACTTATGGCTATGGTGAGATAGCAGAGATTTTGAGAAGCGTTGCAAAAAGAGGGGAAAGGGCATATTTTATATGCACTAATAGTGAAGGATATTCAGAATATCTTTTTAGAAATGCAATTTGTCCGATTGTATCTGAGCATGAGAATTGGAATATCGTATTGTCAGAAGAAGTTTTTTCTGAAAAATACGAATTATATGATGCAAAGGGAATTGATGAAACCACGCCTCAATATCTGCCTGTTGTGGAATGGAAGAAGGAATTAGAAAAGTGCAAGTATGTAGTTGTTTTTCATGCGAATGAATTATTTAAGCAGTCATATGGAGAAGTGTTTGAAGAACCCAATCAAATAGAAGACGGCAGCATTTATCAAGTTCATCATAGCGGAGAGGATATATTGCTTCGAAGGATAGGAAAAACAGGGATAAAAAGTTGGCAGTAAACTAAACTGATAAATAAAGAGGGTAGTCATGATTGAGTATGTTAAAAACGGAAAGATAGTTTCCTGTTTGGTTGTTTTATTTTTTCTTATTTATTTCGGGGTGGGTATTTGGCTGATCAGAGACTATGGAGTTTCTACGGATGAACCATTTGAGCGGAAAACCATGCATATCAATGTGAATTATATCATGACTCAGTTAGGGGAAGAATATATGGAGGTTCCCGAACTTGAAACTTATGAAGATAAGTATTATGGAATGGTTATGCAAATGCCAACAATCATATTTGAAGATTTAGACAGAGAGACGTCCTTTGTTTATTTATGCCGGCATTTCTATACATTTGTTGTTTGTATGATTGGATATATAGCATTTTTCTGTTTGTGTAAAAAATTGTTTCGTTCAAATGCGTTGGGGATACTTGGAACAATAATGGTATCGCTTTACCCTCGGTTTTTTGCGGAACAATTTTATAATATAAAAGACATGGTATTTGTAGCAACTTTTATGATTGCAATGTGGGCTACAGAACGGATGATCACAAACAAATTTTCATTTAAATGGGTTATTCTTTTTACTTTATTCAGTGCAATTGCTACGAATGTTCGGATTTTTGGAGGGATAACGATAGCATTAGTAGTAGCATATATATGGATTGTGTGTATTCTGGAAAAAAAATATCAGAAAAACTTTTATAATATGACATATAGGAGGGCTCTGCTGTTAAGTTTGAGCATGATAGGGCTTTATTTGATGTTATGGATTGCATTATTACCGGGAACATGGGAAAGGCCTATCCATAGTTTGATAGAAATGTTTAGGGACTTTTCAAATTATGACTGGAATGGTGACATTGTATTTATGGGAAAGGTTATTAAGAAAGAACAACTGACGTGGTACTATATTCCTGTCTGGATGCTTGTATCTATTCCCATTTGGTATATTATTTTTCTATGTGCATTTGGTTGCGCAGGTTTTAAGCATTTAATTAAACTGCTAAAAGAGAAGAAAAAAATATTATTAGTGTTATTTTTTAAGTATCAGTATGTGATATGGAGCATTTCATTATTTGCAATACCGTTGTGTGTAATTATAATTTTAAAAGCGACAATATACAATGGCTGGCGCCACTGCTATTTTTTATTACCGCCATTGGTTATATTCATTTTGTATGGAATAGATTTTTTTCAAAAAAAAAGTAAAAAATGGAAAAAAATAATGGTTATTTTATTGATAATATGTGGCATAGGGACACAGATTAGTTGGATTGCAATTAATCATCCATATGAAATGGTTTATTTTAATGAAATAGGAAGAAAATATGCGGCAGGCTTTGACAGAGACTATTGGCATTTGGCAGAAAAGCAAGCATTGGAATATATTATTCAACATGCTGAAGGACAAAAAATAACAGTTGACTCATCAGGAAATTTGTTGGCTATTAATATACTGGATGGCAATTTAAAAAATAGAATTGAAGAAAGCGAAGAACCAACATATTATATTGAGACATATAGAGGAAAAGTGGGGAATGAATTTGAAATGGTCGGTTATGAGGAAGTTCATTCTATAATTGTAGATAATTTTAAAGTTGCTACTGTATTTAAAAGAGTAATGTGATAGCAGATGCTTGCAATAACCTATCAGTCATGCGATAATCAAAAATAGGTTGATAACGGGATGTGATTTTTATGAATATGCGGAACAAGTCAAAAATATTGATAATTATACCGGCTTATAATGAAGAAAAAAACATTGAAAGTGTGGTAAACAATATCATAGAGAATTATCCTCAATACGATTATGTAATTGTAAATGATGGCTCTAAAGATGGCACAGAGAAGATATGCTTGAAAAAAAGATATAATGTGCTTAACCTGGCAGTTAATTTGGGAATAGGGGGAGCAGTTCAAGCAGGATACCTGTATGCCGTAAAAGAAGACTATGATATAGCGATACAAATTGATGGAGATGGACAACATAATGTTTCAGATGTTGAAAAAGTTATTGCGCCTATACTTGAAGGAAGTGCAGATGTTTCCATTGGCTCACGTTTTGTTGAGAAAGAAGGCTTTCAAACTACAGGGAGCAGAAGAATAGGAATAAAAATATTGAGTGGATTTATACAGATTTGTACAGGAAATCAAGTTAGAGATGTAACAAGTGGTTTTCGAGCTGTAAATAAAAGATTTATAAAAATATACGCAGAAGACTATCCGTTTGACTATCCTGAGCCGGAGGCGTTGGTTTCAGCAATTGTGTATGGTGGTAAAATTGCTGAAGTTCCGGTAATAATGAACAAGCGAGAAATGGGCGAAAGTTCAATTAACTTCAAACGTTCAGTTTACTATATGATTAAAGTTACAATTGCTATATTTATAAGAAGGATTGGCTATGGGATTAGGAGAGCAAAGAAGGGAGAAGGAAAATGATTCCAACAACACTGAGAATAGTTTTAGTGGTAGGATTATTAGTTTATTTTATTGTAATTCTCTATTTCCTAAAAAAAGCGGCTTTGGAACTTAAGTATACGTTGCTATGGTTAGCTGCAGGAGTAGTAATGTCGTTGTTTGTCATTTTTCCTACACTATTGCCATGGTTGATCAGAACACTTGGTTTTGAAAGCAATATGAATGGTTTGTTTTTTATTGCAATTTCCTTTTTAATGTTGATTTGTATGACATTGACGTCTATCGTGTCAAGACAGATGAGAAAGATAAACCGTTTAGTACAAAAAATTGCAATATTAGAAAATAAACTGTCATTACAGGATGTAGAAAGGTAGTATGCTGAGGAATAAACGATGGAGAAACAATATTTTTTTACAATTATTACAGTATGTTATAATGCAGAAAAATATATAGAAAAAACCATTCAATCTTTGCTTGAACAAAATTTTAAAGATTATGAATATATTATTAAGGATGGTGCGTCTAAAGATGGTACTATGAATATAGTAAATAAGCTTCTCAAGGAAGATGATAATTTCCATATACTGTCTGCTCCCGATAAGGGGATATATGATGCCATGAATCAAGCTATAGAGATGGCAAAAGGAAAGTATATTTACTTTTTAAATGCGGGGGATTGTTTTGCGGCTTATGATGTCCTTCAAAAAACATATGATTTTATTAGAATAAATCAAGGTGATATTGTATATGGCAATGTGATTCAAAACCAGGGGGAGCATAGAATGATACGAAAATA
The DNA here is from genome assembly GCA_045586385.1 of Lachnospiraceae bacterium. Classification (GTDB taxonomy): domain Bacteria; phylum Bacillota; class Clostridia; order Lachnospirales; family Lachnospiraceae; genus Suilimivivens. Next base: position 155,488 of record JAZNAE010000011.1, read on the forward strand.
TGGAAGAATATGCTCCAATAAGTATTTCTTCTTGACAGGGGATTGTATATGCCATCAGGCGTTATTTGCGCATAGAGATACGTTTAAAGAAAAAACATTTGATTTGAAGTATAAAGTATGTGCGGATAAAGACTGGGAACTATTTCATATTTCTGGACATGCTACACTAAAACCAATGGGATTTGAAGTTGCATCTATTTTGGTAGATGGTTTTGCAAGAGAACATGTCAATGAATTTGAGCAAGAAACCAGACAATGTATAGATTATTATTGCGTGTATACGTCGTGGATTTATAAATTGCTTATGATTGTGAAGAAAAACAAAGTAATTTTGCGTTTGCTTCGATGGATAGAAAGTAGTTTTTTTAAATCTAAAATATAAGGAGCAGAGTGAGATTTATATGAAGATTTTGTACGTTAACCCTTGCTATTGGGGAGGAGGAGCCGAAAGAATAGCGAGGCAGTTATACTTAGGGCTGAAAGATAAGAATACACAGACTTTTTTTTTGTCAGGACGTTATCAGGAGAATATACCAACTCATGTAGATGTGATTTATGATTCTTTTTTGCGACGGGGAGTATCTGCTGTATTAGGAATTATAAATCATAACGTATTGTTTCGAACGTTTCGTGCAAGAAGAAAAATTATAGATATCATAAAAAAAGAAAAAATTGATATTGTGCATTTTCATAATATTCATGGAAATTACTTAGGACCATTAGACTTAAAGGTAATAAGAAAATACTGTCCTAACATTGTATTTACAATGCATGATATGTGGTTGCTTACGGGTTGCTGTCCGTATGCCATGGAATGTGAAAAATGGATTGACTCACAAAGCTGTTATAAATGTACAGGAAATTCTTTTTTGAAAAAAGGAACAAGGAGAGCCTCCATTTATTTAAAGTGTAAAGAACAGAGTTTTATAAATAGCAATTATATATTAACAAGCCCTTCAAAATGGTTGATTGATTGTTGTGGGAAGAGTTACCTTAAAGATAAAAATATTTTTCTAATTCCTAATGGTGTAGATATTGATGTGTTCTATCCCAGAGCTAAGAGGGAGACAAGAAAAAAATATGGGATTCCTCTTGATAAAAATATTTTATTGTTTTCGGCACATAAGATAGGTAGTCCCTATAAAGGGGTAAAATATTTATTGGAAGCATTAGAAAGGCTGAAAGACACGGAAAAGTATTGCCTCTTGACAGTAGGGACACAGGGAGAAGAAATTGATCTTCCATATGAAATGATAAATGTAGGATTTGTCAATGACGATAATACAATGAGCGAATTGTATGCTGCGGCAGATATTTTTATTACGACAAGTATGGCTGATAATTTCCCATTAACAGTATTAGAGTCAATGGCATCCGGGACTCCGGTATTAGCATTTAAAACAGGAGGAATTCCGGAAGCGATAACGGAAGAAACAGGCTGGATTGTGGAACAAGGAAATAGTGTAGCACTAGCAGAAAAAATAGAAGATATTTTTTCGCGCAAAGAAGAATTGACTTCTATAGGTAAAATGTGCAGGAAGCATATTGAAACAAAATATTCGCTTATAAAGATGTTTCATGAGTATAGGGAATTATATAAAAAAACGCTGGATGAAGAATAGGCTTCACAAGGAGGGCAACTATGTTGGCACCATTATTGCTTTTTGTGTATAATAGAGTAGAGTTGACAAGACAAACGTTGTTGGCAATGGCAGAAAATGATTTGGTGGAGCAAACTGAACTGTATATTTTTTCGGATGGTCCTAAGAAAGAGGCGGATGTTTCTAAAGTTAATGCAGTAAGAGAACTTGTTCATGAGTATGCACAATCAGGTATATTTCGTAAGGTTCATATCAAAGAAGCCTCTCAAAATATGGGACTTGCTAATTCAGTTATTTCAGGTGTAAGTGAAGTTATTAAGCAGTATGGAAAGGTTATTGTGCTTGAGGATGACTTGATAACTTCTAAAAGTTTTTTGAAATTTATGAATGATTGTTTAAACTTTTATGAGGATGATAAAAAAGTTTGGTCAATAGGAGGAACTACTCAACCACTGAAAGCGTTGGAGAATTATCCTAAAAGTATATATGCATGTTATAGAGGGGAAAGTTGCGGCTGGGCCACATGGCTTAATCGCTGGGAACGTGTTGATTGGAAAGTGTCTGACTATGAGGAACTGCTAAAAAATCGCCAAATGAAAAAACAGTTCAGACGTTGCGGTGAAGATGCTATAATCGGGCTGAAAAAACAAATGGAGGGGATGAGTGATTCATGGGCAATTCGATGGGTATATCAGGAGAGCAAGGAGGACATGTTTACCATACGTCCAAAGGAGTCTTTGATAAAAAATATAGGGTTTGATGGAAGTGGGACGCATTGCGCTGCAAGTGATAGATTTCATATTAAATTACATGAGGGTGATTTTGAATACGTATTAGAAACAGTAGAAATTGAGCCGACTATTATGGAGGAGTTTCGCGGCTATTTTGAGAGAACATTAGCGACTAAGATATACGATATTATCATGATGAAAGTGTGGAAATGGAATGGCAAGTCAAAACAAAATTAGAATTCTGTTATTATGTTCGTTTTATACGCCGTATGTTTGTCAGCTTTATGAGTATATGCGGCAAAGCTATCCACAAATCAGATATAGCCTTTTGACTAAACAAGAAGCAAAGGAAAGATATGAAAAGGAATTACAACTTTTTCCGGAAGAAAAGATTTATGGGTTTACAACAGAAAACAAATGGGAGCTAACGAAGGCAGTAAATGCTTTGCCTCAGTTTGATATTATTCACTCCCTGTGGATGGAAAGCTATTGGGGATGGAATGCATCTGGAATTAGGAGAAAGGCGCAAGGGTGGTTTTGCTCTGTAGGTGGGAGCGATTTGTATCGATTTAGTAAGGACTGGAAAGAGCTGATTCTGCAAAAAAGAATTATACGTTGTGCCACATGGATTTCTTCGGAAAATAAAGAAACTAAAGATTTTTTTTATAAAGTATATGGATATAAATGTCGTAAGATTCCGCATGACATATGCCGATTTGGCGTGGATATTATTGACAGCATGAAAAAATTCCAAGAACAAAAAATATGTATTCCTACTATTACAGGAATGTTTCCGAAGGATAAAATTATTGTTCTGTGTGGGACGAATGCATCAACGGCGCATAATCACCTAAAGATGATTAGTGCTATTTCAAAGATGAAAGAAGAAGAACGTGAAAAATGTTTTTTTGTTTTTCCTATGACATATCCATCAGGGCGAGATGCTTACATCAGCGAAGTAAGAGAAGCAATACAGGAGAAAACAAACTCCTATATTATTCTAACAAAGTTCATGAATGTGGATGAAATGGCGGAACTTGCGATGGAAACAGATATTATGATTCATGTGCAGGATACAGATCAATTAAGTTCCGCGATGGTTTCACATATGTATAATGGGAATTATATTATAGCGGGTTCATGGTTGCCATATGAATCTATCAGAGACAAGGGTGTCTACTTTAAAAGCATAGATTTCATTGATGATATAGCGCCCGTCCTTGAAGACGCAGTGAATGAGCTGAAGCAAATGAAAAAGAAATGCGAAAATAATCCGGCAATAATTTACAAAATGTCATCATGGAGTGAAACCGTAAAGGATTGGTATCAAATATACGAAAATATTTTATGTAAGGAGAAAAGACAATGATTATCCCGTTTGAAGAAGAATATCGTAAAAAGTTTTATGAGTTAGAAGAGAAAATTTTTGATTCAAGTTTCTGGTCAGAAGGACAGATGCAAAGAACTTTTGAAGAGAAATTTGGTGATTATGTTAAACTGGGAGCAAGGGTAACGGCTTCCGGCGGTGCGGCACTTTTGGCTATTTTGGAATATATTGATGTGCGAGGAAAGGATGTAATTGTGCCTGCCAATACATTTTGGGCTGATGCAAGAGCGGTTCAGCTTGCAGGGGGGAATGTTATTTTTGCAGACTGTAATAAAGATGATCTTTGTTTAAGTGTAGAAGACTTAAAGAGAAAAGTGACTGATAATACAAAAGCAGTTATTGTTGTACACATAGGAGGCCATATTGCTTTTAAAATCGAAGAAATTGTCAAGTTTTGTAAGAGCAGGGGAATAGAATTGGTGGAAGATTGTGCACATGTACATGGTGGATGGTGGAATGGAAAAACCGGAGGCCATTACGGTATAGCAGGTGCATATTCATTTTATGCGACTAAGACAATGCCGTTAGGTGATGGAGGTATGGTTGTAAGTAAAAACCAAGATCTGCTGAAATGGGTTGAAAAGTATAGGAATTATGGTAAAGAAGTAATTGATGGTCATGTTTATTACCGCTTGATGGACGGATTCAATTTAAGAATGAATGAGTTTACCGCAGCTTTAGGGGTTGTTCAAATGGAAAGACTACCTTATATTTTAGAGTGGAAACGGGAATTGGCAAAAAAATACGATCAAATATTTGATAATCGCGTTAAGTTTCCGGATGGAATGGAATCGGGATATTACAAGTATATCGTATTTGATACCCCATTAAAACAAGAAACGGGGCAGGTGTTTGGCCCTGGCGATTTAGGTGATGTAATTATGAAAGTTGATGCAGACGTGCCGAATAGTCATTGGGTAACGGAGCATCATAAGTGTGCACCGATTTATCTTGGATATGAGAATGCGTATAAATCTGTTGATGAATTGGCAGCTATTTTATTGTAATTAGTTGAGGTGATAATAATGTATGATAATCGCAATTATTGGGATGAATTTGAGTATGATAAGTTGAAATTGTTATTGCATAAAGAGAAGGTACAATCTATCATGGAAGTTTATGAAGGGGTAAAAAGATATGATAATTTACCTCCCATAAGCGTTGAAATGCATTTGACGGATAACTGTAACTTATGTTGCCCTTGGTGTACGGATAGAGATTTGCATGGTGATGGAGCAGCATTAACTTATGAAAAAATATGCGAATTAATGCGAATATTTGCCCAGAGTGGAACGGGTGTTACATTAGAGGGAGGCGGAGAACCTACGGTGCATCCTGATTTTCATCATATCGTGAATTACGGGTATCAGAATAATGTTCATCTCGGTCTAATCACTAACGGAACGGTTGATATATCACAATCGATTAATAAGTTTTCTTGGGTTCGGATTTCATTGGACGCAAGTAACAGAGAAGAGTATATGGTAGAGAAGGGACGGGACTTGTTTGACAGAGTAATGTCCAATTTAAAAAAATACTCTGAAATCCGTGATAATCGTAAGTGCTTTTTGGGAATAGGATATGTATTAACTAAGCGCAATTATTCAGATATTGATAATATAGTGGAACAACTGGATGAGCTAGGCGTTGATTATATATATTTTCGACCGGTTGAAGAAGCACCGGATATTGTGCCGGACAGAGATGAATTATATGATTTACGTAAGAGATTATTACGTATCACTGAAGGGAAAAGGATTAAGTTTAAGCTTATCATTAATGATAGATTAGAATATGATAATGCTAATTTGCCATGTGTAGCACACAGCATCACTTCAATTATACATGCAAATGGTGATGTGGTTTGTTGCGAGAAGCGTAGGCATGATCCAATTATTCTTGGGAACGTGTACGAACAGTCTTATGTGGAAATATGGGAATCAGAAATTAAAAAGAATGTTACAAGAAAGTTTCTCAATCCTGATTGCCAGAAGGGGTGTAGTGTTTGTAGAATTACATCATTTAATAAATTATTTGATAACCTGGAAAAGATGAATACCAAACGCTTTATTTAAAGAATTTGAATTGCAGTTAGAGGTGAGGAGACAACGCCGTGTATAGTGAAGATATTCATATATGGGATTTTGCTCATCCAGATGAATTAGTAAGTCTTGCATACAATAATGATAATATTTTAATTGAAGATAATCCGAAAGCTAAAACTAATTTATGCTATATTTTTTTCTCGTCTAATGGCGTAATAATAAACGAAAAGAAAAAATTTGAACAGGAAATAGCTAAAGGAAACAGATACGAATGGAAAAATATCAGTAAAAATTACTTGATTAGAAGAAAGGCAAAACGTTTAATCTTCGTTAGAGATATATATGTGCAATGGTATATTACCGGAATAAATTCACGTATTAATACAATTGAGAAATTAGCTGATTCCCTAAGAGAGTTAACAAACGGAATGGAAATTGTTACCGTAGGTACGTCTTCGGGAGGGTATATGGCAACCCTTATGGGGATTAAGCTCGGTGCAAAGCATGTATTGAATTTTTCGGGACAATATATATTAAACGAAGAAGGAGGACCTTTAGTCAAAAAGGCACTGCAACACGGATACGCGTATGCAAATATTATTAATTTGGTAAAATCTAAGCAAATTCCGATTTTCTATTTTGTGCCATACGAAAGTATGCAGGACGTTGAACAGTATGAGCTTGTAAAAAATATTGATAATGTAAAGTCAATACGAATAAATACTAATCAACATGGAAAGGTAATTCATACAATAAATATACCATTTATTTTATCTAAGAAAACCGGCGAGTTGTTTTCCCTGTATGAACGCGGGCGGCATATTGTATGGAAGCAAAATGCTTTTCTGTGGAAGAGTGCGAATTTAGTTGATTTATTTTTATGTGGCTTGAATTATCTGTATATATGGATAAAGAAAGATAGAGGATAAGAAAATGCTTTCTGTAATAAAAAAGGTGTTTAGACTTCTGCTTATGAAACACGATGAAAACAGTCCAGAGTACTGGGAAGAATATGGTGTAAAGATAGGTAATAATGTGCATGTGTTGAATTCCAAAATAGATAAAGGCTATGGGTATCTAATAGAGATAGGAAATAATGTGACAATTACAGGAGCAACTATTCTTGCGCATGATGCAAGTATAAAAAAATTTTTAGGATATACAAAAATAGGAAAAGTAATCATTGGCAATGATGTTTTTATAGGAACTGGAGCGATTGTTTTGCCTAATGTCATTATAGGAGATAATGTAATTGTAGGTGCGGGGGCGGTTGTAAGGGATAGTATACCCAGCAATAGTGTCGTGACAGGAAATCCGGCGACAATAGTTTGTACTACAGAAGAATATATAGAGAAAAACCGTGAAAGAATGAAAGCGTCACATCTTTATATTTCTGAAAATAGTATTCGTACGAAGGAAGAAAAAATGAAGATAAGAGATGAAATAGGCGATAAAATAGGGTATGATCTATAATAGCTTTTGGATTCGTTGAAGGAGAAATAGAAGTAATTTATGAAAAATATTAAGAGTCTATTAGACGTATGGAATAAAGTAAGGAGCATACTGACTAAGAAGCAGAAAAGAGTAAGCATAGTAGTCTTGTTTTTTACTTTAATTGGGGCAATTTTTGAAACCATCGGTGTTTCGCTTATTGTCCCGCTTATTCAAGCGATGTTGGAGCCGGAAGAATTGTTATCCAATTCTTTTTTGCAACCGATGTTTAAAGTGCTTTCAGTTAATACAGCCGAAAGATTAATGTTGATATTGGTAGTAGGTATTGTAGCAATATATATATTGAAAAATGCCTATCTTATTTTTTTGTGCTATTATAGAGAACGGTTTTCTAATATTATATTTCGAGAAATCTCTGCAAAAATCATGAAGTCGTATATGAGCAGAGATTATTGCTTTTTTATGAATGCCAATACGGGTGAATTGATTACAAGTACATCTAATGATGTGTCGGGAGTATATAGTATTCTTTATTTTGGTTTAAAGATTATTGCGGAAGTTTTGACGGCGGGTAGCATATGCATTTTTATTTTTGTTTCAGACTGGATTATGGCGTTGGCGGTAGTGGTAATTGCGCTATGCTGCCTCTTAGTAGTTACACTATTTTTTAAAGAGCGTATGCGAAAATATGGAGAACAGTTTCGAGAGTTTCTTACGTTATCCACCAAGTATTCGTTAGAAGCATATTCCGGTATTAAAGAGATAATGATTACAAGACGACAAGATTTTTTTGTGAATAATTACGTAAATGCAGTTCGCAGACGTGAGAAACCTAAAATCGGGCAAACGGTTGGGGCAGAAAGTCCAGCATATATTATTGAAGCTATAAGCGTTTTAGGGTTGATTTCGGCAGTTGGCTTGCGAATTGCAATGGGAGTAGATATTAATGAATTTTTACCGCAACTTGGTGCATTTGCAATTGCGGCTTTTCGTATTTTACCTTCCCTCGGAAGAATATCGAGTGGTATAAATACAATTGTATATAACTGTCCTTATTTGAATGCTACATATGAATGCTTAAAAGAAGTGAATTATTATGAGGATAATAAAGAACAGCCCCAAATTGGGGAAGATGAAGAAAAAGTTGTTTTTATTAATGAGTTGGAGTTAAAAGAGATTGAATGGAGCTATCCAAATTCCGATAAAAAAATTTTGGAGAATGCCGGTTTGACAATTAAAAAGGGCACGTCGGTAGCGTTTATAGGTCAATCCGGTGCTGGCAAAACAACATTAGCGGACATTATTTTGGGACTATTAGTACCACAAAAAGGGCACGTTATGGTCGATGGGATTGAGATATCACAGATTCCCAATCAATGGAGCAATATGATCGGGTATGTGCCACAGTCAATTTATTTGACGGATGATACTATTAGAAATAATGTGGCATTTGGCATTGATGCTGATAAAATAGATGAGGAGCAAATTTGGAAGGTGCTTGAGCAAGCACAAATCAAACAATTTGTTGAAGAACTTCCTGAAGGTATCGATACCGTAGTTGGAGAGCGTGGTATACGCTTTTCTGGTGGGCAAAAGCAAAGAATCGCTATTGCGAGAGCACTTTATTGTAATCCGGATATTTTGGTATTGGATGAGGCGACATCTGCGTTAGATAATGAGACAGAGGAAGCTGTTATGGATGCGATTGATGCTTTACATGGTCACAAAACAATAATTGTAATTGCACATAGGTTATCTACAATAGAGAATTGTGATAAGGTATATGAAGTTGCAGACAAGAATATTATTATGCGAAAGTAACAAATAGGGAGAATAAGGATGAATATTCTTTTTATTGCACATGAGCGAAATATGGGAGGAGCATCCAAATCACTAGTCACATTAGTGGAGGAGATAAAAGAGAGAGGAAATGAGGTCCGGGTTATTCTTCCCATTCGGTATGGACAAGTTTATAAAGAACTGGTTCGAAAGGAAATACCTGTTAAAGTAATTTTTTTTGGCTGGTGGATGTATCCATTTAATTGGAACTGGATTTTAAAACTTGGGTTTCGTTTTTTACATTTACTGGAGTTTATTCCGGCACACCGTATTGCACGTATTGCATCTAAGAACAATGTACAGATTATTCATTCAAATTCCAGTACAATAGATGTTGGCGCAAAAGCAGCAAGCATAATTGGATTACCGCATATATGGCATTTTAGGGAGTTTGGTGATAAAGATTATAACCTCACTTTTTTACAGGGAAGAAATACCAGTTGTAATTATGTTAATATGAAAACGACAAAAATTGTGTATATCTCTCAAGCATTGCATGACTATTATCAAGACACTATCGAAGAAGAAAAAAGCTGCGTAATATATAACGGAGTTTCAGATGCCTTTTCTATTGATAAATATGGTGAGAAAACATTTGTAGAAAGGGATAAACCAATTACATTTCTTATTTCAGGAAATTTGCATCGTAATAAGCGACAGGATTTGGTTTTGGAAGCTGCAAAAATTCTATTAGAGAGAGGAAATACGCAATTTCGTCTTTATCTTGCTGGAGAAGCTTCTGCATTAGCTGACTCTCAAAAATATAAACAGGAACTTTTAGACAGAGTTAATGAGATGATAAATGGAAACATAGGTAAAACACCGGAAATTGCTTTGTTGGGATTTGTTTCTGATATGAGAGAACTACGTAAAGAAGCAGATGTAGAGATTGTATGTTCTTCGATGGAAGCATTTGGAAGAGTGACAGTAGAAGCAATGATGAGCTCAAACCCTGTAATTGCATCATCAGCAGGAGCTAATGTGGAATTAATAGAGGATGGTAAGAACGGATTCCTTTTTGAAGCAGATAATGCCGTAGAATTGGCAGACAGAATGGAAGTATTTATTAAGAATAATTCATTGCTAAATCACATGGGGAAATATGCACACCAATATGCGTGCGAACGCTTTCCTTCCAAAAAAAATTCAGAAAAAATTGAGCAGTTATATAAAAAAGTATTAGAATCAAGTGCTGACGTGAATTGATGGTAGGTATAATTAGCTCGAAAATAATACCTGTAAAGCAAAATATATATTGTACTAAGGAAGGGTGAACTTTATGAAAGTAGTTATTTTAGCAGGTGGATATGGTACGCGTATAAGCGAAGAAAGCCATTTAAAACCAAAACCTATGATAGAAATCGGAGACAAACCCATTTTGTGGCATATTATGAAGGAGTATTCTTACTATGGATTTAATGAATTTATAATATGTTGCGGATATAAGCAACACGTTATAAAGGAATGGTTTGCGGATTATTATTTATATAATGCTGATGTGACATTTGATTTCGCAGATGGTGGTAGCATGCAAATTCACAATAATGTAGCTGAGCCATGGAAAGTTACGTTGGTTGATACAGGGCTTGATACAATGACAGGTGGAAGGATTAAGAGAATTAAAAAATTTATTGGGAATGAGACTTTCATGCTGACTTATGGAGACGGAGTGTCGAATGTAAATATACAAGAATTGTATGAATTTCATAAAAATCATGGTAAAATGATTACATTAACAGCTATTAGTGTGGCACAGCGATTTGGAATATTAGAGATGACATCTGACAACAACATCACCTCATTTCATGAAAAGAAAAGAAACGATGGTGAGCGTGTTAATGGTGGGTATATGGTGTGTGAGCCGGCGCTGTTTGACTTAATACAAGGTGATGCTATTATGTTAGAGAAAGAACCTTTGGAAATGGCAACAAAAATGGGTCAAGTTATGGCGTATAAGCATGATGGCTTTTGGCAGAGTATGGATACCAAGAGGGAAAAAGATAAATTAGATGAACTCTGGAAAGAAGGCAATGCACCTTGGAAAATTTGGGATTAGTGGGGAACGCGGAATGTTTATAAATAAGACTGAACAACAGGCAAAAGAAGAAATATTGGATTTAGTAAGGGAATATGCGAACACTTTTCATAATCAGAAATCAGTTTTTGCAGAAGGACAGAGGATACCCTATGCGTCACGTGTGTATGACAGTGCAGAAATAGTAAACTTGGTAGACAGTGCATTGGAATTTTGGTTAACTTCAGGTAGATACACAGATGAATTCGAAAAGAAGTTTTCAGATTATTTAAGAGTAAAATTTTGTGCCTTGGTTAACTCAGGTTCCTCAGCAAATTTATTGGCATTCATGTCTCTTACTTCACCGCTATTAGGAGAGAGAAGGATTGAACGTGGTGATGAAGTAATTACAGTTGCAGCCGGATTCCCAACTACAGTAGCACCAATCATCCAATATGGAGCAATTCCTGTTTTTGTAGATGTTACAATTCCCCAGTACAACATTGATGTTGAACAATTGGAGATGGCTTTGTCGAAAAAAACTAAAGCAGTCATGATTGCTCATACGCTGGGGAATCCATTTGACTTAAAGGGCGTAAAAACTTTTTGCGATAAGCATAACTTATGGCTAGTAGAAGATAATTGCGATGCGCTGGGTTCAAAATATATACTAGATGGAGAAGAAAAATTTACGGGAACAATTGGTGATATAGGAACATCAAGTTTTTATCCGCCACATCATATGACAATGGGAGAGGGAGGAGCAGTTTATACCAATAATCCTATTTTAAACAAGATAATTCGGTCATTTAGAGATTGGGGGCGTGACTGCGTATGTCCTTCAGGGTGTGATAATTTATGCGGACACCGTTTTGACAAGCAATATGGCGAATTGCCAATCGGATACGATCATAAGTATGTATATTCACACTTTGGATATAATTTAAAGGCAACAGATATGCAGGCTGCTATTGGGTGCGCACAGCTTGAGAAGTTTCCTGAGTTTGTCAAAAGTAGAAAACGCAATTTTGAATATTTGCGTAATAGGTTAGAATGTGTAGAGGATAAATTGATTTTACCGGTGGCGTGTGACAATGCAGAGCCAAGTTGGTTTGGATTCTTGATTACATGTCGAGATAATGTGGATAGAAACCTTGTTGTAAAGCATATAGAAAGTAAGGGGATTCAAACTAGAATGTTATTTGCCGGTAATTTGATTAAACACCCATGCTTTGATGAGATGAGAAAAATAAAGCAAGGGTATCGGGTGATTGGTGAACTTGAAAATACAAATAAAATTATGAACAGCTCATTTTGGATAGGAGTATATCCCGGTATGACAGAGGACATGCTTGATTATATGGCAAAGGAAATAATATGCAAGGTAAGAGAGTAATTTGTTGAAAAAAGTAAAAAATTGGAGGCAATACAGAATATCTGTATAGAATAAAATGCGATTATCTGACTATGTAATACAGTATTTAGAACAAGAAGAAGTAAAACATATTTTTATGCTAAGCGGAGGGGGAATTATGTATTTAGTTGATTCCCTTGGAAAAAGTAAAATTGATTATGTGTGTTGTCATCACGAGCAAGCGGCCGGTATAGCAGCGCAAGCATATGCAATGGAAGCAAACAGGATAGGAGTGTGCTTGGTAACAACAGGTCCGGGAGGAACAAATGCATTAACTGCAGCGGGTGCAGCATATGTAGATTCAACTCCGATGCTATTTCTGTCCGGGCAGGTAAAAACAGCAGATTTTGCATCGCTGCGTAATGTGAGACAATTCGGGGCTCAGGAAAATGATATTGTGTCAATGGCAAAGCCAATAACGAAATATGCAGTAACAGTATTACAAGCTGAAGAGATACGCTATTATTTAGAAAAGGCTTTATACATTGCTATGCATGGAAGAAGAGGACCGGTATGGCTGGATATTCCGTTGGATATTCAAAATGCTGACATCAATCCTGATACGCTTAGAGCATTTGATGCGTGTGAAATTACTGATGAAGATATTATTGCGGAGAATGAACCTAATGAAAAAGAAATAGAAAAAGTAATAGAAAGTGTTATTTTATCTCTTCAAAGTTGCAATAGACCGTTAATTTTAGTGGGACATGGAGTAGTTGCATCAGATGCACAAGATGTTTTCCGAGATATACAACGAAAACTTAAAATTCCTGTTATATCAACGTGGCGTGCACTAGAGATTATGGATTATGATGATGCATACTTTTTTGGAAGTCCAGGACTTCAAGCTAATAGATATTCAAATTTGATTACACAAGGGGCAGATTTTCTTTTAGTACTTGGAAGCCGTATGGATAATATGATTACGGCTTTTAATGAAGAACATTTTGCTTTTCGCGCAAAAAAGGTTTTTGTTGACATTGACTCTAATGAAATCAAGAAATTAGCAATGACTAATGTTACTTCGGCGACTTGTGATGTGTCTTATTTTTTGCAGAAGTTAAAGAGAAGAATAGAAGGAGTTAAATTTGCAAATTACTCAAAGTGGGTAAAATTTTGCAGAGACATAAAGCGCCAATATCCCTTATTAAAAGAAAAACAAGAGAAAGAAATAGAAGGTATTGATTTGTATCAATTTACGATGAAACTATCTGAGTATTGTAGTGAGTCAGATGTGATTGTTGCTTCCTCTACAAGTAGATGCAATACAGCGGGTCATATGGCATTTAAACATAAAGCCAACCAAAAGACTATTTCTTCTATGGGATATGGTTCTATGGGCTTTGCATTACCGTCTGTTGTTGGGGCATGGTTTGCATCTGGTAAAAAGCGAGTTATTATGTTAGAAGGAGATGGAAGCTTTCAATTAAATATACAAGAGTTGCAAACAATAGTGCATCACCAAATTAATGCAAAAATGTTTGTTTTTAATAATGTTGGATATGCTGCAATTGCAACCATGCAAAATCGCAATTTTGATGGTTTTCACGTGGGAAGCGATGGAGAGAGTGGAGTGACATTTCCGAATTTGCAGAAACTAGCAGATGCCTATGGAATTACATATTATTCAGTCGATAGAAGTGAAGATAGTGACGGAGTAATAATGAAAACATTGCATTGCGAAGGGCCGGTAATTTGTGAATTTAAAGGTTCTATTTTGTATGATGAGATTCCCAAATGTATTTCTATGATTGATAAAGAGGGAAAACGAGTTTCTGCAAACTTAGAAAATCCATTTCCTTTTTTAGAACAAAGCAAATTAGATGAAATATACAAAGGACTTTAAGGAGACAGATATGTTAAGGAAACAACCCCCTCTTTTTATTTTTGAAATGGCAAATAACCATCAAGGAAGTGTAAACCATGGCAAGCGCATTATAAGCGAGATTAGGGAAGTGTGTAATGGTTTTCCTGAGTTTGAGTATGCTTTTAAGTTTCAGTATAGGGACTTAGACACATTTATTCATCCTGATTTTCAGAATCGTGTGGATATAAAAAATGTAAAGAGATTTCAAGAGACTAAATTAAACCGTGAGCAGTTTGAAGAGTTACTTGATTATGCTAGACAAAATAATTTTAAAGCAATATGCACTCCATTTGATGAGGTGTCTGTGGATGTTATTGCAAATCAAAAGTATGATTACATTAAGATAGCAAGCTGTTCGTTTACAGATTGGCCATTACTTGAAAAAATTGCAGAAAAGAATATGCCTGTTATAGCATCCGGAGCAGGAAGTAGCGTTGAGGATTTGCATAATGTGGTTAATTTTTTTGTAAACAGAAATATTAATTTCTCACTTATGCATTGTGTTGCGGAGTATCCGACTTGTAATGAGCATTTGCAAATGAATCAAGTAGACTATTATAAACAGATGTTTCCTAATGTTAGAATCGGTTTTTCTACACATGAGGATCCAGACAATGTACTGCCAATTAGAATAGCGGTGGCAAAAGGTGCAGAAATTTTTGAGAAGCACGTCGGTGTTGCTACAAAAGATATCGTGTTGAATGGTTATTCGGCTAATCCGGAGCAAGTGAAGAAATGGCTTAGTGCAGCAAGAGAAACATTTCTAGCATGTGGGACCATAAACGCAAGATATTTATCAACAGAGAAAGAGCAGACGGATTTGGCAGCACTAAAAAGAGGGGTGTTTGCAAAAAAAAGAATTGATAATGGAGTGGCGATAGATACAACCAACATATATTTAGCGTTTCCATGTGTGCCGGGGCAATTAGTAGCAAGTGATTTATCAAAATACAACATGATTCAATTAATGAATGGACCATTAGATGAAAATATGCCTATTATGCAAGAGGACGTAGTAATTAACAATATTTCGAGCAGTGTGCTTGGAATTGTAAAAAAAATAATCGAAATAATGAAATATAGCAATGTTGTGGTACCGATAGGAAGTTGTTGTGAAATATCACATCACTACGGAGTTGATAAATTTTACGAGACGGGTGTTGCCATGATAGATTGTGTTAATCGCGAATATTGTAAAAAAATATTGGTTGTATTGCCGGGGCAATCTCATCCTGAACACTATCATGTAAAAAAAGAAGAGACGTTTGTAATTTTAAGCGGAGAACTTTCTATCATAATTAATGGGAAACTGCATGTTTTAAATAAAGGTGATGTAATGACCATTGATAGGAATGCTAAACACAGTTTTTCTTCAGTGACAGGGTGCATTTTTGAAGAAATATCTACTACCCATTATTTGAATGACTCTTATTATGCGGAGGAATACCAATTTACAAATCCAAGAAAAACAAAAATACATTTTACAAAGGAAATGATGGCAGAAATAAATGGAAATGAGTAAAAAACAATATAAATTAGTTATTTTTGATTTGGATGGCACGTTGCTGGATACATCTGAAGGAATATTAAAGTCCGCAAAATACACAATTGCACAACTGGGTTATCCTGAACCATCCAAAGAACTTTTATATTCTTTTATAGGGCCACGTATTCAAGATTCTTTTCAAAAGAGTTATGGATTACAGGGAGAAACGCTTGCCATAGCATCCGACATGTTTCGTAATCAATATAAACAAGGGGATGTATTATTGGCAAAGCCATATCACGGGGTTTATGAAGTTCTTACTAATTTAAGACAGCGCGGCATGCATATTGCAGTAGCAACAAATAAACGCCAGGATTTTGCAGATGAGTTAATAGAAAAATATGAATTAAGTGAGTATATTGATATTGTATACGGCACGGACATGAAGGGAAAACTTTGTAAGAATGATTTGATTTATAGATGTATAAATCATTTTCCAGATAGTAAGATAAATGATACTATAATGGTAGGTGACAGTTCATATGATGCTATAGCTGCACAAGAAGTTGGAGTTGATTTCATAGGAGTAAGATATGGGTTTGATTTTAAGGAGGTGGACGATGTTAATAGATGGAAAAATGTAGGAAGTGTAAATACAGTGTTAGATATATTATTATTATGTTAAAGAAGAACATAAACATATATGAGAATTAGATAGAAAAATGCAAAAAGATAAAAGAAATAGGAGAAGAAAGAATGAGTTCACAATTAAATGAAAAGGAAATGGCTGGAAGAAATTATTTAAAGGAAAAGAAACCATACGTTTATGAAAAGGTTTCAAAATTTACGGAAAAGTATAATCGTGGAGAGAGTATTGCAATTATTCAGCTCCAATATAAATATATGTGTAATATGGTATGTGAACATTGTTCTATTGAAGCATATCAGCATAATTCTGCCGGAAAAAGAAGTTTAACCCCTAAGGATGTAGCAAATTTATCAAAACAAGCAGACGAGATGGGATTGGCAAGATTTGTGATTTCAGGTGGGGAGCCAACCACTTTTCCAGATTTGGACGAGTTAGTTGCAGCAATTGATCCAGAAAAATTTTATATTAATAGTGATTCTAATGGATATTTGCTTGCAGAAAAAGCAGAACATATGAAAAAAATAGGTATTGATCGTATTCAATTAAGCATCGATAGTTTAAATCCTGAAGAACATGATGAATTTAGAAGAAAACCAGGTGCATGGAAAAGAGCAATGGAGGGGATAGACGAATGCCAACGTATTGGCTTACCGCTATACATACAGACTGTTGTTACAAAACAACGTTTACACTCAGAAGAATTTATTCAGTTCTTGGAATATTTTAATAAACGTGGACTTAATGTATTTATATCTTTTGCGAAACCGGTTGGTGCATATGCTGGACATTTTGAAAGTATGATTGATGAGAAGGACTTAGCATATGAGCGTGAATTAGAAAAAAAATATAATCTGTGTACACATTTAACACCAGGATATGGTATCGATATGGGGTGTATTGGTGTGAAGGGGTTTGTCTCTGTAACTCAGTATGGTGATGTTCAACCCTGTCCATATTTTCACTGTTCAATAGGTAATATTTTTAATAAGCCACTTAAAGAAATTATTAAGACAGGAATGGAAATAAAGTATTTTGGTGAGCATGTTGACACATGCCTATTGGCTGCGGATTTACCATGGGTAAAAAAATATGTCGCAGAGAAGATATATGGGAAACCTGTGCCAGTTCCATATAATCAAGTGTTTTCAGAGGAAGATGTAACAAAAAAACCATATTGGAAATAGTAACGAAAAGTTATTTTGAGAATGTGCAAATATTGTAAAATAGAAAGAGAGAAAGGTGACAGGTGAAAAGAGTATTAGTGACTGGAGGGACTGGTGTAACAGGAGTCGCCTTAATAAGATATTTGTTAGATCACAATGTTGAGGTTGTTGCACTAATAAGAAAGGAAACATCGAGAATTAAGTATTTGCCTAAAGATGATCGGCTTCATATTATTTTCTCAAATATGGATGAATATGTGTTCTTACATAAAGAATTGCAGGATTTTTTTCCTATAGATGTATTTTTTCATCTTGCATGGGATGGCTCTACAATAGTTGATAAAATAGGAAGCAGAGACAATATGCCACTTCAAGCAATGAATATAGTCTATGCAGTAAATGCTGTAGAACTTTGCAATGCTATTAAATGCCCGCGTTTTGTGATGACGGGATCTCAGGCAGAATTTGGAAAAATTGATACAATTTTGAATGAAGATATAATTTCAGTACCTAATAATGGATATGGTAGCGCTAAATTATGTGCTGAAACAATGACTAGAATCATGTGCAAAAACTATGGAATTAAACATGTTTTTGCACGATTATTTAGTGTATACGGTCCTTACGATGGCACGAATAGTTTAATTTATACAAGTGTTTTAAAATTGCTATCAGGAGAACGTCCTAAATATACTAAGGGAGAACAACAGTGGGACTTTTTGTATTCATATGATGCTGCTAAAGCATTGACTCTTTTGGCAGAAAAGGGACGAGACGGACATATGTATTGCGTAGCGAGCGGTAAAAGTCACAAATTACAAGAATATATAAAGATAATACATAACGTTTGTAATTCCAGCATAGAACCAGTATTTGGAGAGATTCCTTATGGGAAAAATCAAGTCATGTATTTGAGTGCTGACATAAGTAAGTTGAAAAATGATACGGGTTTCGAAACAGAATATTCGTTTGAACAAGGGATTGAGAATATAAAAAAATGGTGTATAGAAACAGAAGAAGTATATGAGGACTTAATATAAATGGAATTAAAACAGCAACTTGCCACTATAGAGGCGTGTATAGAAAATCCCTGCGAAGGATTGCCGGAAGAAATATTCCAATTCGCATCTTCAATTGTTCCAATGGTAAATGTGGATTTGTTAATTCGAGATGCGAAAGGGAGAATTTTGCTGGCAAGAAGAGAGGATAAATTTGATGGTGCTGTTTGGCATATACCGGGTGGAATAGTACGGTTTCAAGAAACACTTAGACATCGGATAGAGCAAGTGGCAATTAGGGAAATAGGACAAGCAGTCACTACAAGTGGAGTACCAGTCGCGATAAATGAAATTTTTTCAGAACATAGAGAACGAGGTCATTTCATCTCATTTTTGTATGAATGCGTTTTGACACAAAAACTCAATTTACCTGAAAAGGAGAACTGGGAAAACGGAGATTTAAAATGGTTTGATACATGTCCAGAGGATTTTATATTTTGTCAAAAGAGAGTATACCATAAGTATTTTAGCAAATAGGAAGTGCTTGATATGAATTGTGAAGGAAAAACAAATGTTAATAATAAAAATTGTAAATGCTGTGGCACATATGTAGAAGGTTTACCGTGTTTGTCATATAAAAATATGCCGGGAAGAGCACAAAATTTTCCAAATAATAAAGAACTTAAATTTGATATAGGAATTGATGTAGATATATATCAATGCCCTTCTTGTGGATTAATCCAATTATTTTCAAAGCCGGTTGATTATTATAAGGATGTAATTCGAGCAATTAGTGTATCAGATGATATGAAGATGTTCCGAAAGGAATATTTTAATGAGTTTATTGTGAATTGTGGTTTGCAAGGGAAAAGAGTGATAGAAATTGGCGCCGGATGTGGAGAGTATATGGAGCTTTTGTTGGCTGAGGATGTACAGGTGTATGGACTTGAACATTTACAGGCATCAGTGGAAAGTGCACAAAAAAAAGGCTTAACAGTATATCAAGGATTTGTTGAAGATTCAAAGACAGAGATACAAGGAAGTCCTTATGATGGCTTTTTGATAATGAATTTTCTTGAACATGTGCCGAATCCTAAAGAATTCTTAAGGGGAATTGCAGCTAATATTAAAGACGAGGCATATGGATTAATTGAAGTGCCTAATGGTGATTATATAATACAAAATCAAATATTTTCAGAGTTTATGTTAGATCACTTATGTTACTTTACGCAAGAGAGTCTGAAAAATATATTAAATATATGTGGATTTGAAGTTATAGAATGCAAAGTGATTTGGAATGATTATATAATTTCAGCTGTTGTAAAAAAGAGAAACAAATTTGACGCAACTATATTCGAAAAAAAGAAAAATAAATTTATTTGCTCAATAAATACATATATAGAAAAAATGAAAAAGAAAGGAAAGAAAGTTGCTGTTTGGGGGGCGGGGCATCAAGCACTGGCAATAATAGCATTAGCAAACTTACAGGGAAAAATAGAATGTGTATTTGATTCTGCTAGTTTCAAGCAAAATAGATATACACCTGCAACACATATACCGATATATGCGCCGGATAAAATTAACGAATTGGGAATAGAAGCTATACTTATTATTGCTGGTTCTTATTCAGAAGAGGTTTATAATTTGATAAGAGAGGTATATAAGGATGTTGATGCGATAACTTTAAAGTCTTTAGAGGAAGAATACCATGAAGAAAATTAGCATATTAATTCCGTGTTACAATGAAGTAGAAAATGTAGAAAAAGTATATCAAGAAGTTATATCAGTGATTAGTCAGATTAACAATTACAAGTGGGAGATAGTTTTTGCAGATAATTGTTCAACAGATGGAACAGATGATGCATTGAGGACTTTAGCTAAAAAAAGTCATATAGTCAAAGTTATTTTAAATCAGGCTAATTATGGACCGTATCGTTCTAGTGCGAATGGGATGTTTCAAATACATGCAGATGCAATTATTCCGTTGGCATGTGATTTAGAAGATCCGCCACAACTAATTCCAATATTTTTAGAGGAGTGGGAAAAAGGACATAAAGTTATCCTAGCGCAATATGTGTCTAGAAAAGAGAATGCTCTTATTCATGCATGTAGAGCGATGTATTATTCTTTTTTGCAGAAAATTTCAGATACAAGGCAGATAAAAAATGTGACGGGCTATGGATTGTTTGATAAAAGTGTTGTAGATACTTTGAAAAGTTTAAATGAATACGAGCCGAGACCAAGGTATTTGGTCTCGGAATTAGGTTATTCGATAAAACTTATTTCATTTAATAAGCCTAAACGAGAAAAAGGTAAATCTTCATATTCTATTGTAAAGTATTATAGAGAAGCCATAGACTCTCTGATAGCTAATTCCAAGGTACCACTTCATATTGCAAGTTTTTTGGGATTTGTGCTTGCAATAATTTGCCTGATTGTTGCAATATTTTATTTTGGATACAAGTTGATGTTTTGGGATTCTTTTGAGATGGGAATAGCTCCGTTAGTTATTGGCATTTTTTTTCTGGGAGCAGTACAATTATTCTTTGTTGGAATTATTGGTGAATATCTTGGAGAAGTATTAAAACGAGTGACGAAGAGGCCATATGTTATTGAAAGGGAAAAAATTAATTTTGACGATGAGTGAGGAATATGATAGTGACTAATTTGTCTTTTTATAATGAAAAAAAGGTTCTGATAACCGGGCATACTGGTTTCAAGGGAAGTTGGATGAGAAAAATGCTTGTTAACGCAGGGGCGAATGTGACGGGATATGGGTTAAGTGCACCAACAAATCCAAGCTTATATGACATCTGTAATTTGTCAGAACATATGGAATCGGTGGTTGGCGATATTAGAGATATGGAACATTTACAAAAGGTTTTTGATAGAGTGAAGCCGGAGATAGTAATTCATATGGCAGCACAACCAATAGTAAGAGAATCATATATAAATCCTGTTTATACATATGACGTTAATGTGATGGGAACAGTAAACCTATTGGAAGCTGTACGGAATACGGATAGTGTGAAATCAGTTATTAATGTAACTACGGATAAGGTATATTTGAACAAAGAGTGGGAGTGGGGATATAGAGAAAATGAGGAACTAAAAGGATATGATCCATATTCTAATTCAAAATCGTGTTCAGAGTTAGTTACCTATAGTTATGTAAATTCATATTTTAAAGAAAAAGATATTGCTGTTTCAACAGTAAGAGCGGGAAATGTCATTGGTGGCGGTGATTTTGCTCCAAATAGAATTATACCGGACTGTGTTAGGTCGGCATCAAGAGGGGAAGATATTGTTGTAAGAAACCCTTATTCAATTAGACCATATCAGCATGTGATTGAACCTATTTACGCGTACTTGTTATTGGCGGAAAAGCAGTATGGCAATATTGGATTAGCAGGCTGTTATAACGTGGGACCGAGTGAAAAAGATTGTTGGACTACAGGAGAACTGGTATCTTTATTTTGCAGCCAATGGAATGAAATTATGCAAACAGATATATCATGGAAATGTGTAAGTGATTTAGGTCCGCATGAGGCTAACTATTTAAAACTTGATTGCTCAAAGATAAAGAATAGCTTGGAGTGGAAACCGCGTTGGGATGTAAAAATTGCCATTCAAAAAATTGTAGAGTGGTATAAGGACTACCTTGATGGTAATGATGTGTCAGAATGCATGGACAAACAAATAAGTGAATTCTATGAGGCAATATAGTTAATGGCAGAGAAGATAAAACAATTTATTAAATTTGGCATAGTAGGAATATCAAATACATTAATTTCTTATACTGTATATGTTGTGCTAGTAATGATAAATGTAAACTATCTTATTGCAAGTATTATGGGATTTGTTATTAGTGTACTAAATTCATATTACTGGAATAATAAATATGTTTTTAAAGCGCGTGATGAGGAACAGCGAGAATGGTGGAAGGCTTTACTGAAGACATTTATATCTTATGCGGGAACAGGGCTCCTCTTAAGCAATATTTTGTTGGTAGTATGGATTGAGAGTGTTGGTATTCCGGAAATAGTTGCACCGATAATTAATTTATTAATAACAGTTCCTTTAAATTTTTTTATAAACAAGTTTTGGACATTTAGTTGATACTTTCGATGTACTAAGGAGTAATAATGAAAGAAGTAATTAGGGATTTTTGGAGAAATATTGCGTCAAAATGTAGCTTTTGGTTGCCAATAATCATTTTTGCAACAATAGCTTATAGTTTTTCGTTAACAAATCGGACTGTTGGCATTGATGATTTAGCGGGGGATTACTATTTGTCGAATATGTCGGCTATTAAAGGAACGAGATGGGGAATGTTGATATGGGATGGTGTATTTCATGTGGGAGCTTTTTCTCCATTTATTGATAAAATATTAGCCTTTATTTTTTTTGTGTGTGCGGCTTTGATTATCTCTTGTGTTTTCTTTATTTTGAATGGACAAAAAGGGAGTGTGTGGAAATATTCGATGTTTGTGTCTGTATTTATAACATTTCCTTTAATTAATGAAATATGGGAATACTATGGGGCTAATTTGATGGTTGCTGGGAATCTTTTTTTGGCTGCCACGTGCATATTACTGTTGTCAACGTCATCAATAAAGTTAATAAAGAAAATTTTATATGCGAGTTGTGCGTTGGTAATTGTAGTGTCCAGTTATGAATCAATTGCGTTTGTTTACGTGTTACTTGTTTTTTGCATTTTATTTTATAAATATTATCATTTGAAAAAGGAAGAATTTAAATTTTTAGAATATTTTAAAGAAGGTATTTTTTTTGCAAGTCCGTTAGTAATAGCATTATTTTTGAGAATTATCATTGGTATGATTCTGTTAAAAACATATAATGTTGAGTTTAGTCAGTTTGGAGAAACAGCTATTTCATGGGATGGTGGCATTTGGCATTTAATAAGTACTATAGTGAATCAATATGTGCTGAATGGATTAGTTTATTTTCCGATTGCAATATTTGATATAATGGTTTTGTTTTTTGTGTTTTTTTTAATAATTAGTATGGTTTACAAACAAAAAATATTCATTTTTTTTTCGGGAACATTAATTTTAGTATCAGTGTTTATGCAAGCTATTTTACAAGGAAAAGCAATGCCATATAGAACAGCGCAAACTTTAACTGTATTTGTAGCTTTTTGTGTATTTCTACTAATAGAATTAGGGGAACATGTTAAAAAAAGATATATGTGGTCTTTTGTAACGCTTGTTTCGATTGTGTTGTGTATGCATCAAAGCATATATTTAGGGCAATTATTTTCATTAAATAATCAGCGTTCTGAAAATGAAGCAGCAGTTATTCGACAAATAGGACAACAACTCACAACAAGATTTGAAGACAAAACGATTATTTTTGTTGGTAAATATGATTTGGGAAATTGGATATCGTCTAAAATAAGCGTGGATGATACTAGTTGGAATGGAAAATTGTATTTGCAAGTTTATGATTGCTTTATAGCTTCTTTTAAAGAAGGGGCTAAAACACCTGAATATGTGCAAACAAATGTTAATTCTGTACTTAATTGGGCCATAGATGCTTTTGAGGGACAAATGATGTTAAAAGAACTTTTTTCTTATTATGGTTATGATATTAAAGTAATTGAATCTTTTGACGGAGAATATGAAGCGGCATGTCAAGTTGCAAAAGAAAAAGATATGGATGCTTTTGAAATTGCAGATATGGAGGATTATGTTATTGTTTGCTTAGGGACTTTATAAAAGCAAAAGGAATAACAGCAAGATTTAGAAGTTGGGTTTCAAAATGTCTTGTTGGCACTGAAGGGAATGTTAGATATTGTAATTATTTCGAAGGTTGATTTATATATGATACAAGTTTAATAGCATATTTGGTATGAAAGGATAAATTAGGATGAGGTTTATGAAATACCTGACAAGGGAAAAAAATAACAGTAATACTATATGGAATAATAATTTTATACCACTAGCAGTTTTTTCCTTTTTTGTATTTGGGGTAGTGTTTTTTTGTGGAACATGGCTATCAGGCTATCATTTAATAGATGATCATGAATTTTTTTCACTTGAGAAATTGATTGAAAAGAACGGCTTGGTTAATGCTGCTATTCAATATGTACAAAGGGATTTGACATGGAGGTTTCGGCCCATGTATCTAATTTTTAGAATAGTGGGAGTATTTGTATTAGGGACAAGTACATATGTATGGTCAGTTTTAAAAGCAGGAGAAATTGCCTTAGCTATGTGGTTGCTATATTTGTTTGCACGTGACAGGGGAACGAATATTGTCAATAGTTATTTTTTTGCATTTCTATGTGGGATAGGAGAACAAATGGAAATATTTTGGAGGCTAGGTCCGCAAGAAAGTATGGGCATGGTTTTATTTGCAGGCGCTTTGCTTTGTTCACATAAGATGATTAAGGAAAGAAAACCATGGCACAGAGTATTATATATGATAATTTTGTTTGTTTTGGCGGGATATAAAGAGAGCTTCTTACTTTGCATTCCAGGAATATATTTACTTATGTTTGCTTTTTTTGTAGAACAAAGCTCCCAAAACGGTAAAGATTGTGCAAAAGATTTTTTTAAAAGATATTGTGAGGAAATTATCTTTGGAATAGTCGTTTTTTTTGTGGATTTGTGGATTACAGTTTTTTATGTAGGTACTAATAAAACAGGATATGCAGGATTTTCAAACGAAAAGAGCATTTTGTTTTATTTGTCTCAAATATTTGATAATATGTTTGGAAATGGTTTTCCATATCTTGTTTTGGTGTTTATATTTATTCTTATTGCATATGTAAATTTACAGCGAGAATCTATTAATAAGATAATATTAATAGAAACGATTGTTTGTATATATATATTTGGCATACAACAACTACTACACGCTATGAGCGGCATGGATGGAAGATATTTTGTGCCATGGGTATTTAGTATTAGTTATTTTGTGGCAATAATAGGCGGAAAAATAATTAAGGACAAACGATGTATTCAAGCATTACAAGTCACAGTGACACTTTTTCTTCTACTTATGTTTTTAAGGCAAATTCCAGAAGCTGTAAATTTTACCAAAACAGGAAATGAATTACATCAAGTAATAGAGTGGATACTTGATAATTCATCATCAGAAGACTCAATTGTAGCTGTATCCAGAGATTCAGAGATTGATAACTCCTTTGGAGTGTATATGGAATGTAAATATGGATACATTACGCATGATGTCATAGCTAATATGGAAGACGATTTGGAAGCAATAGGCAAGGCAGATATATTATTTTCTAAAGGCGACCAGATGGAACGTAGAATGGAAGAAATTGGAATAGACAAGGAAGAGTATAATATTTATTATTCTTTAATGTATCAAGCTGCGATAAAAAAGAGGGAGAATTAGTAGATGGAAGTTATGCATCTTGTATGGGAATTTACAGTACCGCTGTTGATAAGCTTGGCTTGTGCTTTTGCTGTGAGCAGATTATTAGAATTGAAATTAGACTTTTCTTTTGCAATAACATATATGGGCTTTTGCATGTGGATATATTTATATGCGCTGTTTGATATAAAAATAACAATAGGTTATTTCTTATATGGAGTTATAATTTTGTTATTGTGGATAGTATCTTTGCGAAAAAAAGCAATATATAGTTTGAAAGATAATGAACTTGAAATAATTATAACGTTTGTGCTGATATATACTGCGATTTTTCTGTTTGACTTACAAAGAGGATTTACGCATTGGGATGAGATGAGCCATTGGGGACCAATGGCAAAAGAGATTATAAGGCTCGATCAGTTATATTCTGTAACAGCTTCTAAATTGCAGGTACATAAAGACTATCCGCCTGTTATTGCGATATTTGAAGCAGCTTGGGCTGAGCTGTGTGGTGGGTATGCAGAAAAGTACTTATACAGAAGTTTGCATGTTTTGATTTGGACAATGATTCTGCCATTTATTACATCCGTAAAAAGCATTTTTATAAATAAGAGAATGCGATTATATTCAAGTGCTATGCTGGCGATAATTATCCTGGCAATTTGTACGGTTTTATCACTGAATGACGGAAATATTTTAACTACCATATATACAGATGGAGTATTAGGGGTTACATTTGCGTTTTGTGCTCTTTTAGTTTATATAAAGCATGAATACAGTAAAAAGGAAATAGTAACTCAAGCAGTTGCACTATCTTTTTTAATGCTTGTTAAACAAATTGGGTTTGAATATTTTTGCCTTTGCTATTTATTATTGATTTTATTGGCAATTGTTGATTATAAGAAAGGTGTATGTGCAAGAAATATATTATGGAAAGCGTTCTTTTTGTTTGTAATTCCGGTTTCGACTTATTTGAGTTGGAATATGTATTATGTAAAAATAAATCAACTCACACGACAATTTTCGGCAGGTAAATTCGATCTTCAGACATTATGGAATGTAATCTGTGGAGTGGATAAATCTTCGTGGCGTTATGAAGGTACTGTGAATTACTTTAAAAGTTTATATGAAAAACCATTGTTTATGTTGGGAACACATACAATTTCGTATGTAGACATGATGATAGTGTCGCTTATAGTATATGGAACAATGTTCTTTTTACAAAAGAAAATCAAGACTAATTTGCATGTGTTACCTATGTTTGTAGTGTTTTTGTGTGGCGTTTGTGGACATGTTATGATGCAGTGGATAACATATATGTTCGGTTACAATGATTTAGATTTCCTTGAATTAGCATGTTATGAAAGATATATGAATGTAATATGGATTGGCATGTGTATGCTGATTTTATTTCAATTCACACAAGCTATTGGCGCATTAATGACACATAATTCCGGATGGTTCACTTTAACCATAACTATTTTGACAGTAATTATGGTTTTATCCACAAAATGGAGTGATACCGTGCAATTTTTAAAACCTGCGTTAAGTAATAACTCTAATTTAATAGAGTATTACACCGAAGCAGAGTTTATTATGGAAGAGACAAATGAGGATGACGCTATTTATATTATAACACAAAGCCATACGGGCTATTTTGAATATGTATTTGCATATTTAACAATGCCTCGAACATATAATAAGCGAAATTACAGCCTTGGTGAAGCGTATTCTGAAGGGGATAATTGGACACAAAATATTACACAAGAAGAATTCCTTGATTTTGCGAAAGACTATGATTATATGTATTTATGGGATGTAGATGAACAGTTTAGAGAAAGATATGCAAGTGCAATATGTAATGCTTCTGACATTACTTTTGCAAATGGATATTTATATAGTATATGTCCCAAAGATGACGGAGATATTGAACTGATTTTGCAGGGGACTTTTGAAAAGTAAGAGAAGTTGTGTAAATGTGTAAAGTCTGGTTCGTACAAAAGGAAGATGTAGGAATGTATAATATAAAGAGAACTTCCAATTATGTGTTGCTTAGAATAGAAGCCATTTTATGCATTTTTTGAACAGAGATGCAGAAATATAGTGATTGAGTAGGAGAATAAAAATGAATACTAATATACTGGAGTGGTTAGAAACCGCTACAGAAAAGAATCCTTCTAAAATAGCATTTGCAGATATTGAAAAAAGTATTACTTACGGAGAATTGTTACAACAGGCAAGGCAAATAGGAAGTAAAATTGCAGAAAGAGCAGAAGGAATTGGGACGGAATGGAAAAACAGGCCTATAGCTGTGTTAATTGATCGAAATATTGAAAGTTTGATATTATTTATGGGAATTGTTTACAGCGGGAATTTTTATGTTCCTGTTGATGATACAATGCCGCAGAAACGTGTAGAATTAATTATGGATACCCTAAATCCTGTGCTGCTACTTAATTCTAAAGAAAACACAAAACTGGAGATGGATGGAATTGTCTCTTATGCAGAAATGATTAGTGGAGAAATCAATGAAGAGAAGCTAAACGATGTTCGAAGCAAAAGCATTGATACAGACCCACTTTATGCTATATTTACATCAGGTTCTACCGGGATACCCAAAGGCGTGTTGATTAATCATCGTTCGGTAATTGACCTGGTGCATCAATTTGTGAATACATTTGATTTTCCTGAAGAACCGGTATTCGGTAACCAGGCACCTATGGATTTTGATGTTTCCACTAAAGATATTTATAATTGTTTGTACCTTGGCGGTACGCTTCAGATTGTGCCCAAGCAGTATTTCGTGTTACCTGTAAAACTGATTCCATACTTAAATGAGCGAATGGTGAATGTGATTATCTGGGCAGTTTCGGCACTGAGAATCGCATCAAATTTTAAAGTGTTTGATGCTTGTAAGCCGGAATATCTTTCGCTTGTAATGTTTTCAGGTGAAGTGTTACCGGTGAAAGATTTACATTATTGGCAAAGGATATTACCAAATGCACAATTTGTAAATCTGTATGGGCCAACGGAAATAACCTGTAATTGCAGTTATTATATTGTTGACAGAGAGTACGAAGAAAACGAGAGCCTTCCGATAGGAAAAGCATTTAAAAACACAAATTTGTTTCTTTGGGATTTTGAAAAAGACAGGCATATAGTTAAATATGGTGAAACAGGTGAAATTTGTGTGAAGGGTACTTGCCTTGCTGCCGGATATTATAATAATCCGGAGAAAACAGCAGAGGTATTTATTCAAAATCCCATGCAAAGCACTTATCCGGAAATTATTTATAAAACAGGTGATCTGGGTCGGTTTGATGAAAAAGGTATTTTGTACTTTGCAGCCCGTAAAGATTATCAGATTAAGCATATGGGACACCGCATTGAATTGGGTGAAATCGAAGTGGCTGTTAATGCGCTTGATTTTGTGGATGTGGGATGTTGTATTTATGATGAAATAAGCGAAAAGATTATATTGTGTTACCAGGCGAAAGAGCCTTGTGATAAAGAAATTGTAAAAGCATTGTCAGGAAGTCTGCCAAAATTTATGTGGCCTAATAGGTATGTGCATTATGAACAACTGCCAATGAACAAAAACAGTAAAATAGATAGAGTCTTACTAAAAGAAAGATGTTGTGGAGGAAAGAACAATGGATGAATTGAGAGGCATTTTACAGGAAATCAGACAGGATATTGACTTTGATACAGAAACAAAGTTGATTGATGATGGAATTTTGGATTCTATTGATATCATTGCAATTGTGACAGCAGTGAATGATAATTTTGATGTAGATATTAATGTGCAGTATTTGTTGCCTGAAAATTTTAATTCCATGGAAGCAATATATAGTTTGATCTGTAAACTTCAGGATGAATAGTAGGCAGATAAATAATTATGAATATGAAAGAACTAAAGACACCATATTATCTTTTTGATGAAACAGAGTGTATTGGCAGAGCGCAGAGGATTAAGCAAGAAGTAACTGCTTGGGGCGGAAAGATTTGTTATGCCATTAAGGCAAATCCATTCTTAGTTCCAAGCCTTTTGCCGGTTATTGACAAGTTTGAAGTATGTTCCCCCGGAGAATTAGAGATATGTAGAAAATATCAAGTGCCGGGAGAGAAGATACTTTTTTCCGGTGTGGTAAAAACAAAGGAAAATATAGCGAAAGCACTTGAATATCCTGTTGATGTAATTACGTTGGAGTCTATGCAGCATTGGGAACTGTTGAAAGAATGTACGGGTAAATCGTGTACTGAACAGGAGCAAACTCAAAAAATAAAGATTATGCCCCGGTTATCCAGCGGTGCACAATTTGGCATGGAAGAAGAGCAACTTTTACAGATTATTGAAGAAAGCAAAACACTAGAAAATGTATCTGTTGAAGGGATACATTATTTTACCGGCACACAGAAAAAGGGAAATAAATATGAAAAAGAAATAGATAAAATATCATATTTAATGGACTTATTAAAGGAGGAATATGGACTTTCTGATATCATACTGGAGTATGGTTCAGGGTTCGCAGTACCTTATTTTGTGGGTGATGAGTTTGATTTACCATTTCAGTTGATAGAACAAATGAAGCAGTATATAAAAGAAAAGAACTTTTGGTTCAGAATTGATATTGAACTTGGACGTTATATAGCGGCTTCTTGTGGAAATTATTTTACAAATATTGTAGATGTCAAAAGAACTGAAGAAAGAAACTATTGTCTGGTAGATGGCGGCATTCATCATGTGAATTATTATGGTTCTAATATGGCAATGAGGACGCCACTTATTCGGCATATACGAAAGGACAAGGTGGATTTGTGTATTGCCACAGAAGCAAAGGACAGGCAGCAGGAAAATGTAAAAGAGTATATGATTTGCGGGGCGCTATGTACTTTTGCAGATATATTAGTCCGTGGTTTGGCATTAGATAGTCCGCAAATTGGCGATACATTAATTTTTGAAAATATCGGTGCTTATTCCGTGACGGAAGGGACTTATTTGTTCCTTAGTAGGGATTTACCAGGTATCTATTTAAGAAAGCAGGACGGAAATATAGTGGAACTTCGTGGGCAGATGGCGACCTATGAGATGAATTCCTAAAACGGATAGGATAAAATATGAAGAAACTAAAAATAATCCTGAAAATAGTAATGTTTTGTGCTATTTTTGTGGGAGGACAAGCTTTAATTAAATATGCCATTTTAGATGATACACTTACCATATCACGAGTGATGATGCATGATTTGTATACAGAGGACGATAACATTGATATTTTGTTTTGTGGGGCATCACATTGTCAACTTGGGTTTGATACAGAGGTATTAGATGTAGGGTTTGAGAGGAATACATTTAATGCGGGAAGTTCGTCGCAAGGTTTGGAAACAACATTAGCATTAATAAAAGAGGCAGAGAAATATCACGATTTAGAACAGGTCTATGTCGATTTGGATTATTCTATCGTAATGCGAGATACGCCTAACTTGGAAAGTATTTATATTATTTCCGATTATATGAAGCCATCTTTACGTAAGATTTCTTATTTGCTTAACGCAACTTCCTTTGATTATTATGTGAATAGTTTTATGCCCTTACATAAGGGAAGAGGTTATACAAAGAATCCACAGGAAATTATAGAAATATTAAAAAAGAAAAATACTTCCGGTTACTATAATTACTTAGAGACAGATGATTCCTATGCGGGAAAAGGGCATATTGCATCCAGAACCGTTGTAAAGGAAGGAACCCTGTGGTGCATGGAAGATTCTGCTCAAAGAAGTTTTGATATTCCTCAGCAACAGCAGGAATATTTAAAGGAAATAATACAGTTTTGCAAAAAGAACAATATCCGTTTAACATTTGTCAGCCTGCCGGTGACAGATTTTCATTTGGAAGTGATGCAGAACTATGATGAATACGTGTTGGTGATAAAAGATTTCCTGAGAGAATACGATATGCCTTATTATGATTTCAATCTGTGTAATCCCAATGTATTGAATTTACAAAGTGACAGCTATTATAATGATGACAACCATTTGAATTATAATGGCACGGAGGTGTTTGGCAAGGTTTTTGCAGATTTCTTTACAGGAAAGATAAAAGAACAAGATTTATTTTGCAATAGTTATAAACAAAAAAGAGAACTTTGCAAACCCAGAGTATTAGGTTTTGAGGTTACTATGAAAGACCATAATGATGAAACACTGATAGAGGTAGAACCTATTGTAAACGCTGAAGAGATGGAAGTTTTCTGTGAAGTTCAAAGGCTGGAAAGTGCATATCATATTACAGCGATGGTCGATGGAGTGGTCACAAACGAAATAAAAATTAAGGATGAAGAATTGAGATGAATTTGTTCTCATTAGAGTTTATTTTTTTGTTATGTATATTGCTAATTGTATATTATGTATTGCCTAAAAAGTTGCAGTGGATATGTTTGCTGATAGCAAGTACAATATTTTATGCGTATTCAGGCGCAGTTAACCTTGTATTTATCGGAATTACTTCTTTTACTACATGGATAGCCGGTATTATGCTGTTCCAATTCTCAGAACAGTTTCGTGTAGCAAAAAAAGCACCGGAAGTGACCAAAGAGCAACGGAAAAAGTTAAAAAATGCTATGCTGCGAAAAAAAAGAGTGGTGTTACTGTTAACTCTTTTAGTGAATTTTGGTATTCTGGCGTACCTCAAGTACTGGCAGGTGATATACGGAAGTGTGATGCAATCACTTGACAAGGAGAGAGAGATAGTTTCTTTAGGGATTTTATTACCGTTGGGGATTTCGTTCTATACATTTCAATCTGTCGGATATTTGATTGATCAATATAATAGTGCCTATGAGCATGAGAAGAATTATTTCAAGTATTTGTTGTTTGTTTCTTTCTTTCCCCAGATGATACAGGGACCGATTAACCGATTTGGGCATATGAAAGAACAGTTTTTTAAAGAGCATTATTTTTGCTGGGAAAGAAGTAAAAGAGCATTGTTCCTAATACTGTTCGGTTTGATGAAGAAGTATGCAATTGCCAATTTATTGGTGGATGCAATTGCAGCAATTTTGGATGCACCCATGGTAGATATGCCCGGCAGTGTGATTGTGGTAGGAATATTAATGTATTCAGCACAGCAGTATGCAGATTTTTCAGGCGGAATTGATTTGGTCTTGGGAATAGCACAGTTGTTTGACATTTATATGACACCTAACTTCAGACAGCCCTATTTTGCCACGTCTTTGGCCGATTTTTGGCGTAGATGGCATATTTCATTGGGAGCATGGATGCGGGATTATGTGTTCTATCCTTTTGCCCTTACTAAACCGATGCAAAAAGTCGGAAAATGGGGGATAAGGTATATGAGAAAAGAAGTGGGGCGTGTGCTTCCGGCATGTATTGGAAACATTCTGGTGTTTTTTATTGTAGGTATTTGGCATGGAGCACAACTTCATTTTATTCTTTGGGGATTATATAATGGAATTGTAATTGCGTTAGCTGAGCTTATGGGACCAACTTTTGTAAAATGGAAAGCGGCGTTGCATATAAAAGAGGAAACAAAAGCGTATCGTGTTTTCTGTATTATCAGAACATTTATCATTGTAAATATTGGTTGGTATTTTGATAGAATTGTGGACTTTAGTGATTGTATGTTGTGCTTTAAAAACACAATTACTCGATTTAGAGTAAGCGAGTTTATTTCGTATATGTCTTTGTTGATGACGGATGTGTTATCGCTGAAAATAGTCCCGTTGATTTTAGTTGCAATTTGTATTGTATTTGTTCATAGTTATCTTGCAGAAAAACAAATTGATGTATGTAATTTGCTGAATCGCAAAAATATCGTTATACGTTGGGGGATATATTATGTAATGCTGATATTAATTCAGTTTTCAATGAGTTATACTACCAGTTCAGAAGCATTTATGTATGCTGTATTTTAGAAACAGTTTTTAAAGGAGTAAGAAAATATGCAGCTAGTTTCACTTGTTTTAACAACATATAACAGTGCAGAAAATCTTTCGAGGACATTAAGTAGTATAGAATGCCAAGACTATCCATACATAGAAATAAACATTAAAGACGGCGGATCGACAGATAATACGCTTTCTATTATAAAAAAATATGCAGAAACAAGTCGTAATAAAGTAAACTGGATATCAAACACAGATAAAGGAATATATGATGCCATGAATCAGGGGTATCAAATGGCAACAGGAGCTATTATAGTTTTTTTTAATGATTTATTTTTGGTCCCTGATGCAATATCTAAAATGGTGGGTTTGCTGGAAAGTAATAAAGGTTGCGTGGGTGCACATGCTGACTTGGTTTATGCAACAGACGAAAAAGTTATCAGGTATTGGAAAATGGGTGAACAAAAGAGCTTATATACCGGATGGATGCCAGGGCATCCCACATTGTTTTTACGTAGAGAAGTGTACGAAGAGTACGGATTATATGATCCTTCATACAAGATAGCTGCAGATTATGAATTTATGATACGTTTTTTGAAAGATAAGAAAAACAAACTTGTTTATTTGCCGGAAACAATTATTCGAATGTATTATGGTGGGACGAGTACTTCAAGTAAAAACAGCTATTTACTATCATTAAAAGAAGGACATAGAGCATTGAAGGAAAACAGTTTTAAAGCCGCCATATTAATTGACTGTCTGAGGACTTTTAGGGTCTTGGGACAGTTTGTTAAGAGGAAATAGCTTCCGGAGAAGCTGATGAACTCCACATGCTGCTATAGGGAGCATAAGTACAAAATAACCTAATATATAACGTGATTGAGCTTCCCATATCATATGGAACAGAAAACCACCGAATATATTAAGCATAAAGTAAGCTCTGGTAAGACTCCATTCTCTTCTGCCAAAAATAAAGTAAACAGCAGAGCAGAGGAAGATGAAGAAGTGATAAACATTCATCATGGCATACAAAATATCCCTGCCAAGTCCATAGATAAAGAAGTTGGCAAGAGGGTATGTGTGATCAACATGTCGCGTGGCCCATTCATTCGTAATCATACATTGGAATGTCGGGGCATTCCACTGAGAAGTA
Source organism: Lachnospiraceae bacterium (assembly GCA_045586385.1). Taxonomy (GTDB): domain Bacteria; phylum Bacillota; class Clostridia; order Lachnospirales; family Lachnospiraceae; genus Suilimivivens. Next base: position 190,556 of record JAZNAE010000011.1, read on the forward strand.
AACTTCTTGTAGAAAAAGTTTAGGGCATATTTTTGTTCATGCGCAAATTTGTTTAATGATTGCATCAGATTATCAAGACAGGCAGCGGAGGTTGCTTCCCTGTCAAAATTGTTTTCTCTATATACATTCCAATTATATGCATTATACCAACCGCAGGCATAACCGCCTTCGTCAGTTTCCTGCATACTCATAGCAATCCATGCAATTTTAGGAATCCCGGCAGGATATTCCGAAAGGCCGGCACGTTGTACATAAATATGATTTACCATATGGATACCTACTTGTGAAATGAGGACGAGGATAGGAATCCATATCAGTAGCCGGTATTTCTTTTTGGAAACTGAATTTAATAATATGGCAATTACGGCAGCCACTACTAAAATGTTGATGTTGGATTTTACAAGAATTCCCACAGCAAGTAGTAAGGCTGCTTTTAGTATGTCTTGCCACTTGTCATTTTTTAAGTGACAAATAATGAAATAGATAGCACACACACCGAATGCCCATCCGATAATATCGCCGTAGACAAATGTTGCAAACAGAAAAAGGGGGAGCATTCCCATAGAAATAAGTGCTTCCAATTTACAAATTTGTTCATGTTCAAACAACTTTGCAGTGATTTTATTCATCATCCAAATAATAATCATAATACTGATTACATTAAGAAGTTGAAAAACAATAAAATTTTCAATGCCGAATATTCGATATATAACCTCTAATAAAGCAGCCATTCCAAGTTGGAATGAGTAGTTATAGAGATATTCACCCTGCTCAAAAGAAGCATAGTTGTTTTGCATAAATTGGGTGGCAATCTGACTTAAATGTTCACTGTCACAGGTCGCTATGCAACGAAACAGCAAAACAATAAAGAGGCTGGTTAATCCGGCAAAGCAGACACAGATTTTTCTGGTGTTTACTTTTTTTATAAAGGCAGATTTTTGAATGATATATAAAACAGCAAACAGTAGGACAGTAAACAGAAGAATTAATAGCGGATTATCCCATTTATATTTGGCAGTCTCCATATCTTTATACAATTCAAAGTAAGTAATTCTAAGAAGGCTGTTAACAGTATTAAAAATTACCATAATAGCAAGTGGAATCAGATAGCAATATGTTAATACTTTGATGAGTCGTTGTTGTTTCATTTGATAACTACCTTTCAAATATATATTATCCACGAATAACATAAGTTTATCATATCTTACCATGATTTACTACTGTTGAAATTATATGGCAATGTCCTGTCATAGGACATAGAAGAGGGGATATTGTAATAAAATAATCGTGTCACAGTATAAAAATGGAGAGAAGAAATGGCACGGGTAGTAGACAGTATTGTTCAGAATGTTATCGGAGATAATGTCAGAAAATATAGACTTGAACGAAATATGAGTCAGCAGGAATTGTCTGACAAGCTGGAGATGTATGCTATTTATGTATGCAGAGGTTCTATTTCCAGGATTGAAAGACATGAAAGAACTGTGACAGATTATGAATTACGTGCAATTGCCGAGGTGCTCAAAGTATCTATTGAGGATTTGTTTGAAGATAAAGTGAAGTAGTTTTGAGTAATATGTATAAGGATAAACCTATGAAGAAAGCGGTATTGATAATAGAGGATGAAAGCGGTCAATTAGAGATGCTGAGGCAACTGGTTTTTCTGACGAGTAAAGATGCGGAAGTATATACAGCAGATAATTCGGAAGCTGCATATAAAATATTAATGGAAAAGACCATTGATATCTTTCTGGTGGATATTATTTTAGATACATCAAAGCCCGGTGATACATCAGGAATACGCTTGGTAGAAAAGTTCAGAAAAATTCCAAAGTATATGTTTACACCGGTGATATTTGTTACTTCTTTGGAAGATCCGAGTATGTACGCATTTAAAGATTTAAACTGTATCGGTTATATCGAAAAGCCCTTTGAACCGATGCAAATTATGAAATTATTAGAGAGGGCGCTTAATTATACGACAAGCAGGGAACATGATGTTTCACTCACTTTTAGAAAGGATGGAATATTGTATCCGGTAAAGGTGAAAGATGTTGTATATATGGAAAGTCTTAAGCATGTCATGAACATTCATTTTTCAAATGGTTCAATTCTGGAAATCCCTTATAAGACTTGTAAACAAATTTTGACGGAAGCAGATACGGATTGTCTGGTACAATGCAGTAGAAGTACTGTGGTGAATAAAGATTATATTCAGAGCGTTGATGTGCAGAATCAATATATTATTTTTAAGGACAAGCTGGGAAGAGTTGACATCGGAGTTACCTATAAACGGAAAATGTTAACGGAGTTTTTAAATGATTGTTAGTTTGTATGTTTTATTAGAAGCATTAGCAATAGTGGTGTGTTTGCATTATTTATATGGCGAAAAAATACGCGCAGATTTTAAAACAATTGCTTTTATAATAATTGACTTGATAATTATGATGTCAATTTATTATTTTTCCTTAAATGATGCGCTTTCTCTGCTAATATATGTATTTATGATTATTTATTCGGGGACAAGATTTGGTTTTAGATTTAGGCCAATTCTAATAAATAATGTTGTATGTATAATGTTGGTTGGCCTTTTACAGTCGACAATTATGTTGATATTATTTTTTGTGGCAAATATCAATCATATTGGGGAGAGAGAATCATTATATATTAATCTACCAATGTTTTTGATAACAGTTTTAGGATTTAAGAAATGTAAACTTAATAAAATATCAAAAGTATTGCAGAGTAACGAAAAAATCATAGCATCAGCTTTGATGATAATGGTAATGGCGGTAATGTTTTTTGTGATAAGTTACAGGCATGAAGACGGATTAAGTACGGCATATTACATTATACTGATAGCATGCTTCGTGCTAATTGCTTTGACAATAGTAGATATAGGGAAACATAAATTAAAAGCAAGAGAAATGGAAGCGGAATTACATTTGCATAAGTTGTATGAAAAATCATTTCAACTGTTGATTGACGATATTGTAGCAAAGCAACATGAATTTGATAATCATATGAATACTTTGTTTAGTCATCATTTTTTGTACAAGACATATGATGAGTTGGTAAATGCCCAAAAGGAATATAGCCGGGAGGTAGCAAAAGATAATAAATATAATAAACTTCTTACTAATGGTAATTCTACAATTTTATGTTTTTTGTATGGAAAATTTTGCGAAGCAGATAAGAAAGGAATTGAAGTTTCATATAAAGTGAACATAGAAGATTTGGCATGCGGAGTACCGGTTTATAAGATAGTGGAATTGATGGGCAACCTGATTAATAATGCTTTTGAAGAAATAGAGAGAAAGGATATTATAAAAGAAATAAAAGTTGTATTAGTAGAGTGTGCTGATAAAGTTGTAATTGAAGTAAGTAATGAGTGTAAAGAATTTGATTACGATCAGGTACAACGATTTTTTATGAAGAAGTATAGCGAAAAAGGGAATAATCGTGGTTGGGGATTATACAATCTAAAAAGGATATGTGAGGAATATGATATAAAGTTAGCTAGCTTGTTTGAAGAAGAAAAAGGTGTGAAGTGGATAAAATTTATGCTAACAATAAACAAGTCCCTTTGACTGCATTCAAAGGGAACTTGCTTATTAATTTTCTTCTTTGGGATATGGATATTCGCCGAGTAAAACAATGCTTGGCAAGTTACAACTGATAAACCAGCCGAACGCCATGCATCCACAAAGCAAAGGCTTAGTCCATGCAATTAATTTCTGTTTCATAATGAGCTCCTTTCTTTCGTATTTTTGCATATAGTAATTGCAAAGAATGTACTATCGTTATCCAAAAGCAAACAACAGTATATTTGCTGTTAGGATAAATGCACGTAAAAATAAGTAATATCAGAATAATTAAAGCGGCGCGTATGCGTCCTTTTTTTATGCGCGTTTCTGTTAATGGGACATGAATATCGGAAGTGACCGGTCCCAATATATAGTTCACAGGAATACATCCACACAAGAGAACCGGATATATTGCAAAAGGTAATTGAAATAAAGGTAATAATTCGATGCAAAAAAACATGTAAGTAAAGGAGGCTAAAAGACACGTTAAATATGTTTTGCAATGAAGTCCGCCGGTAGCAGTTCTAAGCAGTAATAAAAAAGTGACGGACACAAGGTAAATGTCAGGCTTATGGCAGAAGATAACAGCCATAATGAGTAACTTACTGATTTCGGAAAAAAGAGTTTTGCATAAATGTCCAAGCTGTGCAATCTGATAGTCAGAAAATTGATAATTCCGTTTCAACCATTCTTTCATAATGATTCCTCTTTAGTAGGTGTATGAACGTATTATAGGTTTGAAAAAACGGAAAAATCGGTAAAATGGCCGGATGAAACATAAAGCAGAATAAATGAAGAAAATAACAGAAAAAAAGGGATAATCATAAATTCGGCAAAGAATAGGCATCATTCAGCAAATCGACAAAGAAGAGGGTAATCTCTATGAAATAATGAAAAAGATTGAGAATAAATACAAAAGTGTAAAAGGGGATGCAAGGTGAAACTTACAGTTGCAATCTTAGAAAAGGATACAAATATCGTAGAAATCTTATATGATAAACTGGAGAATTTTGCCACAGAACATAAAACAGGTTTATGGATTAAAGTATTTAATAGACCGGAAGAAATAGAAAAGATAAAAGTGCCATTTGATTTATTATTTATAGATACGGAAGCAGGAAGTATAGAACAGGATGCGATGGAGTGGATAAGACAAAAACGGTCTGCCTGTTTGTTTAGTCAATTTGTTTACATATCTGCATATGAAGAGCGCATTTTTGAAACTTTTGATACCAGACCGCTTGCGTTTGTTAGGAAGAGCAAAATAGACGAAGATATGGACAGAGCTCTTAACGGTTACCTTAGTAAGGCATATTTCTTTTTTCCGCTTATGACGATTCCGGAAGGGAAAAAACGTCATATTTTCACACCGGAAAATATTATGTATTTGCATTCCAAAGGGCATTACATTGATATTGTATTAAAAGATGGCAGTATAAAGGTGATAAGAGGTAAATTAGATGATATAGAGAAAGAAATCAGCGGATACGGTTTTTTGCGTGCACATATCAGTTATTTGGTTAACATTGCTTATATTGAAACAGTAAACCTAAAGGAGATGAGTTTAAATAACACGATGACCATCCATTTAAGTGATAAATTTAGGGAGCGGGTATACGAGAGATTGAGTATCTATCAATATAAGATGTTCAGATAAACAGGTACGGTTATTGCCGTACCTGTTCGCTTTTTAAGAAACAGTAAATGTAAAGAGAAAGAAAACGAATGTGGTGATGGAGACAAAGGATAATGATAAGTATTTCACCACTTTGTTCCATGTGGGATGCGTTTCCATAAAGGAAGCAAGCCACAAACAATGACATATCAGTAAAGGGATGGCATATCTGATATCCATAGTCCATACATACGGGTATTCAATGCAGAATGAATAATAGCTGATAAATTGTATAATAAATAAAATAATAATGCTGACGGTGGGAATCAGAAAATTTTTATGTTTTTTTACAAAGCCGGGAACAGCATAAAGAGACAAACCTGCTAATGCTGTCCAAATAAATACAAGAGGATAGGCAACGGCTTTAATGTATATATTGTAGTTAAACCAATATTGGCCGTATACGGTGGACTTTAAAAGAGCCGTAATAGGATTAATTTCCGTAAAGCGACCTTCAAATTGTACATATAAATTCTGAAAGCTAAGGCGTCTCGGATCAAAATCAAAAAAGCGTTTCCACAAAGGAACCTCGCCCAGATAACCGATAAAGTCTGTGCTGGTCCGATAAATGTAATTAATGGGAACACCAAACAAAATATAATTACGGATGTACCACCATAATCCCATAGGAAGTGAAATGAGTCCAAATAAAAGTAATTGGCAGATAACTTTCCCTTTATGCTTAATGAGTCCCATCAAAAAGAGAAATGCCATTGGAAAAGCGGCAATAGCAGCAGATCCTTTTGTGGACATACCAAGTCCTATGGATAATGCACAAGCAATCATAAGTTTAAATGTCGGAGTTTGATACCACAGGATGGAAAGGTATATAGAAAGCAAAGTAAATAAAAAACAAAGCGCATCATTATTAACACTGCCGGACAGGATAATAAAAGTGGGGTGAAAGGCAATGATTAAAAACGAGTATGTTAGTGCAGTTCCTTTGATATCCCATATTTTTAATAATTTCCAAACAATCCATATACATACAGTGATATATAATAGTGGCAAGAGTTGCAAGGGTTCATAATTTCCGGTTTGACCTGGAAAAACTGCCCAGATGACAACTAAAAAAACAGCAGAAATAATATGATGAACCGGTGGATGCCAGAACTGAAAAGCTTCTCGGACGTCAAAATCCGGAAAATGCCAATTCTGGAGGTAATATGCAATATACCCCAGATGTCCGTAGTTTTGTTCCGGAGTTCCGACGTCATGTTGCATATCATAAACGGAAATAAAGGCTATGTAATATAACCTTACAAGAAAACTGAGGATCATAATAATGATAAATACTTTTTTTTCATTTTCAAAGTGTTTGGATAAAAAACTTTTTCGCATATAGTGATTTTCCTTTATAAAGGTGTGAAAGGTGCGGAACTTTAGTATCCGCACCTTTTATGGATAATATATCTTGGTCGTCCTTTAATTTCGTCATAGATTCTTGATATATAGTGTCCGATAATGCCTAAACTAATCATCAGTACGCTGCCGATAATCAGAAGCAGTAAGATGACGGTTGTGAATCCTTCCAGTGCCGTACCGGTAAAGTAACGGTACAGGGAGTGGATGGCAAATATAATGGAAAACAGAAACATCATCCATCCCATCAGGCTTACAAACTGCATGGGAGCACCGGAAAAGGAGGTAATGTTGCGTATTGCGTATTTGGCAAGGCTCCACACGGACCATTTAGAAGTGCCAACAGTACGTTCCTGTACTTCAAAAGAAACAGATGCTGTCTTAAAGCCAATCCAAGAAGAAAGCGCCCGGAAAAACGGAGCTCTTTCGGGAAGGATTAAGAGTGCATCAACGGCTCTTCGATCCAGTAGTTTAAAATCAGAGGCATCTGCCATATTGATGCCGGTGACTTTACTGATAATACCATAAAAACGGTTTGCACAGAAGGTGTGTACCGGGCTTTCTTTTCCACGGGATGATTTTACGCCTTCCACCACCTCATACCCCTGTTCCCACAGGCGATACATCTCTATGATAGTTGTGGGAGGGTGTTGTAAGTCGCAATCCATAATGACACAGCACGCACCTGCCGCATTTTCAAGACCTGCAAAAATGGCAGCTTCTTTACCGAAATTCCGGGAGAAAGAAATGCCGCGGATTTCGGAATGAGATACGGAAAGTTCGGAAATTTTGGTATAAGTTTCATCCGAGGAGCCGTCATCTACAAATAATATTTCAAAAGGGATATTTTCTTTATTCAATATACCTTTTACGGTTTCAAATGTTGTAGAAATCATATCCTGCTCATTATAGGCAGGAATAATCACTGAAAGTAACTTGTCATTTTGCATATTTTTAACAATACCTTCCTTATAATCTTGTGGTTATAACTATGAAACCACATTCTTAGTATATATGAGAAAAAAAAGTTTGGCAATCTTTTTGAAAAGGAATGAGAAAGGTTTGACGAATAAATGCCGGCAGTATAAAATGAAAGAGTTAAAAGTGTAAAATATTACAAATTACGAGGGATAGAAGTATGAATCAGTTAGATACATCTAAAACATATTTGATAACAGGTAGTGCCGGTTTCATAGGATTTTATTTATCGAAAGCACTTCTTGAAAAAGGAGCTACGGTAATCGGTATTGATAATATGAATGATTATTATGAGGTTTCATTAAAAGAGGATAGAATTGCCATTTTAAGTGGATTTTCACAGTTTTATTTTGTGAAAGCAGATATTGCAGATAAGGATGCGCTGTTTAAACTATTTAAAAAGTATAAACCACAGGTAGTAGTAAATCTGGCAGCACAGGCAGGGGTGCGCTATAGTATTGATAATCCGGATGCTTATATACAGTCAAATTTAGTTGGGTTTTTTAATATATTGGAAGCGTGCAGATACTATCCTGTAGAACATTTAGTGTTTGCCTCCTCCAGTTCCGTTTATGGAGGAAACAAGAAGGTGCCGTTTAGTACAGAAGATCAGGTGGATAAACCGGTAAGTCTATATGCGGCTACTAAAAAGTCTAATGAGCTCATGGCGTATTCTTACAGCAAACTTTATAAAATTCCCCTTACCGGACTGAGATTCTTTACAGTGTACGGGCCCATGGGAAGACCTGATATGGCCTATTTTAAGTTTGCAAAGAAGATTATGGCAGGAGAACCGATCCAAGTGTATAACAACGGGGATATGAGACGTGATTTTACCTACATTGATGATATTGTGACAGGGATTGAAAATATTCTTTGTAATCCGCCTGTGGCAGATGAAAACGGAGCATACTATAAAATATATAATATAGGAAACAATCAACCGGAAAAGCTGATGGATTATATTTCGGTATTAGAAAAATGTCTTGGAAAAGAGGCAAAGAAAGAATTCCTTCCTATGCAGCCGGGAGATGTCTATGAAACCTATGCTGATGTCGATGAGTTGATGAAAGATTTTGGTTTTAAGCCCTCCACCACAATTGAGGAAGGTTTGCATAAATTTGCAGAATGGTTTTTAGAATATTATAAGTAAACAGGAAAGAGTTCTAGAAAAGAAGGAAACGGTATAAAATTATATTAAGATTTTTTTAAGGATGGCGAAAGAATCCTTAAAAAGTGAATAATCGTCTATTTTTTAAATTAAAATGTGATATGCTTATACATACAAAAGACTACAGAAGCTTATTTGCAATAGGGAAAGAGGAGAAAAAATGAAGAAATGTATAAGTGCTTTAATAATTTTAATCATGACTACGACCATGCTTCTGGGATGCGCAGGCACCGAGACAGAAGAAAGTAATAAGGTAATGGAGGAAAATGTGGTATTGACAGAAACCGGGGAAGTGCTGGTGAAGGAACAACCCACGGAAACGCCGCAGAAACAGCAGGAGCTATCCATGAATGGAGATGCTGCTTTGGAAGAAGAACAAATAAGTATCAGTGATGTGGAAATTGACTTACCCAGCCAAGAGGAAGAATTGGTGGAACAGGAACCCATAGAACCTTCCGGTAATGACTTGCAGATTGTGTTTTTGGGGGATAGTATTTTTGATTCCCATCGTGATGGCACCGGTGTTCCTTATTTAACTGCAGTGCAATGTAATGCGGATGTGTATAATCTGGCTATAGGAGGAACAAGTGCTGCTTTGGACTATGGTGAGCCAATGGAAAATGAGAATTGGTCATCATGGTGTTTGCTGGGAGTGGTGAAAGCATTAAAAGGCGAGATCCCCACCACTGTGTTCGAAGGGACCAATGCCAAGGCTGTATTAGAAAATCCCAACGCTGATTTTTCGAAAACGGATTATTTTGTGATTGAATACGGAATTAATGATTTCTTCCAGACAATTGCCCTTGATAATCCGGAGAGCATGTTTGACCATTATACCTATGTTGGGGCACTGCGCTATGCAGTATCCAATTTGCGTGAATTGGCACCGGATGCTACTATTATTTTATGTAGCCCCCACTATTGTCAGTTTTTTAAAGGGAATCAATTTGTGGGTGACGGTAATAGTTTAAATAATGGATATGGTACATTGTTTGACTATAAGGGCAAATGTCTTTATGTTGCAAGAGAGCAACAGACAGAATCCTTGGATGCATATTTTGATTTGGGGATTGACGGTTATACGGCCAAGGACTATTTGGAGGACGGAATTCATTTGACATTAGAGGGCAGACATCTTTATGCAGATGCCCTGGCAAAAAAGATATTAAAGATTGAAGAAACCAAGAATAATTAATAAATAATTTGGCAAGAGGATAAAATGTACAGAGTAGAAGACAAATTTTGTTGTAATGCAGCAGAATTGTATTATTTGCAGGAACGGTTAAGCTATGTATTGCCATCTGATTCCCATGAAAGTGATGCACAAGGTTATAAGGTGAGCAGCTTATATTTTGATGATTTGAATGATTCCTGTTTGATGGATACGGTGGAAGGGTACCGTATCCGGCGGAAATACCGCATCCGCATTTATAATGATTCGTTGGATTCCATTAAACTGGAGGTAAAAGAGAAGCTAGGCAACAGGATTTATAAAATGTCAAAAAACATTACAAGAAAAGAGATGGAGAAGCTGATTTGCGGTGAATGCATTGAAAGCAGTGATGCGCAGGATGATCCGGCCACACTCTTTAACTTGGCGGTTACGACAACAGGGTTGTGCCCCAAGGTAATCGTAACATACGAGCGGAAAGCGTTTGTCTTCGGTCCAGGAAATGTCCGTATTACTCTGGATAGGAATATCCGGGGGAGTAAGGATATTCTACGCTTCGGGGATAAGGAAATGGAGTATGATTTCATAAGAGAGCGGGATGCGGTCTTGGAAGTGAAATATGATGAGTTTATGCCGCATTTCATTCTTCAGTTGTTGGAACTGGGAAATATGCAACAGACGGCATATTCCAAATATCAGTTATGCAGAGAGTTATATCATAGATAAAGGAACGTAAGAAAGGAACAGGATTATGTCAACAAAAGATGTTATTAAGAACAGTATATTAGAGAGCCTGACAGGAGGTACGTACCTGGATGCCAAAACTATTCTGGGAATTCTCTTTTTTGCAGCGCTGATAGGAATTTATGTATATTTGATTTACCGCTTTTCTGCAAAAAGTGCATTTTATTCCAAGGACTTAAATATTACAATGGCGGGAATGCCTATTGTGGTTGCTGCCATTATGATTGCAATGCAGGCAAACTTAGTGGTTTCCCTCGGTATGGTGGGAGCTTTGTCCATCGTAAGATTCCGTAGTGCTGTGAAAAATCCGTTGGATTTACTGTATTTGTTTTGGACAATCAGTGCAGGTATCATTTGTGGTGTGAATTTGAAAGTGTTGGCACTTCTGCTGTGTGCGGTAATCACTGCCCTTATTTTGATTTTGCAGATGCTGCCCCAGATGAGTGCACCTTCGGTGTTGGTAATCAGAGGTGATGCAAAAGAGACAGACTGGGAAGCCGTAAAAGAATGTGTGGCAGAACTTACCAAAATTGCAAAATTGAAAACAGAGGGATTCCGGGCAGGCCAGACAGAATTGATTTACGAAGTGAGATTAAAAAAGGATGCAGACTTAATGACCAAGTTGCAAGAATTTGAACATATCAAAGGAGCCAATTTGCTTTCACATGATGGTGAATTCCGCGTATAGGATAAAATAATATGAAAAAAACAATAGGGTTGTTTGTCTTGCTGGTATCAATAGCGGTCGGCCTCATTTTTATGGATAACAAGAAAAATGACGTGGTCATGACAGATGGGGAAAAGACGCCGTTTTCCCTTGTGCTCCATTACGACATGGGGGAAATAGAGGTGCAACCGTGGTATGATGAAGTATCCGGTATATGGTATGTATTTTTGCCCAGTTATATAGATACCCATGTGATTGACTTAAGCACCATGGAGCAGGACTCTTTTTTGATAGATGGAGAAAAGACAGGGCGTAGGTTTGAATTTTTGGACAATACGTTATATGAAATCGCTTATCGTGGGGAAACGATGCAAGTCATGTTTTTTAGGGATGAGAACCTATCTGTCTTATTTATAGAAACAGAAAGCGGTTCTAATGACTTGATAAGGGCTTCCAAAGAAAATGTGGAGGCGGGACATATCGTATCCATCGATCATCGGGGTAATCTTCAGCATGACGGAAAAATAAAAGGAATTTCAGGCCACGGTAATGCGTGGGAATTTTATGATAAGAGAGCCTACGATATCGAGTTGAACGGCAAGGCTTCTTTGGCAGGGATAGACGGTGGTAATCAGTGGAAACTTTTGCATCTGTGGAATGACGGAGACAAAATTCATTCGAAACTGGCCTTCGATATAGCAGAGATTCTGGGGGCTGAGTACACGCCGGACAGCACCTGGGTGAATGTATATTTAAACGGTGAATATCATGGAATGTATCTTCTGACCACAGCAGCAAGAAATCAGGCAGTCTTTAAAACGGAGGATGCCGTATTTTTAGAAAAAGATTTAGAGGACAGGTATCTGTTAGAAAACCATGTAGTTTCGGATGCGGGAAACGGATTTGTAATCCACAGACCCAAAGAAGTGGGAGAAGAGAAAAAAGAGGAAATTCAGAGCATGCTACAGGAGGTAGAGGATGCCATCGGGGAAGGGAATCCGAATGCAGACTTGATAGACGTAGAGTCCTTTGCCACACAGTTTCTGGTAGATGAAATTACATTAAACAGTGATGGATTTGAAACCAGTGCCTACTTGTATAAAACCTCGGAGGCAGCGCCTCTTAGTGCAGGTCCTGCATGGGATTATGACGGAGCCTTTGGCGAGTATCTGCATATGGGAGAAAATAATGTCAATCCCGCAGGATTCGTTTTGGATGGGGAGCCTACAGAATTGACATGGTATCATAGATTATATGAGAACCCCAAATTCCGGGATAGAGTAGTTGAAAAGTATGAAGAGGCAATGCCACAGCTTCAAAAACTTTATGAAGAGACCATAGATTTGTATGCGGAGTATATCAGCGTTTCCGTTAAAAATGATGACATCAGATGGAACGGATATAGTGAACGCCTTCCCAGGACAGGGACTTATCAGACATGGGAGAATAATGTCAGATACCTGAAATATTTTTGCATAACCAGATATAATGCCTTAATGGAAAGGTGGAATATAGAAGGGGAAAAACTTGTTTTTGACACCAACGGAAAAGTGCATGAAGTGAAGATGATTTACGGTGGCCGTGAGACCATCCTGAAAGTGCAGGATGGAGAGACATTAGATATTGCGGAAATAGAGGAGACTTGCCAAATACCGCGGGGCGAGGTGAAAATTGCATACAGTGAAGAAAAATACAGCAGATATATACCAATATTGGATGACTTTACCATAAAGATAGAAGCAGTCGCCGGTATTGGAGAAACGGAAGAATGTAAATATGTTGATATTCCTAAAGACATTTTTGCCGAAAATTACGATTACATTTCTGTATTTGTGATAGATTCCGAAGGGGCGATGGAAGGCCTTCAGGTGGCAGAACCCCTACCGGAAAATATACATTTGGAATTTGGCAAGGAGGAAACAGGAACAATCGCGATGTATGTCTTTGGGGATGAAAACTGTACCACTGTGCTTGAAGAATTGATAATAGAATATTGATGTAATATCATGGGCTGAGGTGATGTGCGTACTGTGCAAAACATCAGCCTATTTTCTTGACCGTAGCAGTATATCGTGGTACGATTAAATGGAGTATGTAAACTGATAAAATAGGTAATTATTATGAAACGTTTGATAGACAAAAGAGAATATGTAACCGGCACAATCTTATTTGCAGTCTACTTGGCATTTAACGGGATTTTATTTGCAGGGCATGAACTTTGGCGCGACGAAGCCAATGTGTGGTTGATTGCAAGGGATATGGGTCCGCTACAGCTCTTTGGAGAGATTAAGTATCAGGGACACCCCTGTTTGTGGTATTTAATTGCCATGCCCTTTGCCAAGCTGGGTTTTCCTTTTCGGACGCTGAGTGTACTTAGCTTTCTTGTAATGAGCATAGCGGCAGGACTGTTTGCATATAAGAGCCCTTGCCACCCCATGACCAAGGCAATATGCCTGATGAGTCCCATGTTCACCTATTATTATCCGGTGGTAGCGAGAAACTATTGTCTGATAGCGTTACTGCTATTATTGGTGGCATATTTTTATCCGAAGAGGAATGAAAAAAGCATGCTTTACGGATTACTGTTAGGCTTATTGGTGCAAGCAGATACCATTGCGCTGGCAGCAGCAGGCCTTATTTCCTGCATGTGGTTGTGGGAGTGCGTGATGCATGGTCTGAAAGCAAAGAGTATGAAACCGGTATGGCGTGGGGGAATGGGACTTGGTATTCCGCTTTTTAGCCTGGGCCTTTGGGGTCTACAGTTTTATCAGGTTTCAGACAGTCCGGAATATGCAGTTCGGTCACTTGGAGTGGGAGAACTTGTGACGGAAATAAAGAACTTTTCCTATCATATACTAACCCGTATGACGGGACTTGGACAGGACTTTGATTTATTTGTGATAGTAATTTTTCTGGCATCAGGCATATTGTTTGCCGTTGCTATTAAAAATATATGGCCTGTAATTGTCATGATGGGAAGTTTTCTTTTTCAAGTGCTTTTCAGTGTATTGGTGTATCAGCTACATATTTGGCATTATATTGCACTTTGCTTTGTGCTGATATGGTGCTTTTGGATTTGTCACAGCATGAAAGAAGAAACCGAAATGGACAAGGTGAGAAGAAAGTCCTTCCTTGGCGGAAAGCTACTTGCAGAGAGTTTGCTTGTAATTATGGGAATTGCAATGTTCTGTCGCTGGAATACTCCGGAAGAAAGCTCCAATTTGCAAAATGCATGGAAAGGTGTGTATTCCGATGGTGTAAATACGGCAGAATATATAAAGAATTATGTTGGGAAAGAAGCACTTATCATCTCTACAGATGTGATAGAAGCATCCACGGTTCAAGCTTATTTGGGCAGGCAGTACCGGTTTTATTATGCCGGAACAGGCAAACAGGAGACCTATGCCAACTACACGGTGGAACAGAGTGTTTCCGTGTCATATGAGGCATTGATTACTTGGATAAAGAAGGAATTTCCGGAGAAACAGGAATTCTATTTGTTAATCAGTCCCACCAATCATGTGGAAGATATTCCTGATGACGCGAAAAGCAGATGGGAGGTCTGTTATGAGACAACCGGTGAGACGGCAAGAGGGGAAGAATATCTTCTTGTGAAGATAGGGTTACGGGAGTAGAGGATATGAACAGTACATTTGACAGAATCATAATCGGTGCCGGGCTGTATGGTCTGTATGCTGCCAAATTTTGCAGCGACAGGGGAGAGAAGGTGCTGGTTTTAGAATATGACAAAGCTCCTTTTCAGAGAGCCACATACATTAATCAAGCCAGGGTGCATATGGGATATCATTACCCCAGAAGCTTAACCACTGCCATTAAATCGGCAGGATATTTTAAAAGATTCGTGGAAGATTTTGGCTTTTGTATTCATGATAAATTTGATCAGGTATACGCCACATCAGAGAAATTTTCATGGACGGATGCGAAACAGTTTATAAGTTTTTGTCAGGCAGCAGGTATCAGATGCGATGAGGTATCTGCATCTAAATATTTTAAAGCGGGTATGTGCGATGGTGCATTTATGACGCAGGAATATACCTATGATGCGAAAATATTGCAGAAATATTATGAGGAACAATTCTTAGGACAAGATAATGTAACCTTTGTTTATGAAGCAAGAATAGCTAGAATTATAAAAAATGACCGGACTTTTGAAGTATGGATGGAAGATGAAAAAAGCTATGAGGCACCTTTTGTTTTAAATGCCACTTATGCTTCCGTGAATCAAATTATTGATAAGCTGGAAGGGACCCCAAAGACTTTATTTGATATTAAGTATGAGCTTTGTGAAATTATTTTGTGCGAACCTTCGGATAAACTAAGGGGAACAGGAATTACGGTAATGGATGGACCGTTTTTCTCCATTATGCCATTTGGTAAGACCGGCCTTCATTCATTGACATCCGTGACGTTTACGCCCCATGTCACCTCTTATGACGCCGTGCCTACATTCGGATGTCAAAATGGCATGAGTGAGAGGGCTTTCTGTACGAAAGAATCTCTTGGAAACTGTAATTTGTGTCCGAATAAACCTAAGTCTGCATGGGATTATATGTCCCATTTAGCGGATAAATATTTGAAAGAGGAATATGGATACACCTACAGGGAATCCCTGTATTCCATGAAACCCATATTAAAATCCTCAGAAGTAGACGATTCAAGACCTACAGCCATCAGGGTACTCAGTGAAGGACCTACCTTTATCAGTGTCCTATCCGGCAAGATTAATACGGTTTATGATTTGGATGAGTATTTAGTATAAACAAAGAGAAGGAAATGAAATATGCAGAAAGAAAAAAAATTTATTTCTTTGGTAGTTTATCTTCACAATGTGGAAAATTATATCGGATATTTTTTGGATAAGGTGCTTCCGGTTTGCGAAACCCATTTTGAGAAGTATGAAATTGTTTGCGTTAACGACGGATGTAGTGACAGCACCATAGAAATAGTAAAGGAATATATGGAAAAAAACAGAATCAGTGCAATGATGAATATCATTCATATGAGCTTTTTCCAGGGACTGGAGAGTGCCATGAATGCAGGCCGTGATATTGCAATCGGTGATTTTGTGTATGAGTTTGATGATGTATTTGTGGATTATGAGCCGGATATGCTGGTGAAAATATATGAGAAGCTTCTGGAAGGTAATGACATTGTGGCTGCAAGAAGTAAGGGAAAACAGCGCGTTACTTCAAAAATTTTCTACTCCTTGTACAATATGACAAGCCGTGGAAGAGGACAAATCGGACCGGAAACCTTCCGCATCGTTTCAAGACGTGCCATTAACAGGATTAAGTCCATGGGACAGTACATTCCCTATCGGAAAGCTGTGTATATGAATTGTGGGCTTAAGAATGCGACGATTGCTTATGAAAGTAAAGATAAAAATGCAAGAGTAAAAAATAAGATTGTGGCATCAGAGAGGACGTCACTTGCTCTTGATTCTTTCATTTACTTTACCAGTGCGTTAGAAAAGGTATCCGCAGTCATCAGCGGTGTATTTTTGCTTGTGACGGTAGGTATGGGGATTTATATTATTGCAGATTTCTTTAACGCAAACAAACCGGTAGAAGGCTGGCTTTCCACCATGAGTTTTCTGGCACTTGGATTTTTTGGCGTGTTTGCACTTCTTACAATTATTTTGAAATACTTGTCGGTTATGTTGAATTTGATTTTCAAGAATCAGAGATATTTGGTGGCAGATATAGAAAAGGTGGTTAAAAGATGAGCGAAATGAGCATCAATCTTCTGTTTCCGGTTTTAAATGAGAGACTTCGTCTTCGAAACGGAATAGAAAAGTCCATGGAATATTTGAAACAAAATGTAACAGTTCCATACAAACTTACCATTCTGGATAATGGTTCTGACGATGAAACTCCGGAAATAGGAATGGGACTGGCGGATAAATACCCGGAGGTTTCCTATGTAAGAGTGGGAGAGCGGGGAGTAGGTGTCGCATTCCGGAAAGGGATTGCGTTAAATGAGAGTGATATTGTAGGTTATATGGATATCGATTTATCCACAGACTTAAAATACCTCGGAAAGACCATAGAAATGTTTCAAAACAAACCGGAGCTTCAGTACGTGAACGGCAGTAGATTCAGTAAGGAGTCAGACACCAAGGGGCGTAAGTGGTATCGGAAAATCACGTCAATGGGACTGGTCTTTTTGCTAAAAACGGTTTTTCATATGAAAGCAACGGATGCCGTGTGCGGTTTTACATTCCTCCGCAAGGATGCGGCGGAGAGACTGGTGGCAGAGAGCAGTAATGAAAACGGTTGGTTTTATACCATAGAGTTTCTCCTTCGGGCAGAGCGTGACGGTATGGTGATTTATGATATGCCGGTAGAATGGCAGGAAGATTACAATACCACAGTGAAAATCTGGAAGACTATCAAAAATTATCTGATACAGATTTACAGATTAAAAAAGACATTTAAGGAAGAAAATAAAAATGTTAAAAAGAATTGATTTGACCAGGGATTATCAAAAACATAAAGAGGAATATTTGAAGGCAATTGAGGCGGTTTGTGAGGAAACTGCATTTTCCGGCGGAAGGTTTGCAGATGAGTTTGATAAAGAGTTTGCATCTTACTGTGGTGTCCCGTATGCAGTAGGTGTCAATAACGGAACCAGTGCCCTGCACTGTGCCATGGTAGCCCTTGGAATCGGTATGGGCGATGAAGTGATTGTACCTGCCAATACGTATATTGCCACAGCTTGGGGTGTAACCTATACAGGAGCGACGCCCGTATTCGTGGACTGCACGGCAGACACATGGGAAATTGATCCTGATAAGATAGAAGAGAAGATTACAGATAAGACAAAGGCCATTATCGGTGTGCATTTGTACGGACAGCCTTTTGAGTTTAACAAGGTGAAAGCCATAGCAGATAAATACAATCTTTACGTGGTAGAAGATTGTGCACAGGCTCACGGAGCCCTCTATGAAGGAAAGATGGTTGGTGGACTTGGTGAACTTGGTTGCTTTAGTTTTTACCCGGGCAAAAATCTCTATGCCTTTGGTGAAGGCGGCAGTGTGACCTGCTATAAAAAAGAATATTTTGATACGATGACAACCATGAAGAATCAAGGCTGTCAGGTGCGTTATTATCATGATATGATAGGATATAATTATCGTTTGGAAGGCCTTCAAGGAGCAGTCCTTAGCGTAAGTTTAAAATACTTGCCGGAGTGGACGAGACGCAGACAAAAAATTGGGGAGCGTTATCTTGCAGAGATTAAAAATCCGCTGTTTACTATGCAGAGTCATCCGGAAAACACGCAGCCGGTTTATCATCTGTTTGTGGTAACAGTAGAAAAGCCTGACGATTTGATTGTATACATGGATGGAAAAGGAATGGAATGTAATAAACACTATCCGGTGCCTTGCCATTTACAGAAAGCCTATGAAAATCTGGGATATCAAAAAGGAGATTGTCCCAATGCGGAATATTTGGCAAGCCATTGTGTGACATTACCGCTATTCCCGGAGATGACAGAGGATGAGGTGTCAATGGTAATTGATGCATGTAACGCATATACAGGAAAGTAGTGGAAATGAAAATGAGAAAAGAGAAAGAACAGAAACTCATCTTGGCAGAAGTGACAGACAAATGGGGAGAATGTTTTTCAAAGTATGTTACACCTAAGAGATTGGCGTTTTTGCTGACAATTGTATATATATTCGGTTTGATTCCTTTGTTTTGGATTAGCTTCTATAATTATCCCAGTGCAGATGATTATTCTATCGGAAGCAATTGCAGACAGATTTGGGTACAGAGCCATAATATCTTTGCGGTATTATGGGGCGGTGTACTACGTGCTGTCGAAGACTGGCTTCACTGGATGGGATATTATACATCCAACTTCTTAATGGCAGTGCCGCCAAGCACCTTTGGAGAAAGGTGTTATGTTGCCACAGCGTGGATTATGTTACTTGCGCTAACGTTTTCTACGTGGTATTTACTGAAAGCAATTTTTGTGAAGGTTTTTCATGCAGATAAGTATGTTAGCCACAGTGTGATTATGCTGCTGCTCTTTGTAACGGTACAGTGCATGGTGGGACGGGTGGAAGCATTTTTTTGGTACAGTGGGGCAGCAAACTATATACTGGTTCACTGTATGAGCTTGTTTTTTTACGGACTATTGATTTCTGCAGTATACGATAAAGGAAGAAAGAAAAAATTTGATTTGATAACAGCCTCTTTTTTTGCATTTCTTACCGGTGGGGGTAATCAGATGACGGCGCTTAATGTAGCTGTAGTATTGCTGTTTGCTATCGGACTTGGTGCTTTTTTTAAGAGGTGGAAAGAACATCGGGCACTACTGATTCCTATAGGAATATACTTTTTGGGTTTTGTGTTGAATATAGCAGCTCCCGGAAATTGGATCCGCGCAGAAGGCGTGGGTGGTATGAATCCTATAAAAGCGGTTATGGTATCCTTTTACTACTGCCTTGAGTATTGTATTGGTGAATGGACAGGCTGGCCGGTAGTTGTTTTGGTAATTGTTTTAGTGCCGTTGTTTTGGAAAATGACAAATAAAACAGAATTTCAGTTTTCTTATCCGCTTATTGTAGTTTTATTTGGGTATTGTCTGGTATCTGCGATGATGACGCCACCCTTGTTTGCAGTAGGAAATATAGACGCCGCCAGGTTGCAGGCATTAACATTTACTATGTATCTGCTGGTACTTGTTTTGTGTGAAGGTTATGTAATAGGTTGGGCAAGAAAAAAGATGCAGCAAGAATCAAACAGTAGAACGGATGGTTATTCTGTAAATGAATTATGGTGCTTGGTAAGTTGCCTTTTGTTTTTTGCAGTGGCGGCAGGACTTACGGTTATTCCGGAACCGCATTATTTTACCACGTCTTCAGCAATTATGGATTTGGCTGACGGCAGTGCCAAAGCGTATGGAGATGCGTTAAAAGAGCGGATGATATTATATAACAGCGGGGAACAAAATGTAGTGGTGAAACCGTTACCTACGGAGCCGAAGCTTTTGTATTTTTCAGACATCGGAGAAGATGCCGGTGATTGGGAAAATAAAGGACTGTGTCGGTACTATGGAATAGAAGCTGTGTGGGTAGAAAAATAATTTAATAATTTCTTAATATTGTAAGCGGGACCTTTTAAAAGGGCCCGCTTTTGTGTATAATATAATCAGTAATTAGCGGAGACTGCTTTTGGGAAGTAGTCATAATACCAAGCTTTTAAAGAACTGTATCATCCAATTGGACGTATAGCAATACGGCTTTTGGGCGATGCGATTCGGTGAAAAGACAGGTGCGTGATAAGAGTTCGGGAAGTTGAATAGGATTAGGAGAAGAAGAAAGTGTTTGTTTCCGGTTATTTTCTTGTTTTTTTGGGAATCACTATCGCTTGTTTTTTTGGTACAAAAAAATCATGGCGTCCTACAGTTCTTTTGCTGGCAAGCTATTTATTTTGCGGTGCAATTTCATTTCAGTCTCTGGTAGTTCTGGTTGGCATTACATGCATTACTTATATGGCAGCCCTGAAAATAGAAGGCGACTTAGAAAATGGAAAGAGGCGAAGCGCAAGGGGCTTTTTGGTGGCGGCAGTAATCGTCTGTATTTTGCTGCTGGCAGTGTATAAGTATATTCCGCATGTACTACAGCATTTTGGGCTTACAGAAGAACTGTCGGCAGGATTGATACAGTTCTTGGTCATGCCGGTGGGACTCTCTTTTTATTTGTTTCAGGCAATTTCGTATATGGTAGACGTATATCGGCAGAAATACCGGGCGGAGAAAAAGTTTATCCATTTGGCATTATTTTTTGCTTTTTTTGCCAAGTTTGTCAGTGGTCCCATTGAGCGGGGAGATAAGTTACTTCCCCAATTGGAATGGCTGAAAGAAGTCCGGTTGGGAAACAGGGGGAGACTTTCTACGGCATTTACTTATATGCTGTGGGGTTACTTTATGAAAATGGTGGTAGCTGACAGGCTGGCTGTTACAGTAAGTGCAATTTTTGACGGAGCACAATTCTATGATAGTTTTTGGCTTTTTATCGGTGCTTTGTTTTATACCATTCAAATATACTGTGATTTTGCAGGTTACTCATATATAGCAATAGGGTGTGCCCGAATTTTCGGAATTCATCTCACTCACAATTTTGAAACGCCTTATTGTGCAAGGAATATTACGGAGTTTTGGAGATGCTGGCATATTTCTTTGAGTAGTTGGCTGAAGGAATATTTATATATTCCGTTGGGAGGAAACCGTAAGGGGGAACTTAGAAAATACGGAAATCTTATGATCGTGTTTGTGATTTGCGGTATTTGGCATGGTGTAGGACTTAATTTTGTTGCATGGGGACTGCTTCACGGTATTTATTCTGTAGTGAATCATGTTTGGAGAAAACATCATAAACAAACAGAAAATCGGATTTATGCTGTATTTTCATGGGGGATGACCTTCTTTTCGGTTATGATTGCGTGGATATTTTTTCGGGCTTCAGGCCTTGAGACGGCATTACTTTATGTGTGGAGAATGTTGACGGCGGGAATAAATATAGGTGAGATAGATACCATGGCAGCACAGCTTAATTTAGATGGGATAGAAATTACTGTTATCACAGTAGGAATTATAGTGGTGGCGGTGATGGACTATATTTGCTGCCGGAAACAAATTCATTTACCGGAACTGATTCAGCATAATGGTAATGCTGTGCGGTATTTGATTTTTTATTTGCTAATCATAGCTATTTTTGTTTTTGGCATGTATGGACCGGGGTATCATGCAGAACAGTTTATTTACATGCAATTTTAGAAGGTGCAAATATGGATGACAGAAATATGAAGAAAAAGGTAAACCGGAGGAAAAACCTGATCAGAATCGGAGCGGTAGGTGTTCTGATTATCACAATTTATATTGTGACGGCAGTGCTTGGGTTTAAGTCGCCTCACGGAATTGATCAGCTTGAAGGCATTTATAAACAACCAAAGAATACCATGGATGTTGTATTTATGGGAACCAGTCATGTGCATTGTGGGATTAATACAGGACTTTTATGGGAAAAATATGGGATTGCATCTTATGATTACAGTGGAGCGGAGCAGCCGCTGTGGATGACATATCATTATCTGAAAGAATTATATAAATATCAGTCTCCTAAAATGATAGTGCTGGATTTGTATGCACCTGCAAGGTTTAAAGAGGATTATCAGTATGATTGGATGGCAGAAAATATTCACGGAATGCGGTTTTCATTAAATAAACTGCAGATGATACGGGCAAGTATAGAACCTCACAGAATAGATGATTACTTTCCCTCCTTTGCTGTCTATCACAGCAGGTATGATGATTTGAAGGAAGAAGATTTTAATGATTTTTTCTGGAATGAACATGAGCAGATTGCATTCAAGGGTTTTACACCATATTGGGAACAAATGCCGCAGATTAAGCCCGAGATTGGAGACGTGGAGAGTGGTGGCCTTTCGGATAAATCCGAAAAATATTTGCGAAAGATTATGGAATTAACGAAAGAGCACGGGAGCGAACTGGCACTCATTGTGGTTCCTTACGTGATTAAGGAAGAAGACAAGAAAACCTATAACCGGATACTGGAGATTGCCACGGAAGAAGGAATATATTTTGTGGATTATAATGAATATTATGAAGAGATGGGGCTTGATTTTATCACGGACTTTAATGATGAATCCCATTTGAATTATTGGGGGAGTTGTAAGTTTACGGATTTTTTAGGCAGTTATTTGGAATGTCGGATGGAAATTCCGGATAGAAGCGGGTTAGAGGAATATGACTCATGGAATGATAATGCTGACTTGATTTATGAGGAACTGCGGGTTTGGCAGGAAAGTATCTTTTCAAACAAAGATTTTTGATGTATAATTGGAAAGCGAGTAAAATAGAAAATAGGGCTTTGTATGAAGAGAAAAATACAAGTAGTGATAATAGCAGTATCTTTGCTATTTTTAGGCATTTTTTTGAATTATGAAAGTATATCGGCATGGATTGGAAATGTTATTATTACTGTTCCCGTGAAATCCTTGGTAGAAATACATGAGCTATTGGAAGGTGATAGACAGATATCTTGTGATAGCTCTGTTTTACGTTATGATGATTCGCTGATTTCATATGATGCGAATACAAACACAATTTATATTCCTCAAACGATGGAAGAAACATACTGGAAGGGCAAGTTAGAACCCGTAAAAAAAGATGGACAATTGTTCTTTTGTGAAGATAGTGCTTTTATGACAAAAGCAGAAGCAATTAAAACGGGACATGTATTTAAACTTTATTATATAGGTAATAATGAATATTGTGTTTTTGATGTGGTGTTTACCGGAATGCCCCTTATGAATATTCAAACCAGGGATTATTATGAGGAGGATGAAAGAATAATTTGGCAGGGGAGCGTACAGGTATATGACCAATATCGTACATCCCTTAAACTTCAACAAGCAGAGTGTACGTATCGTATTAGGGGTGGGACATCAGAAGACTATGAAAAGCCGGGATATAAATTAGAGCTTACAGATAAAAAATTATCCTTATTGGGAATGGACACAAGTAGGGATTGGATATTAAATGCATTATATGATGATGCGGGACTAATTCATAATAAGTTATCATATGAAGTATGGCATGAAATAGCATCATATAATCAAGTGCCTAATGATGATGGGATTTTAATGGAATATGTTGAAGTGTTTATAGATGATGAATATCTTGGAGTATATGCGCTACTAGAACGCGCGGACCGGAAGACACTTGATATGAGAGAAAGTGATATTTTATATAAGTGTAGGGCTATGCGTATACCAGAAGAACATAATTATACAAATGAAGACACGGATGGTTTGCACCCAATTTTTATATTGAAATATCCTAAAAATCATACTGCACAGGATTGGGAACCGCTAAAGCGCTGGGTGAATTATTTTTGTAAAGAACAGTTTTCAGGTTATGAAGACGGGGGAGCTCTTTTGAACATGGAAAATGCAATAGATTATAATTTATTCATATTGTTATCTTGTGCGACAGATAATACCAGAAAGAACTCTTTTTTGATTGCTGAGTACCAAGCGAATGGGGAATATCAATTTAAGAAAGTTCCTTGGGACCTGAACGGCACATGGGGAAATCCTTGGATAGATGTCGAAGAATGCAACTATACGATGTATGATTCCACATATATTACTGATGTTGATACATGGTATACGGATATAAGTACACTATATTATTATAATGAAACCGAAGTAGCACGTTTGCTTATGACGAGATGGAAAGAACTTCGTGATGAGCAGGTTATTACAAAAGAAAAAATTAATGACATGATTGATGCAGAACTTAGCTATTTGCATAATTCCGGTGCATATGAAAGGAATTATAAGAGGTGGCCGCATGGTTCGGAATATTGGCAGGATGGTTATATTTATGAGTATGTGGATGGGAGAATTGATTTTCTCGATAAGTATTTTGAACAATTATACGCAGATACAATAAGTGAGGCTATTTACGAGGGTATTGATTATGCGGATGAATTTGATGTGAGATATTATTGGACTAAAAATTATGAGGTGTTATCGGAATTATATCCGTATAATCGAGAAATTTTGTTAGAACATTATGTATGGTATGGCAGACCGTATGGTATGATTGCGAAGAAACCCGATAGTAATAATGAAGTACAGGAGTAAATTAAGTTATAATTTATGGTGATATTATGAAATATAGACATGAACTTAAGTTTTTGGTGACGGATAACGAACTGGAAATGCTTAAATATCGTTTGAAGTTACTCATGAAAGTGGACAAGCATCAAAGTGGTGATGCCTACACAATCCGTAGTCTTTATTTTGATGATATGTATAATTCTTGTATGAAAGAAAACGAAGATGGAATAGACAATAGAAAAAAATACAGAATTCGCATATATGACGGCAAGGATGCCATCATTAAATTGGAAAAAAAGAGTAAGGTCAGAGGAATGACGCAAAAGACGGGTGTATTGATTTCCAAGGAAGACGCGCTTGTATATATGCGTGGGCAGACACCGGACATAGAGAAAATTGATACTCCATTACAAAAGGAATTATACGCACAAATAAAAGCAAAAGGATTAAGACCTGTTAGTATTGTAGAATATGAAAGAACTGCTTTTACGGAGCGGATAGGAAATGTCAGAGTGACGTTTGACAGAAATATCAGCGGAAGCAGTAAAACCGCACAATTTTTTTGCAAGGCGTCATTAGTACCGTTGCTACCCCGGGGACAGCATGTTCTGGAGGTGAAATATGATGAATTTTTACCGGATTATATTGCACAAGTGTTAGAAATTGGATGCTTACAAAGAACTGCTTTTTCTAAATATTATTATGCGAGAAAAATGCAAATATAGAACAATAAGAGAGGATGAAACAATGAGTTTTGGAGATGTGATTAAAAAATCAGTAATGGATGGGTTTTCTTATGCGGATTTATCTTCGACGAAAATTATTACAACGCTGATAATTACTTTTTTGATAGCAGTATACATATTTTTTGTATATAAATTAATAACAAAAAGTTCTTTTTATTTCAAGAGTTTTAATGTGAGCATGGCTATTATTTCTGTGGTGACTGCAGGGATTATTCTTGCTATGCAGTCCAGTATTGTGATTTCACTCGGTATGGTGGGTGCGCTTTCCATAGTGAGATTCCGGACTGCTATTAAGGATCCGATGGATTTGTTGTTTTTGTTTTGGTCAATCGGAACAGGTATTATATGTGGTGCAGGATTATATGAAATAGCAGTTATTTTAGGCGTGATCGTAACAGTAGGAATTCTTATTTTAAACATGCTTCCCATCAGAATGTGCCCCTATTTAATTATTATTAACATGGGGTCAAGAGAGGCAGAAGACAATGTTTACAGAGTGATAAAAGAAATGAAAGGTTCATATAAACTTAAGTCCAAAAATATCACTAAAGAAGACATAGATCTCATTTTGGAAGTGAAGGTAAAGGATGAAAAGGAACTTGTAGAAATTATTTCTGAGATAAAAGGGGTTATGTCTGTTTCTATGCTTGCGCATGACGGAGAGATAAAAGGGTAGTGCTTGACGTAATTTGAAATCAATGTTAGCATTATTAAATGGCGTAATTGATAAAAAAGGATGAATAAAAGGAGATAATCATGCCCATTAGATATCATAATTTCGGAGGCAGAATCGGCTGGGAGATGCAGAAGAGATTTCCCATGTTTTCCTCTGAAAGTTATTTAAAGCTTCAGTTTTTAACCAGAAATAAATTGCAGAAAAAGTATATTGATTATTTTTTGGACGGTGAAGAGGTACCTATGCCACTTGTGGTAAACTTAGAGACCATTAACCGTTGTAACAGCACCTGTTCTTTCTGCACAGCCAATAAAAATGCGGAGAAACGTCCATATATGCGTATGGAGGATGAACTGTTCTACAGTATTATCGACCAGCTTCATGACTGGGGATATAAGGGACATCTGACACTTTACGGAAATAATGAACCTTTCCTTGATACCAGAATTGTAGAGTTCCATAAATACTGCAGAGAAAAGCTTCCGGACAGTTTTATTTTCTTATCAACCAACGGACTTCTTCTGACCGTGGATAAATTAAAAGAAATTGTACCTTATGTGGATCAGTTCATTATTAATAACTACTGCAGAGACATGAAGTTGCATGATAATGTAAAGGAAGTTTATGATTATGTGAAAGCGCATCCGGAAGAGTTTAAGGATGTGGATATTCTGATACAGATGCGTTACATGGATGCAGTACTTACCAACCGTGCAGGCAGTGCACCAAACAAACAGAATACGCAGAAGATAATCAAAGAAACATGCCTGATGCCTTATACGGATATGTTTATTTTCCCGGACGGTAGAATGGGCATTTGCTGCTGTGATAACTTTGAAGTGACCAATCTTGCAGATTTAAAGGAAGTACCGTTAAAAGAGGCATGGAACAGCGAAGAGTATAAAAAACTCCGGCAGGCCATCAGGACAAGCCGAAGTGATTATGGTTTCTGTAAATACTGTGATTTCATTGATGCGGGACTACGTATGGATGCGGTAGATGATACCTTAAAGAACCGCGATGCAAGGCATGGTGCCAGACAGTCTTTATTCAGAAAATAAAAGCGGATATTGTTTCCGACGCTGAAATTTATGTTTCTTTAAAATCAAATAGTCCACACCGGCTGATATGGCAGCCTGGCCGTCTTTGCTAAAGCGGTCACCTATCATAAGAACCTTGGAAGGCTCTGTAATGCCATAGACAGACATGATAAAGGCAATTCCTTTAGGATTGGGCTTCATACATCCGATTTCTTCCTGTCCGCCATAAAAGCAGGGGATGGCAGGGAATTTAAGGGCATCACGCTTATCGGTAGCCGGATAATCAGAATAAATCACCACCTGTTTCTTTTGCAGGTGGTATTTTTTTATGATTTCAAAGAGCGTGTGGTCCCGATATTTACAAATGATAGAGAGCGGTTTGTCATAAATCCATTTTTGTACAGTTCCGCTAATCGTTTGTGCAGAAATGCCGGTTTGTGCAGAGAGATAAGCGTACTGGGCGTTATCGATATCATCATCTTTCTGTGCTGCAATATCTCTATCCGCAAATGTATTCCAATGTTCCCGCAGTTTGCGGAATTTCAGAACGGTTATAATTTCTGAAAAACCTCCGGGTTTTAAGCAGGAGAAAACCATTTTAAGTGCCATATGAATTTGTAAGGGACGCTGAAAATAAAGCGTCCCGTCCATGTCAAATAGAATCAAATTGTATTCATTAATGTTTTTTTTCATAATAATTCCTTTTTATTTAAAAACTCAGGCAACCTACAGATTAATTAAGTGTGGATCACTGAAAGCGTGTAGGGAAGGAATGTCAATCAGTGTCAGTAAAATAAAGATGACAATCACTAAGCCTACAATCATCAGGAGTTTCTTTTCTTTGTAAAGCTTTTCCGGTTTTTGTACGGCGGAGTCATCGTTGAATGCCATCATAACATAGTAGGCAAACAGTAAAAACATAAAAGGCATAGCCACCACATATTCAATACGGTATTTTACAAGAAAGATACCGATACAGAAGGTGGCACACAGTGCATAAAAGAAAGAAGAGCCAAATAATGTTTTTTCGGTGTAATATTTAAAGGATTTACGATATAAGCCGGCCACCTCCGGATTGCCAATCATCCGATATTCAGCAAGTCGCTTAGTACCCATAAGGAAGGCACCTGCCATCCAGTAGCCGATTAAAATACTGACAGGAGGAAGTACACAATCCGTAATAATAAACCAGCCAAGAAGCAGACGGATCATATTGTTGACGGACTCGGAAAGTACGTCAAGAAAGATGATATCTTTACTTCTGATGGGCTTTACGTTATAAATAAGTCCCATGATAAGAAGCCACACTTCCATGGCAAGAAACAAATAATTGATGCAGAGGGATAAAAGGATACCAAGCAGTGCAAAAATGAAATATTCAATCATTACGAATTTAAACTTCACATTACCGCCTACTACCGGCCGGTTTTTCTTGGTGGGATGAAACTTATCAAATTCCGCATCCAGCCATTCGTTAATAACATAATTGGCTGAAGCGATAAAGCAGGTAGCCAGAAAGCCGATAATCATGTAAAGGATATTGACAGAACGCTGGCTTTCATTTAAAAGAAGGATTGCTACGGCAATACCCGGAATGATAAATGCATTTTTGATCCAATGGTCAAGTCTTGCAATTTTAATATAGTCTTTCATGAGTTCCTCCTGAAAAGGTAATAAGTAAATGTTAGGCCGTCCCATTCATAGGGGGCTTCGCTTACAAGTTCATAATGATCCCAAATACAATCGGGATAGGTGTCTCTGGCGATAATAAACATGGTCTTTGCCTCAGTGACATACCGGTCCTGTTCCCGGAACATTTCTTCAAAAGCAATACCGTTGGTCTGGAAGAATTTACAGGTCGGCACAATATCCGCAACTGTGTAGAGACCGGCATCCAGACATCCGATATTGAGCAGGGTAGGGTTACTTTCTTCCAATACGATATCTCTGAACTGATATAAAAAGTAAGAGTTTTTATCCTGTTTTAAAAAGTAAGAATTCATGGATGCCAGATAGGAAAATCCCATGCTTATCACTACTGATATTATCATAAAGGCAGGAATTAATTTGGTCAATGGTTTCTTAAAAGGAAGTTTTTCTATAAGAATGCCCAATACCACAAATCCTAAAACAGTAAATACAGTCAGAGGAATGGAGTAATAAGGAAGAACGGAGCCTCCCACATAAATACCCAGAAATAAAAAGCCTGCAAGGCAAAGCAGATTGAGCTTTTCATACCATCTTACTTTAAAGGAGAGAAATATGGAAACCATGCCGATGATAATAAAGGCAAAGTAAGGCAGATTGTCCAGTATGAGCCAGTAAAGAATCTTGGCAAGTTCATAGACTCTGGTGAACAAACTGATAGCTTCCTCCTGCAGATTGCTGTATAAGAATACATTATTGTAAATGTAGCATTGATACCAGTCATCAAGGGCACCGTTTACTCCGAAATAAATAAGCCAGGGGAGCAGGGTGAGAATCATGCCGCCAAGGAATGTAAGGCATCCTTTAAAAAAACCTTTGAAGTCTTTATGGGCAAGGTAAGCAAAGGCCATCATGGACATCCATGCAAAGTAAAAACCGAGCATGGTATATTTAACCTGCATGATAATGCCTGCAAAAATTCCATTTAGTAAAATCATTTTCAAAGCAGGGGAGACATCAGTCTGTTCTTTAAAGTATTGTATGGAGAAGAAAAGGCTAAAACCAAGCAAGGGAAGACAAAATTCTTCTGCCGCACCACCCCAGTAAAAGCTTTTGGAGGATAAAATTACGGCGCCCAGTATCGGAAGAAGCAGACAGGAGGTTTTACGGCTGCAATATAAATTCAGAACATTAAAACAAGAAAAGAGAAAGGCACCTACTGCGATGATTTCCAAAAGAAAGACGCCTGCAAAGGAATCGTGGCAAAGCAGATAGGCAATGCCGTAAACGAGATATAAATAGGGGCCCTTTTGGTCGTATAAATCGCGGTAGATAACCTGTCCATTCATCATTCCTTTTCCCATGGTAAAATAACTGTTTGCATCGTTCCAGTCGTTACAGGGATAAAGGAAAGAAGAGCGTGAACATAGTAGCAGCAACAGAAAAGCTGTTGCTGCACACCATAAAATGACTATTTTGTTTTGCGAAAAACTTTGCTTTGGATTTGTCTCTTTCATAAATTAATCAACTTCTGCTTCGTTTTGTTTTGCTTCTTCGTGATATTCTTTCTCCGTGTTGACACTCCAGATATTTGTCTTGTCCTTTTCGCCGGACAAGATGTTCTTTACGGTTTCAAAAGAGGTAACCATGGAGTGGTCGATATTATTGTATCTGTGCTGACCGTTACGACCTACGCAATAGAGGTTGTCGATGGTCTTTAGATAATCAACAAGCGTATCGATTTCATCATAAGTATCAAAGTAAGCAGGATATGCTTTCTTTACTTTTTCCATATGGGTATCAATAACGGCATCTGCATTACTGATCAGTCCCAATTTAATCATTTCTTCAATACCGATTTTGGAGAATTCTTCTTCAGACATATTCCAGAATTCATCGCCTTCGTTCACGAAGTATTCAAGACCGATCCATACGGTATTTTCCAAATCTTTAATCATATAAGGAGACCAGTTGTTGTAAATCTGGAAACGTCCCAGTTTGACATTGCGGTCTTGTACATATACCCAGCAGTCGGGAACAATGTTGCTGACCGTTTTAATGTTTGTTTTATTAACAAGATTAATTTTCGGAACCAAAACACCTAAGGTCATGTAATCACGATAAGGGAGTCCGGCAGCGATTCTGGCGGGAGCGGCAGGAACATCGTTCATGCCTGCAACCAAATCTTTAACCGGCATGGAGGAGATGATGTAATCACCTTCCATGGTAAGTTCTTCACCGTTCATCTCGTAGCTAAGACCGGTAAGAAGGTTGTCCGCATTTTTATGAATCTTGGTTACCTTGGCATTTTTGTAAATGGTACCGCCAAGCTTTACTACTTCTTCTGCGGTTACGTCCCAAAGCTGGCCAGGACCTAATTTGGGATATTTAAATTCTTCAATCAAAGAAGTTTCTACCTTACGGTTTTTTACTTTAAATATTTTTCCGAATACATCTTTGAGAATAGCTATGATGGAGAGTCCTTTGACACGTTGTGCACCCCAGGAAGCATCAATTTCTTTGGGATGACGTCCCCACAAATTTTCTGTATAGTATTCAAAAAACATGGAATAAAGCTTGCGTCCGAAACGGTTAATATAAAAGTTTTCAAGATTATCTTCGGGAAGCTTACGGAAAAGGGAAGCCAGATAACTAAAGCCTACCTTCATGGTAGTAAAAAATCCCATATTTTTGAGGGTTTCCAATTTTAGGGAAATCGGATAATCATAAAATTTGGAATCAAAAAGAATACGTGATACACGGTGTCTGGTCAGCATAACACGGTCTTCCTTCTCAGGGTCCGGTCCGCCCTCGCAAAGGGGCATGGGGCGGTTTAAAAGAATGTCATCATATGTGGGATGTCCCTGCATGGGAAGCATATGGTCCCACCATGCATTTACCTCAGGAATTTTGGAGAAGAAACGATGTCCGCCCATATCCATACGATTTCCGTTATAATTTACTGTTTTGGAAATACCACCGAAACAGTCACTTTCTTCAAAAACTATTACTTCAATGTCATCAGATTTGGTTAACAGTTCATATGCGGCTGTAAGACCTGCAGGACCTGCTCCGATAATCAGTGCTTTTTTCATAATGTATAATTACCTTTCCTTTTATTCGCATAAGAGTATAACTATTTTAACATAATTTAGAAATAGTGTCTACTAATGGGAAATTGTAAAATGATAATTTCCCGAGGATAATTCATATATTACTTTATTATTCGAAATACCCGTATAAAATACGCCGTCTTTGTCTGAGATTTGCTTTCCATTTTCCAAATAAGTCTGTTGTTCGGGAAGTACAGGCAGCGACAGTGTGGCTGTTGTGTTGGCAGGTATTTCAAAAATGTAGTCATAACCGTTTTCTGTTTGAGAGTAACTTACGGAAATAGTTCCGTAAATACTGTCGTAACTGCCGGTTACATGGGAAAGGGCTCCTGTAACCTGTGGTTCTAAGAAGAAGTGTTTATATCCGGGGTGGCTTTCATCACTCTTTATTCCCAAAATATCTGTATACAAGAAACTTGCCGGTGTGCCATAGGCGTAATGATTCAGAGAACCGTCGAGAGTGTAAGTGCCATCTTCGTTTTCGCTGTATGCAGTCCACTGTTCCCAAGTAGTAGTGGCTCCTTTTTTTACTTGATAAAGAAGAGAAGGAGCTTCTTCCTGTAAAAGTAATCGGTAAGCGGCATCAATTTTATTGTTTTCAGACAATGTCGGAAGAAGGTAACCGATTCCGGAAAAACCTGCTTTCATTTGATAATTGTGAGCCTCTAAGTTGGTAATCAGACAGCCCACCGCATTTTCCTTTAATTCTTCCGGGAATAAGTCAAAGGCGAGACCGAGAGAAAAGGCTGTCTGGGAATAGCATTCAACGGCTCCGGTTTCCAAAACATAAGTATCCTGCCATGCTTTTTTAAAACTTTCATAAACAGAAGCGTAATATTCTGCATCTTCGGTGCGTCCCAGGATCGTTGCCATTTTTGATACCAGTTGGGCACTGCGTGCACACCATGCGGTATCTGACAAGTCTGATGGGGTAGATTCTAATGATAAATGATCGCCGTAGCCGTTTGATGAACGGATATGTTGATCGCTGGTTTCTACTAATACATCCACCCACTTACAAAGAGCATCATAGTTTTCTTCCACAATCGAAATATCCCCAAACTGTTGATATAAATTCCATGTGATTATAACAGGTGCATCGCCCCAGCAATTGTTACTGCCGGTGCCATTACGCCCATCTTTGTCAGCACCGAAATTTCTGGGAGCCATATCAGGGAAAGAACCGCCATCTGTCTGCAGCATCCGCAGTTCGTCTAAATATTTACGATAAAAATTATAAGTATTTGCATGATAAGATGCAGTGAGGGAAAAAATCTGTGCATCTCCGGCCCATCCATGGCGTTCATCACGCTGAGGACAGTCTGTAGGGGTGTCCATAAAATTGCCCTGCTGGCTTCTGATGGTGTTTTCATAATACCTATTTAATAATTCATTGGAACAGCTAAAGTTTCCGGTTTGCTCAAGGCCGGAAGAAAGAACCAACGCACGCACCTCTTCTGTAGAAGGAGCTTCGTCAACACCTGTTATCTGCAGATAACGGAAACCGTGGAAGGTGTATTTGGGTTCAAAGGTTTCTCCTTCCGCACTTCCTTTCATTACATAATAGTCTGTAGCTTTGGCAGTTAAAAGATTTTTGGTCCAAACGGTACCCGGTGCATCATCAGCATTTGCAAGAGATTCGGTATTGATTTCTTCTCCGTATCGTAAAGTTACAACTTCTCCTTGCGTTCCATTCAAATGAAGCCGGACAGTTCCCACAATATTTTCTCCAAAATCGTAGACATATACGCCCTCTTTCGGTTCTGAGACGGATAGAGGGGCAAGTTCTCTGATACAGACAATGGGTTCGTTTTCCTTGGCTGTTAATGGCAGGGAATCATAACTTGCATCTACTGCATTTGTTGTTGCCGGAAGCCAGTCACTACCTACAGCAAAGTCGGCGGTATCAAATCCGGTCTGCTCGTAGCCTGCATCATAGAATTCTCCCTGATAAATATCGTCACTGCGGACAGGGCCATTTGTGTAGCATAAGAAGCTTTCGTCCGTGACAATGGTTTCGCATGTTCCGTCTTCATAGCAAATTTCCAGCATACCCTTAAGAGCGTTGGTATCTCCCCAGGGACTATAAATTTCAGGATAGCCTACGGCGCGGTCATACCAGCCATGCAGGAGAGTGATGCCTAAGACATTTTTACTATTTTTGGAAAGTAGCGGGGTAATGTCATAGGTAACGTAAGAGAGCTGCTGATTGTATGCTAATTTTCCCGGGCCGAAATAGTCATCAGCAACAGCACTTTCATTTATGGAAGCGGAAAAACTGCCCAGTGCTGTCATATAAAGACGGGCACTTTTTATGGTTTTATCAGCGGTTTCAAATTCTCTTCTAAAAAGAGGAGCGGGTGATTCATACCCCGGTGTAAGAAGCAAGCCGCTTTTGATGCGAAGTCTTCCATTTTCTATTGTCACATAATAAGGTGAAAAAATGCTTTCTTCTGATTCAAAGTCATCCTGATAGAGTGTGTTGCCCATTTCATCTGTTATCAGTATGTTATCCAGATAGGCAAAGGAATTGCTTCTAGATTTATAGTATCCGATACTGCCAATGGGGGTGCTCTCAATGGAGA
This sequence comes from Lachnospiraceae bacterium, assembly GCA_045586385.1. Taxonomy (GTDB): domain Bacteria; phylum Bacillota; class Clostridia; order Lachnospirales; family Lachnospiraceae; genus Suilimivivens. Next base: position 225,400 of record JAZNAE010000011.1, read on the forward strand.
AGTCGCCCACCGGCGTGTCATTAATGGTTACGGATAAGTTTTCATGGTTGACGGATAGTGTAACGGAAAAATGGGAACTGTCACTTACTATATTGGCGATATCTACCTCCTGAGTGGAGAGATATCCGCCCTGCATTTCATGCAGTGAAAAGAGTGCCCTATCCGGTTTGTTTGTAATTTCGCAAACATAGAGATGTCCATATTCTCCTTCTTTTGCACCAAAAACAAAACCGGCTGTTGTATCGGTTAATTCCATGTCATATTGGATGTCATATACATAGGAATCGCTTTCATGTGTATAAGCAGGTGCAATACTTGAGGCGGAAATCCACTTTGCGTCACTCATGCCACCTTCCATAAGACCTGTTTCAAACCATGCAACTTCAGATGCAGTATAAGGAGTGTCTGTTTCGTCCCAGGCAGTAACTGACCAGTAGTAGCGCATTTTGGGTAGAAGGGAATCACCGGCGTAGGAAATGCCAACAGAATGGGAATCGATGATTTTGCCACTGTCCCAAAGGAGATTTTCATTGGAAAGAGCATCCTCGCTTTCGGCAATGGTAATCCGGTATGCAGTTTGCATAGCACCTCTTTTACTGCTTGCCATCTGCCAACTGAAGGTAGGGGATTTTTCATCTATACCGAGAGGGTTAGTCAGGTGACATACCTTTAGGTTTTGAATTACTATTTCCTGGGGAGGGAGTTTTTTTTGATATAAAAATCCGGCAATGCCTGCGAAAAATAGCAAGCATGCAAGGATAATAAGTACAATATAGATAGGCTTTAGGGTATTCTTTTTTTTGGTCGTCATAGATGGTTCCTCATTGAATAAATTTTATACTTATTATAAGTGAAATATGAAATAGATACTAGTGTAAAAACGGAAATTAGTGTAAAATAAAACCAATTGATTTGGAAAGGAAGGCTTTCGATGATCGTATTACAAATAATCAGTCTCATATTCTGGCTGTTTGCAGTTCCCTTTGCTATGGGACTGTTGCCGGCAAGCTTATTTCCGGAAAAGGACAGAAGCGCAGGATGCATATTTTTGTCAGGATATATGGTGCTGTTTGCGTTGTTTGAACTAATCGGGATACCGGTTGCGATTTTAAAAATATATAACGGATTTTCGACTTTATGCGTAATCTTTGCCATAGCAGCGGTTTTGCTGGGTGCGGTTGGCGTATTTTACACCCTGTATATGAGGGGGAAAGGATATCGTCTTTGCTTAAGTCTTCATGTTAAGGAATTCTCATGGGAAGATAAGTTTTATATGCTGTTATTCCTGATATTGGTAGGATTCCAACTCTATATGTCCTTTACAAGGGCATCCTTTGACGGAGACGATTCCTACTATAACGTGCAGGGAGTGATTGCCCAGCAGATTGACACGTTATATCGGATTAATCCCAATACGGGCATCAGTTCTCCTTTGGATGCACGTCATGCACTGGCACTGTTTCCCATTTGGGAAGCGTTTATCGGAAAGATGAGTGGTATTCATATGACGATTGTGGCACACAGTATCGTGCCCTTTGTGCTTTTGCCCCTTACTTATCTGGTTTACTTTAAAATCGGACAGAGGCTGTTTGAGGAGAAGAAGGACAGGCTTCCTGTATTTATGGTGCTGATGGCACTTTTCCAGATGTTCGGAAATGTATCGATTTATACCAATGAAACCTTTTTGCTTACCAGGACATGGCAGGGCAAATCCGTGGCGGGCAATCTCATATTGCCGGCGGTATTTTGGATTTTCTTTTGCCTGTTTGATAAGGAAAAAGAAGAGAGAAGCAAAAGGGAACAAACCGGATATTGGCTGCTCCTTGCGGTTCTTAATCTGGCAGCAGGCGTAAGCAGTTCTTTGGCAGTCATGTTAAGCTCTCTTTTGGTGGCAGGACTCGCTTTCTTATTTATGATAAAAGAGAAAAAATTCGCTATTTTAGTAAAAGCAGGACTTACCTGTATCCCCGGTGCATTGTATGTGCTGACATATTTACTGATTAGCCGTTAATGAGAGATAGAAAGGTGTAAACCTATGTTTGGAATTTTCATGGAAAGTCTCGTGATTTTTAAATTGTATACGGGCCTTAAATTTTTGGTGCTGCTCTTTGCGGTCGCATGGGCGTATCTTCTGATTACGGAAAAGGATAAGAAGATAAGGCTACTGTTTGTGTATGCTCCCCTTCTGATTTTGATGTTGTTTTTATGTCCCATAAGCAGAAAGGGATTTGTGGCACTGGGACTTGACGGGGAGACTTATTACAGGATTCTTTGGACCATTCCCATGGGAATGGTTACGGTTTACGGGGCCTGCCGTCTTTTCGGAAGACATAAGAGAATCGGGCTTATCGTAACTGCAGTACTGATTATTCTTTGCGGAAAGTATGTCTATGACAGTCCCTATATTACAAAGGCAGAAAACTTGTACCACATTCCGGATACGGCGATTAAAATTTGTGACCTGATTGCACCGGAAGAGGGATATGTGATCGTGGTGGTGCCCGAGGAACTGGTTTATTTTATGCGTCAGTACAATGCCAAAATTAAGATGCCCTACGGAAGAGAAATGGTTGCCAGTCAGTGGAATTATTATCATCCGGTGCATGAAGCTATGGAAGAAACCGAGGAGCTTGTTTTTGAAGATTTGCTGGAAGCTACCAGAGCAGAAAACTGTCAGTATATCGTCGTTTCGCCTACCAGAAAGGTAAAAGACGATCCGAAAGAGTTGGGGCTTTTATCAGTGGCAACGGTTGACGGATATCGTGTTTATAAGGATCCGGTAGCGGCTGCTGCAGTTGAAGAGATTAATCAGTATTACGAAGAGGATTAAAAAATGTCATTTCACTCATATGCTTTTGTGCTTGCGTTTATGCCCATTGCGGTCCTGGGATTTCATTGTAAGAAAAAAATAGGAAATGCCGATTCGACAAAGTTCTTTTTAGTGTTGCTGTCATTTATATTTCTCGGATTTTCAGATATCCGGAACTCTGTGGTGCTTTTAATCAGCATGATGGTGAACTATCTGATTTTTGCGGCAATGAGAAAGAGCACCAAAAAGAAGTTTTTGCTTGCGACAGGCATTTTAATCAATTTATTCGCCCTGTTTTATTTTAAATATACAGGGTCCCTGTTTGTGCCTTTGGGCATCAGTTTTTTTACATTTTCGCAGATAGCTTTTTTGATGGAGAACTATCGTGGGCAGCTTCCTCATATGTCTCCTGCAAATTACAGTGTTTATGCCACATTTTTCCCGAAGATGGTGCAGGGACCGATTATGCTTCCGGGAGAAATGCAAGAACAACTGGATGATGCGGTAGGAAAGAAGGCTGACTGGGAGGCGTGCTTTAGAGGCTTTGCATTGTTCGTGCTTGGCTTGTCCAAAAAGGTTTTGATTGCAGATACCTTCGGCGTGGCAGTAAGTCACGGCTATACCAATTTATCATCCCTTACATCAGGCGATGCATGGATTTTGATGCTTTCCTATACTTTGCAGATTTATTTTGATTTCAGCGGTTATTGCGATATGGCTATGGGTGTTGCGCAGATGATGGGCTTTTCCCTTCCCCTGAATTTTGATTCTCCGTATAAAGCAAATAATATCCTGGAGTTTTGGAAACGGTGGCACATGACGTTGACCCGTTTTTTTACCAAATATCTGTACATTCCGCTGGGCGGAAACCGTAGGGGAGAGATGCGTACTTACAGTAACATGCTGATTATCTTTTTGGTGAGCGGCATCTGGCATGGTGCGGGACTTACCTTTATCGTGTGGGGGATGCTTCATGGTATTTTGTATGTGATTACCAAGTGGTGGAAGGTGCGTAGAGAAAATGCAAAGCGGGCGCAGCAGAATGAGACGAAGATTTTTGGCACAGCAGGGCACGTGCTGTCGGTAGCAGGTACGTTTTTGTATGTAAATATTGCATGGATATTCTTCAGGGCATCCACTTTGCCGGAAGCATTATCTGTGCTGAAAAAGATGTTTTCTTTTGAGTTTAGGAAAATTAATTTGAATTTTGCTAAATGTTTTGAACTTAATGAATTTTGGTATGTCATGAAAGTACTGAAGTTTGATCGCTTTGACTGGGCTCATTATGTGCTGATGGTGCTTTTGATCGTGGTAGCACTGGCGATTGTATTTTTCGGAAAAACAGCACCCAAAATCAGCAAAAAGATAAAACCTACGGTTTTGAATTCTTGTGTACTTGCTGTACTTTTGGTGTGGTGTATTTTGTCATTTTCCAATGTGAGCAGTTTTATTTATGTGAATTTCTGATAAAGGATTTGGAATAGGAATATGCAGAAAGAGCAAAAGGATAGGGTAAAAAGGAAAAAGCATTTATCTTATAAAGGGGCATTACTGTCAGTAGTGTTGCTTGCTCTTTTGGTGTGTCTTTTTGCAGGCACATTGGTGGTAGTTGTGGATCCTTTCTTCCATTATCATAAACCTCTTGAAGGTTTTCCCTATCAGGTGGATAATCAATTGTCCCAAAATCCCGGCATGGCTAAAAATATGGAGTACGACAGTGTTATTTTGGGTTCTTCCATGACGGTAAACTTTAATACCAACTGGTTTGAGGAATTGATGGGACTTAATACCATCAAATTAAGCTACAGTGCTGCGTTCCCCAAGGACCAGGCCAATATCATGGAAATTGTGTTTGAGAATAATCCTGATGTGAAGAAGGTTTTTTTAGGGATTGATGTGATAACTTATATGGGAGATGTGGACCAGACCAAGTATCCTATCCCGGAATATTTGTATGATGATAATTTGATGAATGATATTTATTATGTCTTAAATAAAGACGTACTTTTGGATTATGTGCTTCGTCCCATTGCAGATCCGGAACCTACGGATCTTGCTACGGTTTATGCAAGCTGGTGGACCGAGGAGTACTATAGTGAGGAATGGGTTCTTCGTAATTATACATCACCGGAGCAGGTGGCAAAAGAGGCGGATGTCATGCAGTATCTGGAAGCGGTAAAGAAAAATCTGGATGTGAATATTTGCCCTTTTATTGAGGAACATCCTGATACGGAATTTGTGATTTTCTTCCCGCCCTACAGCATTCTGTTTTGGAATAATGTGCTAAAGGAAAATCACCTGGATGCCACCATCATGGAATACCGTTATATTGCTGAGAAGTTAAATGCTTATGACAATGTGGAAGTGTATTTCTTCCCCGACAGGGAAGATATTGTGCTCGATTTAAATAATTATGCGGATTACAGCCACTATCATCCTAAGTTTAACCGTTTTATGACGGAGTGCTTTGTGGATGGAACAGGACTTGTGGCGAAGAAAGGCAGCAGTGAAGGGAAGCCTATTGATGCGTATTTGGCGCATATGCTTTCTATGGTAGAAGAATTTGATTTTGAAGCCCTCTTGGATAAAAAATAGTAGTGGATGTCATATGCACCCACTACTATTTTTTTATTTTATAAAAGTTCCGTAAATTTTCTCTTTTAAATTAGCGCGGAGATTAGCAGAAGCATTGCGCGCAGGAATATCTTGTACACTGGTGCGCCTTAATTCTTCAATTTCAATTAATTTCTCTCTAAGTTCTAATTGTTTTTCGCGTTGGTCATAAGTAATAATCTCCATGATAAAAACGTTCTCCTTTAATATTTTTTGGCGATAAAAATCCCCGCTTCCTTGGTAATGTAAAATCCATTTTTGACCTTTGATTTGACAAAAGTCTTAAAATCGTCATAGTTGTCAATAATATATTGATTTTGATTTCCGTGACAGGAAAGGATATAGGAAATGAGGGCTTCCGGGTCGGTTACATTTAAGGAATCTTCGTAATCACGCCAACTTACGCTAGAGAACACTTTTTCAAGGATATCTTTTCCGTTTTCTTTTCCGAATTTTTCATAAAGGCTATCTGCGGAAAGGACAATTCTGTCATCGAATTTTGCAACCAATGCACTGATTTCTTTCATGTGATTGTTGCCATATGTTCCGAAAATGGCAATTCCGTCTTTTTTTAATACCCGGTAGATTTCGCTACATGCTTTGTCGATATCGTCACAATAAAACATGACATGATTAGCAATCACCACATCAAAACTACCATCTGCAAAGGGGAGCATCTGACAGTCACAAACACAGACGTTAAATTTGTCTCCTTCTGCATCGAAGCGTCTTTTTACGTCGCGGATCATTCCCTCCGAGATATCGGACAAAGTCACGGTGACGTGTCTTGGCAAGTCATAACCATTCCATAAGGAACCGTCGCCGCAGCCTACCTCCAAGACGTTCATTCCCTCCTTAAGAGCAATATTTTCAAGAACCCAGGGGAACCACAGTTGTTTGTTCTGAGAAAACAAAGTATGTAATTGGATGCGGGCGGAAATGTTGGAGGCATTTTTGTACTGGTTAACCAGACTCGATTCCATCCGGCTTAAGTTGATGATGTCAAACATCTGTGCCCAGTCGGCTTTCTGGTTGTTTTTTAGTTTTTCAGCCACGCCAAGTATGGATTTCGACACGAGGTCAAGCTGTTCAATACGGTTTTCCACAAGCTTGTGCTGGATTTCCAAGGATTTTGCGATATGTCTGTTGTCGTCGTCTATCATCATTTCTTTGATTTCATGTAAAGAAAATCCCAGATATTTAAGCAGCAGGATTTGCTGCAGTTTACCTAAGTCTTCTTCGTTATAAAGCCTGGTACCAGTAGGCAGGACACAGGAGGGTTTCAAGATGTTTTTTTCATCGTAATAACGGAGAGTTTTCTTGGTAATATTTGTTTTTTTGGCAAATTCACCGGAAGTGTAATAGCCTTCTCTTTTCATAAGTGCTTCCTCACATAATGATTGTCGATATTCTGCGATGTCTTAACGGATTTTTAACGGACAAAAATATTGACTTTTTCTACCGAAAATATAAAATTATTTTGTAACTAAACAGACAATATTTGTTAAATAAAAGGGGAATTTTACTATGATGTATATGCATTATTGCAAATGTTGTCACCATGTTTTTATGTTAAACGGACATAAAATGATATGTCCCAAGTGTACGGATGCGCTGACGGAGCTTCGCATTTCCTATTTGGACTATGTGAACTTAAATCCGCAGCAGCGAGCAGCTTTCAAGGAGTCTTGTGCTGACGAAGAGCAGTTACATAAGTTGAAAGCAAACTATCGTATGTACAAATACAGCAAGTGGTATAAGGAACTTCAGTCTCAGAATGAGAACAACCTGCCCATTACTGTTTTGCTGTCATCAAAAGTGAAGAAAAACATGAGTGACCAAACAGTTGCCGCTGAAAATTTGACTAGCTATGCCAGTTAGTTCTAAACGCCTAAGAGCTGCCTTGTTCTTTTGAACCGGGCAGCTCTTTTATTTTGTTATATTACAAATGGTAAACGGCAATGCCTGCAAAGATAAACAGCATGCCCAGAAGTTTCTTTTTTGTTATTTTTTCTTGAAAGAAGAAGTAACTTAAAATCAGTACCATGATATAACCGGTGGCTTCTATGATTTGCACATTGGTAAATTCCATGCCGGCATAAGCGATAATGGTCATAAACATGGATATAAACATCATGCCGTAACCGCAAATGACGTATACGTTTAAATATTCCCGAATCCATGAACTGTATGTTTTTTCTGCACTTTTTTTCAGAAGTATCTGGGAGAAGGAAGCGATTAATACGGATAAGAGTAAAATGATAATGTGCATGTTCATGCTTTTTCGCCCTCCTTACCGTTTAAAATAATGATGCCTGCGATGACAAGCAAAATGCCGCCAACCTTCGTGACCGTAATTTGTTCTTTGAACAGAAGTGCGCCCCAAATCATCCCCCAAATCAAAGTGATGGCTTTGTTGGCATAGGCAACGGACAATTCAAATTTTTTAATGATTTGCTGCCACAAAAGAGCATAAATGCCTAAGATTACAAGTTCTAATCCGTAGAACATGATAAAAGCGATACTGAAACTTTCCTGGCCGGATGCCAATTTTGCAACAATACTGTTGATACTATATATAAAGAACACGGCTTGTAACATAAGAATATCTTTTATTTTTATGTTCTTTTTCATTGTCCCTATCCTTTCATCTTGTATTTTTATTGATTTTACCACATGAAAATCTTAACGTATATTAATTTTTTATGAATATATGGATTTTTTTGTCCAATAATAGTAAAATAACAAGGAAATGCAAATGATTCAAGGAGATTTTTTTATGAATAACGAACAAAATACATCCGTCCAAAATGAAAAAAAAGGCGGATTCAAAATTAATTTTCATATTGTTATAATTGTGGCGATTTTGTTGATTGCTTCTTTTTCCGTTTACAGACTGGTACGTTGGAATCAGGGTGCTAATACACAGGAGAGTGATGTGGAGGTAGATCCATCTGCTTTCGATGTAGAAACGTTGGACATGATTATTCCTATGGATGCATCTAGACTGGAAGGACGTGAAGATGACGGTGTCACCACGATTTTATGTCTTGGAAACAATGCCTTTGCCGATATGAGAGGTGAAGGCGGGTTGGCATCTTTGATTGCAGAGAAGACAAACGCTGTGGTGTATGATTGCTCTTTTCCGGATTCTTCTGCTGCTTGCAAGTATCCTATTTATAATCCGGAATACACGAGAGACCATTTTAACTTTTATTATGTAGTGGAATGTTTTCGGAATAATGAGTTTAAGGCGATTAATTCCATAGCCGGTGATGAAATAGACCCCAGATATCAGGAAGCGGTGGATGTTATGAAAACCGTGGATATGGATAAGGTAGATGTGATGATTGTGATGTATGACAGTACGGATTATAATCAGGAAACACCTTCCGATAATCCGGATAGTCCTTATGACGTTACTGCTTTTACCGGCGCTATCCGTGCCACACTTAACAATATTGAAACGACATGGCCTCATATCCGTGTGTTTGTGATGTCACCTACTTATGCCCAGTATCAAGATGCGGATGGTAATCTTTATAACGGAACGTTAAAGGATTTGGGGAACGGAACCTTAAACCATTACCTTGTAAAGGAAGCAGAAGCGGTAATGGATTGTGGCGTATCTTTTGTTGATAACTATTACGGAACCATCAATGAAGATAATTTCAAAGAATATCTGGCAGACCATTGTCATTTAAACGATAAGGGACGCGAAAAGGTGGCCGACCGTATTGCTGAAATTATTAATACCCGTATGGGGGTTGTAAGTTCTAATTAGATACGATTTCTTAAGAAAAAATAAAAATTTGAAAAAAGTACTTGAAGGTGCCCTAAGGGCACCTTTTATAATGTCCTTAGACAGCGAAAAGGATTGTGCTGACATTACAAAAATGATATAATATTGGGGAGTGTGTTCAGCTATTAAGAAGAAATGAGCGAAGGAGTTACATAAATGAGTTTTTTAAACCATAAGAGCAAAAAAAGAAAAGTTCAGAGATCAAAAGATATAGAGTGGATGGACTTCGATATAGACGAAGAATATGACTACGAAGATGAAGAATACTACGGCGATGAAGACGATGGGTATTATGCCGATGAGGACGACGAATACTACGGCGAGGAAGACGGCGAGTACTACGAAGATGAATCCTACGGGGACGAAGAGTACTACGGCGACGAAGATGGCGAGTACTACGAAGAAGAATCCTACGGGGACGAAGAGTACTACGCTGACGAAGATGGTGAATATTACAGCGACGAAGACGATGAATACTACGGCGACGAAGATGACGAGTATTACGAAGACGACGAATATTATGAGGATGAGCCTACAGGCTTTGGAAAAGTAATTGCGTTCTTTACAAACATGAGTGCCGTTGACCATATCACACTTTTTATGGGAATTGTGATTTTACTTGTTGCCGGAACAGTGGGAGTGGTAATGCTTGGCAATAAGTTAAATAATGACCAGATAGCAACTTTTGCGGAAGTCGGCGTGGGGATGGAAGATATTCCGGTTATCGGTGAACAGGGCCTTTTAGCGATTGCAGATGCACAGCTTGCAAAAGAAATTGCGGCAGAGATGACAGAAGAAGAGCCGGAAGTAGCAGAAGAAGAAAACGGAAAAACGACCGTTGTGCTGAATATGACATCCATTCAGAAGGATTTGAAGATTAAATTTACCAATAAGAAATCAGGCAAACTGGTACCCAATATTCTTTTTGAGGTAGAAATTACCAAACCTTCAGGAGATACTTATCAGATGAAGGATGATGACAAAGACGGTATTATATATCAGAAGGATATTGAGCCGGGCAAATATAAAGTAGCAATTATCGGACCGGAGGATTTGGAGGATTACAGCTTTAGTACAGAGCCGGTATCCATTACTGTCCGCGATACCATTGAATATAAAAAGGTAGAAATTGCAGACGAAATCAAGACAGAAGCCCAGGTAAACGCTGCAGTGGAAGATACCAAGGTGAATGAAACCGTGGTGGAATCTGTCAATACCGATACGGTAGAGTGGGTAGAGTCTACCAAGACCTTAATTGAAGGAACAGAAGAGACCGTAGAAAGCTATGAAAAGGTAGATAAGAAGAATATTGTGGATCCCACAGAAAAGGCTGCTGTCGGATTCCGATTGCTGGCAGAACTGGGAGACGGCGAAGGCGGCGACAGTGGAGACGAAGGCGGCGATGGCAGCGAAGACGACGGAACTGAAGGCGGTGGTGACGGAAATGAAGGTGGCGACGGCGGAAACGAAGGCGGCGACGACAGCGGAAGCGATCCCACACCGACACCTACAAAGGAACCCACACCTACCCCCACAGAGTCACCCACACCTACTCCAACAGAGTCACCTACGGCGGTACCCACAGCGGCACCTGCAGAGTCACCGGCGGCGCCTCCTACAGCATCACCCACAGCGACGGCGAGTGCAACGCCCACGGCAGCGCCTACGGCAAGCCCTACAGCAACCCCTACGGCAAGCCCTACAGCAACACCTACAGCAAGTCCTACGGCAACGCCCACAGCGACACCTACGGCAACGCCTACAGCGAAGCCTACGGAACATCCGGCCAAGTCAGATACAAAGAGCAGTTTAAAGACGACCTCCGGAGAAAAGCTTTATGTAAAGGGCAGTGACGGAAAATTCAGGGAAGCAAAATATGCAGATTACTTTAATGGAGACATTAGCGCCTTTTATAAAAAAGTAACCAAGACCACCGGTGAATATCGTTACACCGGATGGCAGACGATAGACGGTTCCACATATTTCTTTGACAAAAACGGAAATAAGGTAACCGGTGAACAGGTTATTCAGGGAGCAAAATATAACTTTAACGCCAATGGTGTACTTGACAGCGGTTCCGGAAATCTAGGTATTGACGTTTCCAAGTGGAACGGAAATATTGACTGGAATGCGGTAAAAAGCAGCGGTGTTTCCTATGTTATCATCAGATGCGGTTATCGCGGATCGACAACGGGAGCATTGATTGAAGATCCTACCTTTAAGAAAAATATCCAAGGTGCACAGAATGCGGGCCTTAAGGTGGGAATTTATTTCTTTACCCAGGCAATGAATGAAGTGGAGGCGGTAGAAGAAGCATCCATGGTCCTTAGCTTGATTAAGGGATTTAATATTTCCTATCCGGTATTCCTTGACGTGGAGGCCAGTCACGGCCGTGCGGATGCCATCAACCCGGCGACAAGAACGGCGGTATGTAAAGCATTCTGCCAGACAATCCAGAACTCAGGATATAAAGCAGGAATTTATGCGAACAAGACATGGTTCGAGAGCTATATGGACACACCCAGTCTGACGGGTTACAAATTGTGGCTTGCCCAGTATGCGGCAGCACCCACATACACACGTACCAGATATGATATGTGGCAGTATTCTTCCAAAGGAAGCGTTGCCGGTATCAGCGGAAATGTAGATATGAATATCAGTTATATGGGATACTAAGAATAAACAGAAACGGAGAAAGTTATGAGAACTTATTTGGTAACAGGCGGAGCCGGATTTATCGGTTCAAACTACATTCATTACATGTTTAAGAAATATGACAACGAAATCAGAATCATCAATGTGGATGTGCTTACTTACGCAGGAAACCTTGAGAATTTAAAGGATGTAGAAAAGAGAGACAATTATACGTTTGTAAAAGCAGATATCTGTGACAAAGAAGCAATTGCAAAAATTTTTGCGGAGAATGACATTGACAGAGTGGTTCATTTTGCGGCAGAAAGCCACGTGGACAGAAGTATCGAAACTCCAGAGGTATTTGTGCAGACAAACGTACTTGGTACAGCAGTTATGTTAAACTGTGCAAAGGCCGCATGGGAGCTTCCTGACGGAAGCTTTAAAGAAGGAAAGAAATTCCTTCATGTATCAACGGATGAGGTGTACGGTTCTCTTCCCGATGACGAAAATGCGTTTTTCTATGAGACATCACCTTATGATCCTCACAGTCCTTATTCTGCAAGCAAGGCAAGCTCCGATATGCTTGTAAAGGCGTATATGGATACTTATAAATTCCCGGCGAACATTACCAACTGTTCCAATAATTACGGACCTTTCCAGTTTCCGGAGAAGTTCATTCCGCTTATGATTAACAATGCCCTTCAGGGAAAGAATCTTCCTGTATACGGCGATGGAAAGAATGTGCGTGACTGGCTTTATGTGGAAGACCATGCGAAGGCAATTGACATGGTGCAGGAAAAAGGAAAGCTGTTTGAAACCTACAATGTAGGCGGACACAATGAAAAACAGAATATTGAAATTCTTCATATTATTTTAGATACATTGCAGGATATGCTTCCTGAAGGCGATCCCAGAAAAGAACTTGTCAGTGAAAAGCTAATTACTTATGTGGCAGACAGAAAGGGACATGACAGAAGATATGCTATTGCACCTGACAAGATTAAAGCAGAAATCGGCTGGGAGCCTGAAACTATGTTTAAGGAAGGAATCAGAAAGACCATCAAATGGTATTTTGAAAATGAAGACTGGATGAAAAATGCAACCAGCGGAGATTATCAGAAATACTACGAGGCAATGTATAAAGACAGATAAGGTGTTATCCCGTATCGAAAGATACAGGACGGAGGTATGACAGATGAAAGGTATTATTTTAGCGGGAGGATCCGGAACCAGATTGTATCCCCTGACAAAGGCAATCAGCAAACAGATTATGCCGGTTTATGACAAACCCATGATTTATTATCCTTTATCCACATTAATGCTTGCGGGAATCAGGGAAGTGCTCATTATTTCCACGCCCAGGGACCTGCCGGTGTTTGAAGAACTGTTGGGAGACGGAAGCCAGCTTGGTATGAAGTTTGCTTATGCGGTTCAGGAGGTGCCAAGGGGTCTTGCGGATGCGTTTATTATCGGTGCTGATTTTATCGGAGAAGACAGCGTTGCATTGGTTTTGGGTGACAATATTTTCTACGGACAGAGTTTCTCAAAAGTGCTTCGTGAAGTGGCAGAAAGGAAGAACGGAGCTACCATTTTCGGATATTATGTGCGTGATCCCAGGGAGTATGGCGTAGTAGAATTTGATGAAAACGGTAAGGCTCTTTCCATCGAGGAAAAGCCGGAACATCCTAAGAGCAATTATGCAGTGCCGGGACTTTATTTCTATGACAATGATGTAGTGGAGATTGCGAAGAATGTAAAGCCCTCCGCTAGAGGTGAAATTGAAATTACAAGTATCAATAATGAATATTTAAGAAGAGGAACCCTTCGCGTAGAGACTTTGGGAAGAGGCTTTGCATGGCTGGATACGGGAAATCATGATTCCCTTCTTGATGCGGCAGACTTTGTGTCCGCATTCCAGAAGCGCCAGGGACTTTACATTTCCTGTATTGAAGAAATTGCTTATAAGAGAGGATTTATTGACAAAGAGCAGCTTTTAAAACTGGCAGAGCCGCTTATGAAGACGGATTACGGTAAATATATGAAAGAAGTGGCTGAAGGCCTTTAAAGAAGAAATAGGAGATAAAAGTAATGGGAAAGATAACGGTAGAAACATGTGAAATAGAAGGTTTAAAAGTGATTACGCCGCAGGTGCTTGGGGATCAGCGAGGCTACTTTATGGAAACCTATCAAGCCAATGACTTTAAAGAAGCAGGGATTGATGTGACATTTGTGCAGGACAACCAGTCTGCTTCCGTGAAGAATGTTTTAAGAGGACTTCATTTTCAAATCAATCATCCCCAGGATAAACTTGTGAGGGTTATTAACGGGGAAGTTTTTGATGTGGCAGTGGATTTGAGAGAAAACTCCGCAACATACGGCAAATGGTATGGCGTGATTTTATCTGCAGAAAATAAAAAGCAGTTCTTTATACCAAAAGGATTTGCACATGGTTTTGTTGTACTTTCCGATTATGCGGAATTCGCTTATAAGTGTTCCGATTTTTATCATCCCGGCGATGAAGGAGGTCTTATGTATAATGACCCTGATATCGGCGTTGAGTGGCCCATAGAAGCGGATGCAAAGCTGATTATGTCCGAAAGGGATCAAAAATGGGGTGGTATCAAAGAATATACCGAAAGCAGAAAGAATGGATAGGTAGAGATGAAAAATAATAAGGGAAAAAGCGGGGTATCCCGTCTGAAAAGTATTCCGAGACCTCTTGGGATAGCTGTTTTCTATATTGTTTGTTTATTGTTGGCAGTTGCCATACTTACGCACAGCAATCCCCTGGCACCGGACCAGCATACGGAGGCACTAAAGAAATACTGCGCCTGCGCGCTTCTGGCATTGGCATGTATTATTTTCGGAATTTATTATGACAGGATTTTTATTATTCCGAAAGAATTGTTCCAGAGCAGGGAACTGATATGGAAGCTGGCAAGGAATGACTTTAAAAAGAGATATGCTGGTTCTTATTTAGGCTTTGTGTGGGCCCTGGTTCAGCCGGTAGTGACCGTAGTGATGTATTGGATCGTGTTTGATGTAATTTTCAATACGAGAAGTGAAATGGTGGCAAGCGGTGTGGAAGTTCCGTATGTGCTGTTTTTGACGGCAGGACTTGTACCGTGGTTTTATTTTTCGGAAATGATTACCAATGGAACGAATGCACTCCTTGAATACAGTTATCTGGTAAAGAAGGTTGTGTTTAAAATCAGTATTTTGCCGATCATCAAGCTCATTGCGGCAACCTTCATTCATATATTTTTTGTGGTGATTTTGTTGATTGTGGCAGCAATTTACGGATACTTTCCCACAATCAATATGCTGCAGCTGATTTATTACAGCTTTTGTGCTTTTGTGCTGGTGCTGGCTGCAAGCTATTGCACATGCGCGATTGTGGTTTTTTTCAGGGATTTGGCACAGATTATTAACATTGCCCTTCAGGTAGGGATGTGGGCGACTCCCATTCTTTGGAATATTGATATGTTCCATGATGACAAGGTGATAACGCTCCTTAAGTTAAATCCTCTTGTGTATATTGTGAACGGATATCGGGAAGCAATTTACGGAGAGAACTGGTTCTATGAACATTTTTACTCCTCCACATATTTTTGGATTTTTACGGTGACGCTGTTTTGCGTGGGAACCTTGATATTTAAGAGACTGAAAGTACATTTTGCGGATGTAATGTAAGCAGAAAAGGAAAGAAGCATGGAAAACAAGAAAGAAATTGCCATACAGGTGGAAAACCTTGAAAAAGCCTACAAGCTGTATGACAAGCCTTCGGACAGATTAAAAGAAGCCCTGATGCCCGGCAGAAAGAAGAAATATAAAGAGAAGTATGCGTTAAAGGGCGTGGACATGACCATTTACAAAGGCGAGACGGTAGGGATTATCGGGACTAACGGTTCCGGAAAATCCACGATCCTTAAGATTATTACCGGGGTACTTAACCCCAGTGGCGGTGATGTGCATGTAAACGGACGTATTTCTGCGCTGCTTGAGCTTGGTGCCGGTTTTAATATGGAATACAACGGCATTGAGAATGTGTACTTAAATGGCACCATGATGGGCTTTTCCAAAAAAGAAATAGATGCAAAAATGGATGATATATTAGGCTTTGCGGATATCGGGGACTATGTATATCAGCCGGTAAAGACTTATTCCAGTGGTATGTTTGTACGACTGGCTTTTGCCGTTGCCATCAATATCGAGCCGGAAATTTTGATTGTAGATGAAGCTCTTTCCGTAGGTGACGTGTTTTTTCAGGCAAAATGTTATCATAAATTTGAAGAGTTTAAGGAGATGGGAAAAACCATCGTATTTGTAAGTCATGACCTAAGCAGTATCAGCAAGTACTGTGACAGGGTAGTGCTTTTAAACCAGGGAGTAAAGCTGGGCGAAGGAAGCCCTAAAGAGATGATAGATACGTACAAGCAGGTGCTTGTGGGCCAGTATCAGCCGGATACACAGGATGATCATAACCTGCTGGACGATAAGGAGATAGAAGCCGCAGCGGCAGCCTCTGTGGACCAGCATAAGAAGAAAGAGGCACAGGAAGTGAACGCCAATGTGATAAATCCGGAGCTTTTGGAATACGGTACGAAGGCGGCAGTGATTGAAGAATACCGGATTACGGATGATGCGGGCAGAAATACCGGTGCCGTCATGAAGGGCAAGGAATGTACCGTGCACATGAAAGTGCGTTTTTATGAGGATATTGAAGCACCTATTTTCGCTTTTACCATTAAAAATGTGCGCGGTGTGGAGATTACGGGTACCAATACTATGATTGAGAAAGCGTTTTTATCTTCCGTCAGTGCAGGAAGCGTAAAAGAAATTGCGTTTACACAAAAACTTGACCTGCAGGGTGGAGACTATTTGCTTTCCCTGGGAGTTACGGGATTTGAAAAAGAAGAGTTTCAGGTATATCATAGACTGTATGATGTGTTGAACATAACGGTGATTTCCGATAAGGATACCGTAGGTTACTATGATATGAATTCGCAGATAGAAGTAAAGGATGCGGGAGATAAGTTATGAAGCAGGAACAGGAAAGAGTAAAGCCGTTACATTTGAAACAGGAAGAATTAATCAGTGCGTTGCCGAAACAAATCGGCAACGTTAAATTAGATTACGGACATTATCCGGGGAAAGACCTTTACAGCGACGGAAGTATTGAGGATGAACTTTTAGCCATTGTAAAGAGTGCATCAAGGGTGGAGTTTCCTAAGATCATTGAAGAAAAGGGCAGTTGGCCTATTTTATATCATTTATCGCCGCTCAGAGCCAATATCGTGGATTTTCTTCCCATAGGGAAAAACCATAAGGTGCTGGAAATCGGTTCCGGATGCGGTGCTATTACGGACAAACTGTCTGAAAAGGCAGGGGAAGTGACTTGTGTGGAATTATCCGCAAGGAGAAGCCACATCAATGCCTATCGCAACCAGGATAGGGATAATATTACCATTCACGTAGGAAACTTCAGCGATATTGAGCCGGAGCTTCCTTTTGATTATGACTATGTGTGTCTGATTGGTGTGTTCGAATACGCCAATTCTTATATGCAGACCGGGACGCCTTATGAAGATTTTCTAAAAATCATGCATAAGCATGTAAAAAAAGACGGATGTCTGGTAATTGCCATAGAGAATAAATTTGGATTAAAGTATTTTGCAGGATGCAAGGAAGACCATGTGGGAACCTATTTTTCCGGTCTGGAAGGCTATCCTGAGGGCGGTAGCGCCAGAACCTTTACCAGATGCGGTCTGGAAAGAATTATGAAGAACTGTGACATCAGTGCTTATTCTTTCTATTATCCTTACCCGGATTACAAGTTCCCTACCGTGATTTACTCAGACAAGAGACTACCGGAAGTGGGAGAACTTACAAATAACATGCGTAATTTCGACAGAGACAGAATGCTTCTTTTCAATGAGAAGTATGTCTTTGACGGAATTGTGACGGACAAGCTGTTTGATATCTTTTCAAACTCCTATATGGTGCTCATCGGCAAGCAACCGGAGACTGTTTATGCCAAGTATTCCAATGACAGGGCAGACGAATATATGCTCAGGACGGAGCTTGCAGAGACGAAAGCAGGGCGGGAGATTCGTAAGATTCCGCTCACACCGGATGCTAAGGCGCATGTAAAGAAAATGGAGCATTACTGCGACGCACTTACCATGCGTTATGCGGGAAGCGGGCTTAATATAAATGCCTGCAAATGGCTGGAAGATGCCGGATATGCGGTATTTCCCTATGAAAAAGGCAGGACATTGGAGGCCCTTTTGGACGAGCGTCTGGAGTGCGACGATATCGATGGATTTTATGCCCTTTTTGATAAGTATCTGGAGTATATTTCCTTTAATGAAGAGAAGGCGGTTACTGATTATGACCTGATATTTGCCAATATATTGGTAGATGGCGATAAGTGGACGGTCATCGATTATGAGTGGACAAAGGAAGAGAAGATTTCTTCAAAAGAGATTGCCTTCCGGGCGGTTTACTGCTACATCTTAGAGGAAGAAAAGCGAAATAAATTAAATCTTGATTATATAATTAGCAAACTTGGAATTACCCCTGCCGAGGCGGATGAGTATCGTGAGAAGGAACTGAAGTTCCAGAAGAGCGTAACAGGAAAGCGTAAGTCCATGGGGGAAATCAGAGCCACCATCGGAACCTACAGTGTAGACCCTAAGATGCTGATGGAAAGATATCTGCAGGAGATATTGGATAAACGGATTCAGGTATATGTGAACAGCGGAAACGGTTTCTCTGAGGAAGAATCTTATTATCTGCCGGATGTTTATACGCAGGAAAATCTGATTGAAGCAGAAATTCCTTTTGATGGAAATGTGACGCAGCTTCGAATTGATCCGGCGGACAGATGCTGTATCGTGAAAATAAAAACACTGCTTCTTAACGGACAGGCAGTTCCTATGAACAAAAAATGCCTGATAACAAACGGAAAAGCACTGGAAAATGACACTTACGTGTTTGCAACAGCGGACCCGAACATGACTGTCATGGTAAGTGAGCTGCCTATGAGCGGAGAAAATACATTATCCGTAGAGTTAGAGATAGCATATCTTCCGGAAGGAATTGCAGCAGGAATGGCTACAGGAAAGAAAGGATTCTTCCGTTAAATCCATATTTGATGTTTGATGACGAGATGGGCCTACTTGGAAAGGAGGAAAAGACATGAACCCGCTTAAGAAGAGTTTGAAGCATATACTTACGAAAAAGCAGGAAAAAAGGTATGAAAAAGAACTGAAAGAGAAGAGAATGTCTTATGACACCTGGATTAAGAGGCTGGAAAGTGAAATAGAAGTTGAAAGTATTTTTGTGTCAGAGAGAGGAAAGAGTCTGACAAATGATTCAGAATGTGATCCATCTGAAAGTCGCGGGGCGAAAAATGACGGATATCATGCAGGAAATGTATGCAATTATCGATATTTCGAACTTTTTGAAGATAAAGAGCAAAAAGAGGCCGGATTTTCATTTTTGTTGTTACCGAAGGAAATTACCGGTGCAGGAAACGGACAAGAATTACTGAGAATTTTGAAAAAAACCGATGCAGATGTTATTTTATTGCAGACTGTAGAAGGAAAACTGTCGAAACTTGCGTTGCCGATGCTGTATCGTAAATTGAAAGAAAATGAAAATATAATTTTGATTTACGGGGATGAAGATGTGGAAAAAGACGGAGTTAGGGTAAACCCTTGGCTGAAACCCGATTGGTCCCCTGATACCTTTTTATCCTCCTATTATTTCGGAAGTCTTGTTGCGGTAAGAAGAAAAAAACTGCTTGCAGTAGCAGAAAAGCATATAGTGGAAGAAGAGGGCATTTATGCACTTTTAGAGAGTGTGCTTAAGGATAACGGTGCTTTTTCTGTAAGAAAGAAGAATGAGGAATGTGTGGTTTGTCATATTCCGGAGATTTTGTTCCATGGGGATAAAGAAGGCTATGGGGCTGTGAAGGATTGGAAATTGCCCGAGCAGGCCATTGAAGAAGGCGGAAGTGGATCTAATCCGGCGACAGCGGAAGCGGATGCCGGGAATGGGTTTATTTCAGTGATCATTCCGTCTAAAGATAATCCGGATGTACTGTTTACCTGCATTCATTCGCTGGTGGAAAAAACGAAGACAGGGAATCCTTATGAGATTATTATTGTAGACAACGGCAGTAATGCTGAAAATAAACAGAAGATAGAAGAGGAAGTTTTAAAGTTAAATCAAAAAGGAAATGGTGGAAAAGAGGAAGCTTTTATCAAATATCACCATGAACCTATGACTTTTAACTTTTCCCGTATGTGTAATCTGGGTGCAAGACTTGCCAAGGGAGAACTTTTGTTATTCTTAAATGATGATATGGAAGTTATTCAGGAGGATTGGCTTTCCCTTATGGCCGAAAAGGCACAGCTTTCTTACGCGGGAGCCGTGGGAGCTAAACTTTTGTATCCGGATTCCAAAATTATCCAGCATGCAGGAATTACCAACCTTCGAGTAGGACCGGCCCATAAACTTCAGTTTTTGTCTGATGAGGACAATCACTATTATGGAAGAAACAGGGGTGTCCATGATATGATGGCGGTGACCGGTGCCTGCCTTTTAGTAAAAAGAAGTGTATTTGAACAGGTGGGCGGTTTTGAGGAAGAATTAGCGGTTGCATTTAACGATGTGGACCTTTGTTATAAGATTTTTGAAGCAGGCTATTATAATATGGTAAGAAATGATGTGATATTGTATCATCATGAATCCTTAAGCCGCGGAAAAGACGGCGAATCGGAAGAAAAGCAGCTAAGACTCCTTAGGGAAAAGGATGTTCTTTATGAAAAGCACCAGGAAATCTATGGTCATGACCCGTTTTATCACAAATATCTGACCACAGATATGCTGGAATCGGAGTATACGGCGGCATATCACTATCAGGTGGATTTGAAAATGCCGTGGGCGAAGGTGGAAATGAAGGAATGCTTACCCGAAAATGTCAGGGAAGATGCCTGCGTGGTGATCGGCATGGAAGGTGCCATGGACATTTATAAGTGGAAATACGGCGTAGCGCCGGGAAGAGGAAAGGCGGAGCCGCTAAAAGAAGATTTGGGGTATTATTTCCAGGGATACAGCTTTGTAATCGGTACAAATAACGCATGTTATAAAAAGACACTTTTCCTTGAAAATAAGGAAACAAAGCAGGTTTTTCTCATTTGCACGCAGGATCAGTACAGACCGGATATCAGAAAGAATTTGAAAGACCAGTTAAATGTAGATTTAACCGGATATGCCGGTAAGGTAAGGCTTTCCGATATACCGCAAGGGGTGTACCGATTCGGCATGCTGGCAGAGGATCAGTGCTCCAGATTAAAACTGGTAAATTATAGCAGCTGGGTGCTTGCGGTGGATGATACCGCACAGTCGGTGACGGATACTCTTAAAAACACCACAGTAAACAGATAGGAAGGAATAAAGGTATGGACAATATGGATTTTAAAGAAGCCTATGAGAAAGAACATATCAAAACAGCCGATTTGGCAGAGCGCGTAGCTGTTTTGGAGGCAAAGAATGAAGAACTTACCTTTAAATTAAACAGAATCAAGAACAATCCTTTATGGAAGATGTCTTCGCCGTTACGGAAAGGGATGCATTTTGCTATCCGCCAGCGCGATAGACTGAAAAATTGCGGAAATCTCCGCGGTGTTTGGGCAAAGCTGAAATATAAGAGTATTGAGCGCCAAGCCATGGAACGCTACGGAACTAAGAGTTTCCCGGATGAAGCCGAAAGAAAACTGCAGCAGGAGACGGTGTTTGAAAACAGGGTAAAAATCAGTATTCTGGTGCCTCTTTACAATACTCCTGAAAATTTCCTTAAGGAAATGATTGAGTCCGTGACAAATCAGACCTATGATAACTGGGAGCTATGCCTGGCAGACGGCTCCGACGCAGAGCATGGTTATGTGGGAGAAATCTGTGCAGAATATATCCGTAAGGAAGTAGCCGGAGAGAGCCGCATTGTTTATCAGAAACTGGAGAAAAACGGCGGTATTGCGGGAAACACCAATGAGTGTTTAAAACTTGCCACAGGAGAATATATCGGACTTTTTGATCACGATGATGTGCTGCATCCTTCTGCCCTTTATGAATATGTGAAGGTAATAAATGAACAGGGTGCAGATTACATATATTGTGATGAAACAACCTTTAAGGGAAATGACATTAACCATATGCTCACCATGCATTTTAAACCGGACTTTGCCATTGATAATCTCCGTGCAAACAACTATATTTGCCATTTTAGTGTGTTCGCAAGGACTCTTTTGGACGGAACGGAATTATTCCGTCCCAAATTTGACGGAAGCCAGGACCATGACATGATTCTGCGGCTTACCGACAGGGCAAAGAAAGTGGTTCATGTGCCGAAGCTTCTTTATTATTGGCGTTCCCATGCGGGAAGTGTTGCGTCCGGAATTGATGCGAAGCCTTATGCGGTACAGGCGGCAAAGGGAGCGGTATCTGATCATTTGAAAAGACATGGTTATGAGCATTTCCAGATTACTTCCACGAGAGCGTTTGAAACGATTTTTAAAATCCGGTATTCCATAGATGGAAATCCGAAGATATCCATTGTGATTGCAAATAAAGATCACGCAGAAGATTTGAAACGTTGTATTTCTTCTATTATTGAGAAATCCACATACGAAAACTATGAAATCATTGTGGTGGAAAATAATAGTGCTTCCGAAGAAATATTTGCTTATTATAAAGAACTGGAAGAGATAGAACAGGTGAAGGTGGTGACCTATAAGGCATCATCTGAAAATGTGGGATTTAATTATTCCGCAGTCAATAACTTCGGAGTATCCCATGCAACAGGAGATTACATTCTTCTGCTGAATAATGATACCCAGGTGATTACCGTAAACTGGATGGAAGAACTTTTAATGTATGCCCAGAGAGAAGATGTGGGAGCAGTAGGCGGAAAGCTTTACTACGAAAACAAGACGATTCAGCATGCCGGCGTGGTACTTGCCCTTGGAGCCCACAGAACTGCGGGACACAGCCACTACGGACAGCACAGGGAAAACTTGGGATATATGGGAAGACTTTGCTATGCCCAGAACGTATCTGCCGTAACCGGTGCCTGTCTTTTGGTGAAGAAGGCGCTGTTTGATGAAGTGAATGGTCTTGACGAAGGCTTTGCCATTTCCTTAAATGATGTGGATTTTTGCTTGAAACTGCGTGAAATGGGACTGCTGAATGTATTTACTCCTTTTGCGGAATTATATCACTATGAATCCATTTCAAGAGGTCTGGATAACGAGGGGGAAAAGGCAAAACGCTACGAGCAGGAATCCGAAAAGTTCAGAAATAAGTGGAAAAGTGTGCTGAAGGCAGGGGACCCTTACTACAATCCAAACTTTTCCTTGGATAGAAGTGACTTTGCTTTGAAAATATAGGCGGGCTATGGTATAATAATAGGACAGGCAGTATACGCAAAAATATATGGCAGGAGGTTTTCTATGAGTTACAAACAGCAGTATGATTTCTGGTTAAATGATTCTTATTTTGATGAGGCAACCAAAGAAGAACTTCGCGCAATCGGAAGCGACGAAAAGGAAATTGAAGATCGTTTTTATAAAGAATTAGAGTTCGGAACCGGGGGACTGAGAGGGGTTATCGGTGCCGGAACCAACCGTATGAATATTTACACCGTCAGAAAGGCAACCCAGGGACTTGCCAATTATATTATCAAGCAGGGTGGCAAGGAGCGGGGCGTAGCCATTGCATACGACTCCAGAAGAATGTCACCGGAATTTGCAGATGAGGCAGCACTTTGTCTTGCAGCAAACGGAATCAAGGCCTATGTGTTTGATTCTCTTCGCCCTACCCCGGAGCTTTCCTTTGCCCTTCGTAAGCTGGGCTGTATTTCCGGTATTGTAGTGACAGCAAGCCACAATCCTCCGGAGTATAACGGATACAAGGCATACTGGGAAGACGGTGCACAGGTTACAGCACCCAAGGATAAAGAAATAATCGAAGAAGTAAAGGCTGTTACGGATTATCATGATGTAAAGACCATGAGTAAAAAGGACGCTATGGAGGCAGGCCTTTATGTGGTAATCGGTAAGGAAATCGATGATGCATACATGGAAGAATTAAAGAAACAGATTATTCATCCCGAAATCATCAAAGAAGTTGCAGATGATATTAAGATAGTATATTCGCCCTTTAACGGAACCGGAAATGTTCCCGTAAGGAGAATCCTTTCCGAACTTGGATTTAAGAATGTGTATGTGGTTCCCGAGCAGGAAATGCCCGACCCGAACTTTACTACATTGGAATATCCCAATCCGGAAGATCCGAAGGCATTTACACTGGCTCTTAAGCTTGCGAAAGAAAAGAATGCGGATATCATTCTTGCTACAGACCCGGATGCAGACCGTCTCGGTATTTACGCACTGGATACAAAGTCCGGCGAATACATTCCTTTCACGGGAAATATGTCCGGTATGCTGATTGCGGAATACATTTTAAGGGAAAGAACGGCGACAGGTACCATGCCTGCAAATCCGGCACTGGTAAGTACCATTGTAACGACCAACATGGCAGCGGCGATTGCAGCGGATTACAATGTAAAATTTATCGAAGTGCTCACAGGCTTTAAATATATCGGTGAGCAGATTAAGTTCTTTGAACAGAGCGGTTCCAACAATTATGTATTCGGTTTGGAAGAAAGCTACGGATGTCTGGCAGGTACCCATGCAAGAGATAAGGATGCGGTTGTTGCTGTTATGTGTCTTTGTGAAATGGCTGCATGGTGTAAGAAAAACGGCATTACCGTTTGGGACCAGATGTTAAAGCTTTATGAGAAATACGGCTATTATAAAGAAACACAGTACGCAATTACTTTAAAAGGAATTGACGGTGCAGCGCAGATTGCAGAGATGATGAATAAGTTAAGGAGCAATCCGCCTAAGAATTTCGGAGAGCTTACCGTTAAGGAATTCAGGGATTATGATAACGATATTGCAAAGAATTTGGAGACAGGCGAAGAAAAGAGCACAGGCCTTCCTAAATCAAACGTATTATACTTTGACTTATCCAATGATTCCTGGTGTTGTGCAAGACCCTCCGGAACAGAGCCTAAGATTAAGTTCTATATGGGTGTGAAAGGAACAAGCCTTGCGGATGCCGAAGAGAAGGTAGCCAAATTAACAGAAAGCTTAAAAGCATATTTATAAGTAAAAATTGATTTGTGAACAATCGCCCTGCTAAGCCGGCACAGCCGGCCTGGCGGGCGATTCTTGAATACAAGGTAAAATGGGAGTAACTATGGGAAAAGTCCTGAAAGTAAGTAATGTGAGAAAAACAGTCAATTACTTAAAGAAAAACGGATTGAAAAATGCATATTATGCTGCAAAGGAACGAATGGAGCAAGCAAAAACGGATAATTACCGTTATGAACCCGTGTCGGAAGATGTTCTGGAAAAGCAACGGAAGGAGTCAAAGGGGTTTGATTGTAAGTTCAGTATTTTGGTGCCTGCCTACGAAACAAATGCGGAATATCTGCATAGGTTATTGCAATCCGTGCTTGGGCAGAGTTATGAAAAGTTTGAACTCATTATAGCCGATGCAAGCAGTAGCGACTGCGTGGAAACGGTAGTGAAAACTTATCAAGATGACAGGATTAAATATAAGAGACTAAGGCAAAACGGCGGTATCTCTGCAAACACCAATCAGGCACTTATGTATGCAACGGGAGATTACGCAGCGTTGCTTGATCATGATGATGTGCTGACACCGGATGCTTTATATGAGATGGCATCACGCATTAGAGAGGCCCGGGAAGAGGGAATAGAATTACAGATGTTATATTCCGATGAGGACAAATGCAACGGTGATGAGACCACTTACTATGAAGTGAATAGGAAACCAAAGTTTAATCTAGATTTGATTTTGAGCAATAATTATATCTGTCATTTGCTGGTCATGAAACGTCAGCTTATGCAAGAACTGCAGTTTAGGACGATTTGTGACGGGGCCCAGGATTATGACTTGGTGCTGCGAGCTGTGGCTTATATGCTTGGAAAGGAAATGCGTCCACAGCGGGCGAGGGAACTTCTGATAGCACACATTCCGAAAGTGTTGTATCACTGGAGATGTCATGAGGCATCCACTGCGGAGAATCCGGAGAGTAAGCGGTATGCTTACGATGCCGGCAAACGTGCGTTGGAAGATTTCATGCGAAGCAGGCAGTGGAAAGGAAAGGTTTCTCATTTAAAGCATCTGGGATTCTATCGGATAGAGTATGCACCGGACCTGCTTGCCAACAGAACTGATGTGGCGGTTGTGGGTGGCAAGTTGCTTGGAAAGAATAATAAAATAACGGGCGGTATATATACGGCATCCGGAGAGGCTCTGTACGAAGGGCTGCATAAAGAGTATAGCGGTTATCTTCACAGGGCAGTACTTTGTCAGGAAGCGGAGGCAGTTGATATCCGTTGTATGAAAGTATCGGCTAAGGCCGGAGAGATTATGGAAGAGCTTTTGGGACTTCCTTATTTGGAGAATCCAAGAGACGGAAGATTTAACTGGCAGGATTGCCTGAAAAAAGATGTGGATTATAAAGAACTCAGTTTGCGTTTCTGTGCAAAGGTAAGAGAGAAAGGTATGCGTATCATCTGGGATCCGGCGATGATTGAGAAAATAGAATGAGAAGACAGACTGGGAAGATGATTCGGGAGACAAAAGGTTAAAAGAGGATTTAGCAAATGGAAAGCATAAAAAAACAGGTGGTTGCGAATAGGGTGGCGTGCCGTACCACTGTCGTGATTCCCAATTACAATGGAATAAAATATATTAAAGCATGTCTTGCATCTGTTTTTGCAGGCAGTATTGTTCCGCGGGTTATCGTTGTGGATAATGCTTCTACGGACCAAAGCAGGGAGTTTGTAGAAAGGGAGTATGAGAACTCTTCCAATCTGACCTTGATTTCCCTTCCGGAAAACACCGGATTTTGTCATGCGGTAAATGTGGGAATTGAAGCAGCAGAAACAGAGTTTGTGTTTTTGTTAAATAACGACACCACAATTGATAAAGATTGTATCAGGCAGCTGGAAGAGGCACTTGATGAGGATAAGAGGATATTTTCCGTTAGTGCAAAGATGATTGATATGTATCATCCGGATAAACTGGATGATGCCGGTGACTTCTACAGTGCGCTTGGATGGGCATTTGCCAGAGGTAAGGATAAGCCTGTGTCAAAATATAACAAGCCTGACCTTATTTTTTCTGCCTGTGCGGCGGGGGCCTTGTATCGCAGGGCTGTGTTTGAAGAAATCGGTTTGTTTGATGAAGCACATTTTGCCTATCTGGAGGATATGGATGTAGGTTACCGTGCCAATATTTTTGGTTATCGTAACAGGTTTGTACCGGGAGCACTTCTTTATCATGCGGGAAGTGCTGTCAGCGGTTCCAGACATAATCCCTTTAAAGTGGATTTGTCAGCAAGAAACAGCGTGTATTTAATTTATAAAAATATGCCCTTTTTACAGGTGGTTATCAATCTGCCTTTTCTGCTTGCGGGATACTTTATAAAATTTTTGTTTTTTGTCCGTAAGAAAATGGGGAAGACTTATATAAGAGGCGTTGTGAAAGGATTGAAACTTTCTTTTTTGGGGGAAGGAAGAAAGAGAAAAGTTGCCTTTAAGTGGAAGAATTTGCCGAATTATTTTTGGATTCAAGGGCAGCTTTGGGTCTGTCTTGTGAGAAGATTTTTTTGAGTTGTGCTTTTTGTAATAATATTGTAAAATATTCGCAAGAAGGGTACAGGATATGATAAAGGACAATCAGAAAATTTTTAACCGGTTGCATCTGGTGGTGGATGCCATTGTGGTGGCAATCTCTTACCTGCTTGCATGGTATATAAAGTTTGCGACCGTTATTGCGGGAACCGAGCCCGGTGCGGGAGCACTTCCGAAGGAAACCTATTTCAGTTTCCTTTATTTTCTTGTGCCCGGATATATTTTGATTTATTACTACTTTAATATGTATAAGCCCAAAAGGGCCACAAGACGTAAGTATGAGATTATTAATATCATCACATCAAACACCATAGGGTTGGTGTTTTTTATCGTTGTACTCTTTATTGTAAAACAGCAGCATTTTTCCCGTATTATGATGGGACTTTTTTATGTGATTAACATTTTGCTGACAACGGCATTCCGTTCCGTTATCCGTAGCCTGCTTCAGTTTTTTAGAAGAAAAGGTTACAATATGAAGTATATTCTTCTTATCGGATATTCAAGAGCAGCGGAAGAGTATATTACCAGAATTAACGCCAATCCCCAGTGGGGATATGTGATCAGGGGTATTTTGGATGACAGGATTCCGGCAGGTACCACGTATAAAGGGATAAAAGTCGTGGGCCGTATTGAAAATATCCATTACATTCTCCCGGAAAACAAGCTTGACGAGATTGCCATTACCCTGGCTCTTAAGGATTATGATCATTTGGAATATATTGTAGATTTGTGTGAAAAATCCGGTGTTCATACCAAGTTTATTCCGGATTACAATTCCCTTGTTCCCAGCCATCCGTACACGGAAGACTTAGTGGGACTTCCGGTGATTAACATCCGATATGTACCGCTTACCAATACGGTAAACTGGGTGGCTAAACGTATTGTGGATATTGTAGGTTCTCTTTTGGGAATTGTTATTTCTTCTCCTCTTATGATTGCATCGGCACTGGCTGTTAAGTTTACAAGTAACGGTCCTATTATTTTCAAACAGGAAAGAGTAGGACTCCATAACAAAACTTTTAAGATGTATAAGTTTAGGACCATGGAAATGCAGAAAACATCGGACGAAGAGAAAGGATGGACGGTGAAGGATGATCCCAGAGTGACAAAGGTTGGTAAGGTTCTCCGTAAAACAAGTCTGGATGAACTTCCCCAGTTGTTTAATATTTTGATGGGTGAGATGTCCCTTGTGGGTCCAAGGCCCGAGAGACCGCAGTTTGTAGAAAAGTTTAAGGAAGAGATTCCCCGTTATATGATTAAACATCAGGTGCGCCCGGGACTTACCGGATGGGCCCAGATTAACGGATACAGAGGGGATACCTCCATTCGCAAGCGTGTGGAATATGATTTGTATTACATCGAAAATTGGAGCATGGCATTTGATTTTAAAATCATGTTCTTAACAATTTTTAAAGGCTTTATTAATAAAAATGCCTACTAATGGGAAAGGTATATTTATTAATCTTAATAAATGATTAAATTAATTGTCAGGGGTTGCCATATCAATTTTTTTATGAGAAAATGTGTTGTCGCCAGTTACATTTTGGGACAAAAGATGAAACCTGTGACGAAAATGGAAATAAGGGAGAGATTAAAGTATGGCTACGCAACCGAATAAGCCTGTCAGAAGACAGCCTGCCGGAAACAGCGCAGATGCTGCAAGAGCAAGAAAGGCAGCGGCAAGAAAGAGAGCAGAGGAGAGAACCCAGGCCAAGAAGAAACGAAATAAAATTCTTCTTTTCATAGTAGAAATTTTTGTACTTCTTCTTATGGTTGTAGTTTTATATGGCGTATTAAAAACAGAAAAAGTAGGAAAAGTAGAAATTAAGGAAGAAGATATTGTTATTAATGAAGAAGTCCGTGTGAAGCAGGAAACCACGATGAAGGGCTACCGTAACGTGGCATTATTCGGTGTTGACTCCACAAAGGGTGAGCTTACCAAGAACACGCGAAGCGACTCTATTATGATTGCTTCCATTAACTTGGATACCGGAGAATGTAATTTAGTTTCCGTTTACCGTGACACCTACCTGAACTTGGGAAATGATACTTATAATAAATGTAACAGTGCTTATGCAAAAGGCGGTCCTGAGCAGGCAATTAACATGCTGAACATGAACCTTGATATGAATATTACCGACTTCGTAACCGTGGGCTTCGGTGGTCTCAGTGATACAATTGATGCACTTGGTGGTGTTATGATTGATGTTGACAGTGCTGAGCTTGAACATCTGAACAACTATCAGCTTTGTATGGCGGAAGATTTGGGAAGAAGTTATACACCCGTAACATCAACCGGTTATCAGAAGTTAGACGGTTTGCAGGCTACAGCTTACTGTCGTATCCGTTATACGGCAGGTGATGACTTTAAGCGTGCGGAGCGTCAGAGAGAAGTGCTTATGGCTATCGCCGACCAGGCAAAGACTGCATCACCGGCTGCACTGAACACCATTGCAAATGATGTATTCCAGCAGATTTATACATCCCTTGATTTGTCTGAAATATTAGAGCTGTTAGGCGATATTGCAAAGTATGAAATCGTGGGTGAAGCAGGATTCCCTGAAGATAATATGCGTGCAACAGGAACCATCGGTTCTAAGGGTAGCTGTGTTGTTCCCGTATCATTGGAAGACAATGTAGCTTGGTTGCATGAATTCCTGTTTGATGATGATGCTTATGTACCTTCCGATGCTGTTAAGGAGTATAGCAACAAGGTATATTCAGATACAGCAAGTTATATAAAATAGACAGACTGTAAATGTACAATAAGAAAGAGAAAAGGACCAGATTATATGGTCCTTTTTCTGCTAGGTGACGGGTATGGGAAACATAGACATAATTATTCCGGTGTATCGTCCCACTAAAAGACTTTTTACACTTTTAGATAAGTTGGGAGAGCAGACGGTAGAAATCCAAAAAATTATATTGGTGAATACGGAACAAAGTTATTTTGATTTGCTGGTGGAAGGAACAAAATTCTGGCAGAAGTATAAGAATGTTGTGGTGAAACACATTTCCAAAAAAGAGTTTGATCACGGGTATACCAGAAGGCGTGCCGTAAAAGAATCGGAAAGTGCATATTTTGTTATGATGACCGATGATGCCATTCCCGAAGATGAAAAGATGTTGGAGAGATTGCTTGGACCGCTACAAAGAAAAGAGGCAGCGATGAGTTATGCAAGGCAGCTGCCAAATGATGACTGCGGTGTCATAGAGCGTTATACCAGAAGCTTTAATTATCCGGAAGAATCAAGCATGAAAAGCAGGGAAGATTTAAAGGACCTTGGCATAAAAACTTTTTTTGCATCTAACGTGTGTGCGGCCTATGATAGGGCAGTATATGATGAACTTGGCGGATTTGTGAAAAAAACAATTTTCAATGAAGATATGATTTTTGCAAGAAGCGTCATTGATGCAGGTTATAAGATCGCCTATGTCGCCGATGCAAAAGTGGTTCATTCCCATAATTACAGCGGACTGCAGCAGCTTAGAAGAAACTTTGATTTGGGAGTTTCCCATGCACAGTTTCCTCAGGTTTTTGAAGGAATTAAAACGGAAAGTGAAGGAATCAGGCTGGTAAAACAAACCTGCAGGTATTTGATATCCGTAAAGAAGCCGTGGCTTATTATCAAACTTTTTTGGCATAGTTTTTGTAAGTATGCCGGCTATTTTTTGGGAAAACGATACCGGAAGTTTCCAGAGAAAATAGTGGTCAGTCTTTCTATGAATAGAGAGTATTGGAAATAAATTTTTCAAGGTTTTATCACAAAATAGACACAATTACCCAATATACTGTAATTAAGTTCAGAAGAAAAGTATAAAGGAAAGGGAAAGGTAATTGCCATGTACGAAAATAATTATCCGAATCAATATGAAAATACAAACACATATCATTATACAACGGAAAATTCACATATTCCGAAAGAACCGAAAAAGCCTGAGAAGAGTGGCGGCGCAGGAAAGAAGATAGCACTTGGTATTTGCTGCGGATTATTATTCGGTGTTTTTGCAGGACTCGGGTTTGCCGCAGTAACAACTGCATCTGAGTTTTTGATTGAAACAAGCGGTCTGGCGGAAAAGGCGGTTGTGTTGGAAGAAGAGCAAGAAGTGCAGGAAGATGTGCAGGAAAAAGCCGAGGAAAGTGAAGAGGTGGCAGAGGTATCACAAGCTTCTGAAATCGACCGGATATCCGTACCCCAGGCAATGGTTACGGATGTGACAGAAGTGGTAAAGGCGGTAATGCCTTCCGTAGTTTCCGTAAATAACAAATATATTGAGACAACATCCTTTTTTGGGCAGCAGTACAGCAGTGAAGGAAACAGCAGCGGTTCCGGAATTATAGTGGGACAGAATGAAACAGAACTTTTATTGGTGACCAACTACCATGTAGTGGAAGAGGCAGAAGAGCTTTCCGTACAGTTTTGTGATGGCAGTCAGGCACAGGCACAGATGAAAGGTTCCGACAGGCATAAGGATTTGGCAGTGATTGCAGTGCAGCTTACGGATGTTGAGGAAGAGACTAAGGATGCAATCGCGATTGCTACGTTAGGCGATTCTACGCAGCTTACGGTTGGAGAACCGGTGATTGCAATCGGAAATGCTTTGGGTTATGGACAGTCCGTTACAACAGGTGTTGTCAGTGCATTAAACAGACCTATCGGAGTCGATATGACGGTTTCTATGGAGGAACAGGAAGGTGATGAAGAAATCAACACCTTTATCCAGACAGACGCAGCGATTAATCCCGGTAACTCCGGTGGTGCACTTCTAAATATCAGAGGTGAAGTAATCGGTATTAATTCCAATAAAATCGGCGGTACAGCGGTGGAGGGTATGGGATATGCCATTCCGATTTCCGATGCATACCCCATTATTGAAAATCTCATGGCTAGGGAAACGAAGCTTCGTGTAGATGAAGAAAAGCAAGGGTATCTTGGAATTACAGGAATTGATGTAGTGGCAGAATACTCAGAAATTTACGGAATGCCCATGGGTGTATATGTATCTTCCGTATCAGAAGGAACAGGTGCTTTTGAGGCAGGCCTTGTAAGAGGTGATGTCATTACGGCAATCAATGACCAGGAAATTTCATCCATGGTAGAGCTCAAAGAAGAACTTACCTATTATGCGGCAGGAGATACAGTGGAACTTACCATTATGCAGGGTAGCCCCACAGGATATCAGGCAAAAACCGTATCCGTAACGCTCAGTTCAAAAGCGTTAATGGAGCAGTAGATAAAACGACAGCAGGCTTATTGAAGGAAATCTTCAGGCGGTCTTGCTGTCTTTTTTATTTTCATACATCATTTTGTGCAAAGAAACATAAATTTAGTAAAAAGTAGGAAAGAGAATGATGTTATGCGAAATAAAAAAATAGGAATAGCACTCATGCTTGTTGTAATCCTTGTTTTTTCATTTGTAGCGGCAGGTTGCGGGAAAAAGGAAGATCCCTTTGAAAAGATTAAGGATATACCTTTTACGGTGATAGCGGAAGAAAATCTCCCGGAAGAACTTATGGTAACTATAGAAGAAAAAAAGGAAGAGGGATTTAAGGTAACCTTTGAGGATGCAGGCTTTGTTTATATTTGCAGAGGCTACGGTAAGCAGGAAACAGGAGGATACAGTATTTCGGTAAATGCATTATATGAGACGAGTAATGCAATTTATTTTGATACAACATTGAAGGGACCTGTGCCGGGGGAAAATGAAGACAAAAAGCAAAGTCCGTCTTATCCCTATGTGGTGATAAAAACAGAACAGCTACAAAAACCCATTGTGTTTGACTGACGGCATGAATCTGAAAGTGAGTCTTGTTTGACGGGGAGTAGTCGGGTATAATGTAGCAGAAGGATAAAGGAAGGCAGGATAAATCATGCTTACAATAAAGAACGGAACAATTATCGACCCGGTGCAGAAAAAAATGTACCGGGGAGATTTGGAAATAAAGGATGGAATCATCAGCCGTATTATTACCGGTGAGGAAAAGAAAAACGGCATGCAGGTAAAAAAAATGGATGCTGAAGGAGCAGATGCCGGAGGGATGGTAATTGATGCTGCAGGTCTATTAATCGGTCCCGGACTGATTGATACACATGTACATTTCAGGGATCCCGGATTTACCCATAAAGAAGATATTGATACGGGAGCAGAAGCGGCAAAGAAAGGCGGCTATACGGGAATTGTCCTGATGGCTAACACAAATCCTGCGGTAGACAATGAAGAGACCCTAAAGTATGTGCTTGAAAAAGGAAAAAAGACAGGGATCCGTATTGAAAGCTGCGTAAACGTGACGAAAAAGATGCAGGGAAAAGAACTCACAGATATGGAGGGGCTTGTAGATGCAGGCGCTGCTGGTTTTACGGATGACGGAATCCCCCTGCTTATGCCGGAGCTTGTGAAAGAAGCCATGGAAAGAGCCTATAAGCTTGGCAAGCCAATCAGCTTTCACGAAGAAAATCCGGAGAGAATCCAAAATAACGGCGTAAATGCCGGCAAGGCTGCGGCACATTTCGGAATTGGCGGTTCGCCTCGGGAAGCGGAAATAGATTTGGTGGAAAGAGATTTGCCACTTGCGCTTTTGACAGGTGCCCAAACGGTAATTCAGCATATCAGCAGTAAAGAAGCGGTTGAACTTGTCCGCAGGGCAAAGAAGCAGGGAAGCAATATTCATGCGGAAGCAACGCCCCATCACTTTACTTTGACGGAAGATGCCGTGATAGAAAAAGGGACATTGGCTAAAATGAATCCGCCTCTTCGGGAAGAAGCGGACAGGATGGCCGTGATAGAAGGGCTTAAGGATGGAACGATTGATTTGATTGCCACCGACCATGCACCTCACAGCAGGGAAGAAAAAGACAAGCCTATTACGCAGGCGCCCAGCGGTATTATCGGATTGGAGACAGCCCTTTCCCTTGGAATCCGCGAACTGGTTTTAAAAGGACATCTGACTTATCCGGAACTTTTTGACAGAATGAGTACAGCGCCGGCGCGGCTTTATCATCTTTGCGGCGGCGTGATCGCAGAGAAAGAAGCAGCAGATTTGGTGTTGTTTGCACCGGATGAGATGTGGAAAGTAGAAGGATTTGCATCAAAGTCAAGTAATTCTCCATTTGTAGGAGAGGAAATGCCGGGAGTGGTCCGTTATACCATTTGCGGTGGTGAAATTGTATATCAGAAGCAGGATGAAATATAAAACACAAAGGAGAGCAGACATGGCAAAAAAGAAAATGACGGCAACGGTGTTTTTTCAACAGGAGATAGCACCGGGGATATTTGATATGTGGCTTACCACGCAGCTGGCACAGGAGGCCGGTGCAGGACAGTTTATCGGCGTTTATCCCGCGGATAAATCCAAACTTTTGCCCAGGCCTATCAGCATTTGTGAAGTGGACAAGAAAAATAATCGTCTTCGTATTGTCTACAGAGTTGCAGGCGGGGGAACGGATGAGTTTTCGTCTTATAAGGCAGGAAAAAAAGTGGAAATTTTAGGTGTTTTGGGAAATGGCTTTTCTTTAGATGCCGCAAAAGATAAGAAGGTAGTACTTCTTGGCGGTGGTATCGGTATCCCTCCCATGTTAGAGCTTGCCAAAGAATTAAAGGAAGCAGGTGCCTGCGTGAGGGCTATTCTCGGATATCGTGATAGCCAGCTTTTCCTGAAGGAAGATTTGGAAAAATATGCAGAGGTAACTATTGCCACGGAAGACGGCAGTGTTGGATGCAAAGGAAATGTACTTACGGCCATGGAAGAAAACGCGATTACGCCTGACGTAATCATGGCCTGCGGACCGATGCCTATGCTCCGTGCCATTAAAAGATATTCCGAAACATCCGGATGTAAGGCATATATTTCCTTGGAAGAGCGAATGGCCTGCGGCGTGGGTGCATGCCTTGGATGTGTCTGTAAAACAAAAGATGTAGACCATCATTCCCATGTAAATAATGCAAGAATTTGTACCGACGGACCGGTATTTGATGCGGAGGATGTGGAAATATGAATACAAAAGTAAAAATTGCAGGAGTGGAATTTAAGAATCCCGTTATGACAGCATCAGGAACCTTTGGTTCCGGTATGGAATACGGCGAGTTTGTGGATTTAAATAAATTGGGAGCAGTGGTGACCAAAGGGGTTGCGAATGTTCCCTGGCCGGGAAATCCTACTCCCAGGGTGGCAGAAACCTACGGCGGTATGCTAAATGCCATCGGGCTCCAAAATCCCGGTATTGATGTATTTGCAGAGAGAGATATTCCCTTTTTAAAGCAGTATGATACAAAAATCATCGTAAATGTCTGCGGAAAAACAGTGGAAGATTATCTGGCAGTTGTGGAAAAGTTAGGTGATTATCCTGTTGATATGTTGGAAATCAACGTATCCTGTCCCAATGTAAAGGAAGGGGCCATTGCTTTCGGACAAAAGGCCGATTGCCTTTACGACATTACTTCCCAGATTAAAAAGAAAGCAAAACAGCCTGTCATCATGAAACTTAGCCCCAATGTAACCGACATTACCGAGATGGCGAAGGCGGCAGAGGCAGCAGGTGCGGATGCCATTTCCCTGATTAATACACTGACCGGTATGAAGATTGATATCCATAAGAGATGCTTTGCACTGGCAAATAAGACAGGCGGCATGTCAGGCCCTGCCATTAAGCCGGTGGCAGTCCGTATGGTTTATCAGGCATCCCATGCGGTAAAGATTCCCGTTATCGGCATGGGCGGTATTGCAAATGCTGAGGATGCCATTGAATTTATGATGGCAGGTGCTACAGCTGTGGCAGTCGGCGCCATGAACTTTGTAAATCCCTATGCGACCGAGGAGGTTGTAGAGGGAATTGAAGATTACATGAAAAAGTACAACATAACGGACATTAACGAAATCATCGGATGTGTTGAATAATTATCATCAAAAATACATTTTCAAGATTTTGAATCCGATTTTTAAGTAGCAGAAAAATCTTTTTAGAAACTTTTACAACCTTTCGTCAGATTTTTTAGAAACGCCCTGTTTATAAATGCACTGCCCGGAGTGACTGTCCGAAAAGCTGTCATTGTAACTGCGTCGAGCCTATAAAACTTTTAAGAAAAATCTAATAAGAACACTTTAAAGATGTAATAAACAAGCCATTCCATAACTTGCT